>NZ_JASATK010000002.1:0-594437 GCF_038440275.1 Bacillus sp. OTU2372
TTCATGTCATTCACAAGCGACTTTATTAATTTAACACATCATCACTTTAGTGTCAACACTTTTTTGTTTTTTAACCGTCACTTACGAAAACTTTTTAAGAATGTTTCGCAGCGACGGTTATTAATATACCAAGTATTTTTATAAAGGTCAATACCTTTTATTATTTTTTAAAAATAATTATGAAACGCGATAACATCTATGAAAGACACCATTACCTTTGGTTTCTATATTGGCTACTTCTATTAAATGTTTTTCAATTAAATATTCAATGAGCACTGCTAAATCTACAGAATAAGGGATTAATTCTTTCTCGTTCATAATTTCATTAAACAGCCAGTATTCCTTCCCGCGTAGGACATCCAATAAATGAGAAGTACCAATACTTGTTCTGGAATGAATCAGAAACTCGCTGGCCAAGAACAAAAGCTCCAGTCTTTTTTCTAATGTTTCTTCACTATTCACTAGCTCAACATATAATTTATAAATTTCTGGCTCTATTTGTTTTACCTGATGCCAAACCGTAAGTTCAGGATGGAGACCATTTTCAATTACAGCCAATCGCGCTAAATGATGTAAGGAATGCACTACATAGTTATAGGCATCTAAAAATTGACCGCTCTCAAATAACGCTTTACCATCTACATAGCGCCGTATTAATTTAGCAAACTCTAAACCCATTTTAATTTTTCGTCCATTAAAAGGAAAATCCCGGAGCTCCGTTTTTAAATTCATGACGTACTCATTACGATCAAACAAAATTTTGGCTTCATGAATCCATTCAAATATCTTTCGGTTCGTGCCCAATAAGAGCCATTCCTGAAGCTGAGATTCTGACACGACATGCATAGCTGCCTTTTTGTCACCGTAGGTATAATGTTTAATAAATAATGACTGGTCAGCCTCTTTTACAATTATCAATAAAACAACATCAAATGAATCAGTAATATGACTTGATTTACGTTTTTTTTCGACCAACAAAACTCCTAGTGTATTGGATTGACTCGCCCTTTCTTGATAAATAGGCCGAAGGATGTCTTCCATTCATCATTCCTCCATTTTATTCAGGTAGCATTATATGTTCGACAGTGGAATCTAATTTCCTTCTTTCCTAAAAGACAAATTTCGACATTCTTTGTATTTTTTCTTACAAAATAATTATGGTATAGTTTGTCTAGGAGGGTGAAACATGGCAAAATATTCGAATAAGATAAATAAAATACGTACTTTTGCATTATCCTTAATCTTTATTGGTTTTATTGTAATGTATATCGGTATTTATTTTAGGACTTCACCAGTTATTATGACCATCTTTATGCTTTTAGGGCTACTTTTTATTATTGCGAGTACTGTCGTTTATTTTTGGATTGGAATGCTATCAACCAAAACGGTTCAAGTGAAGTGCCCTAGCTGCGGAAAACCAACTAAGATGCTTGGCCGGGTGGATATGTGTATGCACTGCCGCGAACCATTAACATTAGATCCTGGTCTTGAAGGAAAACAATTTGATGAATCCTATAATCATAAAAAAGAAAACAAATAAAAAGAGGATGACTAAAACCCATTGGTTAATACCAAATGGTTTTAGTCATCCTCTTTTTTAGAAAAAACAAACATTCAATTAATTATTAATGCACTTCTTTACTAACACATTCAGGACAAGATCCGTAAATCTCCATACGATGATTATCAACTTTAAAGCCTGTTACATGCGAAGCTAAATGTTCTACCTCATCTAGACCTGGATAATGGAAATCAACAATTTTACCACAGTTTTGACAAATCACATGGTAATGATGGGAGGTTACAAAATCAAAGCGTGCGGATGCATCCCCATAGGTTAATTCCTTAACAAGTCCAACTTCACGAAATACCCGTAAATTATTGTAAACAGTTGCCACACTCATATTAGGAAATTTTCCTTCAAGGGCTTTATAAATTTCATCTGCTGTAGGATGTGACATCGAGTTTATTAAATATTCAAGTATCGCATGACGTTGCGGAGTAATTCTCACACCCGTATCCTTCAGGGTATCCAACGCTTCTTTTAACTGATTCATCGCCATGCACCTTCTTTCTAAAAAATATTATTAGATTATAATTGTTATAATTAATTTTACTAGGTCTTTTGTACTTTTGTCAATATTGTAATCTAATAAACACTATTTGTTACTAACTATTACCATGTAAGGTTTGTTCATTCTGCCCTAATTGATAATTGACATATCTGGCTGTTACAAACAAAAGGTCGGAAAGCCGGTTTAAATAGGCTAAGACCAGTGGATTAACTTCTTCCCCTAATGAAACCGCACAACGTTCAGCTCTCCGTACAATTGTTCGAGCCACATGGAGGGAAGCACCCGCCGGATGTCCTCCAGGCAGGATGAAATTCGTTAGTCCCGGCAGGGTAGTATCCCAGTCATCAATCTGTTTTTCTAATAGTTCGATATCTGAAGGCGCAAGCTTCCACTTAACTTCCTTCCCTGTTGGTGTAGCCAATTCCGCTCCGACATGAAAAAGGTTTGTTTGTATTTTATGATATACATTTTCAATTATTTCTTTCCCTTGAAAATTTTCATTTTTTAAGTAACTTAAGGCAAGACCAATCATAGAGTTTGTTTCATCGCAGGTTCCATACGCCTCGACCCGTAAATCATTTTTCGCTACCCTTTGGCCATAAATTAGGGACGTCGTACCTTTATCACCTGTTTTGGTATATATTTTCATTTACTTACCTCCATTAGCAAAATTAATTAATCAAATCCTTATGTATTTAGGTGGGGCTGTTTTCTTCATCTTAACACCTTTACTTATATTTAGAAAAGTTGTAATCATGATATTCATTTTCATAAAAAAAAAGGGTCACTATGGACCCAAATGATTTTATCTGAGGAGGTATGCCCTAATAAAATGATATTCAATTTATGCTTTCTTGCATTGGACAAATGCCTTTTCTCGTGAAAATAGGCTTTAAAGTATGTAGATTTCATTCCTCATTTTATGAAAGAATTCATAACTCATGTCCAAAAATATAAAAAGGTTAAGATCGTGTACTTTTTCCCCTGCATCAAAGAATTACAAAAAGGAATAATAAGAAATATTTAGTTAGATGGGAGGAAAAAGATGAAATACACAGAAAACGCCTTATCGATATTCGCACTTGGCGGCATTAATGAAATCGGAAAAAACATGTATGTTGTTCAGTATGAAGACGATATTTTCATCATCGACTGTGGCGGGAAATTCCCAGATGAAAGCTTACTGGGAATTGATTTAATTATTCCTGACATTACTTATCTAGAGGAGAATCAGGACAAAATCAGGGCCTTAATTGTCACCCATGGTCACGAGGACCATATTGGCGGCATTCCCTATTTCTTAAGAAAATTAAACGTACCAATTTACGCCACCCGATTTACGCTTGGATTAATTGAATTAAAAATCGATGAACATAGGCTAAGAGGAGATTCCAAACTCATTACGATTGACTCCAATTCAAGATTGGAATTCGGATCGGTTGAGATTTCCTTTTTTAAAGTAAGCCATAGCATACCAGACTGCCTTGGAATTGTCTTTCATACACCTGAAGGGAATGTGGTTCACACTGGTGATTTTAAATTCGATTTAACACCTGCCAATAACCAATATGCCGATATACATAAAATGGCAGAAATCGGCCAGCAAGGTGTCTTAGTTTTAATTTCTGAAAGTACCAATGCAGAGCGTAAAGGGCTCACGCCTTCTGAGCAAATGGTAGGTTCCCATATGGACGAAGCCTTCATAAAAGCTAGAGGGAAGATTTTCATCTCTACATTCGCCTCGAATGTCAATCGGGTTCAGCAAGTGGTTGAGTCCGCGTTAAGGACTAATCGGAAACTAGCCTTGCTTGGCCGCAGTATGGTTAACGTTGTTAATGTCGCCATCGAACGCGGTTATTTAAATGTTCCAGAAGGTATGTTAATCGATGCCAGCGAGGTGGATAAACTGCCGGCTGAAAAGGTTGCAATCCTTTGTACAGGCAGTCAAGGGGAACCAATGGCAGCCTTATCCCGATTAGCTAGCGGAAACTTCCGTGATGTCGCGATTTACCCTGGAGATACGGTGATATTAGCTGCATCCCCAATCCCCGGAAACGAAAAAGATGTTTCTAAAATCATAGACAATTTATTTCAAATCGGGGCTAAAGTAATTTACGGTTCCGGCAGTACAACCGGCATGCATGTGTCCGGTCACGGCTATCAGGAAGACCTAAAGCTTATGCTGACTTTAATGAAACCTACCTATTTCATCCCCATCCATGGTGAATACCGGATGCTGCACCATCATCGGATGTTAGGTGAATCCGTTGGGGTGGAAAAAGGCAATACATTTATTATTAAAAATGGAGACGTCGTCGATATCAAAAATGGAACTGCCCGTCAGACCCGTTCCGTTCCATCCGGGGATACATATGTAGATGGTATTGGTGTAGGCGATGTCGGCGACATTGTACTACGCGACAGAAAGCAGCTGTCTGAAGATGGAATGCTTGTTATTGTCATTACAATTAGCAAAGGCGACCGAAAGATCATTTCAGGGCCAGATACTATTACTCGCGGGTTTGTTTATGCACGAGACTCGGATGAAATGCTCAAAGAAGTTAACCGCCTCGTTACAAAGTCTGTCAATGACATGCACGCCGAAAATATTCGCCAATGGAATGTTATGAAACAAAACATTAAAAAGTCAGTTGGGCAATATTTATTTACTCAAACCAAGCGAAAGCCAATGATTCTCCCGATTATTATAGAAATTTAAATAAACAAAAAAGGATGTGCACTTAACCCGTGACCCATCCTTTTTAATTAATCAGAATGCTATACTTTGTATGGATTAGACTAAATTCTCTTTTACATACTGCAATGCTTCTTCGACATGCCCTTGTACTTTTACCTTACGCCACTCTTTTACTAGCTTACCTTCCTTATCAATCACAAACGTCGACCGTTCAATTCCCATATACTCTTTTCCAAAGTTTTTCTTCAGTTTCCAAACCTCATACGTTTCTGATACTTTATGTTCTTCATCAACTAACAGTAAAAAAGGCAGATTGTACTTTTCGATAAATTTTTCGTGCTTCACTTGAGAGTCTGGGCTGACTCCTAAAATCACGCAATCTAATTCAGTAAAGTTTTGATGGTAATCACGAAAATCACATGCCTGTGTGGTGCACCCAGGAGTCATGTCCTTCGGATAGAAATATAACACAATATTTTTCCCTCTAAAATCTGCTAAGCTAACATTTTCTCCATTTGTTGCCCTTAATTCAAAATCAGGTGCCTGTACGCCAATTTCAATTGTCATTTTTAACCTCTTCCTTCGCTTAGTAATCATTGTTTAAGTGCCGTTTGGTACTCTTATTTATTCTAAGCGTAACCAAACTCACCTAATAACACAACTATATCACTATAAATGAGGTTACTTTTCACTATTTAGCACCACTCTAGCTACAAACGCCGCTGGCAATGTATAGCCAATTAATGCCTCAATAACAGCAACCATCCTCCCTAATCCTTGCGGGAGGACATCGCCGTTGCCTACTGAAAAAAGCGTCATCGCACTAAAATAAAAGCTTGATTCAAAAATATTATGATGGGGATGATTTACTTCACGCAGCAGCGGCATACCAATTAAATTAAACAGAATGTAGATCATGCCAAAACCTAGGATGATTGTTAAATAGACAGCTCCTAAATATAAAAAATTCTCAACCGAAGCAAATTTCCCTCTAAGCGTGTTAGGAATAAATAATGTTCGCAGACTCATAAAAATGCAAAATATGACAACCGGGAGTAAGAAATAGAACACCGAAACCACCCCTATTAGAATACGCGCTACTCTATTCCTATGCAGGCTTGGACGATTAAATAGCAAAAACCAGGCGTTAGCCCGGAATATTAAAGCGGAAGCGCATTGATCAGGGGCGACAGGCATAAGACAAGCCTTCTTGACGGATTGGCTTATGACCCCGATCCCCTAGGCGCTGGAACTGGACAATCATCAGAGTTTAATGCTTAATTTAATTCCCTGCACCTCGATATTTTTTAACACCTTGATTCCAAACAATCACTGATAAAATAAAGAAAATAACCCCAATAAACGGCGTTAAAAAGGAATACCAGTACCATTCTTGTTTTTCAAGGAAAAAGGCTGCAGGGTAAATACCTACAAAAGCAAATGGTAAGATCCATGTTAAAATAAAGCGAATCAATTGATTATAGATATTCACCGGGTATCTGCCGTAATTGCTGATATTATACATCATCGGCATCAGCGACGTCCGTGCATCGGCCCAAAAGCTAATACAAGCAAGCAATATAAAGATACCGCCATATACTAGTGCTCCACCTACGACAAAAACTATAAACATAATCGGGTCATACCAATCTATGTCTAAATGAAGCCTGCTGCCGGCATAGAACATAACGGCAAGTCCTGTAATGGCCCCTAACAGTGATTCAAGTTCAAGTCTTTCTAAAATGATTTGAAATAAACTGTGGATAGGCCGTGTTAAAATTCGGTCCAATTCTCCCTTTACAATGTAACGCTCGTTAAAATCCCAAATATTAAAAAAGGCTGAAAAAACCGCAAATGGGACTAAGAAAAATCCATAGATGAAAATAATTTCATCCCTGTTCCACCCGTGCAGTAAATGAGTGTGCCCAAATACAACTAAAATAAAAATAAGGTTAATGGCTTGCGAGAGCAAGTCGGAGAAAAACTCAACAAACACGTCAGCTCGGTATTGGAATCTCGTTTTTAAATACTGTGATAGATATTGAAAAAACATCGATAAATAGAACACAGATTACCCCCCTTGAATAATCAACTGTTTTTTCGCTAGATGCCAAAGTAAATAAATTGGCAGCATTAAGATGATTACCCAAATAAATTGCTGGCCGATAGCAGCTATCGCTTGATCATGTGAAAACCCTTTGGTGAAAATCATACTTGGCGCATAACTAATTCCTTGGAAAGGCAGAAAGCCCATTATAGATTGCGCCCATCCAGGAAAAAAACTAATTGGCAGAAGAAGCCCCGAAAACAAGTCAATCACCACTCGCTTCGCACGAATTAATCCAGCATTATTATATAAGAAGAAAGTGGTAATACCCGTTAATAAATTCAGCTCAGTATTAATAAAAAAGCTCAACATAATAGAAATAGCAAATAACCCCCATACACTTAAATCCCAAGTGAATTGAATCGGGAAAATAAAATACACGATAATAAGTCCAGGAGCTGAAAAGAAGAACAGTCTAAAGATCCCTTCCCCTAAACCCTGCATCGTTTTCATTCCTAAATAATTGTAGGGCCTGATAAGTTCAATCGCGACTTTTCCTTCCATAATTTCTTGAGCCATCTCCCGGTCAAGATTATTAAAATAAAAGGCTCTTGCCATCCAGGAAACCGCTACATAGGTAGTCATTTGGACAACCGAAAGCCCTTGGATCTGTTCTTTTCCACCATAAATAGCCGTCCAAAGAAAATAATAAGCACCAATATTAATACTATAAATGAGAATTCCTGTATAATAATTAGTCCGGTATGCCAGCATCATTAAAAAACGGATTCTAATCATTTCTAAATATTTATCCAACTTCCACAGCACCCTTTTCATAGATATTTCGAATAATTTCTTCTGTCGAAGTTTCATTTATTTTTACATCTTTAATTTTGAATGCTGCAACGACTTGGGCGATAACCTGTGAAATTAATTCATCACGATCCTCTACTGTCGCAGTAAAAATCTGGTCCTTCTCCTCTATCTCCCACACCACCGGAAGTCCGCTGGTTACTTTTTTTACTGCAGGAATATCGACTGCCTCAAGAAATTGGAATTGCAATTCTTTCTGGTCGCCCCATTTTTCTTTTAACTCCCTTAATCCTCCGTCATAAATGATGTTTCCTTCATCCAGCATTACAACACGCTCACACAATGCCTCAATATCCGAGAGGTCATGAGTGGTCAGTAGAATCGTAGTGTTATATTTTTCATTAATTTCTTTCAAGAACTCCCGAATTTTCAACTTTACCAGGACATCTAATCCGATGGTTGGTTCATCTAAGAATAGTAACGGAGGGTTGTGAATTAAAGCGGCAGCAAGTTCACAGCGCATTCTTTGACCGAGTGATAACTTTCTTACTGGCTTGTCTAAAAGTGGTTCAATATCCAATGTTTTAATGACATGGTTCATATGCTGGTCGTACTGTTCGTCAGATACTTTATAAACTTTTTTCAACAAGCGGAATGACTCCTGCACAGCAATATCCCACCATAATTGCGAACGCTGCCCAAAAACAACGCCAATTGTCTGCACAAATCGTTCCCGTTCCTTATGCGGATTCATCCCGTTAACAATGATTTCACCGGATGTCGGGGTTAATATCCCCGTCAGCATTTTAATAGTGGTCGATTTACCTGCCCCATTTTCACCAATGTAGCCCACCATCTCCCCTTTTTTGACTGAAAAATTAATATCATTCACAGCAGGTAAAACTTTATAATTACGGGTAAATAAATCCCGAAATGCACCCTTTAAACCTGAACGGCTAGAATAGGCTTTAAACTCTTTTCGTAAATTTTTAACTTGAATTACATTTTCCATTTTGCGTCCTCCTGATACATTGCCCTAGAGAATTAGTTTAGCCAAATAATATTGATTAAACAACAATCCTGTATTTCAACAAATTTTCTAAAATATAAAACAGATAGAACTCAACATAAAAAGTGATAAAATAGAGAGATACGTAAATGAAGGAGGAAAGATTGTGCAATTTTCAAATTCAGAAAGATTACATAATGAAGCATTAGAACACATTGTAGGCGGAGTTAACAGCCCTTCAAGGTCTTACAAGGCAGTTGGCGGGGGTTCCCCGGTGGTTATGGAACGAGGTCAAGGCGCTTATTTTTGGGACGTCGACGGCAACCAATATATCGATTTTCTTGCGGCTTATGGTCCAATTATTACAGGCCATGCCCACCCGCATATTACCCAAGCCATTAAACGTGCTGCAGAGACGGGAGTTCTTTATGGAACTCCCACTCCTCATGAGGTTAAATTTGCCAAAATGTTAAAAGAAGCCATACCATCCTTAGATAAAGTTCGATTTGTTAACTCGGGAACAGAGGCCGTCATGTCTACCATTCGTGTTGCCCGCGCCCACACAGGACGTGATAAAATCATTAAATTTGCCGGCTGTTATCATGGGCATTCAGACCTTGTGCTCGTTGCGGCCGGTTCAGGTCCATCTACTCTGGGGACACCGGATTCTGCTGGTGTGCCAAAGAGCATTGCCCAAGAAGTAATCACGGTTCCTTTCAATGATATTGAACCATTTAAACAAGCATTAGAAAAATGGGGCGATCAGGTTGCTGCTGTATTAGTTGAACCAATCGTCGGAAACTTTGGGATTGTTGAACCGAAGCCTGGCTTCCTGCAACAAGTCAATGACCTTACCCATGAATCAGGGGCACTGGTTATCTATGATGAAGTCATAACAGCCTTTCGTTTTATGTATGGAGGAGCACAGGATTTATTAGGGGTGCAGCCTGATCTAACCGCATTAGGAAAAATTATCGGCGGCGGTCTTCCAATTGGAGCATACGGCGGTCGTAAAGAAATTATGGAGAAGGTCGCACCGCTCGGCACTGCCTACCAAGCGGGCACGATGGCTGGAAACCCGGCATCAATGCTCTCAGGAATTGCCTGCCTTGAAGTCTTAAAGCAAGATGGAGTGTATGAGTATTTAGATCGATTAGGGGCTATGCTCGAAGAAGGAATTTTGGAAGCTGCCAAGGAGAATGGTATTGAAATAACCATTAACCGTTTGAAGGGCGCTTTAACTGTTTATTTTACGAATGAAAAAATAGAAAATTATGAGCAGGCAGAAAATACTGATGGTCAAATGTTTGGAAAGTTTTTCAAACTTATGCTTCATCAAGGAATTAATCTTGCCCCTTCAAAATATGAAGCTTGGTTCTTAACCATTGCTCATACAGAAGAAGACATCGAAGCCACATTACACGCGGTAAGAAATGCATTTTCTTCACTTAGAGACGAATAATTATGCATATTTTATGCACAAGGGGGAGTGGAAAACATTCCCCCTTTATTTTAAAAATGCGAATGAAAACGTTTACACCAACCTATTTATTCCTCAATTTGCATATTTTTTAGCGCACTTTTTTATCCAAAATAATGTATATTTATTTGATTTCTGAAAATTCTTGTGATAATATTAGCTTATTATTTCTTTATTTGAATCTTTTTTCTTTTACCCTTTATAAAGAGTTAAAAATTTCGTTTTAAAAAAGTAGTTTTATAAACTAATAGTATCATAGGAGGTGAAACGGCTTTAACGGTGAACCGATAAAGCCATGAATAATGTCACAAAACTGGACCCCTTCCCTATTTAAAGATTTCCATAAGCAGGAACATGATGCCTGCGGAATTGTCGCTTGTCTTGAAAAAAGTAAAATTCCAACTAGAAAAAATATTTTTGACTGTATAGAAGCACTTGTTACAATGAACCATCGCGCTGGTTTTATTAACGGCGAAGGTGATGGTGTTGGGATCCATATGGACATTCCAACAAAGCTTTGGAAACACAAACTAACTGCTGCCGGCATTGATGCAAACCTTGCAGACCAAGAGGACTTTGCTGTCGGTCATGTGTTTATCAGCCAAAAGGTTAACTGGCAATCAACCAAACAAGAACTACAAAAAAAGCTAGAAAAATACGAACTCACCTTAGTTTTTGAGACAGATGAAGTGACAGACTCTGCCGCGCTAGGTCCAATTGCCATCCAAGAAAATCCTGTGTTCTGGCAATTTGCCTGTATTTCTACTAAGAAAGGCAAGGAACTGACCAAGAATCTGTTTGACGCGCTTATTGACTTTGAGATAAACGAGCATGTACATGTAGCATCACTTAGCCAAAATCATGTAGTTTATAAAGTTATGGGTGCGGGAGATATTTTGCCTCGCTACTATCATGACTTAGCGAATCCACTTGTCGCTTCAACCATGACTTTAGGCCATAATCGTTATTCCACCAATACTTTATCAAGCTTTTTCCGGGTTCAGCCATTTAGTGTCCTAGGTCACAATGGTGAAATTAATACCATTGCCAAGCTTCGTGATGAAGCAAGAATGATTGGGGTTCCGCTTGTTAAAGACGGAAGTGACTCACAGGACTTAAGCCGTACAATGGAGACATTAATCTGCCGTGACGGATACTCCTTATTTGAAACAATGGATTTATTGTTCCCGCCAATCATAAATGAAATCAAAGCATACCCTGAACATCTGCAGGATTTATATACGTATCTTCGTGAAGCATGGGGACATTTTGCTCAAGGACCAGCAGGTATAATTTCCCGCTATGATGATGAGGCAGTATTTAGTGTAGATGCTTTAGGATTACGTCCACTATGGATGCTTGAAACTGAAAGCTCTTATCTTTTCTCATCTGAACCAGGGATTATTCCTTCAAGTGAATATGTGAATGATCCGAAGCCATTAGCACCAGGAGAGAAAGTTGGTTTTAAATGGAACGGTGAGACATTAGCAGTTTTCGAGCATAGCCAATACCAAAACGAAGTATACAGCCGTTTCAATGACCGCTTAGCAATTAGTGAATCAAGAGTTAGACTTCAGCCTCCAACATTTAATAAAATTGTTACAATGAGTTATCCAGATAAAATTCACAACGGACAATATAAGGCATTTGGCTGGGAACGTGATCATATCCAATTAATTGAACAAATGGCCGAAAAAGGTGTCGAGCCGATTCGTTCACTTGGACATGATGCCCCACTTGCAGCCCTTAATCCAGAGCGAGTGAATATCGCTGACTATATTAAAGAAAGTGTTGCCGTTGTTACGAACCCTGCTATTGACCGTGACCGTGAAACAGAGCACTTCTCCACGCGTGTCATTGTTGGTAAACGTCCAGTCTTATTTGCGGCTGAAAAAGCAAATGGAGTCATTGAGCTTACCACTCCTCTTTTACTGGAAGGAAAAGCTGGATTCTTGTGTGCAGAAGAGGTAGGACAGCCTAGTTTTGATCAGGTAGTCCAACATTTCCAAGAGCTGAAATTAGCTGCCTTCATTTCTACAACATTTGCAAGCAGCGAAAAATTAGATGAGGCACTAGAAAGACTGGCAAATGAAGCGGTTCAAGCCGTTCAAGCTGGTAAAACGCTGCTGATCCTTGATGATGCGAAAGCACACCAAGAAGATTCCTACTGGATTGATTCACATTTAGCGACTTCTGCGATTGATCAAGCATTAGTAAAAGCTGAGTTAAGAAGAGACTGTTCTTTACTACTTCGTTCAGCATCAATCCGTTCGCTTCATGATGTAATTACAGTATTCGGTTTAGGAGCAGATTTGATTAGTCCATATTACATGTTCTTAACCGTTCAAGATGAAACAACTAAGCCGTTAACAAACCTATATAGTGCTTTAACAAAAGGGCTAGAAAAGGTAATTTCTACGATTGGAATTCACGAGCTGCGTGGATATGGCAGACTGTACTCAAGCATTGGGTTACATGATGAAGTTGCCAAAGTATTAAACATCGTAAACTTCTTTGGTTCGAATGAAATCAAGATGGATTTTGAAGCAATGAAGCAGGATTCTATCAAAAGGGCAGCAGATTACCAGAATGATAAAGAAAGAGTCGGCAAAACGTTCCACCTCTTCCCACGTATCTGGAAAGCCATTGGCGAGGTTGCTTCTACCGGTGACTACAACGCATATCGCGATAAAATAACTGAGCAGGAAGAGCAAAATCCGACTACAATTCGTCATTTGGTATCACTTAAAAAGAGTAACAAACAAGTATCACCAGAAGAAGTGGATCTTCGTGTTGGCGATCATGATTTACCATTCTTAATTTCTTCCATGTCATTTGGTTCTCAGAACGAAATTGCGTTTAGAGCCTATGCCGAAGGTGCAGATCGTTTGAACATGGTAAGTTTAAATGGTGAGGGCGGAGAAATTAAGGATATGCTTGGAAAATATCCAAGAACAAGAGGACAGCAAATTGCATCGGGCCGTTTTGGTGTAAATGCTGAACTGTTAAACTCTTCAAACCTATTAGAAATTAAGATTGGTCAGGGTGCAAAGCCTGGTGAAGGCGGACACTTACCTGGATCAAAGGTTACAGCAAAGGTTGCTGCTGCTCGTAACGCAACACTTGGTTCAGATTTAATTTCACCATCTAATAACCATGATATCTATTCAATTGAAGATTTGGCCCAAATGATTTTAGAATTAAAAACAGCCAATGACCAAGCTAAAATTGCGGTTAAAGTACCGGTTGTACCAAATATCGGTACAATCGCAGTTGGTATTGCCAAAGCTGGTGCAGATATCATCACACTAAGCGGCTTTGATGGCGGTACAGGTGCGGCTAGAATCCACGCCCTTCAATATGTTGGCTTGCCTGTCGAAATTGGGGTTAAAGCAGCTCACAATGCCCTATTAGAAAGCGGTCTTCGCCATAAAGTAGAAATTTGGGCAGATGGCGGCATGAAGAGCGCCATGGACGTTATTAAAATTATGCTTTTAGGTGCTAACCGCGTTGGTTTCGGTACATTAGCAATGCTTTCAATTGGTTGTACAACATGCCGCGGCTGTCATTTGGATACTTGCCATGTTGGTATTGCAACCCAAATTGAATCAGAAGCACAAGCGAAAGAACACGGCCTTCGTCGTTTTGTTCCTAGACAATTAGATTTAGCAGTTCAAGGAATTATGAATCTATTTACTGCATTTGGAACGGAATTAAAAGCTCTTGCTGCTTCATTAGGTATTAAAAATTTACAAGATGCAGTAGGTCATTCTGAACTACTTGAGCAGATTAAGGGTGAAAACCAACTTAGCCTATCTTACCTGTTAAAAACGCTTGAAATTAGCCAATTTGCAAAAGTTGAAGCTTCAAAATCAATGGATGAAGTTCAAATGCAGGTGGCTGCCGGTGCAGAATATCTTGATGCCAGTGTAGATCAGCTTCATTCTTCACGCGAGTTCTTAAGTGTAACATCTGAACAAAGGGTACTAGGAAGCCGGGTATCCTGCCACCGCGTCCGCGGCAGACTAGATGGTTCCTATAAGCAGCTGGCTCCTGTTCAGCTCAAATATAAGGAAGGCTCTATCCCTGGTAACGGTTTAGGTGCATATAACAGTGAGGGAATTGAAATTACTGTCAATGGCGGCGGACAAGACGGAGTCGGAAAAACTTCCTTCGGCGGTAATATTCATGTTCTTAAGTCTAAAGGTAAAAATGGCCGTTACCTTAATGGTTCTGTTGGTAAAGGTTTCGGTTATGGTGCTCAAAAAGGTCTTCTCGTTGCTCAAGGAAATGCTGATGCCCGTGCGGGAATCCGTCTTTCCGGCGCTGATTTAATTATTGGTGGTGCCGTGAAGAAGCCTATCCACGAAAAAGAAGCTGGTAATATCGGTGCAAACGCAAATATCAAAGGTTTTGCCTTTGAATATATGACAAATGGCCGCGGCCTTGTTTTAGGTGACCCAGGTCCATGGATTTGTGCAGGTATGACCGGTGGTGTTGTTTATGTCCGTCATCAGCCTGAATTGGGTCTAACCAAAGATGCCATTCAGCGTCGTGTTGCAAAAGGTGCCAAAGTATCTGTTGTCAATTTAGATGAAAAAGGCAAAAAAGATATTAATGAATTATTAGGTCAATATACTGCTTTGCTGGCGCAAAATGGTCAAAGTGAAGAGGCAAAACAGCTTAGAAGCCTTTTAGAAAATCCAGAAAATCACTTTGTGCAAATTCTCCCTGTTAAAGAGCAGGCAGATCCATCTGTATCAACAGAGTGATGAAAGAAAAGCGCAAGCGCCCCGTTTAGCGGCGTATGGCCTGGAGTGCTTCGTGAGATAAAGGAAAACCGAAATGCGGAAGCGCCTGGTTAAGGGGCGACAGGCATAAGACGATTCGTCAAGAAGGCTGTTCTTTAGCCTTCTTGACGGATTGGCTTATGACCCCGAGCCCCTAGGCGCTGAAGCTAGACAACACGAAGAGCGACAGCGATTCGATGTTGACTTATCGTAGGGAGAAGTGCGAAGGACACTAGCCGCTGGGTGCTGGAGCTGGACAATTTCCAAAGCCGATTATTATATGAAACGTCCGCTGATTTTAGCGGACGTTTTTTTAACATTTTTTTCATATAAATCGAATATATAAATTGATATAATATCTCTTGATAAAATGGGGTAAACATTGTATAGTACATATTTGTTATTCATTGAACAGATAAACGAACATTCGAAAGGAAATTAATTAAATGAAGTTAGGTGCCCGCATTTTAAAAACGGGAATAGCCATTGCATTATCCCTCTTTATTGGCCAGCTGGTGCATTCCCCATCCCCTGTCTTTGCCGGGATTGCAGCAATTTTTGCGATTCAACCGACCATATACCGCTCTTATTTGACTATTATTGAACAGATTCAAGGAAATATTATTGGTGCATTGTTTGCGGTAATTTTTGTTCTTCTTTTAGGGAATCACATTATTGTCATCGGATTGGCCGCCATTATTGTCATTCTTCTTAATCTTAAGCTTAAACTAGAAAATACAATCGGATTATCACTCGTAACCTTAATTTCCATCATGGAGATGCAAAGCGGTAATTTTATTCAGTTTGCCGGTATTCGTTTCTCGACCATTATGATTGGGGTATTCTCCGCTTTTTTAGTCAATCTCATCTTTATGCCGCCAAAGTATGAAAATAAACTTTACTTTAAAATTGTCAATACAACAGAAGAAATCATTAAATGGATTCGCTTAAGCACCAGACATGACTATGATCACCAATTACTTAAAGCAGATATTAAGACTTTTAAAGAGAGCATTCATTCTATGGAGCAGTTGTATACCATGTATAAAGAAGAACGCAGTTATTTTAAAAAAGTTAAGCTGGAAAAATCACGGAAGCTGGTTATTTATCGTCAATTAAATTTAACCGCAAAAAAAGCCCTGGATACACTTAAAAGGCTGCATCGCTTTGAAAACGAACTTTTACAGCTTCCCGATAGCTTTAAACAGTCCATCCAAGATCAATTAGATAGCTTAATTTATCATCATGAACAGGTTTTACTCCGTTTTATTGGAAAAGTCCCAACTCCGTCCTCAGGTGATAAAGAATTAAACTACATTAATAAAAAAGAGTTGTTCGATTTTTATTTAAAGCATGTAAGAGAAAACAACGATCATGATAACCCGCATTTATATCATTCCATGCAAATTATCGCTACAATTATCGATTACGGAGAACAAGTCGAACATCTTGATACTTTAATAACCAGCTTTCATTCCTACCATCATAACGAAGTATCGGTCGAAGAGGTACACGAATAAATGGAAAGAACCCCAGCATTCTGCTGGGGTTCTTTTCTGTTTGTATCCTTAAATAGATACCTGCTCATTCTTACTTTCAAGCTGCTGGACCTGAAATAACTTATAATAATTCCCTTGTTTAGCCATTAGTTCCTCATGAGTCCCAATCTCAACAATTTGACCATGTTCAATCAGAACAATCCGATTGGCATGAGTAATGGTCGATAAGCGATGGGCAACAATAAAGGTGGTCCTATCTTTTGCCAGCTCTTCCAGCGATTCCTGAATAAGATGCTCACTTTCTAAGTCTAAGGCTGATGTGGCTTCGTCAAGAATTAAAATAGGAGGATTTTTTAAAAATACCCTGGCAATCGCAACACGCTGCTTCTGACCACCAGAAAGCTTTACTCCTCGTTCCCCGACCTTGGTGTTGTATCCATCTGACAGGTTTAAGATAAACTCATGGGCGTTTGCCGCTTTGGATGCTAGATACACTTCTTCTTCGGCCGCATTCGGCTTCCCTAATAAAATGTTATCTTTAACGGATTCACTAAATAAGATATTGTCTTGAAAAACAACGCCTATTTTGTCTCTTAGAGTTTGAACCTTAAATTCACGTATATCCACGCCATCTAAAGTAATTTTTCCTTTTGTTACATCATAGAAGCGGGGGATGAGACTAACGAGAGTTGACTTTCCTCCTCCACTCATCCCAACGAGTGCAATTGTTTCTCCCTTTTTAACATCTAAATGGATGTCTTTTAGTACCATCTCTTCTGCTGGATCATAAGAAAAGGAAACATGATCAAATGATATATCGCCCTTTACCTCACTGCAGTCTCGAGCACTTGGCTTGTCAACTATGTCATATTTTTCGTCTAAAAATTCAAATACCCGGTCCATTGATGCAAATGATTGCGTAATCGTCGTCGATGAATTCACTAGTCTTCTTAAGGGATTATAAAGTTTATCGATATAGGCAAAAAAAGCGACCATCGTTCCAAGTGACAATTGATGGTCAATTACTAGGTAGGCTGAGTATCCAATCACAATTAATGGAGCGATATCCGTAATCGTGTTAACAGCTGCAAATGATTTAGCGTTCCAGCTTGTATGCTGCAAGGCTTTTTCTAAAAAATTTTTATTTTGTTTATCAAACTGTGTTTGTTCATATTTCTCTATAGCAAAGCTTTTAATCACTGACATTCCCTGCACTCTTTCGTGCAAATAACTCTGTACCTCCGCTAGCGCTTGTGAACGATTCCTTGTTAACTTTCGAAGGTTACCAAAAAAGTACCGTACCGAAAAAGCATAAAACGGAAATAACAAGATCGATACCACGGTTAATTTAACATTCATATAAAACATAAAAATGATAGCTATAACGATAGTGGCAATATCAAGCCAAAGATTCATTAATCCGGATATAACGAAGGTTTTCGTCTGCTCAACATCATTAATCATTCGGGAAATGATTTCTCCAGCACGGTTATTTGAAAAATACCGAAAGCTGAGCTTTTGAATATGAGTATACATCTGGTCCCGTATATCATATAGAATTTTACTTGAGGTCCATTGTGCGTAGTACTGTCGGTAATATTCAATCGGCGGTCTTAGGAAGACAAAGACCACAACCATAACACCCATAATGAGCATAAGTTTATTGACCTTTTCATCATGGGACAGGCCATGATTTCCAACAATATCATCAACCACATACTTTATCAGCATGGGAATAATCAGCGGGATGGAAAATTTAATAATACCAATAATAATCGTCCATATAATTTGTAAACGATACGGCTTCACAAATTGCAGGTATCTGCGAATACTGCTCAAGCAATCCCCTCCCCTTAAACTAAAATGCAGAAATTGACAGATAAGAACCTGTTGCTCTCCGAACAACAGGTTCTTTAACAACTGAAGTATTTAACGTCTGTAAGTTAAATAACGTTCATACCAAATATCGATAAAATCAGGTGCAAAAGGACCGTTACGTTGACGAATCCATTGAATTAATTTCTCAACATTTCTCTTTAAAATTTTATCGATGACATCGGGATAGTTCATCTCACGACGATGTCGTTCATATTCATCTTCGTCTAGTAAGTTAAAGGTCATATCAGGATACACTTTAATATCGAGATCATAATCAATATACTTTAGTGCTTCACCATCGAATATAAACGGTGAACTAATATTACAGTAATAGTAAATACCATCTTCCCGAATCATTCCAATTACGTTGAACCAGTATTGTGAGTGGAAATAACAGATTGCCGGTTCTCTTGTAATCCATGTTCTGCCATCTGACTCCGTTACAAGTGTCCGGTCATTTCCGCCAATCACTAAATTCTGAGACCCTTTTAAAACAGTTGTTTCTTCCCAGACGCGATGGATGTGCCCATTGTGTTTATAGCTATGTATTTGCATTGGTTCACCTTCGATGGGTACGACCATTTTCTCCCCTACCTTCATTTGAACGCTTTGAAACCTATTTCATAACTACATAAATAACGACAAAAGGTAACAAAGTAAAATTCCTATTTTTTATTATTATAACGGTTAAGACAAGAATTTAAAACAAAAGAGCCAGAATTCACTGGCTCTTTGTAAAAAATTGTGTATTTTTTCCTTGTTTTTCGTTCAAAAATTACAGTGAAGGGGTTAAATTCATTTCGCGGTAGGAATTAATGACCTCTTCAGTTTGCTTTTCAAAAATTAATTGTATCTCTTTTAGTTCTTGCTTCATGGCCTGAATATCGCTTTGAATGCTCTCTAGATTGGTTGCATTTTGTAATGTCTGGAGCTCTTCCTCAATTTGCTGGCATCGCTCAAGTTCAGCTTGCAGATATAGTAATTTTTCCATTGTCACCATTTGCTCGGAAACTAATCGGTTAAAATGATCCATTTCCCTCACCGCCTTATTTTTTAGCTACTATATGTATTCTCGAACAACAGCATTTTCCCTTTGACTTATTCTGTAGACATACAAGAAGTTTTGTCGAAAACAGAAAAGCGGAAGCGCCATGAACAGGGGCGATATAGGGAGAATTATCGATTGGCAAGCAAAGCGCAGCCAGAGATTAGTCTCCCTTAATGCGTACAGAAAGCGATAGCTTTCTGTAGCCAGGCATAAGACGAGCCGGCGGGAAGGCTGTACTTTTGCCTTTCTGACGGATTGGCTTATGACCCCGAGCCCCTAGGCGCTGGACAATGGAAAAGCGGAAGCGCCCTTTTATTACAGGAAAGAAGGCACTCTTACGAATGAAGAGTGCCTCCTTTTAAGTATTTTGTATTAGCTTTGGCCGAATTGACCGCTGCCTTGGTTCTTACGAGCTTGAGATTGTTGATTTTGTTGTCTTACTTCTTGAGCATTTGTTTCGCTAGCGAATTCAGTTCCAAATTGGCCAGCAGCTGCTCCAGTAGCTCCTGCAGATTGAGCATTTTGCTTTCTTACTTCTGCAGCATTAGTTTCGCTTGCAAATTCAGTTCCAAAAGAAGAACCGCCTTGTACAGATTGGGCATTTTGTTGTCTAACTTCCTGGATGTTAGTTCCAGCAGAAGTTTTGTTTGGCTGTTGATTGAAGTTTGCCATTGATATCACCTCCACGAAATTAATATGTCCCGGCTTCGTGGAGAATATCCAAAAAAATTATTTAAAAATAATTTAAATTAATTTAAACGAGTAAAGAAATTCCGCCATCAACAATGATCGTTTGTCCTCTGATCATGCTGGATTCATCTGATAAAAGAAACATAACACTATTAACGATGTCATCAATTTCCACCATTCGTCCTGCCGGGGTTTTTTCCCTCGCTTCTTGCAAAAGTTCTTCCCTGTTAGGAAAATGCTTTAATGCCTCGGTATCCACAGCACCGCCGGAAACAGCATTAACAATGATATTCTTTTGTGCTAACTCAACTGCTAAATACCTTGTTAACGCTTCAAGAGCTGCTTTAGAAACGCCTACTACGGTATAATTTTCTAAATAGCGAATAGAACCAAGGGAACTGATGCTGACTATTTTTCCGCCTCCGTTTCTTTCCATAAGTTTTGCTGCTTCTTGGGCACAAAATAAAAGTGCTTTACTATTGATATTTAACGTCCAATCCCAGTGCGATTCTTCTAATTCCATCACTGGACGTTGTACACCAGAAGCCGCATTATTAACGAAAATATCCAAACGGCCAAATTCTTGGTCTATTTGGGCAAACATATCTTTTATTTTTGCCACGTCGCCTACATTAGCCTTTACAACTAAAACTTTCCGACCCTTTGCTTCTATTTGTTCTGCAACCTCTAGGGCCGACTTTTTACTTCGTGCATAGTTAATAACGATATCATAGCCTGCTTCTGCTAAGCGAAGGGCGGTTGCCTTGCCAATTCCTCTACTGCTTCCGGTAATCAGTGCTACTTTTTGTGTCATATTTTTATTTCCCTTCTATGTATTTTGTTTTAGGATAAGTCGTAAAACGTTTCACTTTTCTATTCATTTTATCTTTTCCATGAATAGAAGACAATTAATATAAAACACTAAAATCAAATACAACTGAGGGGGAGTTTAGGGATATGTATGTAGGACGGGATATGACAGAGCTTTCAATGATGGCGAAAACAGATTGGAAGAATAGTGAATTAGCCTTTTTTCACCATTCGTTTCAACAAATTGCTCCGTATCTAAATAGTGAAGGTCAAACGATTCATCGAGAAATTATTGAGGAAATCGAACAGCGCGGCGGGATGAAACGTCAAGAAGCCGATTATACTCATGGAACCAAAACTGTGTATGACTAATATAATTAAGAAGAGGAATGGACGCTTATTGGCAGCGTCTATTCCTCTTGGGAATTCTTATACATTTGGAAGATTTTTTGATAGGAAACAGGGAAAGCATATTCATCCATTTCTTCACTGGAGACAAGCTTCCAATCCTCTTTTTCTATAAAATCATCAGGAAGTGTCCCTGTATAGACTTTAATATTCCATATCAAATGGGAAAATACGTGTTCTATTTGACCAATAATCCTTTCCAGATGGGCATTTAACTGCAACTCTTGGGTAAATAAAGATACTACCTCTTCCCGCTCATTTTGTAAATTGTGATGTAGCTCAATATTGGGTAATTCCCATAAATTTGCAAGCAAGCCGCTAGCTGGACGCTTATGAATAAGAAATTTACCTTCGGAATTTGTTAATACAGCAGCAGCAAGTTGAACATTCCGTGTTTTCGTTTTTTTGGTTTTAACAGGCAGCTCTTCTTGTACCCCTTCGAAAAAGGCCTGACAGTGCTCCCGTACAGGGCATAATAAGCAAGAGGGCGATGTAGGTGTACAGATTAAGGCACCAAGCTCCATTAAGGCTTGATTAAATGCCGATGGATCATCATGTGAGATTAAATCACGAACTGCTTGTTCAAAAATTTTCCTTGAAGATGGTTTAGCTATATCATCCCAAATCGATAGTATTCGGGAGAGGACTCTCATCACATTTCCATCTACAGCGGGTTCAGGAATCCCATAGGCAATACTTAAAATTGCCCCAGCTGTGTATGGTCCTACTCCCTTTAGTTCAGAGATTTCCTTCGGTGTATTTGGCACTTCTCCGTTATACTTCTCCCTTACTTCCTTCACTGCGGATTGAAGATTTCGCACGCGAGAATAGTAGCCAAGACCTTCCCAAGCTTTAAGTACTTTATCTTCATTAGCATCAGCCAAGTCATCAATTGTCGGGAACCATTCAATAAATCGATTAAAATAAGGGATAACCGTATCTACTCTTGTCTGCTGAAGCATGATTTCTGAAACCCAGACCTTGTAAGGATCCTGGTCCTTCCGCCATGGCAGGTCACGCTGTTCCCTTTTAAACCAGGAAATTAAATCGTTTTGAAATGTATTTATATTGATTTTTTCAGAATTTTCATGTTCAATAATCATAACTTTTGATCCTCCAGATTGTTAAACACCACGAAAAAAGGGAAAATAAATAAGAAAAGCGCAAGCGCCTTGATTAGGGGCTTAGACCTCCGAGTACCTAGGCGCTGCAGCTGGACAATTATCTACATCCATTCATTTACGATAAGCTAAAATCGCTTTTTTGACAAGAATTTATTAAAGGGGGAAAATCCTTTTGGATACTGGAACTCATGTTGTAATGGGTATTGCTTTAGGCGGTCTTGCTACGCTGGATCCGATAGTGGCCGGCAGTCATGCTACCGCAGTAAGTGTCTTGATTGGGACGATTGCAGGTTCACAAATTCCAGATATTGACACTGTATTAAAACTTAGAAATAATGCGATCTATATCCGAAATCATCGTGGAGTGACCCATTCCATTCCCGCGGTTATTTTATGGCCGCTCCTTATTATAGCGGTTATCTATCCGTTTTTCTCAGGTACAAACCTTTTGCATTTATGGGCTTGGACATTCGCTGCAGTGTTTATCCATGTTTTTGTCGATATTTTTAATGCCTATGGGACACAAGCCCTTAGACCCTTCTCTTCTAAATGGGTAGCGCTCGGAGTCATAAATACGTTTGATCCAATTATTTTCACTATTCATATTGTCGGCATATTTATTTGGATGCTCGGGGCAAAGCCAGGACTAACCTTTTTAATTATGTATGCTGTAATCATCCTATACTACGTTCGGAGATACTTAGCGAAAAATAGTGTCTTGCATGAAGTAAAAAAACTAATTCCAGACGCCACAGAAGTGATCATTGCACCAACAATGCGGTTTCATCAATGGAGAATTGCCGCCATGAATAAGGAGCAATTTTTTGTAGGTAAATCTGTTAATAAGCAGGTTGAAATCTTAGACAGGTTTATCCGAGTCCCTGTTCCAAATACGCCTGTAATCGAAGCTGCTAAAAAGGATAAAAATCTGTCAGCATTCTTGTCATTCTCCCCCGTCTATCGATGGGAAGTTGATGAATATACTGACTTTTATGAAGTCCGGTTTATTGATTTACGTTATCGAAGTAATGGCCACTATCCGTTTGTAGCTGTTGTTCAATTAGATCGTGACCTTAAGCCAATTAGTTCTTATACAGGATGGGTGTTTAGTGAGAAGAAATTACGGAAGAAGTTAAGTATTATCCCCAGTTGAGAAGGGCTAACTCAGGTAGCCCTTCTTTTCTTATTGAATCAAGAATTTTTTATATTTTGGATTTGTTGCGACAAACTCGTGAAGTTTGTTTCCGTAATTTTCAATCCACTGAGTAACAATCCGTTCTGCCATTTCACTGCCTTTGTATTCCCTGCCAGCTCTTGCATAGGAGGTTTCAAAATCATCCCATAATAACTCCACCCATGTACGTGCTTGTTCGTAGCTTAGCTGTCCGTTTTTAACCATTAACAACTTAATTAATCTTTCATGGTATTCATTCATCAACAACACCTCTTTTACCATTTTCTTTTAAAATAACCTGCAATCAATAAGCCAATACTAACGGTACGTGGTTAGCACTTGGAATATGATGCTTTTCACGTTTTTCTCATTCCCTAACTGGAGGTACAGCATGAGAAATAAGGCCACTAATTTCCCAAATCAAAATGATAACAAACTTGAGGGAGAGCCGCGCGCTAAAGCAGAATATGCTTCCACAAGAGCAGACGGCAGCATCAATACTCACCCGCAAGAACGTATGCGGGCTTCCGGCGAGCGCGATGACGAATCACCGCAAGCTGTCTGGAAATAAAGAAGAGCTACAGCGCCATAAACAGACGCTGTAGCTTGCAAAAACCTCAAAGAACAACAGACAGACCAGAGATATGCCTCTGGTTTGTCTTATAAGTCTTCTTGCCACGTGTTGTTTTATTTTAACGGTGTTAAAACCGAGATAGGCAGTGCCTCTTCCTTACCGTCGCTCTTTAATCGGTAGCCCCAAGCAAAAACCCCGTTCATATAATCAATTTTAAAATATTGTCCAGGATCTCCTTCAATTTGATAAATTTCACCTGGTTTAAACGAATCAGGATCCATCATATAAGCTCGTGCCATTTGGACTTTTCTTTCTAGGACAGCAAATTCATTCACCATTCCCATTTGCTCAGCCTTTCTTGCTTTTTCCTTTAGCTCTGCAATTTCTTGCCGTAATGCAAACTCAGTCATATCACTGTAGCGTTTGTCCTGTTGCATACATACACTTCCCTTAACTCTTTATTTTTCGTCTTTCTCAGCTATAAAACGCTCAATTAAATCCATTGTAAAGCCTTTACGGTATAGTGCTTGTTTTATTTTTTGCTGATACTCAAACCCCTCAAGATGAGAATACTTCCTATGGACCTTCTCCCCTTGAAATCTAACAGCTTCCATTTCTTCATCTTCACCCTGTTTCGGTACCTCTGTCTCATTAAGAGCAAAGTTTATCACTTCATAGGAGTACCCTTTTCTTAACAGGAGCTGTTCAAGCTTTTGTTGTTGGACCTTAAGAGAGACCTTGGCATTTTTTTGATAATATTTTTCCGAAATTTTAATTGCCTTTTCCATCTGCTGCTCAAGCGGAAATTCCTCAAGCGCCTGGATAAGAATTCCCTCTGCCACTCCTTTTTCCTTTATTTCCTTTTTAATTACATTAGGACCTTTATCTGTTGTATTTGCTTGCGTCCTGACGTAAGCTACAGCATATTCTTGATCATTAATATAATGTTGAGTGGTTAACTTATGAATAACCTCTTTAATAATAGGCTCGTCCACTTCTTTTTGAACAAGGTAATCCACGATTTCCTTTTCCGACCTCATTCTTCTAGCCAAATAATTTATAGCCAGACTATAAGCCTTGCGGATGTCATCTTGGAATTGTATTTCTAAGAAGGAAAAGTCATCGAGCTCCATTCCCTTTTTAAGTTTAAATTTAATTAATACATCACTGTCGACACTAAAAGCAAATTCCTCACCTTTACCTTTGCCATAATCCATAAATACGTTAAACCGGTCTTGGTTCTTCTGCTGTGTGGTGATTTTTGTAATAATGGCCATATCCTTCACCTCAAAATTACTTTACCATACGGAAGAAGTATTTTTTTAAAATATATTGCAAAAACCCGTATCTTTTTTTTCTAAAAGGTAAAAATGGAAATAAGTACATATTTAGTTTTATGATTTTGCACTTAGGCTTTCAGTTTTAACAAAAAGGTTGAAAGGAATGAGCACAATGGGTGGAAAGAAAAAGAAGGACAGTAGAGACGGAGGAAAATTTTCTTTAACAAGCATGCAAGAGGTCCGCTATCAGCGAGATTTTAAGATGGCTGACCGTGCGGCTGGTTTTACAGACAAAAAGACTCGGATCTAAGAAAACATTCAAAGATTAAATATAAAATTTTTCCATTAATGGACTCCTTTCAGAATGTAAAAACTATCTTTGAGAGCATTTGCTGCTCTCTTTAGTTTAATTTGAAAGGGGTTTTTTAAATGGGTCGCGCACAAGGACAAAAGCACAATAAAGGGTCACTTCCACAAGTTCCTAAAAACTTAAAAACAGATGGAAAAGATGTCGAGTATTCTTCAGAGTTAGCAGATCACGCTGATCTTGAGGCACAGGCACGCGCTAATGCTGCTAATCAACGTGTGAAAAATCGAAAGTAAAATAACCTCTTAATTAAAAAATAGAGAAGCAGGGCTGCCCTGCTTCTTAAATTAAAGTTGATTTCTGATTTGATACTACCGATTGAAAATCATCCATATACCCAACTAGGTCCCCCCACCCTATTAGGTCGTCATCATCAATCTTCCAAGTATGGTTTTCTGAGTCATGGCGAATAACTGCAAAATCAAAACGATCGGTTGAAAAGATGTTAAAAGCCAATTTTTTACATTGATCAATAAAAAAGTAATCCTCAGCACGATTTACTTTTTCAAAACGGATATAATAAAATAGATTTTTTCTAAACATCAGGGTTGCACCTGCTACTGTATCAGACATAGTATTTTCCGCTCCCTGAACATGAATAAGTGCCTTTTTATTTTTAAAATATATATAAATCGAGTTTTTACCAACAATCGAGATATTTGGATCCTCAAAGACCAACAGTGCATTTTTAATATAATCAGGTCCGTAATAATCATCATCGTCAAATTTAGCTATAATATCATAGCTGGAGTTCAAAACCCCAAAATTTAAACAATCGCCTAAAGTGACATTTTCATACAATTGAAACACTTGGACATTCGGATAGTTCTTTGCCTTTTTAATCCAACGATCAATGTCCATTGAATTTTTATTCAAAATAATAATTAACTCCTTTTCTTTCCATGTTTGTTGCTGATAGTTATTAAAAATATTATCCATGCATTCATCTCTTATTGTACAAGTAATAATGGAAACCACTTTTTCCACTCCTCTCATTGGTTTATGAGTTTATCACCAGTGCCAAAAACTTGGTTAAATTCGGATAGCTATTAAGGGTTTCAATTTGTTTCATATCGTTTTTAAGACTTTCTCTAGCCTTTGAACTATAGCCTGCAGCACCTAAGATATTAATATGACGAATGTCGACTTCTAGCATAAGAATAATGGTCTCAAGGATAGCAATGAATTTTTCTCTGAAGCGTTGAAATTGTTCTGGATTTGTTTGTAGAAGCAGTTTATATTCCTTTAAAACATTATTCATGGTTAGCATATCTGTCATTCTAGCAATCTCTAACGCTAAAATTAACACATCTACTTCATGGTGTTTTAAACAGAATAAACCAAAGTTTCCTACTGCCTCTTTCCACTTTGCCTCCCCAACAGGATGCTCTTGGTGGTATGTGGTCAATTTATTGCTTACTATATATTTTGCACCCATTTGATGTAATCTGTATCCTAATTCCCAATCCTCATAACCGTAATGGTAAAACTCTTCATCAAACATCCCGGCCTGAATTATAAGCTCCTTCCGTATGGACATATTCCCTGTTAGAAATGCCATCCATGGAAACATGAACCCTTCTAATTCTTCGTTGAAATTACTGATGATTCCTTGAAACCATGGGTACGCACGATACGATATTTCTTTGAAGGTTCCCTGAACTATATCGTCTTTTTCGATTAGTGGATACGACGTTTCAAGAGGAAATTTACAATCTTGGAATCTCTCATATATTTTTTGATTCTTTTTTGCTAAGTTTTCGAGCTTTTTCATGATTCGGTCGGAGAATTCTGGGAAAATACATGAATATAACGCTTTTGCATACATTGCCCCTGTTACAATAAGATTTTGGGAATTTTGGTGATAGTTAAAGTGATTCGCGACAAAGTCAGGTTCAGTAATCATTTCTGCATCAAGGAAAATAAGAATGCTCCCCCTTGCAGCTTGAATGCCTAAATTTCTAACCCTAGCTCTACCGAGTTTTTTTGTGTTGCGAATATAATTAAACTGAAAGGGAGGATGGTAGTTTTTTAATGCTTCTTCTGTTTGATCAGTAGATGCATCGTTAATAAAGATTACTTCCATCTTTCTAGTGTTAAAGGTTTGATACTCGAGGGAGTAAAGGGTAAATAAATTTAGTGGATACTTATTTTGTGATGGAATGATAATACTGACTTCAATCTCATGATTCGTATCATCCTGTGAGATTTTACTTGTACCTTTTTCTGAAATTTGGTCAGTATCGTTTTTTCGTTTTCTTATACTTTTTGACCACTTAAATTCGCCGCCCCAGCTTTTTTCACCAGTGCCGTCTCTTAATCTTTCCTGTTCCAAGGAATCAGAGAACAATGGATTACTTCTATTCGTTATAGACTTTGCTGTCATACGGACCTCTTCACTTCCTTTTAGATTATACTAGTCCATTTGGTCTTTATAGGATATGAGGGACAATCGTATCTGACTAAACTTATACCTAATTTAATGGTTTCTGTGCACTTTTTTGTTAACACGAATGTAAATGGTAAAAAAAAAAGAGCCGTGGGCTCTTTTTGTATAAAGGTGATAATGTTTAATTATTCTATAAAGCTACTCTTGCCGATATTTGCTCTTTTTCATATTCTCCTATAATCGGAAAAAAAATAAGTTCATTATTTTGTGTCGAGAGCGCCTCAATTTCTCCCTTTTTCCCTTTTGCAATCCATGTTCCATCTTCAACATGTTCAATCAATTTAATCGAAGGGTCAATTGCATTATTAAACAATCCAGCTAATAACCAATTTTCTTCTTTTTGCTCAAGGTCGGAAATAGCGGTATTGGTTTCACTTGTTGATAAGAGCCCTTGGCTTTCAGGCCGGTTCTGACAGACGTAGACTAAATCTTCAATAACCGCACTTGCTGTGGGATACATCCCTGCACCTGGTCCTTGTAGTGTTATTTGACCGACAATATCCGAAGAAATGTTTACTGCATTCTGAACCCCTTCGACATGATATAAAGGATGCTCATTTCCAACAAGGACTGGTTTAACAGATACCTTTAGTTGATGACTCGATTTGCTTATACTGGCAATATGTTTAAACCTAAGTCCAAGCCTTTCGGCAGTGTCGATTAATTCTCTTGTGATTGAAGTAATCCCTACCCTTTCAACTGCATGCCAATTTGGTTCTTCACCAAAGGCAAGTCTGCTTAAAATCATGGCTTTATAAAAGGCATCAAAGCCTTCTACATCATTTGTCGGGTTGGCCTCAGCAAAGCCGTTTTCTTGTGCTGCTCGTAAAGCTTGGGCAAAAGAAAGCTTCTTCTCTCGCATTTCCGTTAAAATGAAATTCGATGTTCCATTTAAAATACCTTGAACTTGCTGAACACGATTTACATTTAATAATTGTCTTAATGTTTGAATAACCGGAATTCCTCCAGCTACAGTGGCTTCATATCCAACAGAGACATGATGCTCTTTTGCAAGTTCAAGCAGTTCTTGTCCATAGTGTGCGAACATTTCCTTATTTGCTGTAATAATATGACAGCCACGCTCAATGGCTTTCTTTAAAAATATGTATGTTGGGTCTTTATCAACAATGGCTTCGACAACAACATCAAGCTGTGGCAAATTTAGTATATCCGTAAATTCTGTTGTAACTAATACATCTTTGTTAATGTCCCGCTCCTTTTGCTTGTTCTTGATTAGTATGGCAGCCACCTCTACCTTCTTGCCTAAAACGGCTGTCAGTTCTTCCGCATGTGATTGAATCGTTCGATAAAACCCTTCACCAACAGTCCCAAACCCGAGGATTGCCACTTTAATTACAGACATGTTGATCCACCCTTCTTATTATATTTGCATGATCTTTATCAGTTTTTCTAATAAATGAAGAAAAGCCCTCTTATAAGAAGAGGGCTAATTCCTCCTCTTATCTTTCAGGCTAAATAACCTGCAGGAATTAGCACCTTTTCAAGGAATACCTTGATGGTTGCCGGGCTTCATCGGGCCTAGTCCCTCCGCCTCTCTGGATAAGAGTTATATTTTATTTTCATTTAAATTACCAAGTTAAGTTATAAAAAATATTCTAGTTTAATTATTATTAAATGTCAATATATTCTTTTAATTCGATTATTTGATGAACAAAAGCACAAGCGCCTTGAACAGCCCCGACAAGCATAAGAAGCTCAGGGAAAGAAGGCGTTCTTTGCCTTCATTCCCTGAGTGGCTGTAGACCATCGAGGGGCTAGGCGCTGGAGCTGGACGTTGAGAGTCCTTTTATTAACAGTTATCCAAAAGCGAAAATTTTATAATTTCCTAAACGAAAATAAAAACCCGCCGTTTGGCGAGCCTTAAAATTATCATGGTTATCTTTGAAGTTTTCCCTGTGCAAGGCGTATTTGATTTTCCACTTGTTCTGGGGCGGTGCCGCCAAAGCTGTTTCTAACCGCGACTACATGCTCAGGAGCCAATACCTTGTATATATCTTCTTCAAATAAAGGACTAAAGCTTTGATATTCTTCAAAACTTAAATCAAGTAAAAACTTATTGGCTTGAATTGAATATAAGACTATTTTCCCAATCACTTCGTGTGCCTCACGGAATGGCAAGCCCTTTCTAACCAAATAATCAGCAATATCCGTTGCATTGGAAAAATCATTATTGATCGCCTTTCGCATCACATCTTTGTTGACAGTCATCGACTCAATCATTGGAGCTAACAGCTTTAATGACCCTTCAAGAGTCTCTACCGTATCAAACATGCCTTCTTTATCTTCTTGTAAATCTTTATTATAAGCAAGCGGCAAGCCTTTAAGTACGGTTAACAATCCAATTAAGTTGCCGTAAGCCCTTCCTGTTTTACCACGAAGTAATTCTGGTACATCCGGGTTTTTCTTTTGAGGCATGATACTTGAACCTGTACAGAATGAATCATCAAGTTCAACAAACTGGAATTCTTGGCTGGACCAAATGACTAATTCCTCAGAAAATCTTGAAATATGTGTCATAATAATAGACCCAATCGATAAAAATTCCAAAATAAAATCACGGTCACTCACTGCATCCATACTATTTGGATATATGGTTTCAAAGCCTAATATTTCTGCGACTCGTTCACGATTGATTGGAAATGTTGTCCCTGCTAGTGCTCCGGAACCTAGTGGCAGCCAATTAACTCGTTTAAGTGAATCCATAAGTCTCTCTTTATCACGTTCAAACATCCAAAAATAAGCCATTAGGTGATGTGCAAAGGAAACTGGCTGGGCCCGCTGCAAGTGTGTGTACCCTGGAATTAATGTGTGAATGTTCTCTTTTGCCTGCCCAATTAATGCCTGTTGGACATCTTCAATTAACTTAATTAGTTCAGTCGTTTTAGTTCTTAAGTATAGATGCATATCAGTAGCTACTTGGTCATTGCGGCTGCGCCCTGTATGAAGCTTGCCGCCTACAGGTCCGATTTTTTCAATTAAGAGCTTTTCAATATTCATATGAATATCTTCATCTTCAACTAAAAACTCAACTTCGTTAGCATCCACCATTTTCTTTATAGCAAGAAGGCCGTCCTTTATTTTACTAGCATCTTCCATCGGAATAATCCCGCATTCTCCCAGCATTTGAACATGCGCCATACTTCCGGCAATATCTTCTTTCGCTAACTTTTGATCAAAGGAAATTGATGCTGTAAATTCTTCAACGAGCTTATTGGTTTCTTTCGTAAAACGGCCGCCCCATAACTTCGACATTACTGTTCCTCCTTAAATAAGAAAAGCGCAAGCGCCTTGGTCAGCCCCGACAAGCACAAGACAAGCCGGCCGAAAGGTTGCTTTTTAACCTTTTGGACGGATTGACTTGTGACCTCGAGGGGCTAGGCGCTGGAGCTAGACAATTCTCAAAGTCAATTTCTATATTATCTTATCTACAAATAAAGAAGAGAGCCCCCGAAAATGGATTCGAGGGCAATCCGGATTATTATTTTAAAATCGTTTCTTTGTTATTTACTTCAGAATACACCTTAGTTGGCAGCCCCCAAAGCTTGATAAAGCCAACAGCGGCATTATGATCAAAAGCATCTCCTTTAGCATAGGTTGCTAATTCTTCATTGTAAAGGCTGTGTGGTGATTTACGTCCAACCACTGTATGAGTTCCTTTAAACAATTTAACACGGATTGTACCAGAAACTACCTTTTGTGTCTCATCAATAAAAGCATCAAGTGCTGGTTTAATCGGTGAGTACCAAAGACCTTCATAAATAATCTTCGCCATTTGCTGTTCAACCTGTGTCTTAAATTGGGTAACCTCACGAGTTAGCGTTAAAAACTCTAATTCCTTATGAGCATTAATTAAAATTAATGCAGCAGGGTTTTCGTACACTTCTCTAGATTTAATCCCTACTAATCTATTTTCAATATGGTCGATACGGCCTACTCCATGCTTACCGCCAAGCGTATTAAGTGTTTCAATAAGCTGAACAAGTGGAAGCTTTTCGCCATTCAGTGCAACTGGAACCCCTTGTTCAAATTCGATTTCAATATATTCAGGTGCATCTGGTGTCAATTCAATTGGATTAGTCCAGTCAAATGCTGCTTCCGGAGCTTCTGCCCAGGGATCTTCGAGAACTCCTGCCTCGCAGGCACGTCCCCAGATATTGGCATCAATAGAAAATGGATTGTCTAAATTTACTGGAATAGGAATCCCGTTTTCTTCCGCGTATTTAATTTCCTCGTCACGGGTCATTCCCCACTCACGAACAGGTGCAACCACTTTTAAACTAGGATTTAATGCTTGGATGGATACCTCAAAGCGGACTTGGTCATTCCCTTTACCTGTACAACCGTGGGCAACAGCCATTGCTCCTTCTTTTTCCGCAACTTCTACCAATAATTTAGAAATAAGCGGTCTTGATAGAGCTGACGATAACGGGTATTTACCTTCATATAAACAATTAGCCTTTAAAGCTGGTAAAATATATTCTTTTGCTAACAATTCTTTTGCATCTATCATATACGCTTTCGAAGCGCCAACTTTTAATGCTTTATTTTTAATAGCTTCTAAGTCTTTACCTTCACCGACATCTAAACCCAACGCAATTACATCATAACCGTACTTTTCTTGGATCCATTTTACTGATACAGATGTATCTAAACCGCCTGAGTATGCTAATACAATCTTTTCCTTAGTCATTTTTATCTTAACTCTCCTTGAATACTTTATGGATTTTTATTCATTCGATAGAATGATTATACAACACATCTCATAAAAAAGGAACCCATTATGATAGTAAAAGTTTTAAAATTGCTTTTTGAGCATGTAAACGGTTTTCAGCCTCATCGAATACAACTGAATGTGGTCCATCAATAATCTCACTCGTAACCTCTTCACCACGGTGTGCCGGTAAACAATGTAAAAAGATAAAATCGTTATTAGCATGGCTGCATAATTCCTCATTGACTTGAAAGCCTTGGAATGCTTTTAAACGGATGGCAGTTTCCTCTTCCTGCCCCATGCTGGTCCAAACATCTGTGACAACCACATCAGCATTCTTTATCGCTTCATAAGGATCATTTGTAATCGTAACCGCGCTTCCCGTTTCCTTGCCAGCTTGGATGGCTCTTTCAGTAATTTCCTCATTAGGCAGATAGCCCGCAGGACTTGCAATACTGATATTCATCCCGACTTTTACGGCCCCTTCCATTAGAGAATGAGCCATATTATTATTTCCATCACCAATATAACAAAGCTTTAAGCCTGCCAACTTCCCTTTATGCTCAAGGATAGTTAGCAGATCTGCAAGCACCTGGGTTGGGTGCTGCAGGTCTGTTAATCCATTAATGACAGGTACTGTGGCATGAGAGGCTAACTCTTCAACAGACTCATGCGAAAATGTTCGAATCATAATTCCATCAATATAACGGGACAATACCTTCGCGGTATCAGAAATGCTCTCGCCGCGGCCGAGCTGAATATCCCTTGAACTTAAAAAGATTGCATGTCCTCCTAACTGCAGCATCCCTACTTCAAAGGAAACCCTTGTTCGAGTCGAGGATTTTTCAAAAATCATGCCCAATACCTTCCCGCTTAAGAATGGATGGGGTTTACCTTGTTTTTGCATTCTTTTTAATTCAACTGCTTCATCTAGCAAACAAAGGACTTGATCGGTGCTGTAATCAGCTAGCTGTAAAAAATCAATACCTTTAAATGTTTGTTTATTGCTGATGCTTTTTCCGTCCGTATTAATTGCTTCTAACATGAACGGCACCTTCTTTCTCATATTTGTAATACTCACTAACCGTCCTTACTTCATATTCAGCCCCAAACTTCTTTTGTACGCCTAATGTGGTTTCAATAGTATCTAGATGTGTGAACACCGGTACTTTATAGCGGACTGCATACTCACGTAAATGGAAACCAAATTTATTTTTATTTCGACCTTGATTCGGTATATTAATAACGGCCAGAATTGGTTTATTTCGGAAGATATTATTTAAATCTTTTTCGTCTTGAACCACTATTTCTACAGAGAGACCATTGGACTTTAGAAATTCAGCCGTTCCTTCTGTAGCCGCAAGCTTGTAATCTTCTTTTACTAGTTCCTTTAAAATAGCAAGACTATCCGTTTTTTCTCTATCTGAAATCGAACATAGCAGATACCCTTCTCCCTTAGTTCCATTGATTAAAGGGACAGATTTTTGAAGTGCTGCCTGATAGTTAGTGCCAATTCCGAGTACTTCTCCTGTGGACTTCATTTCCGGTCCGAGTACATGATCGACTCCTTTAAGCTTACTAGAAGAAAAGACAGGAGATTTTACTGAAAAGTAATCGGGTTCGGCAAGTAACCCTAAATCTTGACTCAATTCCGTTAAGGATTCACCTAATTGAACACGTGTGGCCCACTCGATCATCGGAACGCCAGTGACCTTACTAATAATCGGCACTGTACGGGATGAACGCGGATTTACCTCCAGAACATAAACAGTTTCATCATAGATAACAAATTGGATATTCATGATACCAATAACAGGAGCAGATTTTGCGATTCTGCCTGCATAATCTATTAATGTTCCTTTTATTTTGCTAGATAAAGAGATTGGCGGAAAAACTGTAATACTATCACCGGAATGAACCCCTGCTTTTTCAATATGTTCAAAAATACCGGGTACGACAATATTTCCCCCATCACAGATGACATCAATTTCACATTCCAGCCCTGGTAAGAACTTATCAACTAATAATGGCCACATTTCAGCATGTGAATTTTCTTCAAGCTGGTTAATGTACTGTACTAGCTCTTGTTCAGAATAAATCGTAAACATGGACTGGCCGCCAATTACATAGGATGGACGAACAAGCACTGGGTAGCCCAAAGCGTTAGCCGCTTCTATCAATTCATCAGGCTGCGAAACTGTTTTTCCTTCAATGTGAGGAATCGCTAATTCATCCAGGAGTTGATAAAATTCCTTACGATCCTCTAAGCGGTCAACATTTTTAACTGTTGTTCCTAAAATCTTAATTCCTTCTTCTTCTAAATCATGAGCAAGATTGATAGCAGTTTGACCGCCAAACTGGATTAACACGCCATCTACTTTTTCTTTTTCAATTACATGTAAGACATCTTCAGCAGCGAGCGGTTCAAAATACAAGCTGTCGGCAACCGAATAATCTGTACTTACAGTTTCAGGATTGTTATTAATTACAACAGCTTCAAAACCTTTTTTCTTGAGAGCTTTAGCCGCGTGAACAGAACAATAATCAAATTCGATTCCTTGACCAATACGAATTGGACCAGAACCAATGACAAGAATTTTTTTCTTATCTGTGATTTCTACCTCATCACTACCATGCCATGTAGAATAATAGTAAGGTGTAATGGCATCAAATTCAGCAGAACAAGTATCAACCATTTTGTACCCCGGCTTCCACTGTAGTTCTTTCCACTTGTGTCTTACTTGTTTTTCCGGGATCTCATAAATTTGCGCTAATAACTTATCGGCCACATTATTTCTTTTGGCTCTTTTAAGCAGGTCGACTGGAACGGTACTCCATTGATAGGATGCTAGTTCCTTTTCTAACGCAACGATTGAGCTAATTTTGTGTAAAAACCACGGGTCAATCTCTGTCAGCTGTTGTACTTTTTCAAGAGTGAACTCTCTTCTAAACGCTTCCGCGATGACAAATAATCGTTTATCATTTGCTACACGAAGCAATTCAATTAAAGAGGATTCTTCTAATGACTCATAAGCTGTTTGACATAGACCATAAACATTCATTTCCATAGAGCGAATCGCTTTGTTTAAAGCACCTTCAAATGTTCGGTCGATTGCCATAACTTCCCCTGTTGCTTTCATTTGTGTTCCCAATGTCCGGTCTGCTTCAGGGAATTTGTCAAATGGAAAGCGGGGCAGTTTCACCACAATATAATCAATCGCTGGCTCAAAAGAAGCAAACGTATTACCTGTTATCGGGTTCACAATCTCATCAAGATGATAACCAATCGCACACTTTGCCGCCATCCTTGCGATCGGGTATCCTGTTGCCTTTGAAGCAAGCGCCGATGAACGGCTTACCCTTGGATTAACCTCGATAATATAGTATTGATTGGATTCCGGGTGAAGCGCAAACTGAATATTACATCCACCGATAATCTTTAACTCTCTTATTACTTTAATAGAAACGTCACGCAGCATTTGATATTGAACATCTGTTAATGTTTGTGATGGGGCGACAACAATGGAATCTCCAGTATGAACTCCAACGGGATCCATATTTTCCATATTACAAACAATGATGCACGTATCATTTGCATCTCTCATGACCTCATATTCAATTTCTTTCCAGCCTTTAATGCTTTTTTCAACTAAGACTTGGTGAATTGGGCTTGCGGCTAAACCTTTTTTTAGCACAAGTTCAAGTTCCTCATCGTTATAAGCGAATCCTCCACCCTCTCCTCCAAGTGTATAGGCTGGGCGGATGATGACAGGAAAACCGATTTTTTGAACAAACTGAACGCCTTCTTCGTAACTATGAATGATTTCAGATTCTGGGATTGGTTCACCAATTTTCAACATTAAGTTACGGAACTTCTCGCGATCCTCACCATTCTTAATGGATGCAACCGAAGTCCCTAAAAGTTCAACATTGTATTTTTCTAAAATTTTCTGTTCAAATAGCTCAACGGTTAAATTTAATCCTGTTTGACCGCCAAGTGTACCTATGACTCCATCAGGACGTTCTTTTTGGATAATTTTCTCAATTGTTTCTACATTTAAAGGTTCAATATATACTTTATCGGCAACTGCCTCATCAGTCATAATCGTGGCCGGGTTGTTATTAATAAGAACAACTTCAATTCCCTCTTCTTTTAAGGCGATACACGCCTGTGTTCCGGCATAGTCAAATTCTGCTGCCTGCCCTATTACAATCGGGCCTGAACCAATGACGAGTACTTTTTTTTGATTTTTATTTAACGGCATAAATGTTCTCTCCCAATGATGCGATCTGACTCACAAAATCTTTAAAAATATAATCCGTGTCGCTTGGTCCGGGATGTGCTTCCGGATGAAATTGAACGGTTTGAATTGGATACAATTTATGTTGCAATCCTTCTATCGATTGGTCATTTATATTTCGGTAGGTAACATTAAATACCTTTTGATCAATGCTCTCATCAAGGACAACATAGCTATGATTTTGAGCGGTTATTTTCACCTTACCGGTTGTCAATTCCTTAACCGGATGGTTTCCGCCCCTGTGTCCATAAGCAAGTTTTGTAGTTTTTGCCCCATATGACAATGCAATTAGCTGATGGCCAAGGCATATTCCAAGTGTTGGGAAGGCCTGGGTAATTTTTTTAATTTCCGGGAACCATGCTTTTAACTGCATGGGGTCTCCAGGTCCATTACTTAATAAAATACCATCCGGATTTAAGGATTTTATTTTTTCGAATGTAGTTGTGTAAGGGACAATGGTTACTGAACAGTTTTCCTCTAAAAGCGCATGAAGGATAGACTTTTTATATCCAAAATCCATTAGCACGACGTGAGGCCCATTATTCTTGAAATATTGAATCTTATTCGTAGATACTTTTTCTACCCACATCGTTACTTTTTGATCGCTAGGCAATTTGATTCCCTTTTCTTTACCTAGATAGGCTTTTACTGTTCCACGGCTGCGAATAGTTTTGACAAGCCGTCTTGTATCTACCTCGGCAAGCCCGGCAACCCCTGCATTTTTCAGCTTTTCTGAAAATTTATTTATGGACTGATAATGACTAGGTGTTTCACATAAATCACCTATTACTACTCCTGCTAAGGCAGGAGAAATACTTTCATCATCTAATGCATTAATCCCATAGTTTCCTATAATTGGATAACAGAAAGTGATAATCTGTCCGGCATAGGATGGATCTGTGATGATTTCCTGATATCCGGTCATACTTGTATTAAAAACGACCTCTCCGAGAGAGTCTTTCTCTGCACCTATTAGTACACCTTCAAAAACTTCTCCTGTTTCCAAAGTAAGATAACCCTTTTCCAAAATATTCACACGCCTTTCTCTATACTTTGGAATGTTTCTTCCAACGCTACAGTAAATTCATCAATCTCCGCTTTTGTTACGGTTAATGGCGGTAAGATTCGAACGACATTCGGTCCGGCAGTTAAGATTAAAAGATGGTTGGCAATCGCTTTTTGCACGATTTCCAAAGCATTAATCTCCACCACTAATCCTTTTAGAAGGCCTTTACCGCGAATCTCATTTATGAAAGAATGCTTCTCTTTTAATTGTAGGAGCTGCTGGTCGAGATAATTTACCGTTTCCTTAACATCTTCCAACAGATTACTCTCCATAATATGGGTCACTGTGGCAAGCCCCGCTGCTGTTGCCAAGGGGTTTCCGCCAAAAGTACTGCCATGGCTGCCGGGTTCAAACCCTTTTGCTGCCTCTTCTTTAGCAATAATGGCTCCAATTGGAAAACCAGAACCCAGCCCTTTTGCGATACTTATCACATCTGGTTCGATAGAATATTGCTCATAGGCAAATAATGTTCCCGTTCTGCCTATTCCTGTTTGGATTTCATCCACCATCAGGAGGATCTCATTTTCCTTACAGATTTGTGCTAGTTTTGTCACCCATTCTTGATTTGCCGGAATAACTCCGCCTTCACCTTGAACCAATTCTAGTAAAACTGCTGCAGGTTTAAGGGTGATAAGCTGATCTAACGCTTCCTCGTCATTAAATGGCAGGTAGCTGAATCCAGGCATTAGCGGTGCAAAGCCCTGTTGGATTTTTTCTTGTCCTGTTGCAGTTAAAGTAGCTAAAGTTCTTCCATGAAAGGATTGTTGAAAGGTAACCACTTCTGAAGAACTGTTTCCTTTTATTTTATTAGCGTATCGTCTTGCCAGTTTAATAGCAGCTTCGTTCGCTTCCGCACCACTGTTGCAGAAAAAGACCTGATCGCCGCAGCTATTAGCTGTTAGTAAGGCAGCAAGCTGCGCTTGATTAGGAATGTTATATAAATTTGAACAATGCCACAGGTTTTGCAATTGTTCCTCTAGCTTTTCCTTAACTGGATCAGGCACATGCCCTAAGTTACATGTGGCTATTCCTGAAGTGAAATCTAAGAATTGATTCTCCTGGTCGTCCCACACGTAACTACCTTTTCCCTTTACTAATGTGACAGGAAAACGGCTGTATGTGGCCATTACTGGTGTGGTTAGGGAGACGGATGTATTGTTAACCATTAGGCTATCTCCTCTTCTAAGACAATTTTTGTACCGACGCATTTGCCGTTTGAGTAGTCTAACAGACTATTTTTCTCAAACCCATTAATGATTCCTACTTCTGGGATGTTGTGAACAAGACCGTCAATCGCAGCTTTGACCTTTGGAATCATTCCTCCATAAATGGTTTGCTCTTGGATCATTTGTTCAATTATGGTCTTTGAGACTTTATCAAGCTTTGTTTTCACCCCATTGTTGTCGACTAAGATTCCCGGAATATCACTGATAAAGCAAAGGTTTGCTTCTAATGCCTTGGCAATCGCTGAGGCAGCAATATCACCATTTATATTGTAACGCTGCCCACCGGCATCAATTCCTACAGGAGAAATAACTGGGATAAAACCTTGGTTTATAATGCCTTTGATGATGCTGTGATTTACTTCTACCACTTCTCCAACAAAACCTAAGGTTTTTGCATCAGCTGTTGGCGCAGCCTTTAGTAATCCACCGTCCACGCCGCTAATACCAACAGCGTTTCCACTTACTTCTACAAGGTTTCTAACCACTTGTTTATTGACCGACCCACTTAAAACCATTTCGACTACGTCTAACACTTGATGGTCAGTTACTCTTAATCCATTCACAAATTTGGTTTCAACGTGTAAGCTTTTTAGTAAAGATGTAATTAATGGCCCCCCGCCATGAACAATAATGGGCGTCCACTCACTAGATGTATGCATTTTTACGATATCTTCATAAAATGATCTTGGCAGATTTTCTAACACACTTCCGCCACACTTAATGACTAAATATTTCATTTTTGTCCTCCCTTAAGTGCGGTAGGATGCATTAATTTTCACATAATCGTAAGTAAGATCGCATCCCCAGGCAGTGGCACTGTAGTCACCTTGATTTAAGTTAACATATATAACAACGTTCTCTTGTTCTAAGTAGCTTTTTACTTCTTCTTCAACAATTGGGCACGGTAAGCCCTTCTCAAACACTTTATATTGACCGATCGAAACCTCTAATAAATTAGGTTCAATTGGTACACCACTGTATCCAGCCGCTGTGACAATTCGTCCCCAGTTAGGGTCTGTTCCATAGATAGCTGTTTTAACGAGATTAGAAGAAATGATTGATTTGCCGACAGTTTTAGCTGCATCTGTGCTGAAAGCTCCACTTACTTGGATTTCAACAAGCTTTGTTGCACCTTCACCATCTCTAGCAATCTTTTTGGCAAGTTCCTTACAGACGATTTCTAATCCATCTACAAAACAATCCCAGTCTGGATGGTCTTTTGTTAGCTGTTCATTGCCCGCTAATCCGTTTGCCATAACCAGTACCATATCATTAGTACTTGTATCACCATCGACCGTAATCATGTTAAAAGTTTGATTAGTTACATCCTTAAGAGCTGCTAATAAGTCCTCTTGGGCTATGTTTGCATCGGTTGTTACAAAGCCGAGCATGGTGGCCATATTCGGATGAATCATCCCGGAGCCTTTTGCAGCACCACCGATTGATATGGTCTTTCCATCTATTGTTAATTGAACACCAATTTGTTTGATACAAGTATCAGTTGTTAATATAGCTTGTTTAAAATTTTCCTCTTGTTCATATTCCGATTGGAGGATTTGTTTTATTCCCGTATTTATACAATCCATTGGAAGCAATTCACCTATTACTCCCGTTGACGTAACTGCCACAAGATGCTGTTGTACGCCTAACTCGTCTGCGAATTTTTTTTGCATCTCTGTCGCATCAAGTAAACCCTGCTCGCCTGTACAGGCATTTGCGTTACCAGAGTTTACAAGTATTGCTTGGATTTTATTTTCTTTTGCTATACTTTCTTGGGTTACGATTAGTGGCGCAGCTTGAAAAATATTAGTCGTATAAACTCCCGCTACTGCGGCTGGGACTTCTGATACGATATACCCTAAATCAAGGCGCTTCTTCTTAATTCCGCAATGCATACCGCCCGCTTTATACCCCTTTGGTAAGGTTACACTCTCATTTCCAAGTATAACGATTTTGTTGGTTGATGTGGCTTGTGTCACTTTTCTTTTCCCCCTTAAGATTCCCTTGGCGTTTAACCGGGCTATTTAACTAGTAAATTATTAGTTTTAACTTATGGATATATTGGTAAATCAGTGAGCCCAGTTTGATCGTCCCAGCCATTCATTAGATTGGCGTTTTGAATCGCTTGACCTGCAGCCCCTTTTACTAAATTGTCGATAACTGAGATGACAGTTAACCGATTAGTCCGTTCATCTACATGCAAGCCAATATCGCAAAAGTTTGATCCCATAACTTCTTTTGTTGCGGGTATATTTCCTTCCGGGCGTACTCTTATAAAATGAGATTCTTGATAAAATTGTTTATATAAATCAATAATTTTTTGGGTTGAAATTTTTTCTTTTAGATTCACATACATCGTGCACATGATTCCCCTTGTCATTGGAACAAGATGTGTAGTAAAGGTAACGGTAATAGGATTACCACTCTCATCCGACAATACTTGTTCTATTTCAGGGATATGTTGATGTTTTCCTAATTTATAAGCTTTAGTATTTTCATTAATCTCTGAGTAATGGGAAGTTAATGACAAGCCTCTTCCCGCACCAGATACTCCTGATTTAGCATCAATAATAATGGATTTTTCATCTGCTAATTTTGATTTAAGTATGGGTAAAAGACCAAGATTGGTTGCTGTTGGATAGCAGCCGGGATTAGCTATTAAAGTTGACTGCCTGATTTCCTCTTTATAGATCTCACTCAAACCGTAGACTGCCTGTTTTAAGTACATCTCTTCCGGTGATGAGTGTTTATACCAATTCTCGTACTCTTCAGACGACCTCAGCCGGAAATCTCCCGATAGGTCAATACACTTGATTCTTTTTTCAAGCAGCTGTGGTACCAGTTTGCTGCTTACACCTGAAGGGGTAGCGAGAAAAACAATGTCATTTTCTTCACTTAATCTATTAGCATTAAATGTTTCTAGCTGTTGAACAACAACGTCGGAAAGATGTGGATACACATCACTAAAATTAACCCCAGCTTGGGAGTTGGATACAACTGAACCAATCTCTAAGTATGGGTGCTTATTAATTAACCTGACTAACTCAATTGATCCATAACCTGTTCCACCGATAATTGCAGCTTTCATTTCTTCCACTCCCAAGTCGCTTTTATAATGTATTATTATACATACCATTATATAATTATTCAATAGTTAATTAGCCTAATTTTTTATTTTTACTGAAAATTACCGTATTTATTTTTGCAAACGCTTACATTAACCTTTGTAAGATTATACATTTCCTATGCAAAAAAAAAAGCTCCTGAGATGCACAGGAACTTCATGGGATTAACTACCAAATATTAATTTATAGGCTTGTATGGAGCAAATTCAATACGCTTCGCAATTCCTTAACCGCTACCTGTCCCGGTGCAGAAGCCTTCTTAGCAGCTCCAAAAGTAAGGGCCGATCCGAATAATTCTCCAGCTAAGCGGCTGATAACTCCCTTTCCTGCCATAGACATAGTAATAATCGGTCTGTCAGCATACTGTTCATTCATAGTAGTGGTTGCATCCAACAATGTAAGTACATCAGCCGTACTAGTTGGCATTACAGCTATCTTCGGCAGATCTCCACCTAGTTCTTGTGCTTTACATAAACGTGAGATAATCTCCTCTTTTGCAGGAGTAGCATGAAAATCATGATTAGAAATAATCACATAAACATTACGTGCATGTGCTGCTTCTATTAATGCTTTAACATCATTTTCTTCATTAAATAACTCAACATCGACGATATCGGCTAGGCCAGTTTCAGCGATAGCTTTATTTAGTTCAAAATAGAAAGCGGTGCTCACCTCTTTTTCTCCGCCCTCTTTAGCACTACGGAAAGTAAAAACAAGAGGGGTCTCTGTGAGGATTCCTCGAATCTTACTTAAAGCCTCTTTTACCTTTTCAATTTGTTCGACATCCTCAAAGAAATCGACACGCCACTCTACTACATCCAAATCAAGTGTGTTTAAATAGTTTGCTTCCTCTATTAGTTGAGCTAAGCTTGTCCCTACCATCGGAACACAAATTTTAGGAGCACCTTCCCCAATTGTAATACCTCTGACTGTAATTGTTTTCTTCATTTTTCCACAGTCCTTTACTATTTTTTAAACAAAAGTTCGTGAGGTTATTACGGTTACTTTTCACCATATAATTCCCAGGCTAATTTTAATGACTCTACAATATACTCCGCTATATCTTCAACATCTTGATTATCAGTTGATACAACAGAATGGTGATCAGCGTAGATCTCCTGACGCTTATAGAACAGTTCTTCAATTTCTTTTAAGGACTTTCCTTTTAAAACAGGCCGGCTGTCAATAATAAGGCTTATTCGCTCCTTCCAATTTTCCCAAGATAAATCAAGGAAAATGACCAGGCAATTTTCTAAACAAACCTGTTTGATCTCTTCTTGTAGAAATGCCCCGCCGCCAAGAGAAATAACCTTCATTTTCTTTTTGCACAAATCGGTAATTACACTTTTTTCCTTTTCACGAAATGCCTTTTCTCCAATCTTATTAAAGATTTGTGACGTTGGCATACCGTACTCTTTTTCTATCTCCGCATCAATATCGATAAAATCTCGATAGAGTTTTTTTGCGACAGCTTTACCGATAGTAGTTTTTCCTACACCCATAAACCCTATAAAAACTATACTCATTTCTTTTAAAGAAACTCCCCGATATACCAATATATAATTTCCCCCTCAAGGATATGAATTGTATAATCACTTTTTCTGAAATATGTGACATTATCTTGTCATAATTATAATAGTTCCCTCTATAGAAAAACAATATTTATGTGAGTATTTGAGCATATTACACCTAAAAAAATCAAAAGAAAAAGACCCCTGCTGGAGTCTCCAGTTCAAACACCTTAGTTCTTCATCTTCGGGTCAAGGACATCCCTTAGTCCATCTCCCATTAGATTAAATCCCAGCACTGTCAGCATAATAGCGATTCCAGGAAAAAACAATGTCCATGGAGCCTGGGTAATATAATTTTTTGAATCTGCCAGCATCTTTCCCCACTCTGGTGTTGGCGCCTGTGCCCCCATTCCGAGAAAACCCAGTGCTGCCGCTTCGATTATAGATGTGGCAATCGCTAAAGTTGCTTGGACAATGACTGGTGAAATACTGTTAGGGAGAATATGACGTAAGAGAATTCGTGTGTCCTTCATCCCCACTGCTCGGGCTGCCATAATGTATTCTTCTTGCTTAACACTTAACACCTTAGATCGGACAAGCCGGCCAAAGTTCGGAATATTAATAACAGCAATGGCAATTAATGCGTTTTGTAAAGATGGTCCAAGGATTGCCACAACCGCTATGGCTAATAGAATACTAGGGAAGGCAAGCATAATATCAAAAATACGCGAGATAAGCGAATCAATCCAGCGGCCATAATATCCCGCGACAATTCCTAAAATGGTCCCAAATACGACAGATCCAAGGACCGAAAAAAATCCCACCCATAAAGATATTCTTGCCCCGTATACAATTCGTGAGAAAATGTCACGGCCAAAATCATCTGTGCCGAACCAATGATCACTTGAAGGAGGGAGCATTCGATCTGTTAGCACTTGCTCTTTAAAACTATAGGGGGCAATGATCGGTGCTAAAATGGCAATCATGATAAAAAATCCTACAATCCCCAAGCCAGCCAGGGCTAATCGATTTTTATAAAATGATATCCATGCTTCCTTCCAAGGAGGCAACAGCTTTTCTTCAACAAATACAGGCTCAATATTAGCTGCTTTTTTTACAAGTTCCGCCACTTAAAAATCCCCCTCCTTTATTTCGTGTATTTAATTCTTGGATCAACAAAGACGTACAATAAATCCACAATTAAATTAATAAGGACAAAAATGGCAGCAATTAATAAAATGCCTGACTGAATCACTGGATAATCACGATAGCCGATCGCATCATATAAATATCGGCCAATTCCTGGCCAGCCAAAAATTGTTTCTGTTAGGATGGCTCCCCCCAATAGCAGGCCTGTTTGCAATCCGATAATCGTCAGTACTGGGATAATCGCATTTTTTAAAGAATGCTTATAAACCACCCAAAACATACTTAGCCCCTTTGCCCTTGCAGTACGGATATAATCTGATTTCATCACTTCTAGCATCGTGGCACGTGTCATTCTTGCAATTATTGCCATGGGAATGGTGGCCAGTGCCATGCTAGGCAGTATCAAATGTTTGAGAACAACGATAAATTGGTCAAATCTTCCTTGTAATAACGTATCTATTAAATATAGATTGGTAATGGCTGATACGGGATCTCTAACATTCTCTCTACCTGTGGTTGGAAGCCAGCCTAAATGTATGGAGAATACCCATTGTTCCATTAAACCAAGCCAAAATATCGGCAGTGATACCCCAATCAAGGCAAGTACCATTGCCACATAATCAAACCATGATCTCGAGAACCAGGCACTAACAATCCCTGCATTTACTCCCATAATAACGGCTATAAACATTGCAACAATTGTTAATTCCGCTGTGGCTGCAAGGTAAGACCAAATTTCTTCATTAATAGGACCTCTTGTCCTCAGCGAAACCCCTAGATCTCCATGAATTAATGCATTAATATAATCTACGTATTGTATGTACCATGGGCGGTCTAATCCTAATTCCTTTGTTAGGGTAGCAATCGATTCTGCAGTTGCCCTTTGACCTAGAATGACTTGTGCTGGATTACCGGGAATGGCATGGATAATAGCAAAAACAACTAGTGTCATTCCAATTAAAACAGGTATTAGAGAAAACACGCGGCGGACTGTGTACGTAAACAAGTTTTTCACCTCTTTTGAGAATGAATTTTAAGTTTCCAAAAGGGAGGGAAAATCCCTCCCCTTTGTTCCAAGATAAGAAATTATTACATCACTTTAAAAATTGACCAGCTCCAGTGCCCAGCGACTAGTGTACTTCGCTAAACGGGCGCTTGCGCTTTTCTTATTATTTAAACTCAACCTTCGTCAGTGCTTCTGAACCTGTTGGATGCGGCAAGTAATTAACTACGTCTTTCCCTGCTGCTAACAATGGTGTTGAGTGTACAAGCGGAACCCAAGGAGCATCATCATGGATGATTACTTGTGCCTGCTCATAAAGGGCATTACGTTTAGCTTGATCCGTTTCTGTCTGCGCCTTAATTAAGATATCGTGCAATTGGTCATTGCTATAATAAGAATAGTTATTGCTTCCAATGCTGTCTTTATCAAGCAAGGTGTATAAGAAGTTATCAGGATCTCCATTGTCACCCGTCCAGCCAAGCATGAACATATCAAACTCACCTTTGGCTGCTTTATCTAAATAAGTTGCCCAGTCAACAGACTGGATCTTCGCTTTGACACCAATTTTACTTAAGCTTTCTTGAATCACTTCTGCCACCTTTTGAGCTTCCGGCATGTATGGACGAGCTACAGGCATAGCCCAAAGGTCAGTTTCGAATCCTTTTTCATAACCCGCTTCTTTTAATAATTGTTTTGCTTTCTCTAAGTCATATGGGTATGGCTCAACGGACTTATTATAGCCCTCAATCGAAGGTGGAATTGGATTAACAGCTTCAAGTGCCTTTCCCCCATAAAATGCATCGATGATCGACTTTTTATCAATTGCATAATTGATAGCTTGACGAACGAGCTTGTTATCAAATGGTTTACGAGTGGTTGTTAAACCAATATAACCCACGTTCATAGACGGTCGTTCAATCACTTGAAGATTAGTATTTGCTTTAACAGTGGCCTCGTCTGAGTTGTTTAGGCCATCCATTACATCAATTTCGCCATTGGCAAGAGCATTAAGACGTGCTGTATTTTCAGGAATGACACGGAAAATCACTTTGTTTAACTTAGGGTAGCCTTTTTGCCAGTAGTCTGGGTTTTTCTCAAGCGTAATCGTATCGTTTTCTTTCCACTCCACGAATTTAAATGGTCCTGTACCAACAGGATGCTGTCTAAATTTATCACCGTACTTTTTAACTGCCTCAGGGCTGGCAATTCCAAACGGAGACATGGCTAGGTTCTTTAAAAATGGTGCTTGAGGTCTTGTCAATACAAATTGTACAGTATGCTCATCAACCGCTTTAACTTCTTTAATCACATGTCCTTTTTCCCCTTTATAACCGCCAAACATCGTATAGTAAGGGAAGCTGTCTGCATTTCCATTCATCCAGCGGTCAAAGTTAAAAACTACTGCCTCTGCATTAAAATCGGTCCCATCATGAAATTTAACTCCTTGCCGAAGCTTAAAGGTATAAGTTAACCCATCAGGAGTAACTTCCCATGATTCAGCAAGTCCAGGATGGATGGTAGTATCCTGGTCGCCATATTGGATTAAGGTTTCAAAAATGTTTTCCGTCACTTTAAATGTTTCACCTTCCGTCGAGGTGATGGGGTCTAGTGATGTAGAATCTCCTCCACGGCCGTAGACTAGTGTGTCCTTTTTTGCTGCACTTCCAGAAACAGGATCTTTCTTGCCTCCTGTTGCTTCATTTGTTTTACTGTTGCAGCCAGCCAAAAACATGCTGATGGCTAACAGAGAAATCAACAACAGTATAAAAGGTTTTTTCTTCATAAAAGTTTGTTACCCCCTGTACATTTTATTTTTTATCATAAATGCAGCAAATCACTTGTTATATAAATGACATGCAACAAAATGACCGTTCAAATCATGTTCTTGAGGCCTAGTTGTTTTACAAATATCCATCACCTGTGAACACCGGGTATGGAAGGCACATCCTGATGGAGGATTTGCCGGACTTGGAATCTCCCCGTCAATTAAAATAGTTTCCTTCTTTAGATCAGGGTCTGGAATCGGCACCGCCGAAAGTAGGGCCTTTGTGTAAGGATGGGAGGGATTTTGATATAGCTGCTCACTATCGGCTAACTCTATTAATCTTCCTAAATACATCACGCCAACACGATCACTAATATGTCGTACCACACCTAAATCATGTGCGATAAATATGTAGGTAAGCTGAAATTCCTTTTGGATATCCTTCATTAAGTTAAGAACCTGGGCTTGGATTGAAACGTCCAATGCTGACACAGGTTCATCTGCTATTATCAACTTCGGTTTCGTCATTAATGCTTTAGCAATCCCAATACGTTGACGCTGGCCGCCCGAGAATTGGTGCGGATATCGTTTGGCATGGTAGCTGCTCAAGCCGACCACCTCGAGCATTTCTCGCACTTGTTTTTTTCGCTCTTCTTTTGTGCCAATCCCATGAACAATGAGCGGCTCTTCAAGAATTTGTTCAATCGAATGCCTTGGGTTTAAAGATGCATAGGGGTCTTGAAATACCATCTGGATATCACGGCGGGTTTTTCTTAATTCATTTTTTGACATACTAGTAATCTCTTTATCTTCAAACACAATCTTTCCTTCACTTGCTTCAATTAAACGCATTAACAGACGGCCGGTAGTCGATTTCCCGCAGCCGCTTTCCCCAACAATGCCCAATGTCTCTCCCTTTTTAACATAAAAAGAAACATCGTCAACAGCTTTCACTTCACCTTGCTTCCTTCCAAAAAGTCCCCCAGTGATTGGAAAGTACTTTTTCAACCCATTTACCTCAAGAAGTAACTCTGACATACTTGTCCCTCCCCTCCTTCAATATATGTAGGAAACAGCGAACTTCATGTTCCTCATTTTCCAAGTTCAATAATTGAGGTTCTTCTTCATGGCACTTACCAAATGCCTCTGAACACCGTGGCGCAAACCGGCAGCCATTTTGAATAGTTCCCGGCGCAGGGACTGTTCCGGGTATGCTATAGAGACGCTCCTTTTTCCCTCTTAATTCAGGGACGGATTTTAATAGCCCTTTAGTATAAGGGTGCTGAGGATTTTTAAGTATGGTTCTGACATCACCCTGTTCTACAATTTGTCCAGAGTACATCACTATTACTCGCTCACAAATTTCCGCTACCACACCTAAATCGTGTGTAATGAGGATAATCGATGTATTGGTTTTTTTATTTAAATCCTTCATTAGTGCAAGAATCTGTGCTTGTATAGTTACGTCAAGTGCAGTTGTAGGTTCATCCGCAATCAGCACCTTAGGATTGCACGCCATTGCCATAGCGATCATGATCCGTTGTCTCATCCCACCCGATAATTGGTGGGGATACTCTTTCAGAATTCCCTCTGCTCTTGGGATTCCTACCAGTCTTAATAATTCAATGCCCCGAGCTAGCGCTTCTCTCTTTGAGAGATTGGTATGTAGTTTGATGGCTTCCATCACCTGATTCCCAATGGTGAACAAAGGATTCAGTGAAGTCATAGGTTCCTGGAAGATCATTGAAATCTGATTCCCACGAACTTTACGCCACTCTTTTTCGGAGATGTTTATTAAATCTCTTCTTTCAAAAATAATATGACCGTCCTCAATTTTACCTGGCGGTGACGGAATTAACCCCATTGTGGCTAACGAAGTTACACTTTTGCCACTCCCTGATTCACCTACGATTCCAAGAATTTCTCCCTCACTCAGATTAAAACTGATGCCATCAACAGCAGGTAAGAGTGTTCTCCCAGACTGAAACGATACTTTTAAGTTCTTTATCTGTAAAATATGACTCACATTAACACCTACCTCTTAATCTATGATTTATAAACCCTTTTTGAAATATTATAATATAACAAATTTTAAAATTATTATGACATATATCACTTGCCTGTTATTATCGAAATTTGTCAATAAAATAAAAATTTATAAAAAAAAAAGCCCTACACCACTCTGCATTAAAGCGTTATTGCAGCGTAGTATAGGACCCTTTATGTTCTAATTTTCGGCTTATTTCTATATTAATATTATATTTTTTTACCCGTGTAAATATAAATGGCATCTCTAAAAAATTCAGCTGTCCCTGGCTGCTCTTTATCATAGTAGGCAGTGAATCTCTCATCATCTACATACATTTGAGCAAGACCGGCATGGGCCTCTTTGCTATATTCGGCCCAATAATAGCGTAACCATTGTTTGTGCAGTTCTGCAGCCTTTTGGGCTAATTCCCCACCTGGATCGCCTGTTTTAAACGCCTCAGCTAAGGTTTTAGTGATATTCTTAGCTAATGCATTGACCTCATCATGCTGCTCCTGCGTCATATTCATTACCTTTGCATTTGATTGGTCTACTCTATCGTTCCCATATTTTTGGCGAATTTCTTTCCCATACTTTTTCTCGTTTTCCTCAATCATCTTTTTCTTAAAGCCTACAAACTTTTCTTTATCGGCCATCTTCATTCTCCCTTCCGTTAACGCAATGGTTTTATCGACATTAGCAATTAATAAGTCTAATTGTTTCTTTTTCTCAAGGAGTTTTTCACGATGTTCTCTAAGTGCGGCCGCACCATCAAAGGACGGATCGGTGACAATTTCTTTGATTCTATCTAAGCTGACATCTAATTCCCTGTAAAATAGAATTTGCTGCAGCCGATCGACTTCCTTCTTGCCATAGATTCGATAACCTGACGAATTGATTCTTGCTGGCTTAAGAATCCCGATCTCGTCATAATATCTTAGTGTCCTAGTACTTATCCCCGCCAAACTCGCCAACTTTTGCACTGTATACTCCATCGGTTCACCCCCCTTGGTTAAACAATACACCTTTACGCTACGTCAAAGTCAATCAATGGAATGCCCATTTTTACTCAATACCTTTTGATTTGCAATTGGAAGTTCAGTAATTCCATTTAGTTTCAAAAAATAATCCTAACCAATTTAAGAGCCTCTATTAATGTAGTAGAGTGAAAATTTTTTCAAGTTAGAAAAAATTAATTATTTTAAAAAAACTTTCTTTTTTCCTTGGTATTTATAAATATATTGAATTATCAAGGTTTTTACTTAAACTTCACTTTATTACCAAAAAAAGTTTTTGACAATTCAAATATGTGAAAAGTATTATAGAATAATAAAGAGGAGGTTATATAATGTCAAATCTAAATAGGCAGAAAATTGTGGATAGTGTACCTCAGAAAGGATTCTTTGGACATCCTAAAGGTCTATTCACCCTTTTCTTCACCGAATTCTGGGAAAGATTCTCTTATTACGGAATGAGAGCTATTCTCGTTTACTATATGTATTATAGTGTAACCAAGGGCGGTTTAGGTATGGACCAAACCTTGGCCTTATCGATTATGTCGATATACGGTTCCCTCGTGTATATGTCAGGGATTATTGGCGGCTGGTTCGCTGACCGAATCTTCGGTACGTCAAGAGCAGTGTTCATTGGGGGCATCCTCATAATGCTTGGTCATATTGCCCTCGCAATCCCTGGAAGTATTGCCTTTTTCTTTGTTTCCATGGTATTGATTGTCTTGGGGACAGGGTTATTAAAACCAAACGTTTCTACCGTTGTTGGGGAAATGTATGCTGAAAATGATAACCGCCGTGATGCTGGATTTAGTATTTTTTATATGGGGATTAACGCCGGTGCCTTCCTATCACCATTAATCGTTGGCTCCAAAACAATTATGAATACGAGCTTTCACTTAGGTTTCGGTATTGCTGCTGTGGGTATGTTCTTAGGATTAGTTGTCTTCTTAATGACAAAAAAGAAAAATCTTGGTCTTGCAGGGACCACCGTATCAAACCCGCTTACTTCTTCTGAGAAGAAAAAAGTATATACTTATTTTGCAGTTGCAATAATTGTTATTGCTATTATTTGTTTTATTACAATTCCAAATGGGTTATTAACATTTGAAGGGTTTATTAACATTGTAAGTATTCTTGGAATTCTCATTCCGGCTATTTACTTTATTCGCATGTACACAAGCCCTAAAACTACATCAGTTGAGAAATCACGTGTTGTCGCGTATATTCCATTGTTTATTGCTTCCGTTATGTTCTGGGCGATCCAAGAGCAGGGTTCGACCATCCTTGCCAATTATGCGGACAAGCGGACACAATTAGATTTTGCTGGTATACAGATTTCTCCAGCTTGGTTCCAATCATTAAACCCATTATTTATAATTGTATTAGCTCCTGTATTTGCTGCAATTTGGGTGAAATTAGGCAAGCGTGAGCCTTCCATTCCGCAAAAATTCTCATTAGGCTTATTATTTGCAGGTTTATCATTTATGGTTATTCTTGTACCAGCCTATTTCGGAGGCACAGATTCATTAGTAAATCCATTATGGCTTGTTCTTAGTTATTTAATTGTTGTACTAGGTGAATTATGTTTATCACCTGTAGGACTATCAGCTACTACAAAATTAGCTCCGGCAGCTTTCTCAGCGCAAACGATGAGTTTATGGTTCTTATCAAGTGCAGCTGCTCAGGCATTAAATGCACAAGTAGTTAAATTCTATACTCCTGCAACAGAAATGACATATTTTGGTGTAATCGGCGGTGCTTCCATCGTCCTTGGTATTATTCTATTAATGCTTGCACCAAAAATTCAGGAATTAATGAAGGGTATTCGATAATGAAAAAAAGGTGAAGTTCTCTTTAAATTAAAGAGAACTTCACCTTTTTTTATTGATCTGTAAGATCATTTAATTCATCTACTAACTGTTTCGTCCGTTTGGCGTTTCCTTGGGCAAAGTTTTCAAGGCGTTCTTTTAATTCATCATTATCATGTATCCGTTCTGCTGTAATCAGATAAGTCCGCATCAAATCTTCTTCCATTTCTTTTGAGTTTTCTAAAACGGAAGCAAGGTTTTCCTTTTCCTCATGATCCTTACTATTAAACGGTTTTAAATTCATTGAGAAGGCCCCCTTTTTACCTTTATCCTTCTCTAACCTAACTATAATTATGTTATTTCTTTTGCACAACATGCTAAAAATCAACCACAACCTATAACATAGCTTAAATAAAAAAACTCATCTTAAGGTTAATTAAGATGAGTTTTTTTCTGTGATATTCTAATATTATAAACTGCGGTTTAAAAACACCTTAGTCCGTTCGAACTGTGGATTAGTAAAGATCTCAGACGGATGGCCGGATTCAATTATCTCTCCATTGTCCATGAAAATCACTTTGTTGGCCACTTCTTTAGCAAATCCCATCTCATGAGTCACCACAATCATTGTCATGTGTTCTTCAGCTAAATCCTTCATTACTTGAAGTACCTCACCTGTCAGCTCCGGATCAAGAGCTGATGTAGGTTCATCAAAAAGCAGAATTTCAGGACTCATCATAAGAGCCCGAGCAATAGCAACCCTTTGTTTTTGTCCGCCTGATAAATTCGCCGGATAAGCCTTGGCACGATTGAGGAGACCTATTTTGTCCAATAGCTCTGAGCTTCGCTGTTGAAGTTCAACAGAAGTCTCCTTTTTCACCAATTTAGGCGCAATCATCAGATTTTCCTGAACTGTTAGGTGCGGGAACAGATTAAAGTGCTGAAAGACCATTCCCATCTTTGCGGTAATCTGCTTAATCTCAGGAAGCTTTGGATAAACTCCATCCTTCACCAAATATTGACCCGAAACACAGATACTGCCTGCCTCTATTTGTTCAAGATGGACAAGACTGCGCAGCATCGTACTCTTCCCTGAACCCGAGGGACCGATGACCGCTACTACATCATTTTTATTAACATCAAAGGTAATCTTTTTTAATACATCCAATTTCCCGTAAGACTTTTTGAGGTTTGAAACTTCAATGATCGCCATATTCACCCATACCTTCTATTCAAATCTAAATCTATTTTCAACCCATTTAAATACTAGTGTTAATACCAGTGTCATCAAGAGATAAATTACCCCTGCAACAACGAATGGTACGATTGTAAAATCACGATTTACTGCGGTTTCAGCAAAGTGCAATAATTCCGGTACTGCAACTGCATAGAGGAGGGCAGTATCTTTTACTAACGTAACGGATTCATTTGCTACAGCCGGCAGGGCGATTCGAAACATTTGCGGCATGATAATTCTGGTTGTCATTTGCCATTTATTCAACCCAAGCACTTGAGATGCCTCGTATTGTCCCTTATCAATTGCCAGCAGCCCACCACGAAAAATCTCAGCAAAGTATGCAGCATAATTTAATATAAACCCTAAACAGGCAGCCACAAAACGATCCAAGACTAAATATTCACCAATGACAGGAATCATCGGCAGCCCAAAACAGATAAATAATAATTGCAATAACAGCGGCGTTCCCCGCATCGCATATATATAAGCTTGAGCAAGCCATGACAATGGTTTAATTTGACTTCTTACCGCCAATGTTAATAAAAAGCCCAATGGAATGGAGACTAAAATGGCAATGATGAATAACAGGATCGTCATCTGCGCCCCCTCAAGCATTGGCTTCAGGATTGAAATAATGTAATTAATAGACATTCTTAATTTTCCTCCAATTAGAAAAGCGTAAGCAGCATTACCAATGGCTATTTTCGCATAGATTATTGTTTCTCGTATAAGTTCATCAACCCGTATAAGTTGATGCCTCGTGGCATCTTTTCGTAAAAACATTTGCGAAAATTGCCTAGAAACTTAGTAATTGACCCTCATTAAAATCCTGTAGCAACAAAGTTTACGAAAAGAGCCTTACCAATTAACAAACAAAACAGGCTTTCCGGAGGAAATCCTGTTTTGCCTTCTTATAAATTTTACTTCAATACTTTATTTTCGCCAAACCACTTAGTTGAAATTTTTGATGCCGTACCATCTGCATTCATATCATCAAGGGCTTTTTGTAGATTTTTAAGTAACTCTTCGTTGCCTTTTTTCACACCTACTCCGTACTCCTCAGGGGCAAGTGATTCATCCAATATTTTAAAAGTATCTTTCTCTTTAGTCATATAATAATTAATAACGACCTCATCAATGACCACGGCATCCAAACGTCCGCTTTTTAAATCGTTTAAAGCTAACACATTATCTTTGAATTCTGTTACAGTTTTAATTTTTGATTTAATTGGATTTGCATCTAAGGCATCTGACGCAGAGGAAAGCGATTGAAGACCTACAACTTTACCTTCTAAATCCGATAGTTTAGTAACTTTAGAATCAGTTCGTGTTACAACAACTTGTGCATTTTTTAAATAGGGTTTTGTGAAAAGCACTTTTTTCTTTCGATCATCAGTTATAGTATAGCCATTCCAAATGAGGTCAATACGACCGCTGCTAAGTTCAGACTCTTTTGTCTTCCAATCGATTGGCTGGAACTCTACCTTTTTCCCCATCTTTTTAGCAGCAGCTTTTGCGAGGTCAATATCAAAGCCGACAATTTTATTATTTTCATCTCTGAATCCCATAGGAGCGAATTTATCGTCAATCCCAATTATTAGCGTGTCATCTTTAGCACCAGATGTTTTGCCTGAGCAGGCTGTAAGAAGAGAAAAAACAGCTGCAATTGCCAGCATCATTGTTACTATACGTTTCATCATGTATTACCACCTTTTACAAGATAATTTAATAAGTCCTTTAGCACGTTACCATATTATCATACTAACACATTATAACATTATAATATTTTAAAACACAATCATTTTCCCACTAAAACGAAAAATGTCTTTCTTTATGTATAAATAGACTTCCATTATATTTAAGAATGTTTTCAATATAAAGAATTTTGTTATTTATTAAAATAATTTAATTCAATCTGCTTAAAATTAGTAATCTATAAAAAAGGCAACTCCCCAAAATGGGCAGTTGCCTTAAGTTTTTCATTATGCCATTGTGTACTGTTTCTCAACCGACTTTATCCTATGATACAACTCTTGATTAACCGGTGTAGGCACATCATATCCTTTCCCCAATTTTACTACGGTACCGGAGAATAACTCTACTTCACTAAATCGTCTTGCCTCAACATCCTGGGCCATTGAGGGTTTTCCATCTGGACTTAATTTGCCTAATACCCTTAACCAATAATCTAAATCTTCTTCTATTAAAGGTACCCCAACTTTTTCCGAGAGTGCCATTACCTCTCTCATAGCCGAAATCATCATCGTTCTGGCTGGTCCCTCAACCTGAACCTCTCCATAATTACTTTCGAAGACAGCAACGGTTTGATTTACCCCTACATTAAGCATGAATTTTCCCCACAGCCTTCTTAACATATCGGGGTCAACCTCATATGGAATTTCCACTTGATCAAAAAACTCAGCCAGGCTATTCACCTTTTCTGTTTTATTTCCCCCAAAGCAGATCATGCCCATATGGTCGTATATCAGTTGGTTCTCCACTTTAACCGCATCCATGCCTTGGGCTACACAATATAATACCTTATCCATACCATAAGCCTCACCAATGATTTCTTCACTAGTGATACCATTCAGGAGCGATAAAATAATCGTTCTCTCTCCAACATGGTGTTTGACCGCTTGAATCGCATCAGCTAAGCCATTAAATTTTACCGCAATAATCAGTAGATCTGCAGGCTCACACGCTTCATGAGGTCTCACATAGTTGAAATCACAGCGCTCACCATTACAAAAAACCCCGTCCTCTTTATAACGTTGAATGCGGTCTTGATCAGCTATTATTCTTAAATCAGCACGGGGTAATCTCTTGGAAAATTGGTTCCCAAATAGAATCCCTAATGCCCCAAGACCGATAATAGAGACTTTTTTTATGACCATCTCACTTCACCTTAAATCTGTACTGACCATCCAAAAGGATCTTCTTTTGTGCCATTTTGGATTCCTGTTAATGTATCATATAGTTTCTGGGATAATGGGCCAATCTCTCCATTATTAACCACCATTCTCTCATTTTTCCATAAGAATTCACCGATTGGTGAGATAACTGCAGCAGTTCCTGTGCCGAATGCTTCTTCCAGCACACCATCACGATAGGCCTGCTCAATTTCATGAATTGAAATTCTTCGTTCAACCACTGGAATATTCATATAATTTAATAGTTCGATAATAGATTTACGTGTAATCCCTTCAAGAATACTTCCATTTAACTCTGGGGTAATAACCTCCCCATTGATTTTAAAGAAGACGTTCATACTACCAACCTCTTCAATATATTGATTTTCCCTGCCATCAAGCCATAACACCTGTGAATAACCATTTTCACTGGCAATTTCAGATGCCTTTAAGCTTGCTGCATAGTTTCCTGCTGTCTTAGCATTACCTGTTCCGCCGGCAACGGCACGAACATATTCGCTTTCCACAGCAATTTTAACAGGATTGATTCCCTCTTTATAATAAGCACCTACCGGAGAAAGAATAATCATAAATTGATAGCTGTTCGCAGGATGTACTCCCAGAAATGCTTCAGTCGCAATCATAAAAGGACGAATATAGAGGGATGTTCCTTCTCCAGAAGGAATCCATTCACGGTCAATTTGAATTAATTGCTTCAAAGCGCTTAATGCACCTTCTTCATCCAGCTTAGGCATACATAACCGGTCATTGGATCGGTTAAACCTTTTCATATTTTCATCAGGTCTAAACAATAAAATTTGTTCATCTTTTGTTAAATAGGCTTTAAGTCCTTCAAAAACCGTTTGCCCATAATGAAATACGGTAGCAGCCGGGTCTAACGTAATAGGCTGATACGGAATAATTCGTGCGTCATGCCAGCCTTTTCCTTCTGTGTAATTCCATACAAACATGTGATCAGTGAAGCTTTTTCCAAACTCCAAGTTATCAAACGATGGCTTTTGTTTCTTTTCTGTACTTAAAGTAACGTCAATTTTTAACTCCTGCATGTTTTAAGCTCCCATCCTTAGTCTCTATAAACTTTCTATAAAAGATATAGTTACATAATTTTAATACTATTTCGATTATTTTAACATATTTTTCGAAGAATAGGGTTAAATTTGATAGTATCTAATAAAAATAGGAATGTAACTTTTTGGAAAAGAAAAAGCAAGTAAACTTGTCAGATTAAAGACATTGTTTACTCGCCTAGTCTACTCTTATTTCTTCTATTAAACTAGTCCTGTTACTAAATAAACGCCAATGATAAAGAAGGCGGCGATTGTTTTAATAATAGTGACTGCAAAAATATCACGGTAAGACTGTTTATGTGTTAAACCTGTAATCGCAAGTAATGTGATGACCGCACCATTATGTGGCAGTGTATCCATACCGCCTGAGGCCATCGAAATAACCCGGTGCATGACTTCAAGAGGAATTCCAAATTGGTTGGCCAATTCAATATACTTGTCAGCCATAATTCCTAATGAAATTGCTATCCCCGCTGAAGCAGAACCAGAAATAGCCGAAAGAACGTTTGTGGTCACCGCACCGTTTAATAACGGATTAACAAATAATTTAGAAATGCCATCTCTCGCAATCGTAAAACCAGGCAGTGATGAAATAACAGCGCCAAAACCATATTCAGTAGCTGAGTTCATTATTGCTAATAGGGCTCCGGCAATCCCTACATTTATACCATCTTTAAAGTTAAGAACAATTGGTTTTCGATTATATAGAATAGTAGTAAGAATACCAACAATAAGTGCAATTTCAACCGACCATATACCCACTACCTGTGAAGTTTCAATATTAGGAAAATTTAAACCAATCTTTGAAAAATCAAATCCATTCGGATACCACGTAGGAATTAGGGTGGTTAACACTTTATTTAATACACCGACAAGTACAACCGGTACAAAGGCCAATATTTTACGTGCCATACTTTCTTGTAAATCAAGGTTAACCTCAATTTGTTTTTCTTTAATCGTTCCGAAGCAATCGTATCCTTCACCAGCTTTTTCAGCCTTTTTCCTGCGTGAGTTTAAATAAAGCATACCAAGTGTGAAGATAAAAATCGCACCTATGATTCCAAGGGTTGGTGCTGCATAAAGATCTGTTTTGAAAAATGTGGTCGGGATAACGTTTTGCACCTGTGGAGACCCTGGTAGTGAATCCATCGTAAAGGTGAATGAACCTAGCGCAATGGTACCCGGAATTAATCGTTTAGGAATGTTAGATTTTCTAAATAGGTTTGCTGCAAAAGGATAGACAGCAAAAGCAACTACTACCAAACTGATACCACTATAGGTAAGAATCGCACATAATAATACAATGACCAGCATGGCACGTTTACGCCCTACTAATTGTATAAGTGTTGTTGCAATAGAACGTGCTAATCCAGACATTTCAACAACCTTGCCGAAAATAGCTCCTAATAAGAAAATTGGAAAATATAGTTTAATATATTCAACCATTTTTCCCATAAATACATTTGAGAAAAACGGTAAAACGAAATCAGGACTTGTTAGGAATACGGCAAATAATGCACAAATAGGCGCAAACAAAATAACTGAAAATCCCCGGTAAGCAATAAACATTAACATTCCGAGTGCTAATAGGATAATAACGAGTTCCATAAAATCTCTCCTCTAATTCACGAGTTGATTCTAAGAAGTTGCAGCGAGGTATATTTTAGCAACCGAAGATAATGATCACAGAACATTAAAACCGCTTTCATTAAGTACTGCAGTAATTCGAAAAATATATATCCTTGCGTCAGTATGTTGGCGGAAAGGGTAATGTTTCCCTTTTCCGCCAATTCTTAGAAGTTATGAATCTTTTAATATTTAGCTTAACGCTACTTTACTATTTTTTTAGCAATCTCGGCCGCCACTTCGACAATCATATCCTCTTGGCCGCCAACCACTTTACGTTTTCCTAATTCTATTAAAATATCACGAGAATCAACGCCAAATTTTGCAGCAGCACGTTTAGCATGAAGGGCAAAGCTTGAGTATACGCCCGCATATCCTAATGTTAAGCTGTCTTTAGTAATTTCCTGCGGTACTTGTAAGATAGGAGCAACAATGTCCTCTGCTAAGTCCATCATTTTATATAAATCTACCCCTGTTTTAATTCCCATCCGTTCACAAACGGCAACCAATACTTCTGTTTGTGTGTTACCTGCACCTGCTCCCAAACAGCGTACACTTCCGTCAATTCGCGTTGCCCCTTCTTCAATCGCTGCGAGAGTATTGGCCATTGCGAGTGATAAGTTGTTATGACCATGGAACCCAACATTGATGCCAACTGATTCTTTCAAGGCATGAATCCTTTCACGTACTTGGTTAGGAAGTAAATATCCTGCAGAATCCACAACATAAACTGTATCAGCACCATAGCTTTCCATTAATTTAGCTTGTTCAACTAATTTATTAACGGGAGCCATATGATTCATCATGAGGAATCCAACTGTCTCCATCCCTAATTCCTTTGCATAAGCAATATGTTGGGGAGCTACGTCTGCCTCTGTCACATGAGTAGCAATCCGGGCCATTTTAGCCCCTAAATTAGCGGCTTCTTTCAACTCATGCAAAGTACCGATTCCTGGTAATAGAAGAACAGCAATTTTAGACTTATCAGCAACGGATACCGCAGCTTCAATTAATTCCATTTCATTTGTACGGGAAAGACCGTACTGTAAAGAGGAACCTGCTAGCCCATCTCCATGGGATACTTCAATAAATGGTACGCCCGCATCATTCAATGCTTTGGTAATTTTAAGTACTTGTTCCACTGTATATTGATGATTAATCGCATGACTTCCGTCCCGTAAGGCTACCTCGGTAATCAGGATATCTCTCTCATTTGTCATTTTTCTTTACCCCTTTCTAACAGCTTAAACTGTTTCTTTCGTTAATAGTTTTTTTGCAAATGCTTCAGCAATTCTTACACCAGCAGAAGTCATGATATCAAGGTTACCAGCATACACCGGCAAGTAATCACCAGCACCTTCTACTTCAAGGAAGATGGTCACTTTATTGCCATCGAAAATGGCTTCAGTGCGGAGACGGTAGCCTGGCACATAGGATTGAACTACTTTTTCCATTTCAGTGATGGATTGTCTAATGGCTGCTTCATCCATTTTTCCCTCTTCCACAAGTGTATAAACTGTATCACGCATCATAATTGGCGGTTCAGCTGGGTTTAAGATCATAATGGCTTTCCCTTTTTTCGCTCCTCCGACTACTTCAATTGCTCTGGAAGTGGTTTCCGTAAATTCATCAATATTGGCACGTGTTCCAGGTCCCGCACTCTTACTTGCAATGGTAGCAACGATTTCTGCATACTCAACTGGTGCAACACGGTTTACAGCATGAACCATTGGGATGGTTGCTTGACCGCCGCAGGTAATCAGATTGATATTATCTTTATCTAAATGGTCTTCAATATTAACGGCCGCACATACATATGGTCCTACTGCTGCTGGAGTCATATCAATTACTTTTATGCCGGCTTCTTTTAATACTTTTGCATTATATAAATGCGCTTTTGCAGATGTGGCATCAAAAACGATGTCAGCTTCTAAAGTTGGATCTGCAAGAAATCCATCAATTCCTGTATCAACCCCGGCATAACCTAATTCTCTCGCACGACGGAGTCCATCTGATTGTGGGTCGATCCCAATCACAGCAGTTAACTCTAATAGTTCAGAACGGCCTAGTTTAATCATCAAATCTGTACCAATGTTCCCTGATCCAAGAACGGCAACTTTTACTTTTGACAAGATAATTCTCCTCCAATACCTAAATTTATTAATTTATTCTCTGTGCTTTCTCTATTAAGATGCATTTTTCCCCTTATAACCTAACTGTCTTGAAATCTCAGCTGCTGCTTGTTTAATTCCCTTTATTACTTTAGGCAGACGCTCCTCATCTAACCTCATTTTAGGGGCAGCACAGCTTATTGAAGCGACAACATTCCCTTGATGATTAAAGATGGGTGCAGCTATGCATTTTAGTCCTAGTTCAATCTCTTCATCATCGAAGGCATAACCTTGCTCCCTGATTGTTGGCAAAATACTCTTGATCTCCTCGATATTTGTCATCGTAAATTCCGTGAATGCTTCCATGCTGACGGATGATAAAATACGATCTACCTCTTCTTCACTTAATTGGGACAGGATGGCTTTACCAACACCTGTACAATGAAATGGGGCCCTTTTTCCAATATGTGAATAAATCGTTAAGGCACTTGGACCTTCTACCTTTTCAATGTAAATTAGTTCATCACGCTGAAGCGTTACTAGGTGAACGGTTTCATTTAGTTCTTCAACAAGATCCTTTATGATAGGTCTGGCAATTCTTCCTATATCAAGATGTTTTCCTACGTAATTACCTAGTTCAAAAAGTTTAATTCCCAGTCGATATTTCAGATTGTCTGAATTTTGCTCCAGGTAACCTCGATGTTCCAAGGTTTTAATAATGCCGTGGACAGTACTCTTTGATAAGTTCAATCTGTCACTAATTTCTTTAATACTTTGTTCAGGATGTGAAGTCAAAAAAAGTTCGAGGATATCTGCAGCTCTTTCGATTGATTGAATCAAGCGTTCAGTCACTTTGTCCCTCCTCTACGTTCGACATTATCGAATGACATTCGTAAATACTAAGTACACTTTTATAGTACTCTTCGGTCATAATTCTGTCAACGTTTTCATTTGTACTATTTTCGATATAAAAAGCCGAATTCTCCTATTGGAAAATACGGCTTTTTTTAAAAATGATCGGACTAAATAATCTCAAATTGTTTAAATCCAGTGTGATCCGGAATATAATCTAACGTTTTATGATTGAAATAATGGCATTCTCCTGCATCAATAATGAAGTGCAGCCCCTCTTTTATGACTTCTGTATCACTTGCTTGAATAGCTTCTTCTAATGTTACCTTCACTTTCATAAAACAACTTTTCCGCATTTGCATCCGAATAAACTGTTTATGACCAAATTGCTGTAACCGATTTTGCAGCTCTTGATTTGCCGTTTCTGTAACAATAAACATAAAATCACCCCGTTTCTATTCATACCTAGGATGATTATGGCAGATTAACGGATGCATGTCATGGACAATAATTTAAGCATCCTATTTTAAAACTCTGCCAAAGTGCTGTTGTTATTACTTATCATATTGCTTTTACTTATTAACCCTTAAGAACGAAACACATAATGCTTCTATCCTCACTAAAGTCCCAATCCACAAAAATATCTGCAACAGGATTGCTAAAAATTTCTTCAAAGCGCCCATCCCGATGCAAATAAGATTTTTCCAGTTCATCTTTGGTGACCAAAAGCGTTTGTTCATATCCTTTTTCGATTAATGCCTTTTCAATCTGAACTAAAATTCCATCTCGTTTTATCAAATAAATTTTTGGCGAAATAAAATATGCTTCGGTTTTTTCAGGTCTTTTTTGTACCAATATACTAATCCTTTCAACCTCATCAATTAAAGGTTTGAGGTCCACAGGGTTACTAAGCTTACTGCCAACTTCCTCAATAATGTCACCTTCAAATTGGACAGTTATCATTCCTGTGTTTTGTGGATAATTCCAATCATGGTAAAAGGATTCAATATCTTGCGCAAATTCCAGCTCAAGAATACCTTTTAACTGGTTATGAACAGTTTTCATGACTATATTTCGTGAAATTTCGATATGATCGGAATTACCGTTCTCCAATAAAGCAGCTTCCAACGGCGACAGGAATCCCCTTATGTAAAAAACCAGAAACCTTTTATTCGCAAACGCATAACAGGATTCCGGCCCACGTCCAAAATTTTTTCTTAACAATTTACTAGTTAAACTGCTTATATCCATTAACTTTTGTTGTAGTGGAGATGACATAAGAATTTCAACCTCACTTTCGAAAAGGGCAAAAAAATACTGCCTGTCATTATCATGCCCAGGCAGTAAAATTTTTATCGTTTTTTTCAGATATATACTTTGTTGAAACTAAAGATCAAGTAACTTTTATTGTTTTTAAAATCCCGCATCATAAATAAATCCTCAATCGACCGATTAAACAGTTCTTCAAATAATTCCCTATGCTGATAATAACCCTTTTTAATTTCTCTAGTATATGTAAATAACAAGTCAGAATTCCCCTGTTCTACCATCAAATAGTCTAGTGGCAGCATAACACCTTTTGATTCAATCGCACAGATATTCTGAGTGTACTTAACAACCTTTAACTCGCTGGGAATTTTATGAAGCTGCGAACCCACTATTCGTACTAATTGAAATAACTTCCTCTCAAAACTTTCATCTATCTTCACATCAGGATTGAAACTATTATTCACTAATAGCAATATACCCGAGTTCGAATTATAGTTCCAATCTTGATAGAAGGAATCGAAAGTAATTCCTAAAACAAGCGATGCCTCTTGCACCAATTCTTGAGACAAAGCAGTTATGACAGACGACCGAAAATTCATCACCAAATTAAATTCTTGCTTTTCCGCTAAAATTTCTTCGGCCGGTGTCATAAAGTTACTGATATAAACGTATAATCTGTTTGCCCTTAAGACCGTATAACAGGTTTCAGGACCTCTACCAAACCCCCGCTTTATGACTTTACTAAAAGAACTGCTCAGAGACAGCAAATCTTCTTTAGTTGCAACCATTCAGATCCCCCTTGATACAATATAAAAAGGCCTAACTTCACAAAAAGGAAGTTAGGCCACGGTTAAGACGACTTTTAAAAAAATAGTTTCTACCATTTACCATCACAATGAGAATATATTTTTATAATAAAAATAGACTTTAAAACTGGTTTTTCAAAACTAATGACAGCAAGACATTAGACAAAATTCATAATAACATTAAATTTACAGGATAACAACAAAATTAGGTGAAAAAATAACGATGAATGAAAAATTATTGTTCAGAAGATAAAGGAAATTCTACATGAATAGTTGTTCCATTCCTACTACTTTCTATAAATAAATCCCCTTTATGTTCTTTTATTATTTGCCGGCTAACCAGCAACCCTAGCCCCGTTCCATTTTCTTTTGTGGTAAAAAAAGGCTGGCCTATTTGATTAAGTATGTCTTCAGGAATTCCGCTGCCTTGGTCAGTTATACTAACTCGGACCTGACCGCCAACAAGAGGGCTTGCATTTATTCCCAGCATCCCCCCCTCGGGCATTGCTTCGATTGCATTTTTTATATAATTAATAAAAACTTGTTTCAATTGATTATTATCGCCAATGATCCACGTATTAGTGAAATCAAACTGTGTTTCAATTTGAATATTATTTAGGAGGGCCTGCGAAGCCATTAAGGTTATCACCTGCTCTAATAAACTGTGAAGATTTACCCGCTCATATTTTTGTTTGGTTGGCTTTGCAAGGACCATTAATTCTTTTAGAATTTCTTCAATCCGGTCAATCTCTGAATTAATGATTTCAAAATAGATTCTATTACCAGCGTTTTCTCCCATTAGTAATTGTAAAAATCCTTTTATAGCGGTAATGGGGTTGCGGATTTCATGGGCAATCCCGGCAGCCAGCTGACCAGCAGTAGCTTGTTTTTCCGATAAGCGGGATAAATTGTTAATTAAGGTATGATACTCTTTTTCACGTTCCATTGTTAACCTTTTCTGTTTTATCGACGTTATATCCTTAATAACTAGATACGCGCCAAGGTAATCCTGTTCAAAAAAAATAGGAATTGAGGTAACATTTACATCTAAGATACTTCCATCAATGACTTGTATCTGGGCATCAAAGTTATCAAGTTTTTCCTGTACTCTCCCTTTAAAGAAGGTTTGCTCTTGAGTTAAAAAGTCTAAGACAAACAATTTATTTAGTGCTATTTGATGCAACGTATCCCTCGAATAACCTAATAAGGGTTCACAAGCATGGCTGGAATATTCAATTTTCCCTTCCAGGTCAACTAATATAAATGCATCACGGTTTTTAGATAGGATCGAAAAGTCCTTATCCATGTTCGTATCTCTATATACTTTTAACAGAACACTCTTTCGGCCGGTTCCATGCATAACCATAAGGCAGACCCTCCTTTCTTAATTTATCAAATAAAAAAGCCACAATAAGTGCAGGGGACTCCCTACATCTTACTGTGGCTTAAACATCTAGCATCAATTTCTAGAATTCGTTACCATTTTAAGTTTTTCCTATTTACTCAATTATCCGTTAGAATAGAGCATTTACTCTATATCCATCTTAACTATATTATATTTTTCCATTTTCGGCAATAAGTTATCAGTATTTTCTCAAAGTTCCATTAAAAATTTTTTCCACTCAAGTACCGCAAAAGGTTTGGTAAGGACGAGTAGACGGCTCGGGCAGTGTACAATATTCCTCCTGTCCAGGATTGTGTGCATACGGGTTTGAGAGTACTTGTAAAAGTTCGTTCATTACACTGTAATCTCCTTGAGTAACTGCTGCTGCAAGTGCTTCCTCTACCCGGTGGTTCCGGGGAATTACCGCAGGGTTACTGTTTTGCATTAACTGATTTGATTCTTCTTCCGTTTCCTTCTGCCTTCCAAGTCTGGCCTGCCACCGCTCCTTCCATTGTAAAAATTCAGGTTGCCCAAATAACTTGTTATCATCATATTGAGCATAGGTTAAGGAGCGGAAAGTATTAGTGTAGTCGGCCTGATACTTATGCATTAGATTTAGGAGCTCTTCAAATAATGATTCATCCTGTTCCTCTTCGTTAAAAATGCCTAGTTTTCCTCTCATTCCTGTGAGCCAATTGGTTTGATACAATTGTGTGAATCCTGAAATGGTCTCTTGCGCTAATTGGACAGCTTGCTCCTGATTTTCATGAAGAAGCGGCAATAAGGTTTCCGCAAATCGAGCCAGATTCCATCCGCCAATATACGGCTGATTAGCATAGGCGTAGCGCCCTTCTCTGTCAATGGAACTGAAAACAGTTGACGGATCATACTGATCCATAAAGGCGCAAGGTCCATAATCAATGGTTTCACCACTAATTGTCATGTTATCAGTGTTCATCACTCCATGGATAAAACCAACCAACTGCCATTTGGCAATTAGTGCAGCTTGACGTTTGATGACTTCTCGAAGCAGTGATACATACTTGTATTCATTATCTTTAATGTTTGGATAATGGCGCTTTATGGTATAGTCAGCCAATGCCCGCAGATCATCTATTTCCCCTCTTCCTGCAGCGTATTGGAAGGTTCCAACACGGATATGACTAGCAGCCACTCGTGTAAGAATGGCTCCAGGCAGCAGGGTTTCGCGAATAATGGTCTCGCCAGTTGTAACCACTGCCAGGCTGCGGGTGGTTGGGATTCCTAATCCATGCATAGCTTCGCTGATGATGTATTCACGCAGCATAGGTCCAAGTGCGGCACGGCCATCTCCTCCCCGCGAGTATGGGGTTCTGCCTGAACCTTTGAGCTGGATATCTACTCGTTCCCCTTTGGGTGTTATTTGCTCCCCAATCAATACGGCCCGCCCGTCTCCTAACATGGTAAAATGACCAAATTGATGGCCGGCATAGGCTTGAGCAAGCGGCTCGGCACCTTCAGGAATCTGGTTTCCTGCAAACGCTGCTATACCCTCCTCACTTTGAAGTGCCGAGATTTCAAGGCCTAACTCCTCTGCCAATGGTTCATTCAAAATCACTAGCTTTGGTGAATTTACAGGGCCTGGGTTTTGTCTTGTGAAAAATGATTCAGGAAGATGGGAGTAACTGTTATCAAAATTCCATCCTGTTTTTGTCATAGCAGCTCCTTTTCTACATATAATGCTCATTTTATTGTTATTCTTCGTAAAAAGGTGATAGCCCTTTTTAATTTTTGCCTTCGCATAGTTATTATACCTTTTCTCCTTCAAGGTAATGTGAGGTATGCATTGATCAGTTATAAAAAAAGCAGCTCCCTGAAGAGAGCAGCCTCATATAGAATGGTTAACTATATTTTGATAATCATCTTTCGTATCCACATCCAAAATCGTCCATTCATCATTTATTGGCACGTAAATATGTTGATCAGCAAATTTAAAAATCGGTTTCGCCCCCTGGTCACCGGTTATTGTTTTTAGATAAGGGATCATTGAGGCAGAAATAAAAACAGGATGTCCTGGAATTCCATTGTAGGTTGGTTGAACAATACATTTGGATTGAGCGAGTCCCTTTTCTATAATAACTTTGAGGATTTGGTCGATTGTCGATGGCCTTAAAAGGGGCTGGTCACCCAAGAAAACTAAAACACCACTTGTTTCATTATTACCGAAACAAATTGCTGCCTTTATCGAACCACTTAACCCTTCTAAGAATTTTTCATTAGTGATCCAATTGAACCGATCGTCTTCAAGATTTATCGCCTCTTTTAGTTCCTGTCCTTTATACCCAACAACTGCTAAGACTTCTTGAAACGGAAACGATAAAACTTTTGTTAAAACAATCTCAAGCATAGGTTTTCCATCAATCGGAAGCAAAGGCTTAAATTTTCCCATTCTTGAGGAAACACCTGCAGCTAAAACTACTGCTCTTATCTGTATCAAATTTATGGGTAGCCCCATGAATTTTTTCCTCCTCTTTTATCAAGCGTGAGGTCTAAAAAGACACACAGATGGTGTTTAATAGAATAGCTCAACCTAAACCATATTCTTTTATTTTGTTATAAAGAGTCCCCCGTGAAATACCGAGCAAACTAGCCGCCGCACTTTTATTTCCATATGTTTTTCTTAATGCCTCTTCTATTTGCAATGCTTCCGCATTCTTTGAGGAAATTTCTGCCAGGGTACTTTCCACTCCTTTTCCCTCGTTATTATTGTTGATTATTTTGCTCTTTATGTTCTCAGGCAATTGTTCACTTGTAATAGATGGCTTGTCATTCAGTAGAACGATTCGTTCGATGGTATTTCTGATTTCACGCACATTCCCAGGCCAATCATAGTTCACTATGTGGAGCATCGTTTCGGGATGAACCTCTGGAACCACTTTTTTATACTTAGCACTAAATTCATTGATATATTTATCAACCAATGTGACAATATCCTCTTTTCTGGTCCGAAGCGGAGGGATATCGATTGTTATCACCGAAAGATGGAAGTAGAGCTTCTCATTTAAACTCCCTTCCCTTAGCAGCAAATCAATGGGTTCAGAGGTGGACGTTATAATCCGGGTAGTAGATGCAATCTTCTCTACCCCTCCAACCCTGTAGAAACTATGGTCGACTAAGTAGTCCAGCAACTTGCCCTGGATGGATAGCGTCATTTTATCAACATCTTCAATATATAACGTACCATTAGACGCCTGCTCAATCCTTCCAATTTGTAAAGTTTGCTGCTCGGAGGTGTCGGTATCCTTTTGAAAACCAAAAAGTTCAATTTCTAATAATGCCGCAGGAATTACCGAGCAATTTAAAGTGATAAAAGCTCCATCTGCTTTTGCTCCACCATAGTGAATCGCTTGCGCTAACATTTCCTTGCCTGAACCAGGTTCCCCTGTTAAATGGACCGGTATATCAGCATGCGCTACTTTTTGCGCAATTTTCAATGACTCTTGAAATCTCGGGCTTCCAGTTACAATTGCAGAGAATGGATTTGTTTGAGGGACGAGTAAAGATGAGTTTGAGTCCAATTCTTCATTAAGCCGTATAATATTGGTAATATTATGTTCTGTAGCGACACCGCCGATAATTTTGTTTTCAATTATAATCGGTAAAGCATTAATTAGAACATGCGTATCTTTATTTGGACGATGGTACTCTCCTCTTACAAACCGCCCTTCATTCAGAATTCTATGAAGAATAACCGAGTCATCATTAAAGTGCTCACCAATCTTCTTACCCAGGATAAATTCCTTTTTAATCTTGTATATCTCTTCTGCCGTTGTATTCCAGTAAACAACATTTCCTGATTCATCCACAGCCGTAACAGAATCACTTATGGTCTCAGCCAAGGTTTCAAAATAAGCTGAAATCTTGTTCTTCTCTTCATTAAGTTTTTTAATTTCCTTTCCTGATGTTAAGATTCCCATGTATTCCCCTTCATTTTTAAAAAGGACCGGCCTTCTCCAGTCCACTTCCGACGGAAGACCTTTGTCAGTGGAAACGACAGTTGAAGGCAGCCATTTGAGATGCCGAAGCCAGTCAATAATAGGCATAGAATCGTTCCCTAAAGCCATCAGGTTATATTCATAGTTATTAATGATAAAGTATGTTCCACCTGCGACAATGACAAAATTATACTCGTTCAGTTTCTTTTTAATTTCAGTTAATGGTGTACGATCATTTACAATTGTAAAGGAGTAATCTAATTGATATTGTGCACTTTTGAACATACTAAAATCCTTTCTCACTTTTCTTTCACTTTAACACAAAATAAAACGCTATATCCATTTAATCGCATCAAAGATTGCTTCAACGCCTATAAAGCAAAAACATTATTATAATCACTGATTTTGTCTGAATTTTTAACAACGAGTTAATCTTTGTTAGATATTTTAACGCGCTGATTGTCAATCACAAAAGCTCAGATTAAGTATAAAAAAGCTGAACCCGTATGGAACGGGCTTCAGCTTTTTTAAATGGAATTACTGAATACATACCCACCAACTTAATCTAGAATTTTGACTTAACAATCAAAATCAGAAATATCTCTTGGGACTAAACGATTATGCTGATTGTTTGTATTGATCAAATTCTTTCTTTAATTGGTCACTCGGTTCCGGTGTAACCAGGCTGACAAACCATATTGCCGCTAACCCGATAATGAACCCTGGAATAATCTCGTAAAGACTTTTTGCCAATACAGGAACATTCGCCCAAACAATTACAGTAACTGCCCCGCCAATCATACCAGCAAGAGCCCCCCATCGATTCATCCGTTTCCAGTATAGGCTCAACAGAATAACGGGCCCAAAAGCTGCTCCAAAGCCAGCCCATGCATAAGCAACAAGGGAGAGAATAGTGCCATTTTTATTAAAGGCCAGAAAAACAGCTATAAAGGAAACAACAAGGACTGAAAGTCTGCTTACAAGCAACAGCTCTTTGTCTGTTGCTGACCTGCGGAAAAAAGTCTTATAGACATCTTCTGTCAAGGAGCTTGCCGTAACCAAAAGTTGAGAAGAAATCGTACTCATGACGGCAGCTAATAATGCCGCTAACAAAAATCCAGTAATGAGTGGATGGAAAAGAATTCCGCTTAATTTAATAAAAATTGTTTCTGGATCTGAAAGATTAAGTCCTTGCTTTGAATAATAGGCTAGGCCAATAAAACCAGTAAACATCGCGCCACCGACAGAGAAAATCATCCATCCCATACCTATTCTCCGAGCTTTCTTAATCTCTTTAACGGATGAGATTGCCATAAAACGAACAATGATATGAGGCTGTCCAAAGTAACCTAACCCCCATGCCATTAACGAAATAATCCCGATCAAGGAAGTCCCTTTAAAAATATCAAATAATTTAGGATCGATCCCTTTGATCTCACCAAATGCGGAGTCAAATCCGCCTACTTGCATAATAGTGACAGCGGGAACAAGAACTAGAGCAATCACCATGATTATTCCTTGGACAAAGTCGGTCCAACTAACCGCTAAAAATCCGCCAAATAAAGTATAGCCAATGACAACAGCAGCGATTATCCAAAGACCTGCCTGATAGTTAAGATTGAACGTTGACTCAAACAGAACCCCGCCTGATACCATTCCAGAAGAAACATAGAAAGTAAAGAATACAATAATGACAAGTCCGGAAGTTAACCGCAGTATTGACGATTTATCCCCAAAACGATTTTCCAAATAGGCCGGAATCGTCATTGAATTATTGGCGGTTTCCGTATAAATTCGCAGTCTTGGAGCGACGTACAGCCAGTTTAAATATGCGCCTATCGTCAGACCGATGGCAATCCAGGATGCACTCAAACCTTGGGTAAACATCGCACCAGGAAGCCCCATTAGCAACCATCCGCTCATATCGGATGCCCCTGCACTTAAAGCGGTGACCGCAGCGCCAAGTCCCCTTCCGCCAATCATATAATCGGACAGATTAGAAGTTCGTTTGTAAGCGAAATAACCAATTAATAGCATTCCCACCATGTAAATACCAATCGAGATAAGTATCTGTGTATTCAATCGTCATCCCCCGTTCTCCGTAATAATCCCCCAAAATAAAACATTTACATACATGAATTATCTCTGTCTAGTCTTCTGAAAAGAGCCCCCCTTCCAGGAGCTCCCCAATCTTTATTGTTAAAATAGTTTTTTAGATTTTAACTTTGCCTGAGTAAATAGGAGCAAGTAATCGTATCCTCCTGCTTTAGAATCGGTTCCAGACATATTAAATCCGCCAAACGGATGGGCTCCAACTAACGCGCCAGTACACTTTTTATTAATATACAGGTTTCCACAATGCATATTTTCAAGAGCATAATTGATGCGTTCCTCATCCTTAGAATGATAGGCACCTGTCAACCCATATTCAGTATCATTATAAATCTCAATTGCTTCCTTCCAGTCAGCAGCTTTTGCAATGGCAAGAACCGGCCCAAAGATTTCCTCCTGCATGATGCGGGCTTTCGGATTTACATCAGCAAAAATTGTTGGTTCAATATAAAAGCCGTTCCCTTCCGCTCTTGAACCGCCAGTAAGCAATCTGCCTTCCGTTTTACCAATTTCAATATAGTCCATAATTTTATCGACCGATTTCTGATCGATTACTGGACCAATTGGACAGTTTTCTTCAGGCAGACCAATGGATAGGTTCTTCGTCAATTGTACTACCTTTTCCACCACTTGGTCAAAAACTGATTCTACGATAATCGCTCTAGATCCAGCTGAACATTTTTGTCCTTGAAAACCATAAGCTGAAGCCACGATTGCTGCCGCCGCTGCATCCAAGTCAGCTGTTTCATCAACGACAACACCGTCTTTCCCACCCATTTCGGCGATGACACGCTTTAACCATAACTGGCCTGGCTGTACCTTTGACGCCCGCCCATAAATCCGGCATCCTACAGCACGTGAGCCTGTAAACGAGATGAAACGTGTTTTTGGATGTTCAACCAGATACTCACCCACGTCGATTCCATCCCCAGGCAAATAGTTAAGTACACCTGAAGGAAGTCCAACTTCTTCCATTAACTCCACAAATTTAGCTGCAATCACAGGAGTTGCATCTGCAGGCTTTAAAATAACTGTATTCCCAGATACAATCGCTGCCACTGTCGTCCCTGCCATGATGGCCAATGGGAAGTTGAATGGAGATATGACAATACCAACGCCCAGCGGGATGTAAGAAATTTGGTTGTCTTCCCCTTCGATTTTAGTAAGCGGCTGATGAATGCTTGTCTCACTCAGGCGAATCATTTCCCTCGCATAAAATTCCATAAAATCTATTGCCTCTGCTGTATCTGCATCCGCCTCAGCCCAGTTTTTACCTGACTCATATACAAGATAAGAAGAAAACTCATGCTTACGCTGTCTCATTAGGTCAGCTGCTTTGAATAAATACTCTGCACGTGCTGCAGGGTCAACCTTTTTCCAGGTTTCAAATGTTTTCAAAGCCTCCTGCATTGCCTTTTCAGCTAACTCCTGATTCCCTTTACTAACAGTTCCAATAATTTCATCGACATTTCCCGGATTAATAGAAACTGTTTGCTCTTCGGTAAACAGCTTATCTTTCCCAACTACTATAGGATACTTTTTGCCAAGCTCCTTTTTAACTTTTGCAAGAGCTGCATACATGGATTGTTTATTTTCCTCCATTGAAAAATCTGTAAAAGGCTCGTTTTTAAATGTAGCTGCTTGAATTGTTGTTGTCATAAGATTCCTACTCCTCTTTATATAAATTTGTTATTTTAATAGATTTTTAAGTACAAACCAGACATTTGCAGGTCTTTCTGCTAATCGTCTCATGAAATAACCAAACCAATCGACCCCATATGGTACATACACACGGACTTTAAAACCTTCTTTTACAAGTCTTGCTTGAATCTCTTCACAAATACCATAGAGCATTTGGAATTCAAATTGCTCTTTCGGTATTTGATGCTCATTAACGATAGACTTTGTATATTCAATCATTGTTTCATCATGGGTTGCGACAGCTGTATAGTTACCGTTTAGAAGGTGCTGCTTAATAATTTTTTTGTAGTTTTCATCCACATCTTTTTTCTCAGGAAAAGCTACAGACGGTGATTCTTTGTAAGCCCCTTTCACAAGGCGCAAGTTTGCATTCAATTGATTTAAGTCGGCGATATCCTGCTCGGTCCTAAATAGGTATGCTTGAATGACAAGGCCAACATTGTCATAATCCTTACGCAACTCTTTGTAAATATCGATTGATAGTTGGCAATGCTCATAATCTTCCATATCGATTCGAACAAAATTATTATGGAGTTTAGCCCGGTCAAGGATTTTACGCATATTTTTCATACATAGCTCTTTGCTTATATCAAGTCCAAGAGATGTCATTTTAAGGGAAAGATTTGAATTAACGCCTGCCTCATTAATAGCATCCAAGGTTTGAATACACATGGCAGCCGATTCAAGTGCCTCTTCATCGGTATAAACAAATTCACCTAAATGGTCCAAGGTCACAACCTTCCCCTCGCTATTTAGCCTTTTAACAACCTCAATAGCAGACTTAATAGATTCACCTGCTACAAAGCGGCTTGCCCCAAAACGTAATCCATATTTCTTTGCGAGTTTATTAGCAGAAGTGTTTTTCCCAAGTGTTTGAAACATGTTTCTCATTATTAATTCCAAATCCTTCAATCCTCCTTAAAATATTATGTAAGCTCTTACATAATTTTAATATTATTTAAACACTTTTGTCTACATATTTTTAATTTAAACAATATTGTTAACTTAATAAATTGATAATAAAGTATAATCGACACTTTTTGAACATTACTGTCACATTTTCTGACACGGTATTTACAATGGTGTTTATTCTATATGTTCACGAGTAAATATACAATTGGGGAATTTTGATATCCCTTAAGAACAAATTTATCCTTTTCTAATTTTCTAGTTACAAATCTAGTAACAAACTTTACTGCTCCACAAAAAAACATCCTATTCTCATAAATAGGATGTTTTTAGGATTATAGCTATATATATCAAAATGGATAGACCCTAACGTAAAACTCGAGCCGCACTTGAAAACTTAGACGGATCATAAGCAGCAATTTTCACAACGTCACCTGTTTGTGGTGCGTGAATATATTGTCCGCCTCCGATATAGATACCGACATGATAGGCTGGGTTACCTCTGAATACCAAATCTCCCGGCTGAACTTGACTCGGAGAAATTCTGGTTCCAACATTCTGCTGGTCTCGTGACACTCTTGGAAGATTGATTCCAGCTGCATTTCTAAACACGTATGATGTGAATCCCGAACAATCAAATCCACTTGGCGTAGACCCGCCCCAAACGTATGGAACACCTAAAAATTGTTTTGCATAGGCAATAATTGCACTTGCCGATCCAGAATTAGCTGGAGGGGCTGCAACTGTCGGTGGTGTAGACTCAGAAGGTGTGCTACTTACTGGCGTTTGCTGTATAACTGGCTGTTTGGTTTGTTGCGCAGGCTTTTGAGCCTGTTGAGTAGGCTTTTGAGCCTGTTGAGTAGGCTTTTGAGTTTGTTGTTGTGCTTGTGCTTGTTGTAGTGCAAGTTGTCTGGCCTGCTCAGCCTGTTGTTGTGCAAGTTTTCTAGCTTGTTCAGCCTGTTGTTGAGCCAATTGTGCCTGTTGGTTTTGTAATGTGTTTTTCGCGGCTGCTAATTCTGTTTGAATTTCTTTTTTATCTTGTTCAATCTTTTGTTTTTCAGAAGCTAATTCATTTTGGCTCTCTTTTAATTGGTCGATCTCAGTATGTAATTTTTCCTCTGCACTTTTTAATGCTTGTTCTTTTTCATTTAAACCATTTAGCAAGTCTGTATCACTTTGCATAATACTAGAAATGGCAGTAAACCGAGTTAAAAACTCAGAAATGTTATCAGATGACAACAAAAGTTCTGCGTATGCAGCTACGGATTGTTTTCCTTCTAATTGAATGGTTTTAAGCCTTTCAGCGTAGACTTCCTTGTGAGCATCTAGGGACTTTTGGGCTTCTGTGATTTCAGCCTTTGTTTCTTCAATTTTCCCTTGTTGTGTTTTTATTTGATCGTTAAGTTTTTGACTTTTCTCCATTGCAACCGAGATTCTATTGTCTAATTGTTGAACCTTTGTTTCAAAGTCATCAATTTGATTTTGTGTTTGATTGATTTGTCCTTGTGTGACTGGATTTGCAAAAGCAGGTGTAGCTGATATCATAGTGGCGATAATGGAAGCGGATACGGTATATTTTATTAACTTTTTTATCATTATAATATCTCCTCTTGTAACCTATCATTCTTAATAAATTCTTAATATGTTTCTAGTTTATATATTAAAGGGACGAAAAACAATGAATGAGTCGATAATGTAATATAAATGTAATTTTATGTAGAATAATCTGAAACAAATTCGACATATGCCACTTCTTTTTGAAATTTTTGTAAACAATAAATAAAAAAAGAAACAGGATATTCATGTCATTTCAATGGTTTACTTGTACATCCGACTCAGCTTTGCTAAATAGTGTGTATCGTACCTTCATGCAGCCTCCATGTTAAAATCCAATTTCCATCAGCAATTAGTAAGAATATTTAGTTTGTTAAGTATTATCTTTAGTTTTTATGGGTTAAATGTTTTGGTTGCCAAGCTAGAATAAAAGAAGAATAGATTGGGAGGAGGTTAGTTTCAGTTTTATTCTAAACGCTTCACCCTTTGTGATAAAAAATTTTTTATGGGGGAATGCAGTAAATGAAGAGAAAATTGAAAAGCTTGATTTCTTTACTTCTTGTAGCTTCTTTGGTAATCCCGTCAGGCTGGATTACGCATGTTGCAAAGGCGGCAACGGTAGATATTCCCGTTCTTTTGTACCATCGAATTGTCCAAACTCCTTCCAATCAATGGACGGATACTAGTATTGACCATTTTAACCAAGCCATGAAGTACCTTCACGACAATGGTTATAACACGTTGTCAGCAGAAGAATATGTGAACATTATGGAAGGTAAAGAAACGGCCCCTGCGAAGCCTGTTTTATTAACCTTTGACGATGCTACTCCAGACTTCGTTACCACCGCTCTTCCAGTATTGAAACAATATAACATGAAATCGGTTCTGTTTGTTGTCAGCAGTTGGATCGGCGGTAATTACAGCATGTCGCTAGCGCAGTTGCAAAGTTTAGTGAATGAACCTAGCGTCAGTATAGAGAATCATTCCAAAACTCATGACGCTGCTATTTGGAAAAATGGCGCTGCGGGTTCTAGCAGCATGACGGCTGAGCAAGCTACAGATGAAATTGTAACAGCAAGTGAATACTTAAAAGCATTGACAGGAAAATCCCCAATCCTATTGGCTTATCCTTATGGTTCTTTTAATAATACTGTAAAAGATGTAGCTAAAAACAACGGCATCAAGTATGCATTTAAAGTTGGCTACCCTAATGGTGACGATTATGCCATGGGTCGAGACTATGTATTAGATGCAGATTTAACCCAAATTGCAAACTGGGTTGGTGGACCGGCACCAACAACGACTCCGACAACTGGAGGCCAGACCTCGACGCAAACAACTTATCATGAAACCTTTGACAGTGGCCAGGGTGTTGCAACAAAAGCAGGCAACCCGCAAATAGATGCGGTTTCTGGAAAAGTTTTTGAGGGCAATGATGACGGAAAAGCGATCTATGTAAGCGGTCGAGTAAACAACTGGGATAGCGTTGATATCCCATTCAGCAAAGTTGGCATGCAAAATGGTAAAACATATACAATTACCGTCAAAGGTTATGTTGATGTTAGTGTAAGTGTTCCTGCAGGTGCACAAGCTTTGCTTCAGAATGTAAACAGCTATAATGGCTTGTATGTAGCATCGGATTATAAAGCAGGACAAGCTTTTAAGTTAACTGGAGAGTACACCGTTGATACGAGCAAAGATAACGCACTTCGCATTCAATCTAACGACGCAGGAAAAACAGTTCCGTTCTACATCGGAGATATTCTGATCACGGAAAAGGTAACTTCCGGCGGTGGCAGTGATCCCGTGGATCAAAGACCAGCTGCGCAAACCTTCAATCCAATTACGTTTGAAGATCAAACAAAAGGTGGCTTCGAGGGTAGAGCTGGTACTGAAACGGTTACGGTAACCAATGAAGAAAACCATACTTCTGGCGGTTCCTATGCTCTAAAAGTTGATGGCAGAACACAAGCTTGGAATGGTCCATCCTTACATGTTGAGAAATACGTTAACCTTGGACAAGAATATAAGATTTCAGCTTGGGTCAAGCTGATTTCACCAGAAAGCTCACAGCTTCAGCTTTCCACACAAGTAGGAAATGGCGGAGCTGCCAGCTACAATAACCTTCAAGGTAAAACAATCAACAAGGCAGACGGCTGGGTTAAGCTAGAAGGCACTTACCGTTATACCAATGCAGGCGGTGAATATTTGACGATTTATGTAGAAAGTTCAAATAACGCTACCTCCTCTTTCTTTATTGACGACATCACCTTTGAACCTACTGGTTCAGGTCCGATTGCAATCCAAGATTTAACTCCGATAAAAGATGTCTATAAAAATGACTTCTTAATCGGAAACGCAGTTTCATTGGCAGATCTTGATGGTGTTAGACTTGATCTCCTTAAAAAGCATTTCAATATTGTCACAGCAGAAAACGCCATGAAACCAGATCAAGCTTATAATGCGGATAGACAATTTGACTTTACTGATGAGGATGCTCTCATCAACAAAATCACAGCCGCAGGCCTAAAACTGCATGGACACGTCCTTGTTTGGCATCAACAGACACCAACATGGTTGTTTACTGCTGACAGCGGCCAACCATTGAGTCGAGACGAAGCACTCGCAAATTTACAAAACCATATTAAAACCGTCATTGAACATTACGGCAACAAAGTCGTTTCTTGGGACGTCGTAAACGAAGCCATAAATGACGGCTTGTCGAATCCGACAGATTGGAAAGCAAACTTGCATCAATCCGGATGGTATAAAGCGATTGGATCTGACTACGTGGAGCAGGCCTTCCTGGCAGCAAGACAAGTAGTTGACGAACATGGCTGGAATATTAAGCTTTATTACAATGATTACAATGAAGATAATCAGAATAAAGCTGAAGCAATCTATCAAATGGTCAAAGAACTCAACGATAGATATGCAAAGTCACACCCTGGAAAACTGCTAATTGACGGCGTTGGTATGCAGTCACACTACAACTTAAATACAAACCCGGCAAATGTGCAAGCATCTATGGAGAAATTTATTTCCTTAGGTGTACAAGTAAGCGTCACGGAACTTGATATTGCCGCTGGCAGCAACAGCCAACTTACCGAAAAGCAAGCGAACGATCAAGCTTACCTATACGCTCAATTGTTCAATATTTACAAGGATCACAAGGATCACATGGGACGCGTCACATTCTGGGGATTAAATGATGCGACTAGCTGGAGAGCTGCCCAAAGTCCGCTTGTTTTTGATAAAAACTTGCAAGCGAAACCAGCTTACTACGGTGTCACCGATCCGGATAAATTTATCGCAGAACATGCACCGGAAGTAAAAATCGCAAAACAATCTACTGTTTTATTCAGCACACCTACTATTGATGGAACAGTAGATGATGTTTGGAAGAATGCGCAGGAACTTCCTGTTAACCACTATCTACAGGCTTGGCAAGGGGCAAACGGCGTTTCCAAGGTCCTTTGGGATAAGGAAAACCTGTATATTTTAACGCAGGTGAGCGACTCCCAGCTTGACAAATCAAGCCCTAATCCATGGGAGCAGGATTCAGTTGAAGTCTTCGTCGACGAGAACAATGCAAAGACATCGTCTTACGAAAACGGAGACGGACAATATCGAGTCAACTTTGACAATCAGACTTCCTTTAACCCTGGAAGCATTGCCAATGGTTTCAAATCTGCAACCCATGTATCTGGTAATAGCTACGTCGTTGAAATGAAGATCCCGTTCAAAACAGTTACACCACAATACAATACGAAGATTGGTTTTGACGTACAGATAAATGACGGTAAAGATGGTGCCCGTCAAAGCGCTGCTACATGGAACGACACAACTGGTAATGGATATCAAGATACATCTGTATTTGGCGTCCTAACACTTGTTGATACCACTGCTCCTGTGACAACCGATAACGTGCCAACAGATTGGGTTAATAAAGATGTTACTGTTGATCTTACTTCAATCGATAACGGTTCAGGAGTTAAAGCTACGTATTACAAAATTGGTAACGGAACTGAACAAACTGGAAATTCCATCACCATTTCTGATGAGGGGGTCCACACGATCACCTATTGGAGTGTAGACAACGCTGGAAATGTCGAGGCGCAACATTCAGCCACAGTCAAAATTGACAAGACAGCACCAACGTTAAATATTACTCTAAATAAAACCACAATATGGTCACCTAATCATAATATGGTGCCAGTTACGGCTACTATTAGTTCAGCTGATGCCGCATCAGGAATTAACTCAGTTGTGTTAACTTCCATTACTAGCAATGAGAAGCTTCAATCGGATGATATTCAGAATGCCAAATTGAATACTCCTATTACTGATTCAACTGCTTCCTTTGAACTTCGTGCAGATAGATTAGGAAACGGTAATGGACGTGTATACATCATTATTTTTACGGCAACAGATAAAGCAGGTAATGTGACAACTAAGAGCGTTAACGTCACTGTTCCACATGACCAATCTAAATAAAATTTGAATTGCAAAAGACCCTGAATGTGCATCATTCAGGGTGCTTTTTGTTAAATAAAATATTCTAAGTTAACTTGCTATACGAAAATTAATCTTTGAGCCGCTCCGTCTTATTCGATGTTTGAGATTGTCCAGTCAATCTCCTTTTGCCCGATTTTCCGTAAAAACTCATTGGTCCGGGAAAATGGCCTGCTGCCAAAGAAGCCACTGTTGGCAGAAAACGGACTAGGATGAGGCGATTTTATAATAAAGTGCCTTTGTGAAGTGATTAGCTCTTGCTTTTTCTGAGCAAATCTCCCCCATAAGATAAAGACGACCTGTGCCTCCCTATCATTCAAGATTTCTATGATTCTATCAGTAAACTTCTCCCAGCCAAGCCCTTTATGCGAGTTAGGGTTCCCCGCCTGTACAGTCAGCACCGTATTAAGCAGCAGCACCCCCTGCTCCGTCCATTCCGTTAGAGACCCATGATTTGGTATCTCGCTGCCTATATCAGCATGTAACTCCTTATAAATATTTTTCAAGGAGGGCGGAATGCCTACCTCCGGCTTGACCGAGAAACTAAGTCCATGAGCCTGTCCTGGTCCATGATATGGATCCTGTCCGATTATGACCACCTTTGTATTCTCAAAGGAAGTAAAAGAGAGTGCATTGTAGATATCTTGCATATCAGGATAAATCACTTTCTCTTGGTATTCTTCTTTTAATATCTGCCGTAAACGCATATAATAGTTTTTTGTAAATTCCCCTTCCAGTAAAGGAGCCCAGTCATTTTTTAAAATTGTCATTACTTTAAACACTCTTTTCATTTTAAGTTGTCTATATTTATTATAAAGACACTTAGAAAAGGATATCAATGAACAACCATCGACAGGCGGGAAAACAGCTGTTTATCCTTTTAATCAGGTTATTGGTGCTGGATTAAACAGGGTAAAATCATTATAAATTTCGTATTTTTCTGCAAAAGTTTGTTTTCTTCCGCTGGCAACATCGATAATTTCGTTGAATAATTGAGTTCCAATTTCTTGAATGGTTGCTTCACCTGTTGCAATTGGCCCTGCATTTACATCTATCAAATCTTGCCACATATCTTTCATATCATTTCTTGAACATACTTTGATTACTGGTACAACTTCTAATCCATAAGGAGTTCCTCGTCCTGTTATAAAGACTTGGAGCGTGATACCACTAGATAACTGGCATGAGCCACATACAAAGTCACTGGCTGGAGTTGCTGCAAAAATCATACCCTTTTTCATTGGTCTTTCTCCTGGTGAAAGAACTTCTACAATCGGAGATATACCAGATTTAGCAATCGACCCCATTGCCTTTTCAACAATATTCGATAGACCACCCTTTTTATTTCCAGGTGTTGGATTCGCTGAACGGTCCACTTGACCATTATTTAGGTATTGATCATACCATTTCATCTCATCAGCTAGTTTTTTCCCAACTTCTTCGTTCACACAACGCTCTGCAATGATATGGACACCATCACGGACCTCGGTTACTTCAGAAAACATGACGGTTGCACCCGCATTGACTAACATATCGGCAGCATAACCGGCGGATGGATTAGCTGTTACACCTGAGAAAGCATCACTTCCACCGCATTGTAATCCAATGCATAACTGAGAGAGAGGCAGTTCAACACGAACTCTTTCATTCAATTTTTTTAATTTGTTTTCAGCCATTTTCATAATTTGTGCCATGATAGCATAATGACCTTTTTCGTTTTGAAACGTAACCACATTGTCTGAAGTGTTATATTCCGCATCCAATAACATTTCTAATGTTAGTTTTTCACATCCCAAAGAGATAATCATAGTCTCTCCACCGAAATTCGGATGTTTGACCATGTTTTGCAACATTCGAATCGGGATTTTTGCTTCAGGGGCATTGATCGCAACACCGCATCCATATGCATGATTTATCACTACAACATCATCTACATTTGGATATTTAGGAAGAAGTTCTTGTTTAATTCTCTTTACCGCATTATTTAAAACACCTGTTACGCATTGAACAGTTGTGACAATTCCCAGTATATTTCTTGTTCCAGCATATCCTCCGTTTTTGTTTGGATAACCCATGAACGTCCTAACTGGTGGTTCTGGCAGATCTGTAATTAAATTGGTTGCAAACTCCATCTCATCCAATGATGGAGGAATTGGAAGTTCCAACATATGTTCATTGATCCAGTCGCCCTTTTTAATGGAATGTAATGCATATCCTAAAGTGACGCCATACCGGACTATTGAATCGCCTTCTCCGATATTGCATAATGCAATTTTATGTCCTTGGGGAATATCTTGGTTTGCTTGAATAGCATCGTTGACAATGGTACCGGCTGGAATGGCATTTACTGTGATGGCAACGTTATCATTATCATTAATTTTAATAATACGATTTTCCACTGCGTTACCTCCTAAACTCTTGTTCTATTCTCAAAACAATTGTACTCTTAGATCGTATATAAAGTAAAAGTGATTATTTTTAGAATTCTATAAGAAAAACTAAGAGTAATGAGGAGAATTTCAAATGGATCTAAAACAGTTGGAATATATGATTAAAATCGCTGAGGAAAACAATATTACAAAAGCTTCCGAAAAACTTTTTATAACTCAATCAGCATTAAATCAGCAGCTTTTAAAATTAGAAAAAGAGCTGGGAACACAACTTTTTGTTCGTTCAAGAACCAATTGGCATCCGACGCAGGCAGGTGAAATTTATATTGAAAATGCCAAAAAAATGGTACGTATAAAAAAAGATACCTACAACCAAATTAATGATTTAGTGGATATAAAAAAAGGAAAGCTTAGTATTGGCTTAACTCCCGAACGCGGTCCTGAAATGTTTGCATCTATCTATCCTGCTTTTTACAAAAATTATCCAAATGTAAAAATTGAACCCATTGAACTACCTGTGAAACAACAACAACATGAAATATCAATTGGGAATCTCGATATTGGGTTTGTAACTTTGCAAGATTACCAAAAAACAAATGATGAATATATTCAAATCGGTTTGGAAGAAATTATTTTAGCAGTTCCCAAAGGGCATTCCCTTGCCCATATCGGAGGAAAACTCGGCGATTTACTTCCTGAAATAAGCTTAGACCGTTTTAAGAACGATACTTTTGCCCTTATGCAAAAAGGATCAACTCTTCGAGAAATTTATGATAAGCTCACTAACGCCGAAGATTTTAATCCATATATATTGTTAGAAACAAGGAGCTGCCATAACTTATATAATATGGTTGCTGAAGGAATATGCTGTTCCATCATTCCAATTGCTTATGCCAAACAAAACTCAAACGTCACTTACTTCTTAATCAAGCAAAAACCTGTTTGGGAAATATGTGCATCTTATAAGAAAGGTACTTACTTAAGTAATCCTGCTAGAGACTTTATTAAGATTGCCGGTAATTATTGGTCCACTAAATTAAATCACCCAAAGGGAATGAGCTGTAACCCATAAAATGGACAGATAAAAAAAGACCATTTTATGGCAGTTAGAGTGTCGACTTAGTTCAACACTCTACACGACTCCCCGTCGCACAAAAAGGCCCCTTTGTATGGGACCTTTACTCACTGTTACAACCTTTTCCCCTTTTTGCACAAAAAAAGAAAAATTCATTTTTTTACTTCATCTATCAATCTATTAGAAATCGATTATTTCATCGCCAATAATGTAAAACGAATCTCTCTTATCTCGTTAATTAGACGACCACCGACAGAGGATGATTAGTAATATTAATAGGGTACATGAATTGAATTTGTCGATAAAATAATAAATGTCTAAATTTAGCAGGACTTTTTTGGGGGATAAAAAAAATTCATAAGATTTTCTGGAGATGGAATGCTAGTATTTACATATGAAGGTAATTGCTACTATAAAGTTATATGGATATACAGCGAAATTGAGGATTTTAGCAAACAGTCTTAATACATTAGCCAAAATATACTCTTACACCCCCTTCCATTTTTGCTGTTGCTAAACAATTTTGTATAAAATTCAGGATTTGTTTTTGATCCCAAGGTAAGGAATCACTTTCTAACAGGGAATCGCTATTTTTATAAAATTGTTTAAAGGCATTCAAAGCCTTTTCAATTTGTTGTATCGAGAAGGTAGAACTGCCGCCTGATTCACTAACTCCTGCATAGTAATTATTTGCATCAAGTAAATTATACAGTATGGTAGCATTATAATTCCCCATGCTAAAACGAGCATAAGCAATTTCTTCTCCTACTTTATTGTATCCTGATATATCGTGGCCCATTATCATTCTCCTTCAGATATAAATTTACTTATCAGAAATAATTAGTCTTAGGAAACTTATAATGATATGTTTACATGGTTTACTATCCTTCCAGGTCTATTTTTTTATTAAATGATTTTCTTGAAATAACATGGAAGGAATAGGTGTAAAAGTGGAAAAATGTGAAGATTTAATAAGAAGGTTGTTCATAAACGTTTTCATAATTTAAAAGGTTTTCATAAAATCATTGTTTTGATGGGGAAAATGCCGGTGGACAAAAACTCTAAAATTTAAAAAGTAATTATTGTCATGTTTCCATTTTGCCACCTCCTATAGATAGAATAATATCACATTAGAATTCATATAAATTTAGTCTTTTCAAAAGCTTTTCTACAATTATGTGAACATATTAGTAAATCATTAAAGTACCCTGATAGTGGTATCCTTCAGAATCTCTTCTTCCACTTAATATAACTTCATACCCTAATATGTGTTGTTGCTCGTCCAATTAACATTGGAGTACTTCTTCCAAAATATCAAAAAAAATTCTGTAACCCGTTCCACTTCTATATCGGCAAATTTATTTGTTAAATATTGTTCCATTTGGGGATTTCCCGCTTCTATTTCAGATGCTATAATACACTTTTCAATTACCATATCGTCTGCAACTACGTCCAAAACCTCTTTAAAGGAAGGCATTCCTGGTTTGAGAGCTAAATCAATTCTAGTAACGCCTTCCGGAATCAGTAATCCCGCATCCGCGATGACAATATGATCCGTATGACCAAGGTCAGTTTACACTTTAGTAAAATGACTGTTTAATATTCCATGGCGTTTCCTTTTACATACTCTCCTCTACTTCTTTCCGTGTTGGCATCCCGCCCTGTGCACCAAACTTTGTAACCGATAATGAGGCAGCACGATTGGCAAATCGAATACTTTCTTCAAAGCTTTTTCCCTCAGCAAGTGCAACAGCAAAGGCAGCGTTAAAGGTATCTCCTGCACCTGTTGTATCTAAAGCCTCAACCGGGTACGAAGGAACAACTATCTCCTTTTCACCATTATGGAAGCGGACACCATTTTTGCCTTCAGTGATAAATACCTTGTTTGGATACTCTATTAATGACTCGTGCAGATTTTTTTTGTCGAAAAGAATCGATGTTTCCAGCTCATTTGGTGTAAGATAGGCTGCCTTTTCGATTACCTCTTTACGGATTGGCCGAGCCGGCGCAGGGTTTAGTAATAGTGGAACTCCAAATTGGTGGCATTTTTCGCTGACATATTCAACTGTTTCTTCAGGGATTTCCTGTTGAATAAGAACAATATCTGATTCACGAATGACATCCAGGGCCTTTTCTACAAATTCAGGTGTTACATAATTATTGGCACCCTTTACGACAATAATGCTGTTATCACCCTCCGCAAGGGTAATATGAGCAGTACCGCTTTCCATACCTGTAACCGGTTCCACATAAGTCGTTAACACATGATTCTTCTTAAAATTTTCGAGTATAGCTTTTCCGAATGCATCGTCCCCAACACATCCAATCATATATACTTCTGCACCCAACCTGGAGGCTGCAACAGCCTGGTTTGCTCCTTTGCCGCCGGGGACAGTTTTAAATGATTCTCCCAAAATAGTTTCACCCTTACTTGGTCTTTTTGGGGCGGTAACAACTAAATCCATCGATGAACTTCCGATAACTGTTAATTTAGCCAATGTACTCAACCTTTCTAGTTGTTTGCCTGTTAATAAATGTAACGGGCAATTGAATATTTTTATGCTCTATGACCTCATTATCAATAATTTCAATTAATAGTTTCGCTGCTTCTCTTCCCATATCATACGCTGGCTGCCTAATCGTTGACAAAGGTGGAAAAAGTAAACTGCTTAGCGGTATATCATCATAGCCAATAATTTGCTCATCATCTGGAATTAAAATGCCTCTTCTTAATGCTTCATGCAAAATAGCTGCAGCACCAAGATCATTACCGGCAATCACTCCATCTGTTTCAGGAAATTTTTCAAATAATTCTCGGGCTGTTTTTTCAGCATCAGCAAAAGTAAACGATGCAGTGGTCATTACATTAAAATCTACATTAGAATTACAAAGCTCATCTATTGCACTTTAAATCGATCCTGAGCTGTCCTTAGTTCCATCGGTCCTTTAAGCAGAGTAATCCGCTTACTTCCCCTTCTAATGATTTCTTTTGCTGCCATTTTTCCACCAGCCAATCCATCCGCATAAACAGAGGGATGTTGATTGGATGTCCGGTCGAGAAATACTACTGGGAAGGTTAAATTTTCATAGTGGCTTATTTCTGTTTGATTCGTCGCTGAGATGATACCGATTACATTGTTTTGTTTAAAAGTTTCAATATAATCAATTTCTTTTTCTGGTTTCTCATCCGCATTTCCAATAATCAGCCGTAGACCATGCTCCTGCATCTCATCTTCAACACCCCGTGCTAACCCAGGAAAAAAGGGATTTCGAATATCCGGAAGCAATAAACCAATTAACCTTGATTTTTTTTTATATAAAGACCTTGCCACTTCATTTGGCTTATAATTTAATTCTTTAATCGCTCCTTCTACTAGTTTTCTAGTATCTTCATGAACATATCCATTATCATTTAATGCTCTGGAAACCGTTGCTACAGATACTCCTGCTTTTTTTGCAACATCCCGTATTGTAGCCATTTTGTTTCACCTCTAATATGTAATCGATTACACAAAAAGATTAACACCTATTATTTTTTTATGCAATAAATATAATGTCACAGTGCTGCCCTCAACAATTCTTTTTTCACAGATTTGTTCCACGGATATGATACAAAAAAAATAGCCCAATCATGTATAGATTAGGCTTGTTTTTGTTTCGAACTTATAATTATTGCTACACACTCCACATGTGTGGACTGTAATTGACAACACAAGGGATGTTGGTGATTTTACAAAAAAACTAGCCGAACCAGTATCACCTGATTCCTATCAATTATCCTTGCCGCAGCATTACGCCGGTAAGAAAGGTTAAAAATACATGCGTACCAAGTTTAACTGTTGGCTGTACTTGAGAATCCTTTAGTGGATCCAGACAGACGATGTCCATTGCCTTTACCTTTGGATGGCACCCCGCTGCTAGTACTCCTTCCAGCAGTTCTGTTGTTGTCATGCCTCCCGGCGTTGAGGCCGGCACCCCTGGAGCATAAGCAATATCAAGTACATCCATATCAACAGTTAAATAGATAGTATCAACTTTTGAAGCTAACTCTTCTAAACTTTGGAGTACAGTTTCTTTAATACCTTTCTTTCTTGCATTGCCAATTGTTATATAGTTAACAGCGTGTTCATCGGCATATTTTTTTAGGTCCTTTGTATTAAAAAATCCATGAAGACCGATATTGTACAAATCGCTGCCACGGACGACGCCACTTTCAATCAAATTCCGCATCGGTGTGCCGTTGGAAGGTCCATTATCTGTCATATCCCTTAGATCAAAGTGTGTATCAAACTGCAGGATACCAATTTTTTCATTTGGCTTTGCCTGATGAAGCCCTTTTACCATCATTGCAGTAATTGAATGGTCTCCTCCAATCGCACAAATCACAGATGTTTGGAAATGTTTATGAAGGGATGCAGATGCCTCGATGATATTATCATGGCATTTTTTTATATCAGTTACATGCATCGGAACATCCCCGACATCAAATGCCGTCCGATCAGATAAATCAATATCTTCATCAAGATTATATGTAGAGAAGCCTTTCCATGCACGTCTGAAAAAGTCTGGAAATTCAGATGCACCTGATGCACTGATGGATGACCGTGAAAGCGGGACGCCGACTACGACGAAGTCAGTGGTTTTACTTTTCTCGGGATCGCTTTCTTTTGTTATTGGCTGAATCCATTCATGAACTTTTGAAACAACACCAGATTCCGGCCTAACCCATGTAAAACTTGGAGGATTAATTTTTGGAAATAGAAAGCTCTTCAATTAATTTTCCTCCTCTCACAACCACCTGACCGTTTTTCACAACGGTATCCGTATGATTCACTCCATAGGAATATTGAAGCCTCATATAATTTCCTACATTAAAAATGGTTATGTCACCCTTTTTACCAACTTCTAAACTGCCAATCTCTTTACCGCGGTTGATTGCATGTGCTGCATTAATTGTTGCAGCCGTGATCACCTCAGCAGGAGTCATGCCCATCTTCATACAGCCTAGATTCATAATAAATGGCAAAGATACCGTTGGGGATGAGCCTGGGTTACAATCGGTGGAAAGTGCCACTGGTACTCCTAAATCAATCATTTTTCTTCCATTTGCGGACTCAGCCATTAAAAAATAAGCGGTTCCAGGGAGTAATACAGCGACAACGCCTTTTTCAGCCATTGCCTTCATACCTTGTTCTGAAGCTTTTAAAAGGTGATCAGCTGAAATGGCACCAATTTCTGCAGCAAGTTCCGCACCTTGATATGGCTCAATTTCATCAGCATGGATTTTTGGAATCAAACCGCAACTTTTGCCAGCTTCAAGAATTCGTTTGGATTGCTCCGGTGTGAAAACTCCATGTTCACAGAAAACATCATTAAATTCCGCCAAGCCGAGTTGCGCTACCTTTGGAATCATTATTTTAATAAGAAGATCGATGAACGCCTCGGGATTTTCTTTATATTCTCTAGGTACAGCATGGGCACCCATAAAGGTTGGAACCACATCAATGACATGCCTCTCATTAAGTTCCTTCGCTACCTCAAGCTGCTTCAATTCAGTTTCCCACTCCATCCCGTAGCCGCTTTTCGCTTCAACGGTTGTCACACCATGAAGTAGAAATTGATTTAATCGTTCATAGCTTTCATTAAAAAGTTCATCTTTAGTTGCTGCCTTGGTTGCTATAGTTGTTGCGTGGATTCCGCCGCCGCCATTCATGATTTCCATATAGGTAGCACCTTCTAGCCGCATATTAAACTCACTTTCCCTGCTACCTGCAAAAACGAGATGTGTATGTGGATCGACAAGTCCTGGTGTCACGAGTTTTCCGCTTGCATCGATTATTTGTGCTTCATGTAGACGCCCTTTATACTTTGCAACAAGATCTTCATCTTTGCCAACAGCATGGATGATACCGTTTTCGATCCAAACACTTCCATTCTCAATTATGGTAAGCTCAGACATCGCTTCCTTTACACGGGGAGCATGAGAGTTCCCCTGTAAAGTAACGAGCTGAGAAGCATTTCTAATAAAAAGTGCAGTCATTTGCTTCTCATCCTCTCCATTTTAATCTTGTGGCAGCATTGGCATTTTGATGCCTTTTTCTTTTGCAGTTTTGATTGCTAACTCATAACCTGCATCTGCGTGACGAACAACGCCCATTCCCGGGTCAGTAGTTAGTACTCTTTGCAAGCGGATTTCAGCTTCTTTCGTGCCATCGGCTACAATTACCATACCGGAGTGTTGAGAATAACCCATACCTACGCCTCCGCCGTGGTGAAGAGAAACCCAGCTGGCACCGCCGACAGCATTGATCATTGCATTGAGGATCGGCCAGTCGGAAACTGCATCACTGCCATCTTTCATTGCTTCGGTTTCACGGTTTGGTGAGGCAACAGAGCCTGCATCCAGGTGATCACGTCCGATAACAATTGGCGCGGAAACCTCTCCTGAAGCAACCATATCGTTAATAACTTTGCCGAAGCGGGCACGGTCCCCATATCCTAACCAGCAAATACGGGCAGGAAGTCCTTGGAACGCAATTCTTTCCTGTGCCATTTTAACCCATTTGCAAAGATGCTCATCATCTTTAAATTCTCGAAGTAAAGCTTCATCTATTTTACGGATATCTTCAGGATCCCCTGATAAGGCAGCCCAACGGAATGGACCTTTCCCTTCACAGAACAATGGACGAATGTACGCTGGAACGAAACCAGGGAAGTCAAAAGCATTATCAACCCCTTCATCCTTTGCGACCTGGCGGATGTTGTTACCATAGTCAAATGTTACCGCACCTTTTTGCTGCATCGTTAACATTGCTTTTACATGTACTGCCATGCTTTGTTTGGAAAGTTGGACGTATGTAGCAGGATCTGCTTTTCGTAATTCTGCGGCTTCCTCTAAAAAATAGCCTGCTGGTACATATCCATTCAATGGATCGTGTGCAGAAGTCTGGTCTGTTAATACATCAGGGTTGAAGCCCCTTTCGATCATAAGTGGTAAAACTTCAGCTGCGTTCCCTAATAAACCAATAGATAAACCTTTTCCCTCTTTTTTAGCATCGAATGCCCATTTAAGTGCTTCATCTAAATCGTTAGTTTTTACATCAAGGTAGCGGGTTTCAATCCTGCGGTCGATCCTTGTTTCATCTACATCAATCGCAATACATACACCATCATTCATGGTTACTGCTAAAGGTTGAGCGCCGCCCATTCCGCCCAGTCCCGCTGTTAAAGTAATGGTATGTTTTAATGATCCTCCAAATTCCTGTCGGGCAAGCTCAGCAAATGTCTCGTACGTCCCCTGAACAATCCCCTGACTTCCGATATAAATCCAGCTTCCGGCAGTCATTTGTCCATACATCATTAGGCCTTTTTTATCAAGCTCGTGGAAATGTTCCCAATTGGCCCATGCAGGAACTAAGTTTGAATTTGCAAGTAATACCCGTGGTGCATCCTTATGAGATTTCCAAATAACAACTGGTTTACCAGATTGAATTAAAAGCGTTTCATCTTCCTCTAATTCTAAAAGCGATTTAACAATTGCATCGAAAGATTCCCAGTTACGTGCTGCCTTGCCAATCCCACCGTAAACCACTAAGTCTTCCGGTCTTTCAGCAACTTCTTGGTCAAGGTTATTTAACAGCATACGAAGGGCAGCCTCTTGAATCCAGCCCTTGGCGTGTAATTCAGACCCATTGTAGTTTTTAATTAGTCTCTTTCCAGCTGTATTCGTTTCCATAAAATTCACTCTCCTAGAATTAAATTTTCTATACTTGCAATTCTAAGATGTCAGTCATTTTAAATAAATCATGCTGAGAATAGATAAGTGATAATTTTTTTTGAAAATGATGCTTATCCTATAAATAAGAATGGTAAAAAAGATGATTTTATTAGAAAATTAGCATTTTCTTTAGTTTTTTTATCAAAAAAATGACTCAGTCCTGTGACTGAGTCATTTCTCCTTTTATTTGCTGTGCGTTTGTTAATCTGAATTCTTTTGGAGACATCCCGTTCATTTCTTTAAAGCTCCTGCTAAAATAGTTGGCATTATGGTAGCCAACGAGCAGCGAAATTTCTTTGATAGGCTTGCTTGTTTCGGTTAATAACCGTTTCGCTTCTTTCATCCTCATCCCCGATAGGATCTCAGTAAACCCTTTGCCCGTTTTTGAAATCAGCATATGACTGAAATAGGATGAATTTCTATCCACATATTTTGCAACATCATCAAGCTTCAAATCAACTTGAGCAAAATTTGTTTCCATAAACGATATGCCGCGCTCAATCGGATCCTGTTTATAATTTCTGGAATTCGTCTCTGCCCCGGAAACTATCTTTTGAATAAATAGAATCAGATTTTGGACTGTGCGGTAAAGAACAGCATCATACAAAATCGAATTGAAAATAAACCGATATTCCCATTCATAGATTTCGTCCGCAATCAAATTGTTCGTTCTCATAAATCTTCTTATTTGAGCAAGGATACTTGTAAGACGAATCCTAACTAATCCCGGATCGGGGAACGAATCTTTAAGCTGTAAAAATTCATCATAAAGCCATTTTTTAATTTTATCTAACTGCAGGTTTGAAAGCATGTCAATCCAATCCCTTTGTTCCGGAGGTGTTAAAAATGGATCAATATGCGCCCAATCTGAAGAATAGTCAAATTCAAAGACCTGCCGGTACCCTTTATAATAGGTGAATTCCAACATCTTCCTAGTTTGGAGATACTTCTCATGGAGAGTCAGACCTAAGGATTTTCCTGTATCGATCACAATTGCCAGTGATTCAGAAAAATCCTCTTCCCACTTTCTAATTGCTTTTTGGCATTGTTCTTTTAAGTCAAGGCATTTTTCCTTGAACAAAAGGATGACCAGATCACTTAAAGCGAAAACACCATGTAAGTCTTTAAATGGGTATTCAGCTAAAAAGGAATAGAGTGTCCCAACCTTATCATTATTTTCAGATTGAAATGCAGCTAGTTTAAAATTCTCGTTATTAGTTGAATGAGAAGAGATAAATAAGGATTCATATGTTATGTCTTTATTGGAATTTGTGTGTAAACTTCCATGTTCATGATTATTTTTGGTAAATTGCCTTGCTGCAGATTGATAAGCAGTTTTAACCTTGGTTGTTGAAAAGGGCTTAATCATTAAGTCCAATGCCTGCAGGTCAATGGCTAATCTGGCTTTTTCAAATGTTGCTTCTGCACTGGTCAGCAGCAATATAGGACCATAAATCTGGATCAATTCACGGAAGGTTGACCATTCCTCATTTGCAATCATATCGAGTTCCATTAAGACAATATCAGGATTTTTTTGTTCAAACAACATGATAAACTCCTGAAAATTAGAGGCTAAAAAGATGTTATCAACAGGAATGGAAGATGTCTTTAACAGCCATTTTAATCCTTCTCGTTCGTTTAAATCTCGGTCAGCAATCAGCCATTTTCCTTCCACATTTCGTCCCCCCTCTTCAATCGAGTATACAACAAAATATGGATTGTCTAAATCAGTATTATTTAGATTGGCAGGTTTTACGCCTTTCATTTATTATTGTGCTAAAGTGATATTGTGCTAAAATTCAGAAAAATATATTGACAAATATAGATGCTGCAAAATAGAATTATTTTCATAGCAATAGGATTAAAAATAGAAAGGGGTGGAAAACCGATGAAACAGAGACTGCGTAAAAAAACACAACAAAATTTAATCAATGATTTAAAAGAGGCTGGACTCCAATTTTAAAAAAATCGGAATCCAGCCTCTTTCTTTATTCTACTAAAGTGATAGAGGAGAGAAAAAAATGATTACATTGACAGGGCAAAGTTTAACACTTGAACAAATGAAGGAAGTTTTATACGGAAAACAAAAGATCAGCGCTTCAGAAAAGAGTATGCAAGCTGCCGCAAAAAGCCGGGAAGCAGTAGAAAAAATCGTTTCAGAATCCAGAGTCGTCTATGGGATTACCACAGGGTTTGGTAAATTTAGTGATGTTCTCATTAATAAAGAATATGTTCAGGATCTTCAGCTTAATCTAATTCGCTCCCACGCATGTGGAGTAGGTGATCCTTTTCCCGAGGTTGTCGCAAAAGCAATGGTTCTACTCCGTGCTAATGCCCTTTTAAAAGGCTATTCCGGAATTAGACCGCTTGTTATCGAAAGATTAATAGATTTGGTAAACAAAGATATTATCCCTGTCATTCCGCAGCAAGGTTCTCTTGGAGCAAGCGGAGATTTGGCACCGCTTTCACATTTGGCGTTAGTGCTAATCGGCGAAGGCGAAGTATTCTACAAGGGAAATCGACTACCTTCACTTGAAGCTTTTCAGCAAGAAGGAATTTTCCCGGTTATACTTGAAGCAAAGGAAGGCCTCGCTCTGATTAATGGAACCCAGGCAATGACAGCTATGGGAGTTGTCGGCTATCTTGAGGCGGAACAACTTGCATTCCAAAGTGAATTAATTTCCTCCATGACGATTGAAGGATTAAATGGGATTATTGATGCCTTTGCTGAAGAGGTTCATATAGCAAGGGGATATCAACAGCAAATTGATACAGCCGCACGTATCCGCGGGTACTTAAGCGATAGTTCATTGACAACCCAGCAAGGGGAATTGCGAGTCCAGGATGCTTATTCTCTCCGCTGCATCCCGCAAGTTCATGGTGCTACATGGCAAGCACTTGATTATGTTAAAGAAAAACTGGAAATCGAAATGAACGCAGCAACAGATAATCCATTAATTTTTAATGACGGTGAAAAAGTAATATCTGGCGGTAATTTCCACGGCCAACCAATCGCTTTTGCGATGGACTTTATGAAGATTGCTGTTGCGGAAATGGCAAATATTTCCGAAAGACGGATTGAACGGTTAGTCAATCCACAGTTAAATGATTTACCGCCATTTTTAAGCCCAGAGCCAGGCCTGCAATCAGGTGCTATGATTATGCAATATGTAGCCGCTTCTCTTGTATCAGAAAACAAAACGTTGGCGCATCCAGCAAGTGTTGATTCAATTCCATCTTCCGCCAATCAAGAAGATCATGTGAGCATGGGAACAATAGCTTCAAGGCATGCACATCAAATTATACAGAATACAAGAAGAGTCCTGGCTATTGAGTTGATTTGTGCGATGCAAGCGGTTGAATACCGTGGTTTTGAAAAAATGGCGAGCCAAACAAAGCTGCTTTATGAAAAAGGAAGAGAAATGGTTCCTTCTATTAAAAAGGACCGCATATTCTCAAAAGATATTGAAAAAGCTGCTGAAGGCCTAAAAACAATGGATCTTAAAGTCCTCAAGCAATTGGACTTTATCAAATAAATATTACTTAATAAATATCTGAAAGATTGGATAATTCTTAAAGTTCATAAGGAGCCAGCCACGGGAATAGTGGGGAAACTATACCCGGGCTCCTCAGTATCGAGTAAACAGTTCTATAAAGAGCACTCCCACTTGTGTCCATTTGTATTTTAATAATTGTTGTAAACAGAATGATTGATCAAATAAATGCTAAAAAGAGGTGTTTTATGCAAAATACGGCACTAAAACGAAAAACTCAGCAGACAACCCCTGGAGAAAAACACGAACACCTAGAAAGGAAATTAAAGACAAGACATCTTTCAATGATAGCCATCGGAGGAACGATTGGAACGGGGCTTTTTTTGGCAAGCGGTACTACCATTCATGATGCAGGTCCTGGAGGTGCGATTGCCGCTTATCTTATTGCGGGGATCATGGTTTATTTTATCATGACCAGCCTTGCGGAAATGGCCGCATTTATACCAATTTCAGGTTCATTCAGTACGTATACATCAAGATTTGTTGACCCAGCCTTAGGGTTCGCAGTCGGCTGGAATTATTGGTATAACAATGCGGTTATTCTGGCACTTGAATTATCGTCTGCTTCCTTGATTATGAAATATTGGCTGCCTACTATTCCAAGTATTGTCTGGAGTGCAACCTTTTTGGTGATTATATTTGGTCTAAATGTACTATCTGTAAAGGGTTATGGTGAATCTGAATTTTGGTTTTCGATTATCAAGGTTGTCGCCATCATCATTTTTATTGTTGTAGGAATACTGATGATTTTTAAAATTATGAGTGGTCATACTGGTGGATTTGGAAATTTAAAATTAGGAGAAGCACCATTTAAGGGCGGGCTTTTATCCATTTTCAGTGTATTTATGGTAGTCGGTTTTGCCTTTCAAGGAACTGAATACGTTGGGGTGGCCGCAGGTGAAAGTGAAAACCCTGAAAAAAATATCCCTAAAGCGATTAAGCAAATTTTCTGGCGAATTCTTTTATTCTATGTTTTAGCTATATTCATCATCGGATGCTTAATTAGCTATAAAGATCCAAATTTATTAAGTTCCGATCTTACAAACATTGCCGTTAGCCCATTTACTCTTGTTTTTAAACATGCCGGGCTGGCATTTGCCGCATCTGCTATGAATGCTGTCATTCTTACCTCTGTTTTGTCAGCAGGTAACTCAGCTTTATATGTTGGTTCACGAGTCCTATGGGTTCTAGGAAAAGAAGGTAAAGCACCTTCATTCTTGAAAAGAGTAAATAATGGGGGCGTTCCTGTAAGCGCTTTAGTAGTTACTACGTTTGTAGGAATGCTTTGTTTCCTCACTTCTCTCTTTGGAGACGGAACCGTTTATTCATGGTTATTAAATGCTGCTGGTTTATCAGGTTATCTATCTTGGTTAAGTATTTCTGTTGCACACTTACGATTCCGTAAAGCATATATTGCTCAAGGCAGAGACATCCATGCACTTCCATATATTGCAAAATGGTTCCCATTAGGACCTATTCTGGCGACCATATTATGTTTAATAGCAATGCTAGGAACGAATTATGGGGCATTTTCCGGTGGAAAAATCGACTGGTATGGAATTCTCGTTTCTTATATTGGACTACCTTTATTTTTGCTTGGATATTTTGGCTATAAAATTGTTAGAAAATCAAGAATGGTTCCATTACAAGAGGCTGATTTCAGTAGGGAATAAGTTTACTTTTACTGCTGAACCTTGAAGTTTCAAGGTTCAGCGGATAGCTTTACAAAAAATTAAAAAAATAATATTTTAAGAGGTGTCATTATGGCAATTAGTCCGTCATAAAGGAGATAGCTAAACACAACAAGAATCATTGAATATGCTCCGATCAAAGTCTAAATATATGAATTTTAGAAGATGATTGTACAGATGAAATACTCCTATAACTAATATATTCTGAATGGTGGCCGATTGGTAAAAAACCAAAAATGGTATATTTGGATTTAATCAAATAGACTTTTATTCGTTATCTCAATATGGGTAGTTAACCAAAAAAAGAATATAATTAATCAACAAGAATTCGAATAAATAAGTTTTTCAGAGTGCAATAGATTAATTCAAATTAGGATATCTTTCTTCAACCAGCTTTAAGGATCTTATTTTTTTGCTTTCAAAGTTAAAAAGGAGCTGCTTGTTTTTCTAAGCTTTAAGGAACTTTCACCAGAAGTTAAGATAGATTAATCAGCGAGTTGAAGTGAAAAAAGATGGGACAATGATAATCAAATATCGTTTCTCATCTACAGTAACATAATAATACAGGAACCTTAATGGGCTCCTGCTTCTTTTAAAACTATGTGCGCGGGGTGTATGACAACACATGGGGTGCAGGTAAGTATATAGTCTATTGTTCCTGAACTGATTCTTCATTAAATATTGATTTTGATAAATTATGAATAATATCTCCACGGCTTATAATCCCTACAACCCTGCCGGCTCCATTCACGACAGGAATCTTTTTAAAATGATGCTTCGATATTAAACGAATGGCACTTTCAAAGTCATCATCGGGTGATAATGTCTTAATATTTTTCTTTACCATAATTTGCTCAATGGGAGTATTCATTCTTTCTCTTAAAATATCTTCTATTTTTTGAGCTTCTTCTACATACACAGTATAATATGCTAAATATAGTTTTTCTTTATGCGGAGAAAGAAAACGTACGATATCCCCATCTGAAACAATGCCAACTAAATTTCCTTTATCATCAACCACTGGGACACCGCCAATTCGATTCGTTTCTAAAATAGAAATCAATTCTTTGACAGTTGTTGAATGCTTAGCTGTAATTACTATTCGAATCATAATATCGCGTACTTGCATGTAGACCTTTTCTCCTTTCTTGTATCTGTATCCTTCTCCTTTAAGGGATTATATAATCTTTATTAATTATATTCTTCAACTACATGGCGATCCTCATTTTTCCTCCTGCCCGTTAAAGCAAAGTAAGCAAAACCTCCTGCGACAATAAGAACTATTCCACAGATAAAAACACTGCTATAACCGAATGATTTTGCTGCAATTCCCAGCACAAATGCACCAATAGCCATTCCTAAATCCATTGAATTGAAAAACAACGAATTGGCAATTCCGACACGATGTTTTTCAACAGAACTAATAACCTGTGTTTGAAGTATTGGTGTAACAGAGCCATACCCAATTCCAATGATTGCTCCTGCCAAAATCATAATAACTGCTGTTTGAGGCAATGAGAGTATAACCATCCCAATTGCAAATAAAATAATACAAGGATAAACAATTTTGTTTGCCCCGTAACGGTCAGCCCATACACCTGTAAAAGGCCGGAATACAAACATTAAGCCCGCATAAAGAATAAAGAACGTACTAGCGGCTTTTACAAGGTTAATTTCCTGCGCATACAAAGCTAAGAATGAAGCAATACCTGAATATGCACATGCTAAAATAAATACTACAAGTGCAAATGGTGCAGCTTTTTTATCAATCAAATCATTAAGATCAAATCTTTTACTTGTTTTAGAAACTTTTTCTTGCTTCCCTTGTTCTGGGACATGAATAACCATTGATAGAAAGATATTTAATACTGAAATGACAATACAAATAATGTACGCTGTGTTGTATGCTCCAATGTTAGCTAAGTTAAGACCTATAACTGGCCCAATAACCATCGCTAGTCCCATTGCTAATGAGAACCAACTCATTCCCTCCCCACGTCTTGAATCTGGGATGATTTCCGCACTGATTGTTCCTTTTACAGTAGTTATAACCCCAAAGGTGATTCCATGAATAATCCTCAGGATAAATAATGTCCGAATATTTGTTACAAATGGATAAAATAGTGTGGGAATAAAAAATGCTGCTGCAGAATAAATCAGTATTTTCTTTTGTGATCCTACACTTACCCACTTCCCAGCAAATGGCCGAATAATAATAGCCGCAATTAAAAATAAGGTTAATAATAAACCAGCCTGATCGGCGCCCCCACGAAATTCTTTCGTTAATTGAAGTGGCAGTGCTGTTAATAGGATATAAAATGCTAAAAAGATGAAAAAGCTGATAGTAGTGATATTTATGAAATCCTTAGTCCATAATTTTGGTTTATCCATATATATTTCCTCCTTTTTTCTCTTGTCAATTAACTGATCAATTAACGATGGTTTCCTTGAAATATAAGTGACTTATTTAGTATATATCTTTTTACTATGCATACATAATTGTATTTTTTATATTATCCATGCATAATAGTAATATCACTTATTTACCAAGGAGCATGCGAATGGATTTTGATCAACTTTTTTATTTCCATACAGTTGCAAAATATAGTAGTTTGACAAAAGCCTCCGAAGAATTAAACCTTTCACAGCCAGCGTTAAGCCGTTCTATTTTGAGGCTTGAAGAAGAAATTGGTGTCCCTTTACTCGAAAGAAAAAGCCGTGGAGTCGTTTTAAACCAATATGGGAAGACTTTTCTAAGTTATGCAAACCAGGTATTATCAGAAATGAAAGAAGCAAAGCAAAAAATCCATGATATGGTCGATCCAAACCATGGGACCATTTCACTTGCATTTATCCAAACGCTTGGCTCGAGTTTTGTACCTGATTTAATCAGTGCGTTTCAAAAGGAGCTTCCAAACATTCAATTTCAATTATCTCAAAATATTTCAAGTAAAATTTTACAAGAAATACACGTTGCTAACATTGACATTGGCTTCTGTTCACCGCTGGAACCGCACAATGATCTGTGTTCCATTCCAGTTTTGTCCGAAGAATTATTCCTAATTGTTCCTGCTGCCCACAGGCTGGCAGGAACTGAGCGAGTCAATTTAAGTGAAGTAGCAGATGATCCGTTTATCTTTTTCAAGCCTCAAACAGCCCTTCATGATTTAATAGAAAATCTCTGCAATGAAGCAGGATTCCATCCAAGGAAGGTTTTTGAAGGATATGAGGAGAGGACAGTCTCTGACCTAGTAGGGGCCAATTTGGGTGTTGCCATTGTACCGTACATTCCTAATCTTGACGAAAGTAAAATTTCAATGGTCCGCGTACAGTCACCTAAATGCTTTCGAGTAATCCAAATGGTATGGAGATTGAATGGATTTATGTCTCCTGCAGTAAAGAATTTTAAGGAATTTGTGGAGAAACGGGCTATAGGTATTACAAAGGAATAAATATAAAACGATAAATCTTTTGTTTTCCCCTCTCTTCTAACACGTAAAAAAGCCCAGTCATTAATAATAACTGGACCATATTATTATTCTATTCCTTTTTAAAGATAAGCTTAACAACAAATATAAGGTTAAGAGATGAGTCAGTTGCCTTATTTTAAAATGAGTCGTGAGACACACTCCACACGTGTGGAGTGTAATTGACAACACAATGGATGTTGGTGGGTTTATCAACATTCTTAAAGACCTCTTTCTCTCAGAAAACACACTTGTTAAACTAACGCCTCCGTTAGTGAAAAATCAAAATTGATTTAATATCTCTTTAGCCTTAACATCAATTTCCTCTAATTTCTCACCTTCCGTAGGTCTTTCTGCTAATCGGATTAATTCATTCGTTAATACCTTTCTTGAATCAGATGGGAGATGCTTAACCAAAACATCCAAACACCAGAATTTCCAGATGTCGTCCTCTGTTTCAAATACTTTTCTAATGTGTGGGATAATTTCATTTGGATATTCTAACAGAAGCTCGGCTATTTTAGGGGATATTACCCAATTCATATCCTGAATCCATTCAAGAAGTTTTGGCAAAAGGGAGATTATTTCTGACCGACAAAGCCCTTTGATTTTTTCAACTGCCTCTATATCAAATTTATCTTTAGGAAGAAATTTGTTTAAGTGTTCCATAATTTACTCCTTTTTAGAAACGCCCCCGTTACTTGAATAACGCATCTATTCTTTTTTTCTCTTGTTCAAACAAGTGATTGTACATTTGAAGCTTCGAATGGTCCCTTAAATGTTGGGCAAAATATTTTGCCTTATAATATTTGTGATAGCCGTTATGTTGCTTTTCTATATTGCTAAATGCTATTTCTAAATTTGTATTTGTTTTATACCAATTTAATCCATCAATCATAAAAGACTTGCTAACTTCTAATATTACCTCCTCTATATTAGAGCCATCAGGTTGAACCCACCAAATATCATTTCGATTTTTTTCAGCGGGGTTGTCTAAATGATTGATGTAATTTGATTGGTCGAGATTACAATATAACTGTTCTTGCAGATGACATTGGTGGAATTTGGGAAGTAATTGATCATTAGTACCTTTTTTTATTTCATCATCCTCAGTCGGTATCAAGTCGTAATAAATTCCTAAGTCAACTTGAAGAGACATAGGAGACCAACCTGTAACATCGGAAAAATACTTTCCAACGGCTCCGATGTCTAATACCCATATACAATGATCATACCATCCCAAATTATGTCGGGTATTTACTTTATCAAAGCCGTTATCTTTTAAAACAGGAGAAAGAATTTTTCTAATTACTTTATTTATTTCAGGAGAGCCAATCATTTAAATTCACCTCTAATACCTCTTGTTCCCTCTATTATAAATCTGCTCTTCTTTAATTACACTGAGCGTAAGTGAATAAAGAAAAAAATGACCACCGCAGCGATCTTTGCCGTAAAACGATCTTTAACTCAAGCCTCCGTTTAAGTACAATTTTACGAAAGTTATAGAAGATCATAAAAAAAGAGAAACTCATTTTTGGAGCTTCCCTCAATGTATCTTTTCACTGTGCCTTCCAATAAAACAAAAACATTTACTTAAATTTAATACCGTAATAACGCATTGCCTCAAGGCTACCTTCATATTCAAAAATTCCCTTTTCAATTAATTTCCTAACCCTATATTCCAAAAAGCTGTCACCAATATATTGAAGAATATGTCCATAAACTTCACCGACTAATCTTGCACACATAATAAATCCCTTTTTCTTTCCAATCAGGTACTTAGCTTTTTCAATAATAAAATCATCGTAATAGTCTTCAGCTACATCTTTTATTTCTCCGTTTTCCCAAATTCTTAATGTACCAGGATTGTTTGAGAGGTCTAGCCACTTTTTTTCAAAATGCTTACGCTCTATGTCTGATAAAATCTGCTTGTTTTCTTGGCTATATTTATATATGGTTTTTAATTCTTCTAATATTATTTCACCTGAAAAAAAGGGTACATACTTCTTAGCCTTTTTTTCAAACAATTTTCTATACAATGTTGCAGTATCAATAATAGAAATATTGTTTTTTAGTTCCCGCAATAAATACATTGTAAATAGAAGAGCTGTTTGTTCATTTGCATTTTCTGATACCCATATGTAAATTGGAACATTTTCTGGAATTGATAATAATTGAGAAATTACTCTCGGAAAATTCTCTTTATAATATTCAACTTCATATTCATTAGATAGGTTGTTTTTTAACCAATCAAATCTATCTGTTTGTCCCTTTTCGGTATCTAAACTGTATACAGGAGCAATAGAGAAATTTTCGTTGAAAGCAATAATAAACTCTTCTTCAAGTAAGTTTAATTCTTTTAATGGTTGTCTTAAATATGGGTATCCAAATTGTATATGAACTTTTTTGTAATTACCTTTTCCAAATGAATCTGGGTCTGAAACTTTTGGATAGAGAATTTCATTAAAAATTTCTTTAAGATCATTTGCAAACTCAACTAATGAATTCTCTTTTTCCTCCAACAATGCAATCCTAAAAAGAATAAATTGCAAGTATGACCTTACTTCTTGTTCTGGCAAGTCCTTGACTATATTCTTTATATCGAGAATATCCACCTAAAAACTCCTTCTATAATCTATTAAAAGTATTAAACATAAATAAAAAATGTCTCTTTTTGAAGTTATTTTTCCCAAATATTCATAATCTAACTGCCCATTACTTGAATAACGATAATGAAAAAGAATTGCCGAAACAGGCTATACAATTAAACACCCGTTGATGAAGAATTCTAAAAAAGCGACTTTTCATAAAGAATCTTTTTTATATAATAATAAATGGTGAATAGAATGTGCTGGGGGAAACTATGGAACAGTTTACTTATCAAGTACCTAAAAAGGTGCATATTTCAACAATAATACCAATAATAAACGAACAAGGAAAAGTTGTATTCGAAATAAGAAAACAGCAACATAAATTCCTTGCACGTATCGTCCACAACTCATTACGTGGTGGCATTCCTTATAGTTATAAAATAGCTAATGGGTATGGGAAACCACTATATACTATAGACTGTGCGTTTCCTGGCATTAGGTACAAATTGACAGACCATTTATCCTCACAAACCGTGTCGATAGCTTCTCAAAGAGTTCACTTAATTGAAAAAGCGTATCATTTTAGATTAGATCACCACGAATATTTTTTTGAAAAAGATTATACGAGTGCTGGTTACTTAAAATGCAATAATAACCAAGTAGCCACTGTTTCGATACCTATTAACACAAATATTTCGTTGTTCAAAGAGTTGGAATTGGATACTATTATTATAAAATCAACGACGCAAGAAGTCGCTAGTCTTGCAGCCGTATTGTATCATACGTTTTATTATTACGGTGCTTAAAAGTAATATACAAAAATCAAACTGTTGTTCAACAAATGCCCGATAGTGGAACAAGAAAAGCCGTCAAAATGACAGCTCTTTTCCAAACTCAACGTTTTAATTGTTTATCTAAAATCATTAGAAACTTTTCTCTAGCTTTATTACTTCGAATAATCTTTTTAGTACGATTGTTGCTCTGTAAGTAACGCCTAATGTGTTTATTGGTAAAAAATAATCTGTGGTATTTCTCATCTTCGTATATCACTTTAAACCAACCTTGTGTTCGCAGTATATCAATATTCTTATCAATCTTTCTTGTATCAAGGTTGCCATCGCTAACAAAAATGGCTTCAATAAATTCTTCTAGTAGTGAGAATAAAAAGTCTAGCATTTAATCAGCACGCCCCATTAATTTCACATCAATTAACTATTGCATCGTTTAGCACAATAAAGAAACGGGATCACCGCAACCATCCCATCATTAACATAAGCCACTAGTAGCGAAAGAAGAAGAACTATATTCCTTTATTTAAACACCTTGTCTATTTCATTCCTATCGTAATCTAAAATCCAATCATTGTATTTTTCATAAATATCTCTAATTGTTTTGGGTGATGTCGCTAATAAATCACAACCTCTGTCATCGTATACGTGAAAGATAGTTTTCTTATTGATAGTTATGACGTAAACTCTATGGAAAATATTTGGCTTTAACCCTAAGTCTTGATTGCAAATTGCTTTTAACAATGGAATGTATTTAAAATCAGATGTTTTGCAGTATAGAGAAAATCTATGAGTTTTATATGTACCTTCTTCATCATCCTCTGGGAATATATAAGGCATTACTTGATGTTTCACCCTAAACAATAATGATTTTTCAACATAGCGAGAAAAGTTCTTTAACTGATGTCTAATATTTTTCCCTTTATCAAAATCATTTACATCCATCACGACAAAAAGTTCCTCTGTTGGAGAATGTAAGTCTTCGAATAAAGTAATAGCCCTTTTATAACACCCCAGTATATAAGGGTTGTCAGGATAATCATATTCTCTTTTCCACTCCACCCCTAGTTCAAAACGTATACCAATATCCCAACTATAAAACAAAGGTGGTCTAAGCTCTAAATTGGGGAAATTCTTATTCATAAAGTGGCTTAATTTCATTTCCGTACCTCCTTTATTTCCTTCATTAAACCAATCGTACTTTAACTAACCTTCCTCTTTAGCTAAATAAAAAAGAAAGACGGCCGCAGCAACCTTGTGATTAACAAAAGCTATCCGTTTGCTTAAGAACTTATCCTTTAGTTTTGCTTCTTAATTGTTTTATCAGTTCAAGTACCAGAAGGACAAATATAATTGCTCCAAATATACCGTATACATATCTGTGGTCTGTAAAATTCAATATTGATACTATCAAAGATAAAATAGCTGAAATCATTAACCTTATTTGCCCCATACTATTTCCTCTTTTCTACTCCATTTGTTAAACATTTTCCATTAAGGTTCCCAACCTCTTCTTCAAAACTATCCAGCCCTTTGCAATAAGAAAAGCTGCCTAAATGACAGCCTGATCAGTAACTCTTGCCCCCATTTGAGTTTAAGTGCAATTTTTTAAAAACTTATAGAATATGACTTATTTATTAAAGTTCTTTTTAGAAATTCAAGTAAAAATACTGATTTATGAATTTATTCAATATAATATCTTTTGCTCTTTTGTTAGGATAATAACATCATTAGGTCGGGCTACACCTGGCAAAAGAAGCGTATCCATAAAGCTATCTTTAAATGGTAAATGGTTCCACGGTCTTATCGCAAAATATGCCTCGATAAAACTTTCTAATATATGTTCTTGATATATCTTTGAACCTACTCCAGGCTTGCCACAATGTTCTATTGGAACATTTGATTTTTCTATCACTAATGAATGTTTACCTATTACTTTCCATTTGCCACTGTTTAAATCAGATATATTTTTTACTGTCAAAACCGATATAACTGTTGATTGAACTATGGCTCGTATTGGTTTAATTTCATTACTTCGACAATCAAATATTGCACAGGTAACGGATGATTTTTTATTTTGGTGCCATAATACTTGTCCATATCCAAATGTCCTATCGGATAATGGAATGGCAAATAAATCACCTTCTTGCCATTTTTGCGGTTTAGGACGTTTCCAGGTTGTCAGAACTTTTCCTGCTTCTTTGATATGTTCAGAAGTTAGTTCTTGATGAAATGGTTGTGTCGCGAATTCATTAATTATAATTGCCACTTCGAGAATACTATTACCTTGCTTTGAATTTGCACTTATAAAAACACAGCCAGATTCTGCGTCAATTTTTATTTTTTTATAGATGTCTCTATCCTTGTTTTTCAAAGTATTGCGTAATTTTTGTTCAGCTTCATAATTGATTTCTAAACCAAATTCCTCACCCAGACTTTGTGCAATCATAAAATTCGGATTAATTGCATCAGGAAGATGAATTTTAACTATTCCAATATCTAAGGTTAAATTTTCATTATCAACCATATTAGACCTCCCGACACACATATATTTATTTGATTCTATAACAACAATACGGACTAAAACTATGGGGTAAGGTTGCTCAATTATTCTGTCCGCTATAAAAAAAAGATTGTTCTAATTGAACAATCGTAACCCATTAGGAAAATAATTGTTATATTTAACAATTCTTTTTGATAGGCTTTTAATTTTGAAATTTGATTTACATTTATTTATTTAGGATGCTTAATTCCATTTTTAAATTACTTTTATAAATCTCTTTATACCCTGCTTTTCTATTCTCTAGAGGAAACTTAGAATTATTTTTTATATAGTATTTTAATTTCAGAAATGAACTAAGCGGAAATTCGTGTTCATACCACATTTCTTTGTATCCAACAATCCCATATTCATTAAGTATTCTATCTGCTTCACTCATTACTTTACTCAAAAATTCATCATATGAACACTCAGTTTGCAATATTATTTTAGGCTCGAGGGAAGAACTAACATCTTCATATTCAGTAATTTCTAATAACATTTTATCATCGCCTAAATATCGAAAATGCCATTCAGCCCCCCTTGGTTCTTCATCCCAAAAAAATTGAGCACCGTTTTCAATATATACTTCCTCTGTGTATAGTGGGTTTATATTCAAAAGTGTTTTAAGAAAATCACCTAAAGAATCAGTTAGATAACCGGCACTGAAGGAATACTTCTTTGAATTTATTTCTAATTCACATTGAGCCCATCCTGCTCCAGTTAATCGATATTGAAATTCCATCACTATTCCCCCAGAACTTTAGTGGTAAAACTCTTTAATTGAAAATCTCAGTTATTGGATTATCGCTCCCAGTAGCTCAAAAAGAATAAGGGAAAAACGCAGGTTTACAAAACAATTTGTCCATTTTCAATATCATCATCAATGGCGACTTTGTATGCACCATTGCGAATTCTGTTTAGTATTTCTTGACCTTTTTCCTGTTCACCGTTTTTATAATAAAGATGCCCCAACTGATACATCATTTGTTCTTCAATTTCTCCTTTTGGTTCATCATTTCTTAGATGTGCAATTAATGACTCGGCATCTGGAATTGATTGAAAGAAGGGGAGTATGATATTTTCAATATCCTCGACCAAAACTTTATTAAATCCTACGCCAGTCTTGAAATTATAACGATTTTCCCAATTTGATTCGAATGATTTCTGTTTTGAAATTTCAGTTGCATTCCATTCAAATTCATAATAAACAACAGAAGGTTTCTCTTGGCTATATGCTTCTAAGTAATACCAATCATCAACACTGGCGGGCAAATTATACGCCCATCTTACTACTTCTCCGAAAGAATGATCACAAATGGTTGTGTTGAGCTTATTGCTTTCCTGTATTCCAAGTGTGGTGTATAAAGAAGGAATTGCGGTACTTATGTTATAAGTAAAACTTGCAGCCGTTCGGTGATTTCCTCTTGAATATTGCACTTCGCAAATTTCAATAATCCCTTCACATTCTCGATAAAAAGTCTTTCCTTTCTGTTTAAATCCGTGCTTTTTAAAATCAGGTGTAATCACCTGTTTAAATGCATCGTGCAACATATCCTTGTAATTGTATTTTTCAATAAGTTTATTGTACTCTTCCTCATTAAAATGATTAGTCATATCCAACCTCCCTTCGAATAACAATGATTCTTTTCCATTGTGAATAAATAATTATCCGCTATTCAACCTGAACATTAGTACAAAAAGAAAACAGGATCGCCGCAGCCATCCTATCTTCAACAAAATCATTCGTTAGTGAACAAGACATTCTCTCTCTTATTTTCCTACATAATCAATTTTAATACCACTGACGCTTTCATCCATTTCGTAAGTTTCAGATTTCTTTTCATAAATAACTTGTAATTTTTTGTTGCTAAGCCATCTGATAGAGAATTCTTTATCTGACCTGAATGTATTTCCTGATATATTTTGAAAGGTATCATTCTTATTTAAAATTGTTAACTGCGGTGAAATGCCCGTTGTTGCACCACAATCTCTTGTAAAGATATATGCCACTTTTTCACCACTAGGAGAAGGGACTTTTTGTAAAATCTCATTACCACATATATCTCCAAATAATGTATCCAATAAATATTTACCAGCTACAAATAGAACAAGTATTACAATTATTGTTATCAAAATAGCTTTCAACTTATTTGTCATTAAATTCACCTGTACTTTAAAAACATACGACTTCTAATTAAAAAGGTTCCGAAACAGTCCATTTTTTTGTGGAACTAAAGACCCGTTCGTGAAAGTACATTTTTTCACAAACTCAATTTCAAAAATAAAACCCTGCTGTTTGAAGAAATAACAATAATCCCTTTAATCTCCGGCAATGGTAATGTTGTCGTACAGTTTATTACTTAAAGTTATAACTAACTCATCAATTTCACTTTTATATTTATCTGGGAGTAACTCCTTAATGGATAAAAGTTTTTTTACGAATTCATCAATTTGGAGTCTATTTAATCTAGCTACCGAACGAGCACCATAAAGAACATTATCCAAGATGATCTTCAAAATCTTTTTCAATCTTTTCAGAATAAGCCTTTTTTAGAGTCTTTGCTAAAAAAGCTGAATACAAAACAACGGAAGATTCAAAACGAACTTCAAAATGTTGATAAACAGATAAAGGAACTACGTAAGAGAAAGTTGGATTACGTCAATATGTTTAGCGACAATTTAATTTCCAAGGAAGATTTAATTGAATACAAAGAACTAACTGATCAAAGCCTAAAAGAATTAGATTTGGCTAAGACCCAGCTTGTAAAGAAACTCGAAGAATGTACAAATGAAAACTACACTCTTGAAATGGGAAAAAAGCTAAAGGATTTTCTTTCGCTTAAAGATCTTACCTCACAAGTATTACATTCACTTGTTGATAAGATTACCTGTAACAGCCAAGGTGATATTCGTATCCATTATAACTTTGTAAATCCTTTTCAGGAATAGTAAAAAAGGCAACACCCAAATGGGTTAGTTGCCTTTCTTTAAAATGAGTTGCGAGATACATTCGACGTGTGCCGTGTGCGGGAACATGTCCACTGGTTGAATATATTTCACAGCATATTTTGAACTTAAAGTTTGAATGTCCTTTGCTAAGGTAGAAGGATTGCAAGACACATAAATAAGCTTCTCTGGTTTCACCTGTAAAATGGTTTGAAGGAGTTGATTGTCTAACCCCGTTCTTGGCGGGTCGACAACAATAACATCAGGCTTCCAACCTTTTTTGACCCATTTTGGCAATACCTCTTCCGTTTTCCCAGGTACATACTTTGTATTAGTAAATCCATGTCGCTTAGCATTTTTCTTGGCATCATTAATGGATTCCGGGATGACATCCATACCGCGTACCTCTGCGGCTTGGTCTGCGAGCCATAAACCGATTGTGCCGACGCCACAATAAGCATCTACGACCTTCTCTTTTCCTGTAAGGGCAGCTGCTTTTTTTACCTCATCATAAAGCTTTACTGTTTGAATCGGATTAAGCTGAAAAAAAGTTCTTGCTGATAACTCAAATTGTAAATCTCCTAACGTTTCCTGAATGAACTCCTCCCCGGCAAGGGCAAGGGTTTCTTCGCCAAAAATAAGCGAGGTTTTTTCCCCATTTATGTTTTGTACAATGGATTTCACTTTAGGCAGCCTTCTCTGAATTTCCACTATTATAGACTCTTTCTTAGGGAGTTCTTTTTGAGTGGTGATCAGGACAACCTGAAGTTCTCCAGTTTCCACTCCTACACGTGCGACAATTGTTCTAACAATACCTTTTCTGGTTTTTTCATTATAAATAGGAACCTGCAAGTCTTGGAGAATGGATTTTACTGTTGTAACAGCCTCATTGGTCTGTGAATGCTGTACTGCACAATGTTCAATATCGATGAGCTGGTGTGAGTTCATCCCGTATAATCCGGCTAACACCTTGCCATTTTTCTGCGCTACCTGGAAGCTGCTTTTATTCCGATAGCCCCAAGGATTTTCCATTCCAATTGTTTCGCAGATATCGAGTTGGTTCACATTCAACTTTGTATGCCGTTCTAGTGATTGAATAATAATATCCCGTTTTTCTTTTAACTGCTGACCATATTGCAAATGCTGAAGCTGACATCCGCCGCATTGCTCATAAAACGGACATGGCGGCTGAACACGATGCGGTGATTTAACACGAATTTTTTTAATCTTCGCTTCAGCAAATTTAGGATTGATTTTGGTTGCCTCAACGACTACCTCTTCTCCAGGCAGGGCACCGGGAACAAAGACGACCTGCTTTTTAAAATACCCCACGCCTTCCCCATTGATTCCGAGCCTTTTGATTGTTAAAGGAAAGGTTTGTTTCAATTGTATTTTTATACCTTGTTCGGTTTTCATTTTGCTCACTCCAAATTTTTCAAAAGCTTGAGTTGTATTATAGCATGATTCATGGTGAAAAGCCGAATTCTGTTGAATCCGACCTTTCATTATATCACATAGATTTGAATATAAAATCAGGATGGCTCTACAAAACGGTTGTCAATAACATGCCCTTCCTCCGCAAATTTATATACAAGCTCATGCTTTAAATTTAAAGGTGGCCATTCAAAACCAGTTTTGTTATGTTAAGAAAAGGAAGATGGACGGCAAGTTGCCGTCCATTATTTTAAGTCTTATCCACGATGCTCAAATGTTTTACAAGCGGTTTCCTCTACCGTATCAGCCTCTCTGCTGCTGTTGGGACCGATGACATAGATTGAATCTGCAACACATTGGTCACCTTCTGCCCAATACTTGCAATTCTCAACATTACATTTTACTTCCAATCTCATGAAGTATCCCCCTCTAAAAAAGTTGTATTATACAGATACCCCTTTTAGAAAGAGATGAAACACATACTTATTACTTAGGTTTCGGAAAATCATCGAGGCTTTTGAATTTGTAGCCTTTCTTTTTCAAATCCTTAATCGCCTGTTCGAGTGCATCTGCGTTATCTTTTGAAATAGAATGAAGCAGGATTACGCATCCGGGATGGATTTGCTTCATGATATTGTTGTAGGAATATTGCCAGCCTTTTTGTTGATTCACATTCCAGTCAACAAAGGCAAGCGACCAAAAGACATGGGTGTAGCCCTCTTCCTTCGCAATTTGCAGCGTTCTTTCACTGAAAACACCGCGTGGCGGACGTAGATACTTCATTTCCTTTTGCCCTGTTACTTCTTTTGCTTTAACCTTAACTTTTTGAAGCTCCTCCCGGATTTTTGCATCACCGACGGCTGTAAAATCTGGATGGCTCCAGGAATGATTGCCGATGATATGTCCTTCTTTTACCATTTGTTTGGAAAGCTCAGGCTGCGAATTTAAAAAGTGGCCTGTTACAAAAAAGGCAGCTGGCACTTTTTCCTTTTTCAAGACTTCAAAAATTTTTGGCATGTAGCCATTTTCATACCCGCTGTCAAAGGTCAAATACAAGACTTTGGATTTCGGGTCTCCTTTATAAAAGGCACCGTATTTGGCGAGAATCTGGTCATACTGGGCTCCTGCTTCCGGCGGAATCTCATTTTGGGCTTTTTTAAACCCCCAGTTTATTGGCTGATTGGATACTGCTGCATATGTACTTGTTGGGAGTAGTAAGCACATGATCGTAAGAAAAGTGATTAAGCGTTTCATCCATGTTCCCCCTATGTTTATTTATTTTAGTGTTTGTTATTTAAGGGGAAAGGATAATTAGTATTTAAAGGAAATCTTTAGGCTGATGGTAGACACGACCTTTTTTCGTTCCTATTGATGGTAAATTTAGCAATTCTAGTTGATAGGAAGAAGCCCTTCTTGTGGGTAATTGTAGAAATTCTCGTAGTTCCGAATTTGTAATTGAGGTGTTAATGAGAAGAAAATAGTCATTAATCGCTTCAAGGCTGCCTTCTTTAGATATTTTGTGACAAACTGAGCATATCCATTTGTTTCTATTGTAGTCCATAGGTATAAACAAACAGTCTGAACATCGAACCCCTGGTAAAATATCAGTTCTATCTATACCCAACGTTTTTAAGAAGTTGGATCTAAATGGTGTATGTTTACTTAAAAGTAGTCTTTTTATCTTTCCAATCGTTTTTTGATCGACTTTATCCTTAGAGTAGTATTTCTCAATTTCATCTATTTTCTTCAAAAGGTTGCTAGCTTTACAAATCTTTTTTTCTGCCTCATGATATCCATTAGCAATTTTAATTTCTGAAGATGAATTAGTGAAAACGACTACAGTTTCGATCGGAATGGGGGGAATTTGATATTTCAGAAAAAAATATTGTAAAAGTATTTTATGTCGATTAACCTGTGCAATTGGATTATCATAAACAACTTTTGTATGATTAATCTCTTGGGTTAACTGCTGTTTTTCTAAAGTAAGTGTACCGGAGTAGTTTTTTGACTCTAAGAGAATGATTAGTTTTGGGGAAAGAAGGTGAGCATCCATTTGGAAGAAAGAATCTCTTGCAGGAAGTCGGAGACCGTGAAAAATATGATAATTTTTTTCGGGGAGTAACCCTAGAAAGTAATGTAAAGTCTTCTCTCCTTTATATCCTGACGCTAATTTCCTGATTTTCAACTCCACTTCTGCCATCATTGGATGGTTACTTGGCAATCTTCTTTGAGCAGCTTCTGCCTGTTTTAATGTTATGGGTTTAATTAAAGGTAAATCAAACAAATTTTCCCCTCCTTTAGCTAATTTATTGTCTATTTCGACACCTTTTATAAGAATTCCTGCTCCTTTTATTCTGATCAATATTGCTTTAATGCTTTATTAACAAATTTATGGTCTTTATTAACAAAAATTTGAGGAAATTAACAAATTTTGTATTGATATTAACAAAATTTGATTGGATATTAACAAATTTCAGGATATATTAACAAAACCCCCAACAACACAAAAAAAGAGACAGGCGCACCACACACGCCTATCCCTCCAAGCCAATATTATTTAAAAACCGGCTCCTTAAACTGAGCTAATTTCTCCAATGAAGACTTATCTACATCAGCATGCAAACTGTTACCATGCGAATCCATCGTTACAACAGCAGTAAAGCCTTCCACTCGCAAGTGCCACATCGCTTCTGGAATACCAAACTGCATTAAATCAACGCCCTCTACGCCTTTAATACAATCCGCATAATACTGAGCTGCCCCACCGATTGCGTTCAAATAAACCCCGCCATGCTCTTTCAACGCTGCCAATGTTTTCGGACCCATTCCGCCCTTACCAATCACAGCCCGGATACCAAACTTCTTCATGATATCACCTTGATAAGGCTCCTCACGAATACTCGTTGTCGGACCAGCAGCTTTGACATGCCACTCGCCATTTTCGTCCTTCAACATAACCGGACCGCAATGATAAATCACCTGACCATTCAAATCAACCGGTGCCTCATGGTCACTTAAATACTTATGAATCGCATCACGGCCGGTGTACATTAATCCATTAATTTGGACAACGTCGCCAACCTTTAACGAACGAATCTTTTCCTCTGTAATCGGTGCCTCTAACGTAATAACATCAGAGGATGATGAAGCTGCAGCTGTTTCCTTTTCAGCTTCCGTTTCTGCAAAATCAATGAACTCACCTTCTTGGTATGCCCACTCTTTAATCTCACCCGTTTCAGCATCCACACTCACACCTAAACGGCGGAAAGCCCAGCAGTTATAAGCAACGGAAACGTAGAAGCTGGCTGGAATACGATTCATGACGCCTACTTTACATCCTAAAAGGGTCGCTTCTCCACCGAAGCCCATCGTCCCAATTCCTAATTTATTCGCATTTTCCATTACATACTCTTCTAGCTTGCGAAGATCCTCGTTTGGATTGACATCCTCAACCGAACGGAATAATTGCTCTTTGGCTAAATCATAACCTGATGAACGATCACCGCCGATTCCTACACCAATAAAACCGGCGCTGCAGCCTTGGCCTTGTGCTTGGTAAACCGAATGCATGATGCATTTGCGGATCCCATCAAGGTCACGTCCTGCACGGCCAAGCCCTTCTAATTCACATGGGAGGCTGTATTGAATGTTTTTGTTCTCACAACCGCCGCCTTTTAATATCAGACGCACGTCAATATAGTCTTTTTCCCATTGGTCGAATTTGATGACCGGTACGCCGGCGCCAAGGTTATCGCCGCTATTTTCACCTGTTAAAGAATCAACCGAGTTTGGACGCAATTTACCTTCTTTTGTCGCAAGAACAATGGCATTTCTAATGGCCTCTTTAATTTCTAATTGGTTAACGCCCACAGGTGTCTTAATTTTAAAGGTTGGCAGGCCCGTATCTTGACAGATTGGCGATACCTGATCGTCAGCCATTTTAATATTATTGGTGATCGTGGCAAGACTCATGGCAGCACTTGTTCCTGCATTTTCTTTTTGCTTTGCAGCTAATACAGCACGGCGAACGTCTTTCGGAAGTTTAGTTGATGTTTCAACAATTAGCTCGTACATGCTTTCTTGAAGTTTTTCAATATTCAATTCGAGTACCCCTTTCCCTTTGTTCCCCAATTTTCATCTATTTTCAATTTTACAACTTTTTGTACGCTTACATTATACTCCTATAATCACTCAAATTAAAGGATAAGCTTGCTATTGGCAACATGTACAAGTCATAAAAAAGGCCTGTTATTTAAACAGACTCACTTACTTCACGGTTATTAAATTCACGGCACTTAGTCTCCATATCATCCAGCATCGCGATTAAACGGTCGATATCCTCTAAATCAGCATCTTCAGGGTCGATCGCATCAAGTACATCAATAAACATGTTTAAACGGTGTTTTAAAAAATCGACTTGCGTATTTTTATTTTGAATTGGGCTGCCCAAATGATCCACTCCTTTCATTACCGTTCCATCCTATCGAAATATAGGAACTTTGGCAATGGGTTAATCCTATTTTGCCCATTATTATTGAAAAAAGAACCCCTCAGTTTTGAGGAGTCCTGAAAATTTTCGTTATCTTGGCCGTTCCGAAGCCGCAAAACCAAAGGATACATAATCCTGAACAGGGATCCATGCACCAATGCCTTGAGAAGTAACGTTCTTGATAACAATAAACTTCTTACTTCCTTTAAGCATCAAATAGACTTCCCCGTAGGTTACCTTTCCTTTTTCATTCACCCCTGGGGCATAGGCATATAAGTAGCCTAAGCGATTTGGAGGAATGTTGTAGATATGGTCGTTCTTTGTCCCTGTACCAATTATCGTTTCAAAAGCAAGAGGAAGATTAGTCTTTTCCATAGCCTTTAACAGCATCATCTTTTTTACTTCCTCGGCATTTGGGATTTTGGATGTCAGACCGCCTCGAATTACCTTCTGTGATTCCTGCACATATTTGATTTGAAACGGCGTCTTGCCGCCGCGATTATCGAAATAATTGGTGTTAATTTTTTGATACTCCCAGTTAGGGGAGGTTTCAGATGATTCGTAGTTTAATGGCCACTGTCCAAGATAGATAATGGCTCGGTATCCGAGAGCAAACGGAGTGCTGTTAATGCTTGACTCATTGAGCATCCGAATGAGATCAGGATTTTGAATTTTAACTCTTGATGAATTAATGAGCTTTTTGGTCAAATCACTTGGCTGCAGTAACGGTAAATCCTGGGTTGAATTCGGATACGTATTTTCTTTTGAAATATTACGAACAGACGGTGGAACTTGATATTTTACTGCGTTTTGTTTTACCGGGGCTTTTTGAGCCAAAGCTGACGGGATAAAGGATAACATTAATAGAAATGTCATAAGTAAAGAAACATTTTTCTTCACGGGTTGGAACTCCTTTCACTAAGAACATTAATCAGTCTGCTACTAGTTTTTTCGGAGTTCCCTCATATTATCCATTTCCCTCTAAGACTTTTTTTACCTAACCTATGAAAATTTCGTTTGCAATCGTTGCATAAATTTTTCAAAAGAGGGAAAAAACAATTGGATTGCCGGTCCTACTGTAAACGTGATGATAATCGTTCCATACGAAATAGGTCCATTTAGGAAAAAAGCCGGGATTAAAGCGGTAATTTCACCGATTGTTTTCGCTAGCATTAAATTCACACGGAACCGTTCTTTAATCGCTAACATAAAATTGTCAATCGGGCTTTGAGGAAACTTAGCCTGTAAATAGATGGAGGCCCCAAATCCGATAATTAAAATTCCTACCAATAACATTGCCAGTTTAGCAAGTAACTGCTCTACATCAAATAAATTAAATACAGTGTCAAGCCAAAAATCCACTAACAAACCAATGACAATAATCGTCAGAAGTGATAGAATGTCCGGCCTTCTTTTGACTAATAGGGCATTAACAAGGACTAAAATGGCGCCATCTATCATAACCCATTTTCCTACAGATAGCCCCACTCTTTCTGTCAGGGCCACATTTAAAGCATCCCATGCGCCCACTCCAATATCAGCAACCTTGATTGTCATACATACCCCAAAGGTCATGATTGCTAACCCGATTATAAAAAATAATAACCTTATAGTAAATTTCATTTCTCGCTCCTTATGTTCTGGTTCAGAAGTAACATAATTGTAATAATCTGATTATTTACAAAACTTTAACTAGGATTTATAATAAACTTAACCTTTTAAAAAGGAGGGCAGTAATCAATCGGCTTACAATTTATTTTGACTAAGGAGGTTGGGATTCCCGTCTTATATGAAATTCAACACTCGTGTTTTTCTAATGATTTCCACTAAACATGAAGGTTGGTGATTGATGGCCCCACGAAATGAAAACGATTGATTTAGAACCCTAAAAATAGTGCTGTATCATTATAGCATATAGAAACAGCTTTACCGTACATTGAAAAAGTTAATTAGAAACCTCGGACGATTGGCGAGCCCAAAAGGGCGAAGACAGAGGCGTAGTTGCAATTATGCCTGTTAGGAAAGTATATACTTCTCCTTCGGCTGAAAAAAGGAGACTCTATACCATTTGGCATAGAGTCTTTTCTATTTTTATAGTAAGAAAAATCCAATCCCCATAATGACATAGGCAGCTAGTAACGTTAATCCTTCAAACCAGTTGGATTCTCCATCGTTTGAAATCACTACCATCAATAAGACAGATGAAACCATGGCGATTAATTCCTGCCAGCTAAAAATAAGAGGCATCGAAGTTTCAAACAGGAGTGAAATTAGTACTAACACAGGCAAAACAAACATCGCAACTTGTAGAGTAGAGCCAATCGCGATTTCAACAGAGATATCCATTTTATTTTTATAGGCCATTAACACGGCTGAAGCGTGTTCTGCGGCGTTCCCGACTATAGCGACAATGATTACCCCAATAAATAAATCTGACCAGCCAAATCTCTCCCCAACATATTCAAAGGTATGAACAAGATGCTCAGATATATATGCGACAGCAATGGTCGCGATAAGGAGAACAGCGATTGCTTTCCCTTTGCTCCATTCTGGAATCTCTTCCTCGTGGGCATCTTTAGGGGCTGCTGATTGATATACTCCGCGATGGGTAACCAGCTTAAAGAATAGGGCAGATAAATAAAGGAGAATTAAAATCACAGATGTCCCTATGCTTAATGTTAACGTACTGGACTCATTCATGTTGATAGAAAACACTTCCGGAATTACAAATGCAATCATGACCGCGAACATTAGCAATCCGGAGTTATGTCTGGCATCATATACATTGAATTCCTGGCGCTTAAATTTTAATCCGCCAACGAAGAATGAAAGTCCCGCAACAAGGAGTAAGTTCCCTAAAACCGACCCGGTTAACGAGGCTAGAACCACTTCAACCAGTCCAGCCTTTAAGGCAAAGATGGAAATAATCAGCTCAACTGCATTTCCGAAGGTTGCATTTAATAGTCCGCCAATCCGAGGACCGGCCACAATGGCAAGGCTCTCCGTTGCCCTGCCCATAAAGCTTGATAAGGAAATGATTGTTAAACAATACAGGATAAATAAGATTATGTTCGACCAATGCATCATTGTACCAATTACAGACACCGGCACCCCAATGAATGTCATTAGCATAAAAACTTTATTCGTCAACGTGTTCCCTCCAGTTTGCTCGTGCTTTTTCTTCTATAATTTTTACTTGTACCTTAATTTACCTAAAAATGAATAAAATGTCTAGGTCGCAATTTCCTTGCAAATGGCTTATTTTCTAGATACCATCATGGAGGGACTATTAAACTTACTTTAAATTAACGTGAGGATGGTTTATGAAAAAAATAAATGTACGTTTCTGGATCCTTGTCAGTATTGTGGCAATTTCTGGATTCTATCAAGGCATGCTCCTCCCTCTCATTGCTGTTATTTTTGAAAAAAGCGGTGTATCATCTTCGTTAAATGGTTTTAATGCAACTGCCTTATATATTGGAATACTTTTGGTATCCCCGTTTATGGAAATGCCGTTAAGAAAGTATGGGTACAAACCTGTAATTATTTGGGGCGGAGGCCTAGTTGTTATATCACTTGCCTTATTTCCACTTTGGAAGACATATTGGTTTTGGTTTGTGTTACGGCTGCTGATCGGGATTGGTGACCACTCCCTCCACTTTGCAACACAAACGTGGATAACTTCATCATCTCCAGTTGAGAAGCGCGGCCGCAATATTTCCTTATATGGATTATTTTTTGGAATTGGTTTTGCCACAGGCCCCCTAATGACCCCGCTGGTTAATATTAATCAATCCTTACCATTTATCGTTTCTTCGATTTTATGTTTAATTGGATGGGGTTTTGTGTTTACGTTGAACAATGAATTTCCCGAACAAAATGTCAACATCAATTCTTTTTTAGCAACGATTAAACAATTTAAACAAGCTTTTAAATTTGGATGGGTTGCATTCTTACTTCCCTTTACATACGGGTTCTTAGAGTCTTGCCTAAATGGAAGTTTTCCCGTTTACGCTCTTCGGACCAACATTAATGTATCGAGTGTCTCTGTTTTCCTATCTGTTTTCGCTGTTGGAAGCATTATTACACAGCTCCCTTTAGGAATGTTAAGTGATCAATACGGGAGAAGAAATGTCTTAATGACCGTACTGATTCTCGGTTTTTTAAGTTTTACGATGGCCAGTTTTGTGGAACACTCCTTTATTGGACTTTTCACCGCGTTTCTTTTTTCAGGAATGGTTGTCGGATCAACCTTCTCACTTGGGATAAGCTTTATGACGGATTTGGTTCCAAGGTATCTGTTACCGACCGGTAATTTATTATGCGGTATTTCCTATAGCGTTGGCAGTCTTAGTGGACCGATAATTGGCGGGTTATTTATTAAGTTTTTTCAAAATGTAAGTTTCTTTTATATTATTAGTACCATGCTTCTAGCTGTCTCCTTCATTTTATTTTCCTTTGCAAGAAAGATACAGATAAGGCTGGAACAGCAAAATTCCTAAAGATTATTGTAAGCAAATACATATCTTAAAACATACGATATATGGTAAAATAACTAAAAAGAATATAAGTTGAGATTTGCGCTGTCATCACTTGATGACAGCTTTCGTGTTTTTTAAGGGTAATGAATATGATTATTTTTCTCAGTTAGACTCAAAAGCGTAAGCGCCTTGACCAGGGGCGACAGGCATAAGACGAGCCGGCGAGAAGGTTGTTCTTTAACCTTCTTGACGGATTGGCTTAGACCTAAGAGCCCCTAGGCGCTGCAGCTGGCCGAATCAAAAATAATGAGGGGGGAGAAACAATGAGTTCTGAAGCAAAAGTTCTATCAAAGAGCATTCAGGAAGTCAGTTTGCTTGAAAAAATTAAACCACATTTCGAATTAATAGCGGCGGCGGTAAGTGGGGGCTTAATCGCTGCAGGCTGGCTGTTTGATAAAAATGGTAATGAGGTCGAATCCATTATTTCTTATTTATTAGCCTTTGTGATTGGGGGCTTTGCCAAGGCAAAAGAAGGAATCGAGGCCACCTATGAAAATAAAGAACTAAACGTCGAAATGCTAATGATTTTTGCTGCAGTCGGATCTGCCATCATCGGTTATTGGACAGAGGGGGCTATATTAATCTTTATCTTTGCCGTCAGCGGTGCGTTGGAAACCTACACCATGAATAAAAGCCACAAAGAGATCTCCTCTTTAATGGAGCTGCAGCCACAAGAGGCTTTAAGAATTACTAACGGTTATGAAAAACGGGTGGCAGTTTCTGAACTAATGGTCGGGGACCATATCCTGATTAAACCGGGCGAGCGAGTACCATCTGATGGGGTTATTATCAAAGGGCTAACCAATATCGACGAAGCGGCAATTACCGGAGAATCAATGCCTGTTTCAAAGAGTGAGCAAGCAGAAGTTTTTGCCGGCACCGTCAATTTGTCGGGTTCGATTACGGTTCAAGTAACAAAGGAAAGTACAGATACACTTTTTCAAAAAATAATCCAGCTCGTTCAATCGGCTCAAAGTGAAAAATCTCCTTCACAGCTATTTATTGAGCGTTTTGAAGGAACTTATGTTAAAGTGGTCCTGCTTGTCGTCATAAGTATGTTCTTTTTACCTTACTTCCTACTTGGCTGGAGCTGGCATGAATCTTTTTATCGGGCCATGATTTTACTTGTAGTTGCATCACCTTGTGCACTGGTTGCCTCGATTATGCCTGCTACCCTTTCAGCCATTTCAAATGGGGCGAAACACGGCATCTTAGTAAAAGGCGGGGTCCATTTAGAAAATTTAGGTCATTTAGAAGCAATCGCCTTTGATAAAACAGGTACCCTGACAAAAGGAAAGCCCGAAGTTACAGAAGTTTTAGTGAATAAAGGCATCGATAAAGAAGAACTTATTTTAAAAGCGGCTTCGATCGAAAACCTATCCAACCATCCACTAGCACAAGCGATTGTTAACTATGCAAAACAGACACTGCGAAAGGATTTATTACAGCCGGAAAGCTTAGAGGATATTCCTGGCTGGGGAGTTAAAGCATCGATTAACGGGGAACAATGGAAAATCGGTAAAGCTGCATTTGTTGGAAATGATCAGGTTGATGAGTTTGCTGAAGGAAAGGCCATAGAATTAGCTGGCTTAGGTAATACTTTAGTCTTTATTGAGATAGATGGCATGCTTAGTGCAATGATTGCGATGAAAGATGTGGTTCGTGAAGAAACAAAGCATGCAATTGAGGACTTAAAGAAACAAAACATAAAGACGATTATGCTGACGGGTGATAGTGAAAAAACAGCCCGAGCCATTGCGGCCGAGAGCCATGTGGATGAATTTTACGCAGAATGTCTTCCAGAAGAAAAGGTAGAGCAGTTAAAACAACTCAAGGAGAAATATAAAACAGTGGCGATGGTTGGCGATGGTATCAATGATGCCCCAGCATTAGCCATTGCTAATGTAGGAATCGCGATGGGTGGAGGAACAGATGTGGCCCTAGAAACTGCTGATATTGTCTTAATGAAAAATGATCTTCCTAAAATTGCTGAAGCGGTTCGGCTTTCGCAGCGAATGAACAAAATCATTAAACAAAATGTGGTTTTCTCCATTGCTGTCATTATGCTGCTAATATGCTCCAATTTCTTTCAACTGCTAGATTTGCCATTCGGAGTAATTGGTCATGAAGGTAGTACCATCCTTGTTATTTTAAATAGCCTCAGGCTGTTAAAATCATAAATAAAGGACCTGGTGAATTTCTCACCTGGTCCTTTTATGTTATGGCTTAGTGATAGCCGTTAGACCCGTTAGCAGAACCTGAAGTTTTATTCCCCTTACTGCCTTTACCCTTTTGCTTTGTACTACCATCTTTTTTCGTATGTTTTGTCATTTTTAAAACCTCCCTTAATGTTCGGGGACTAAGCCCTAATCATAGTTTGGACGGATAAGTTATTTTCATTAAGGTAAGTGTTAGCAGTTTGTCCGTTTTTTTTCACTGTAGAAGGCATTTACCTCGCCTCCAAGAATAATAATAAATGCGGATAGGTATAACCAGATCATTAACACAATGATCGCTCCAATTCCTCCGTATGTAAGGGAATAATTACTAATATTTCCAACATAGAAGGATAAACCCATTGATGATAGAATCCAGCCTATGGTGGCAAAAATGGCCCCTGGAAAAGCACTTCTGCATTTAAGCTTTACATTTGGTGCAATCCAATAAAGCCCTGTAAAAATAAGAAATAAAATAATGGCACTTCCCAGCCAGCTTAACGTATTCCATACCTTAATAAATTGTTCAGTATAGCCAAATTGCGAGAATAAAAAAAGACCTATTTCCTTTCCAAAAACAGGCAGGATAATGGCGAGTAAAAAAACGAAAATCATACCAAATGTTAATAGAACGGCCATTCCTCTTGCAACAATGAAGGACCTGCTCTCCTTCACGTTATATGCCTTATTAAAAGCCCTTACGATTGCGTTAATTCCGTTAGATGCCGACCAAATCGTCCCAATGATCCCAAATGAAAGTAAGCCGCCATTACGTTGGCTCATAATTTCCTTAACATTTTTTTCAATAAGCTTCATAGCTTCAGCAGGGGCAAAATCGCGAATCATACCGAGCATATCCTCGTGTGGAATCGGGAAATACGGTAGGAGTGTAAATAATACAATTAAGAGTGGAAATAAGGAAAGAAGAAAAAAATAGGCCAATTGCGCACTCAAGCCGGGAAGATCATCTTCCTCTATCCGATGCCAAAGTAATCTTAGCAATGATGAGCGTACATTTACTTTCTTATCCATACAGATCCTCCTTCTTATTTGTGATTTATTCTTCCTTTCTTAATACATTATTTAAAATTTCATCTTCATTATTATCAATAAAAGTATCCTTCGTTTCCTTAAGTATTTCCGTCACCTGTGGTGTCAGTTCCCTTAACTCCTCAACTTTATCTGTAATAAAGGAGATATCTTCACTAACAGTTTCAAAGGTGGATTTAAGTTTTGCAGCTGTCCCCTTTACTTTTTCTGATATTTCGTCAGGATGTCGAACAATATACCCTACCTTACCAGAAGTCCTTTTTACATTTTCCTTCATAGCTTCACGTGTATCTTTATCTAATAAGCTAAGTACTCCGCCTGCAATTGCCCCTAGCAGTATACCTTTCCAGAACTGATTTTTTTTCGTCATCATAACCTCTCCTTCGAGCATCATAATTATCATTCACTCTTATAATTGAAAATGATACCATTGTATATCTTACCATTTATTTTACGATATCAAACCTTTCAATCCAATCAGTTCGTTATCATTCAAGATTTTTCTTTGGACAAACTACAATGGAGATGAGTATTGACAGAAACTTTTTATCATGAAAAGATGGGATTAAAAATTAGAAAAGGGTGACCGAAATGAATTTATCAGAAAAGTCTGTTGAAAATGTCGAATACATGATTGAACAAATAAAAGAAAAATTAAAGGTCCTAAACCTTGGAGCCATCAAACCCTCTCATTTTGATGAGGAAATGTATGAAGAATTAAAGGAAATTTATGAAATGGTTTTGAAAAAGAAATCATTTAGTCCAAATGAAATGCAGGCATTAGTCGAAGAACTTGGAAGTCTAAGGAAAAAGTAAGAAAAGCGCAACGAGCCGGCCGAAAGGTTGCTTTTTAACCTTTTGGACGGATTGGCTGCAGACCATCGAGGGGCTAGGCGCTGGAGCTAGACAATTCTCAAAGTTAAAATTTTATACTTTTTATCTCATAATTAAGAGACCCGTTATTTCGTTTTTAAAAATAACGGGTCTTTTGTTTACCTCTGTTCAGTTAAAATGATTGGACCGTCCTTTGTAATGGCAAGGGTGTGCTCATATTGAGCAGAATATTTGCCATCAATCGTTCTAGCAGTCCAACCGTTCAAATCCATCTTGGTCTGGTAGCGGCCGATGTTTACCATTGGCTCGATTGTAAATACCATCCCCTCTTTGATTCGTGCCCCCTTGCCTGGAAGTCCATAATGCGGAACATCGGGTTTCTCATGAATGACTGCACCGATGCCGTGGCCAATAAAGTCACGAACAACAGATAGTCCTTCACTTTCTACATACGTTTGGATTGCATGACCAATATCTCCAATTCGATTGCCGGGAACAGCCTGCTCAATCCCTCTGTATAAGGCTTCCTTGGTTACCTTCAATAAATGGGTCGTTTCCTCCGAAAGCTGGCCAACCCCGTAAGACCAGGCCGAATCCGCTAAAGCGCCATTGTAATTAACAACCATATCAATAGTGACAATATCACCATCTTTTAATGGTTCCTTCCTAGGAAACCCATGGCATATTTCATCATTTATACTTGCACATGTTGCATACTCATAGCCTTTATACCCTTTTTGTTCAGGTGTTGCTCCATTATTTTTTAAAAATTGGTCGACAAATTCTTCTATTTCCCATGTGGTTATTCCTGGTTTTATTAATTTAGCAATTTCCTTATGACAGGCTGCCAGTATTTCTCCAGCCTTTTTCATTGCTTCAATTTCTCGTTGTGATTTTAATACAATCATCTGTTTCCCTGCCTTTTTGATTATATTTATGTGCATTCATTGATATTGTTCGTTGTAGTGTGGCTTAAGAAAATTATACCTTCATACTTTAATATTAACGCTATCTAGTCTTTTTTTCAAAACATACCTTCCTTAAGTCATAGGTCTAGGAAGAAATTCACATTGTTCATGATATTGTAATAATAGTCCGTTCTTAATATGGTACTTTCACATCCTTTTTGATAGAATATATGTAAAGAAGTCTGACCGATTAAAACGTAATTACATTATTAATCGGAAAAAATCAAAATGTAGGTGTGTGAGACTCAATGATTGGTGACCGCGTTAAAAAATTTCGCTTAGAAAAGAAGATGTCACTATCCGAACTTGCTGAACAAGCGGGAGTTGCTAAATCTTATTTAAGTTCACTAGAAAGAAATCTGCAAAAGAATCCATCTATTCAATTTCTTGAAAAAATAGCGGGCGTTTTAAATCTTCCTGTTGAACATCTGATTCACGAACAAATCGATAAGGACGATTTAGATAATGATTGGATGAACCTTGTTAAAGAAGCCATGAATTCTGGTGTTTCGAAAGAGCAATTCCGGGATTTTCTCGAATTTAATAAGTGGCGGATTAATCAAAATAATCATGAATAAAAAAAGCATTCTACAAAAGCGATTATTTTTGTAGAATGCTTTTTTCAATATGTACCTGATGACTTTAAATCATCATGAGTAAGAAAATTCCGCACATCCTCAATTGAGAGCCCGAGTTTTCTTGCCTCTAAAATAAGCTCCATCCATTCCTGATCCACAACTTCCACGTCTTTTTCAGTAATTACCATTTTACTCACTCCCCAAAATACACTGTATTCCAGGTAACCCGGCCATCATAGCAAATTCATTAAACGCCTTAGATCCTCGGCTTTGCGTCCCTGCTTTTCAACAGGTTTGCCCTTTTCTGATTTCCCTACTTAAGTAATACATCGTCATTTTTCCAATGTTTTATATCTAGGTCTTTTTGCTTATTCATTTAGTGATATGTTCATTATATCGATTACAATTCTTGTAATGTGTTGTAATTTGTCAGTTTTTACTAATTTTCTTACAACTTTTTCAATCAAATTTCCCGATATTTCTACAAAAATCACCTATTTATTGACAAAAATACACCAATTATCCATTAATGTTAAATTTGTCTGTTCTGTGACAATAGGCATATAATATAAATAACAAAGTAAACTAAATAGTTAAAATATTTGCAGAAGGGTGTGTTATGTATTGACGTTGATTCATGTTTTAAATTTTTCCATCCCTATCGCCTTTATTGTTATTGCTGGCTTTTTATTGGACAGAATGTGCAAACCTGTTGAACACGAAAAAAAAGCTGGTGATGAATAGACCGCACTTCATCAACCAGATTTTACTTATTTATTTTACGCTGCACCTTTAACTCATAGTTTTTAAAAAAGGATGAATTTGTTTTAACTCCTCGTTTTGCCATTAACTGATTAAATCTTAACAGTTTTTCATTTAATTTTCTTTGAAGGTTTTCCCTTTCATTTTCATCGCATTTTTTGAGCAGGTCTTCAATACCCATCATTTCTTGACGTAAGCGTCCTTCTTCTTCTGTATAACCGGCATTTTTCATTATTTTATAGGCCATGCGCAGTTCCTCAGGAATTCCAGATAAATCCTCAAGCTGCATGGGTTTTCCAAATCCAGGTAATGCATCAAATTCACCGTCTTGATAAGCTTTTTTTATTCTGTCTTCTGAAAGTATCTGAAAAAAATCCATATTTACTGCCTCCTTATCACACTCATTACTCCAATTATAACAACTCATGTACCACAGATAAATTGGAAAAATGATTCCAATTTATTTTTAGGAATGTTTGGGGAAACTACTTGCGAAGACGAAAGGAGTGTTAACATTGGCACGTGGAGAACATTTTGAACACAAAAAGAAGAATCATCCAGGTAATTTCCCAAAGGACAGCCTTACAGAAAAGCATGTAAAGGAAGCTATTGGGGATGAGGAATTAATTGTAACCCAGGAAGCTTTTAAAAATAGAATCGAGGATGAGGATGAACAGCGTGTAGATACTGGCCGCTGGCTCCCAAATCATATGAAGTAAAAGGCGTGATTTTCACGCCTTTTTTGCATTTTCTTTTATAAATTGATGAAATTCAAACATCCTTAACCAATCAGCCGCCTTTTCGATATCCTTAGAAAATACCCGATCTCTTTCAATGGAAGGTACTTGTTTACGCCCTTCTTCATATAACGCTTTTGTATATTTTGCCATTTTATTGGTCCCGCGAATTTCAACTGCCTGCATGGCACAAATCAATTCAATCGCAAGGACTCTTCTAACATTTTGGATAATTTGATACGCATGCCTAGCGGCAATCGTCCCCATACTGACATGATCCTCTTGGTTAGCAGAAGATGGGATTGAGTCGACACTTGCAGGATGTGCCAGTGTTTTGTTTTCTGAAACAAGTGACGCCGCTGTATATTGCATTATCATGGCACCAGATTGCAAACCAGGCTTAGGACTCAAGAAGGGGGGCAAATCGTTTAGCTGCGGATTGACTAATCGTTCAATCCTTCTTTCCGAAATATTGGCCAGTTCTGCAACAGCAAGTTTCATAAAGTCCATTGCAAAGGCAATCGGCTGCCCATGGAAGTTACCACCTGAGATTACTTTTTCCCCTTCATTAAAGATTAGCGGGTTATCTGTTGCCGCGTTCATCTCAATTTCTAATTTTTCTTTTACATAATCCAGAACCTGCCAGGAGGCACCGTGAACCTGCGGGATACATCGTAACGAATAAGCATCCTGAACCCTTAACTCCCCCTGTTTTGTTGTTAACAGACTATCGCTTAAGTAATGACAGATTCTTGCGGCTGTTTCAATTTGTTGTTTGTAACCTCTTGCGATCTGGACCTCCTCTGCGAAGGCATCCTTGATTCCATTTAAAGCTTCCATCGTCATAGCGGCTATTAATTCACTTTCAAAGCCCAGCTTTTCTGCTTCTAGATATCCTACCACTCCCATTGCAGTCATAGCTTGTGTACCATTTATGAGGGCGAGACCTTCTTTAGCTTCTAATGTCACAGGTAAAACCCCTTCCTGCTGAAGGGCTGCAAGAGAATCCATCCGTTTTCCTTTGTAAAATACCTCCCCTTCGCCAATTAATACCAGGGCAAGGTGAGAAAGTGGAGCGAGATCCCCGCTTGCTCCGAGCGACCCTTGCTGAGGAATGACAGGAATAATGTTTAAATTAACTAATGATAATAATTTTTCAATAATAATGGGTCTAATCCCCGAATACCCTTTTAACAATGCATTGGCTCGAAGTAGAACCATCGCTTTAGAGACTACTTCTGGAAAGGGTTCTCCTAATCCGCACGCATGGGAGCGGATTAAATTTAGCTGAAGATCCTGAACATAGGCTTTATCAATTAAGACGTCGCTAAATTTTCCAAACCCTGTTGTGATTCCGTAGACGACTCGAGATTCTGAAACAATTTTTTCAACTGCCTCCCTGCTTTTTTGGACAGCCTCCATACTTCTCGTTGAAGCGGTGACCTTTTTATTAGCGTATAACACCTCTTTTATTTGCTCTAAGGATAAATCGTTACCTGTTAACGTAATCATTTGTCTCTCTCCTCTACCAATTTAGAAGAATAAAGAAAGAGGCTGGATTCCTTAACCGTTTAGATTAGGAAGCCAGCCTCTTTTATTGATTCAAATTTATTTTTTAGAGAATGCCGCATAACTCATCATTCCATTCTTAACTATTCTGATAATTTTATTGTATGTGCGGGGAGCCCTCAATGTCAATGGAGTCGGAAAGTGGTTTTTCGACTAATTCAGGGACATCTTTCATAATTAGGAATTTCGTATCGGGGCTCTCCGTGATGATAGGTTTTTTCTACAATTCTAAGTGGTATTCGACAAATTAAACTAATTATTCAACAATATATGTATAATATTGCCGCTATACTTATACACTTCTCCAAATTACAAAATCCCTCCATTTTCCGCTATACTATAAAAAGGTAAATTTGTGTTTTACCTGAAAGGAGAAAATATGAAATCACTTGTACTTGCAGAAAAGCCTAGTGTCGCGCGTGAAATTGCCCGTGTCCTTGGCTGTAATCAAAAACATAAAAGCTATATGGAAGGCAATCAATATATTGTTACTTGGGCACTTGGTCATCTAATCGAATTAAAAATGCCAGAGCATTACGACACGAAATATAAACAATGGAACCTAGAGGACTTGCCGATTATCCCGCCAAAAATGGGACTAAAGGTAATGAAACAGACCAACCACCAATTCCGGGCAATCGAAGCTCTAGCTAAGCGGAAAGATATTAATGAATGCATCATTGCCACTGATGCCGGCCGCGAAGGAGAACTTGTCGCCCGCTGGATTCTAGAAAAACTCCATTGGAACAAACCATTGAAAAGACTGTGGATTTCATCGCAAACAGACAAAGCCATTAAAGAAGGCTTTAAACAATTACGGCCTGGAAAACAATTTGAAGACCTCTACCATTCAGCTGTTTGCCGGGCAGAGGCAGATTGGCTGATAGGCCTAAATGTAACTCGGGCGCTGACTACTAAATACAAAGACCCCCTTTCAGCAGGACGCGTCCAAACGCCAACACTGGCGATGGTCCTAGACCGCGAACAGCAGATTCAAAAATTTGTTGCAAAAGAATATTGGACTATTCGTGCTGAAATTGGAGCACTCGCAACGGACTGGGAGCGGGACAATGAAAAGCGCATCTTTGATAAGCCTAAAGCTGAAGCTATAGTTGCCAAGATTGAGGGCAAAAAAGCACAATTAGAGAAAATCGAGCGAAAGAAAAAGTCGGAACAGCAGCCGCTTCCGTATGATTTAACAGAACTGCAGCGAGATGCCAACAAACGCTTTGGCTTTTCTGCGAAAAAGACATTAACGGTCCTGCAGCGCCTTTATGAGCAATACAAATTGGTAACCTATCCAAGAACGGATTCAAGGTACCTGACTACCGACATGATCGGAACGATGACAGACCGCTTGCAAGGGATGCTATCCGGTTATAAAGAGGAAGTTCGTCCATTGCTTGCTAACAATGGGAAGGTGCTTGCGAAACGAGTATTCAATAATGAAAAGGTAACAGACCACCATGCTATTATACCGACAGAGCAGCGGCTAAATTTAGGTGAACTCGATAACGATGAACGAAAACTGTATGACCTGATTGCCCGCCGCTTCCTTGCTTTATTTTTACCAGCGTATGAATATGAAACCATTCATGCCGTCTTCAAAGTTGAGGGCGAAACCTTTACAGCCAAGGAAACTAATGTCCTGGATTTAGGATTTAAGAAAGTCTTAGGAAAAGACGAAACTGAGGCATCCACAACTGGCGTTCAGAGAATGGTACAAGGGAAAGACTATATGGTTAAAAACAGTACCCTTAATCAGAAGTGGACAGAACCACCATTAAGATACTCTGAAGCCGATGTACTGGCCCAAATGGAGAAATTTGGACTAGGAACACCAGCGACGAGAGCTGAAATTATTGAAAGATTGGTTGAAACAGAGGTCGTCGAACGACAGAATGGCCGTTTTACACCGACGAAAAAAGGTAAACAGTTAATCGACCTCGTCAATGATGAATTAAAGTCTGCGGAATTAACGGCGAAATGGGAGCAGGAGTTGGAACGAATTTCGAAAGGGAAAGCCGATCCAAAGGCATTTTTACAAAAAATCCGCCGACAGACAGAACAGCTAGTCTCAGAAATAAAGGCAAGCGATAAATCCTACCGAGCACATAATCTAACTGGCTCGAGATGTCCAGAGTGTAATGAATTCTTAAAGGAACGAAACACCAAAGATGGAAAAATCCTTGTTTGTTCCAGCCCAACATGTTCGTTCCGAAAACGGAAGGATCCCAAGCTGTCCAACCGCCGCTGCCCGCAGTGCCATAAGAAGATGGAACTCCATGAGGGTAAAGCAGGTGTGTACTTCCAATGCCGGCGCTGTAATGTCGTCGAAAAAGCAGAAGAAAAGAAAAAAGCGGTAAATAAACGTGAAGAAAAGAAACTGGTCCAAAAATATTCGCAAAAGGAAGATTTCGGTACTAGTCTTGGCGATTTACTCAAACAGGCACTGCAAAATAATGATTGATCGAAAAGGCGGGAATCCCGCCTTTTTTTCTTGAAACCACTTCGAGCGGGCTAGGATTCACTTTCAGCTTGACAATTGCCCCCCTTGCCATTCCAATGACTGTTTGGGTAGGTTATGACTGGACTTTCTATATTCTTTGTCTGCTGGCCCTTGCAAGTTCGGGATTATATTGGTTGATGTTTTATGTGTTTGAAAAACAAAGAAGCAGAATCACAGTGTAAACGCCTTAATCACTATGGTTTATGGTTTATTTTTCCTTTTAAACACGCTACAATAAAGGAAGATTCTGATAAAAGGAGTTACATAACATGAGCGATTTTAAAAAGAGTCTTGAAAAATATGCAGAGCTTGCTGTCAAGGTTGGGGTTAATATTCAAAAAGGCCAAACCCTAGTGGTCAACGCCACTTTAGAAGCAGCTGAATTTGTCCGTCTTGTTGTCAAAAAGGCATATGAAACAGGGGCTTTAAATGTCATTGTGAATTGGAACGATGATATCGTGACAAGAACAAAATATGATTTGGCACCAGATGAGGCGTTTTTAGAGTATCCGGTTTGGCGTGCAAAGGAAATGGAGGATTTAGCAGATAATGGGGCTGCTTTCATGTCGATTATTTCTTCAAGCCCTGACTTGTTAAAAGGTGTAAATCCTGAACGAATCGCTAACTTCCAAAAAGCAGCTGGAAAGGCGCTTGCAAATTATCGGAAAGCTGCACAATCTGACAAAGTCAGCTGGACAGTGATTGCTGCAGCATCTAACGATTGGGCTGCAAAAGTATTCCCGGATGAGCCTAGTGAAAATCAAGTAACTAAGCTTTGGGAGGCTATTTTTAAATCTGTTCGAGTTGATACAGAAAATCCAGTAGAAGCTTGGAAAAAGCATGACGAAACACTTCATGAAAAGGTCCACTATTTAAACGGAAAAAGATACAAAAAACTTCATTATACTGCTCCCGGAACGGATTTAACGATTGAACTGCCTGAGAAGCATCTTTGGGTAGGTGCAGGCAGTGTTAATCAAAAAGGTTTTGAGTTCATGGCCAACATGCCTACTGAAGAAGTTTTCACTGTACCTTTGAAAACTGGTGTTAATGGTACCGTTGCCAGCACGAAACCTTTAAGCTACGGCGGCAATATCATTGACCGCTTCTCGATCACGTTTGAAAATGGAAAAATTGTCGGTGTGAAGGCCGAAGAAGGCGAAGAAATCTTAAAGCGTCTAGTTGATACAGACGAAGGTTCGCATTATCTAGGAGAGGTAGCGCTTGTTCCTTATGACTCTCCTATTTCAAAATCCAATGTCCTTTTCTTTAATACGCTTTTTGATGAAAATGCTTCGAACCATTTAGCGATCGGCAGTGCCTACGCTTTCTGTATTGAAGGTGGAAAGCAAATGTCTTCTGAGGAGTTAGCACAAAACGGACTTAACGAAAGTATTACCCATGTGGATTTCATGATTGGTTCCGCTGAAATGGACATCGATGGAATCACAGCTGATGGAAAAACAGAACCTATCTTTAGAGATGGGAACTGGGCATTCTAAAAAGTCTGGAGGAGTTCCTGTAATCTAGGTAAAAAAGAGCAGAATCTAATCTGCTCTTTTTTCTATGGTTTAAAAATAATCGCTCCATCCTTTTCTTTTAAGACTCTTTCACGCATTTTAGTTAGTTGTTGGACTGGGTCCTCTAGTTTGATATTACCCAATAGATCAAACAATCCGAGCGATTTTAATAAATCTTTTTCCATTATTTGAAGCTGATTCGTAAGTGAGGTATCCTTCTCACATAATTTACTTAAAGGCAATGTCTTATCAAGTCCTTCGTCAATTAAATCCAGTGCGAGTTGTTTATTCACGACTCCTTTGCTTTCCTTTGCGAGCACACACACTGTTGGGATCGTCGAATCGCCTTTTGTTATATGGTCAAGCGGATTCAATACAGTCTCCACTGGCTTCGTCACCTGTTCCAACGGTTTCAGCACTGGCTCCAGCGGCTTCGTCACCGGTTCCAGCGGTTTCAGCACTGGCTCCAGCGGCCTGGTCACCGGTTCCAACGGTTTCAGCACTGGCTCTAGCGGCCTGGTCACCGGTTCCAACGGTTTCAGCACTGGCTCTAGCGGCTTCGTCACCGGTTCCAACGGTTTCAGCACTGGCTCTAGCGGCCTGGTCACCGGTTCCAACGGTTTCAGCACTGGCTCTAGCGGCCTGGTCACCGGTTCCAACGGTTTCAGCACTGGCTCCAATGGTTTTGTTACAATCTCCATTGTTCCCTTTGCAGGGTCAAGTATGGTACCATCAGAATCTGTCAACGCTCCTGCCTTTGAAAAATCCTCACACATTAATGGCAGATGACCTGTCACTATTTTTTCAATTTGTTTATCGATTTCATTCATCGGGAGTAAACTCAAATCTTGTAATACTTTAATCGTACCTGGCTTTTGTGGATTTGTTTTTCCAGTTATTGTGGTCAAGGTCAATTGATCTATTAAACTATCCACCGATTTCATATAGTGGGCCGCCATCACCACGCTTTCCATGCCAAGCTCGGGTATCGTCTGATTCGCATTAATGCAGGCCCCTTTAAATGAAATGGCCGTTGTGTCAACAGTCATATTTTTTACGGTAACAGGGCCATTTGCTTTTAAGCTGATGGTTACAGCCCCATTGGGTGTGTCGATTTGCTTTGTTAATTTCATTCCATAGATCGTTGCTGATTGATACTGAATCCGGAGCATTGGTTTCTCTTTGTTCTGAGAGGTCTCTTGTTTAACAATTGTTGCAAACATACCGGAGCCAACCACTCGGTCCGCCTCGATAATAAAACCCTCGTCCTTCGTTTTTTCTGCGGCGAAAACAGGGTTACCGAGAGAGCATAATGTCAGCATCAGCAACTGAATACAAAAGCATAATAAGATGCGCTTTCGTTTCCACCACATAATTTCTCCCCTTTAAACAGAGTGTGTTTTCTCAAGTCCGTTTGGAGGTGCAGTCTTCACTTTTACAGGTTCAAGGCGCCATCCCATTAATAAAGCTCCTCCAATAATTCCGAGTAATGTTCCAAATAAGAACCCTCCTAAGGCACCAACTACCGAGAGAATCGAAAGGAAAATCGTAAAGATTCCTAGTATCTTAGAAGCATTCGGAAAAAAGATTGCGACTATACCAATTAAGGTGATGACACCTCCAAATAATAAACCGATGCTCGCAATGGAACCTGGTAAAAAGGTGCTTAAATACAGATTTAATGGAACCCATAAGATCATTAGCCCACTTAGGATAGTGATGAATGCTCCCCATAGCGGCCGGCTTTTGCTCCACTTTTTAGCCCCCATTAGCTTCTGCCCCCCCAGCCTACTTCTTATTGATTTTTTCAACCGTTAGCCGCATACCGTTCATATTAATTGTCTTTTGAAATAGATAGTGAGTTTTTAATTTTGCATGCTCAAGCGTAATAGTTGAAGACGTTTGCTTAAATTGTTTCTGCCAGTCATCACTATGCTTTTCTTGGAGGACTAAATTTTGGAACTTCGCATCTGCTTCTATCAACCCGGCATCATGTTGCAAACCAGTAATCTGAACAGGCTTGGAAGCGGTTATTTTGACACGGATCCATTCACCGCCTACTTTAAAATCCTTATATAATTGAAGATTATCTATGGTCAGAGTTTCAATTAAATTGGTTCCTTGTGGTGCAGAAGCTGATGAGCCTGTTTCACCCATTTTTGGATAGAAAGTATAATTATTCCCTACTAATTTATCAAACTCTACATAAAAGTCTCCTACACCTGCAATTGGAACTGCATAGGCAACACCCGAAATCCCAAATGAAATTAGCAGTAGTGCTAACGTCAATAACCCTGTCGCCAGCGCCGACCAAAACACCTTTTTACTCGTGGTACCCTCAACAAGTTGAAAAGAAGCCTCCATCAAATCCCTCCTTTTTTTCTAAATATTTAAACAATAATTCTTACCTCTAGCATACAATCCTTGTTTTATTCAAACAATCACGGAAAATATCGTGTAAATTATAAGCACCCGTCAAATGTCGGGGTGGTCTTTACACTACGGACATAATAGAAAAGAGACTTACGTAAGATTTAATAAGAGAAGAGTGAGGATGGATGATGCATGAAACATAAAATTGATCAGCTTTTACTCAAAGGACTTACTCTCCTATTTGAGCATAAAGAACCTTTTTTAAAACGTTGGAAACATCAGCTGACAAAATTAAATTATCAAAATGACGATTTAGTCGCCAGATTTGAAACCATTATTGAGATGGCCATTATGAAGCCTGTTGATGAAAGGAATCCTAATGTTGACTCGTTGATCTTTTCACTGTTTACGGAGTGGCAGGCTCGATTTTCTAAAAAAGAAGAGGAAAATGAATCTATTTTTCTCCTTACGACTATAGAAAATCTCTTTCATCAACTGTTAGCACAAAAATCGTCAACGACATTTCTAGACCATCAAGCCGTGCATTCGTTTTTTTCTAGAATCCTAGACCAAACCTTTTTATCCCAAAATGTTGAAGCTCAAAATCAAAAATGGTTAAAATCAATTATCTCAACCAATATGGTCCCTATTAAGTGGGTAGCAGTGGTAAAAAAAAATCAGCAAGACTATCAAGTTGAAACAGTAATTTGTTCCGATTCGTATAAAGTGGACAACCATTTACTTGATATATGTACAAGTTTAAAGGCAGGGGAAATCGACCATCTTTCGTTAGCGATTCAGAAATTAGTCGGTGCAAGTTCCGATGATTATGAAATAATCCAAATACCATGTATAAATGATAATCTCCTAATTTGTCCAGATGATTTGCTGTCTGGGGAGCAGATTTCTTTTATCAAGGGGATGTATTTACGGCAGCTTAAGCTCCACCAGCTCGAGAGTAAAATGGAATGGAAGGATGCTTCCCTCCTATTTCTACAACATCTGATTCAAACGAAGAGTGTGGATGATGGCCTTAACGCCATAACTAGAGGACTAGTGGATTATATGCCATTCAAGCGCTGCGCCTTATTCTTATATAACCACTATGTGGATAAAGGAATCGGAGTTTCCGGTTATAATGTAAGTGATTTCACCGTTCAACAAATTAAAGAGGAAATCTTCACACTGCCCTTAATAGACAAATACTTTTATTCTTTGACCCATTCACAGCCTCTATATTTTTCAAATGCGCTAGATATTTTGCCGAAAAGATATGTTCAGGAATATCAGCTGAAGTCCCTCGTTGTCTTGCCTATTTTCGTACCGACCAAAAACAAGTTACTTGGAATTGCCCTGTTAGATCAAGGGGCAGAAACCCCATTTGAGGTCTTACCTGAAACCATGACGACACTAATAAAATTTGGACAATATGCCGGAGAACTTTTATATTCTATTTGGGATGAGACACTCCAGCAATTTGGGTGTCCGCAAACTATTTTAACGCTTCGGGAAAAAGAAGTCCTGCAATTAATTGCTGATGGGGCTTCCATTAGTGAGGCAGCCGAAAAGTTGCATCTTAGCAGCTACACAGTCCGAGACTATGTATCTGCCATTATTCAAAAATTAGCGGCTAAAAATCGGACCGATGCGGCCGTGAAGGCTATTAAAATGAAATTAATATCATAACCGCTTGGCCTAAAACAACAAATATAGTTGCCTTTCTTGATGGGTCAGGATAAAATGAACAATTAAGAAAAAACAAAAAGGGGGTCTGCTTCTATGTGGAATGAATTTAAACAGTTTGCCATGAAAGGCAATGTCATTGATTTAGCAGTTGGGGTCATAATTGGAGGGGCATTTGGAAAAATTGTCTCTTCACTTGTCGCAGATATTATCATGCCATTGGTTGGATTATTACTAGGGAAAGTAAACTCTTTTGCTGAACTTTCCTATCATAGCCTAGCTTACGGGAAATTTATCCAATCCGTTGTTGATTTCTTTATTATCTCATTTTCCGTTTTCTTATTTGTGAAATTAATAACGCGTTTTAAAAGGAAGGAAGTACCTGCAGAGGTTGTTGTGAAAGTAGAGACCCAAGAAGAGCTATTAACGCAGATTCGTGACTTATTAAAAGAAAACCAAGAATCTTTAAGAAAAAATGAAACATCTTGACCACTTATACGTATATCTTAATAAGGGAAGTCAGTACAAAGGACTTTCTATCTAATTCTATTTGAGGTGAAGAGCTTTGTATACACAAACATCGACTGAATTTATGCCTTCCGTTTTAAGGACGTTTGCTATTTCATTAGCGATCGCTTTCTTAGGAACGATGGCAGGGGCATTTGTCGTACCGCCTGGGCTGTTTATGCCGTTAATGATTTTAGAATTTGTTATGCTGATTAGCGCCTTTTTCTTTAGAAGGAGAAAAGCTGTTTCATATGCATTTTTGTATATTTTTACTTTTATTTCAGGTATTACTTTATATCCAATCGTAGCTTATTATCTGTCAACATCTGGAGCAAATGTAGTCGGCATGGCATTTGCCAGCACAACGGTTGTCTTTTCTGGGATTGCTATTTACGCCGCAAAGTCCAAACATAATTTTTCTTTCTTAGGCGGGTTTTTACTTGCAGCTATCTTAGCATTAGTGGCCATTTCGATTTATAATATTTTCTTACCATTAAGCTCAACAGGAATGCTTGCATACTCCTTTATCGGTGTTTTAGTATTTAGCGGATACGTTCTTTTTGATATCAGCCGGATGAAGCACTACGGAGTAAGACCTGAAGACGTTCCGTTGATGGCATTAAACCTATACCTAGATTTTGTTAACTTATTTATCAGTATTCTACGTATTCTTGGAATCCTTTCAAGTAGGGACTAAGAAAAGCGCAAGCGCCTTGGTCAGCTCCGACAAGCACAAGACGAGCCGGCCGAAAGGTTGTTCTTTAACCTTTTGGATGGATTGATCTAAATGGAGGCGACTGTTCTGGGACGAATGCATAAGACGCACCCTGTAAGAAGGCGTTCTTTGCCTTCCTCAGGGGGTGGCTTATGACTTAAGTCCCAAGGAGCCGCAACTGGATGAGCTTGTGATCTCGAGGGGCTAGGCGCTGGAGCTAGACAATTCTCAAAGTCAAAAACTTTTATACTTTCTTATCTCAAAAAACAGGAGTTTGGCAAATGCCAAGCTCCTGTTTTTTTATATCTGTTCAATTAATGCTATGCCTCGGTCAATCATTTGTTTAACGGAGGGATCCCAGTTCGTATTTTTCAGCTTATCCAAGATAACGCTTACATTTCGATGGATAGCCTGATTTATTTTAAATAGCTCTAATATTTCAATCCGTAATAGCCATTCATTTGGATATTTTTGATCGAGAATGGCTAAAACCCGATTTACGTGCATTAAATTAGTTTGCTCCCACTTGCCCTCTCGTAAGTCTCGGATTTCTGCATACAGGTTTTCTAGTTCAGTCAAACATTGCTGTTCAACTTCTTCCATGCTTTCATCGTTTGTCGAAGGGGAATCATAATAATGGTTCGGGTCAGCTGCTCCCGAAAAAACCGACGTAACCCTTGCGCCAACAGCCATATCAAATATTCCCCATGAAGGTTCGAAAAGAACAATATTCTTGTACGTCACTTGACAATTAGTAAAACTAATCAAAATCGGATTCTCATCATAAAATAATATATTTTTAACATGGCCTTCCACTGTTACCCCGCTTTGAAATTCTAATACGGCATTATTTCCCTCTTTAATACCTAAAGCTTGCAATTGCTGTGCGGTACAAGCTTCTATTACAATACCTCCTTTTAATTTACCGATTGGTGTTCCAAATCCTTTACGGTGTATATCCGTACCTTGATCCTTCAATTGTTTATGATCATAGGACAAAGCTGTAGGGCCTTTTGTTCTTACATAAATGGCCTCCGCATTTTCATCCTTTAAAATAGCGGTCAGCGTACCGGTAACCTGGAGGCCTGACGATAAAACCATTGTGGCAACACTGCTCGATTCTAGTGCTTGATCCAGACTTTCCGTGCCGCCTTTACGGAAGGCCATAGTCGAGGCGAATTGTTCAATCTTCTCCACTAAATCATTAAAGGAACTACATACAAATAATTGCGGCTGTGGCTTTGTAACATCATAAGGAGTATTGATACATTCTTCAACGGAGAAGGGAATTTTTTTCACATCTGGTTTCAGACAGCTTTGACTTTCCCCTACTGAAGACAGTAGTCCCGCTCCATAAATTTTAGGGTTGTTCACATCTCCTATTAATCCGTACTCAACTGTCCACCAAAACAGCCTAGAAACTTTGTCAGCCTCAGACAAACCTTTGACTCTGCTCTTGGCTTCAATAACTTGCCGTTCAGCTTCTTGGACCTGCTCATGAGTTGAATCAGGGTCCTCGGCAATAATCGTCAAATGGCGAACCGCTTTAAATACTTCTAATTTCTCTTTACTCGAAAGGGCCTTAGCTCCCATTTCACCAATTTTCCTGACAAAGTCCCGGTAAGTTTCATCCAATAATATTGGTGCATGCCCTGCCGCTTCATGGAGCATATCCGGTGCAGGTGTATAGGCTATATTTTGGATGTTCCGAATCTCCGTTGCAATCGGGAGAATCCTGTTAGCCAAAAAGCCATAAAAAGCCGAGCCTGGAATTAACCCATCAATTGTAACGGCACCCCAGCCGATTATTGCCAAACTTGTATTCATATCATCAACCCTTGGAACCCGATCTGTCTTAATTCCCGAATCTCTTAATCCATTAACATACGCAGGATAGGCTATATCCTGTAAGAAATAATGGTTCTGTTTCATAACAAAGCGCCAAACGGCATGGTCGATTGGCGTGTAATGGTGGTAGTATTGCGTTGATATATACGGCTGCAAATGCTTTGGAATCTGTGGCTTTTCTTTATCAGTCATTTTGACCTTCCCCTTTTCCAACCTTATTTGATTAAGGACGGGAGCAATCAAGCAAGTGACTGCATTTTTGGACGTAGTCTCTCCTTCGCTCTTCTCATTCTCGTTTTCACTGTCGACATTGGCAGATTCCCTTTTTCCGCAATTTCAAGCAAAGATAAATCTTGATAGTAATATAGAAAAATAGGATCACGGTAAATGTCCGGCAATGTCCTTACCTTTTCAGCCATTTGTTCTCTCGAGTATTTATTCAGAATTTCCTCTTCGGGAATGGAATGTGGTTCAAACAGGACTGAATAGGCATAAACCTCTTCTCTCCAAAAATGCTTCGATTTTTTTTCTTTCCGCCAAAAGTCACGGCATTTATTCATCGCAATCCTAAAAATCCAGCTTTTATATTTTGATTGCTCCTTAATGGAAGGATATGCGACGTATGCTGAAAGTAATACCTCTTGAAAAAGGTCTTCCGCAAGTTCTTTCTGTCTCGTTAACGATAAAATATATTTAAATGTAGCCGCACCATGTTCATTCACTAGTTTCTCAAATGCAAGGTCGTTCATCCTAACCATCCATCCTTCCTTCAACAACATCTTCTATATAATAGACGGAAAGGAGCTGCACCCCCCTACACTTTGTGTAAAAATAGTTTCACCTTTCAGTTGCTTCCGTAACGAGACCTTTCATAAAAATAGAAACTCCAATCTTCTTACAGATGGTTAAATAGTGCATAAGTGCTAATAGAACAGCTCCCGTATTCATACCGATAATCACCCCGTTCATCTGCCAATCGTGGGAGGAGCCGAGCCAAAGAATCAAAGCAAATGAGATGATGGTCGACCAAATAATATGAAAAAATAATTCTTTTAACATATCAAGACCAATTAAGAAAGCCTGCATTGGCATGATAAAGAAATGAAACAGGAAAAACGGCCAGAGTAACTGCAGATATATAGCAGAGGTATCCGATTTAAAAAATAAAGATGTTAAATCTGGTGCAAAAAAGTAAAAAATGACGACCGCTGGAGTTCCGTACAAAAACGTAATCGTCATCACTTGCTGGAGCATTTTTTGTAGGGTTGTGAAATCTTTTTGCGAATGGGTCTTTGATACAGCCGGAATCAGCACAATCATTAAGGAGTGAGCAATAAAGGCCGGAAAAAATCCAATTGATGCTGCCACACCCATCAGCATTCCAAATTGTTCTACAGCGAGCGTACTGGATAATCCTGAGTAAACCAAGGCTCCCTTTATAACAAATGGTTGTACGGCATTCATGATAGCGGAGAACAGCCGCAGTCCTGTCGTTGGAATCGACACCGCAATTAAGTTTTTCCGTACCCCTTTTCGGTCCATATTGGAGAAAGGCTTTCTTTTCAGCTGTTGGAATTGAATGATAAACAAGTAGAACAGATATAAAAACACCACAACTTCACTGCCTATCAAGGCACAAATAGCAATTAATAAGGATGCCTCCGCATCGAATTCAAAAAAGCGAAACAAGATAAACAGTCCTATAAGCTGGATAGACTTGCGAAGAAAGTTTGAGACCGCTATTTTCCCCATCTCCTGGACTCCCATAAAATAGCCTCTAGCTACGGATGTAAAGGAGATGACAGGCACTAATGCCAAGACAAGCCATCTCACATATGGGTGGTAAGCATTAAATACCGGGATAAATGGAATAAGCGCGGCGGCTGCTAAGAAAAGAATACATGTAAAAACAATGGTAATGGTCAAGGCATGATAGAGAATATTACGATGGTAGCGCTGATCCCGTTCCGCGATAAATTTCGAAATCGAGACCTGTAATTCAAAGCTGGACAATAAGACAAGTAAAAATATTGAGGGAAGAATCGTCATATAAAGCCCTAACCCGTGTGACCCCAGCTCTCTTGCCAAAATCATATTGATTAGGACCTCAATCATTTCACCTAAAAAAGCAGAGGCAGCTAGAAAAAAGATACTTTTATAATAAATATTCAATTTACAAATCTCCCTTACTCTCATCTCTTTTAATAACTTATGAGACAAGTCCCTTGAATAGTAGGAGAAATTTTGCAAAAAGAAAAAGGGCTGTTACCAGCCCTCTTAAAGATTTGTTGATATTACTTGTTTACCATCACTTTTTTTAACCAAATAGGTTGTTATGAAAATGATTAACAATAGAAGTATTTGCGGTAAAGTGGTTTCGTACGTTGGATAGAGTCCAAGCCAGTCAATAAATGGTAAGCGTTCCACCGTTGTGGTCGAAAGCACATCTGAAATCTGCAATGCATGAATACTGATCCCTAAAATTTTAAACGCTAAAAAGTAAATTAAGATTGTCGCCGTTCTAAAGAACAAGCGAATAGGAATTTTTACACTGTAATGAATGATGGCAAATCCGGCAATGACTAACAACACAAGGGCCAAACAGATTCCCATCACGAGTTCCGCTAAACTTATATACGGGGTAATGCCGGTATAGAAAATAATCGTCTCTGCACCTTCACGGAAAACTGAAAGAAAACTAATAAAGGCAAAGGACATAAGGCTTCCTTTCGCGATGGCTTGCTGCATTTGCTGATTAATATATTTATTCCAATTACCGATGCTTGACTTATTATGAAGCCATGCCCCAATCGTCAGCATCATGACCACAGCAACTATACCAGTAATCCCTTCAATATACTCCCGGCTTGACGCGGCAACAAATTTGGAAAAGACTATATTGATGATAACGGCGAGGATCGCACTGGCTAAGATACCAGCAACCACCCCAGACCATATCCACTTTTGCTGCGCGGGTTGCCCCATCTTTTTCAAAAAAGCAATGAGGGTCGCGACAACTAATAAGCCTTCTAATCCCTCACGCAATAATATCAGGGCTGCATCCCATAATGAGTAACTTGTTTTACTTAATAATGGGGCAAGTCGATCTTCTAAGTCCTTAACAATATCGGTGGCTTTATCGGCGTTTACATTTTCAGAATTTAATAGACTGATGGCAGTTGGGACCTTCGTCTCCATATCACTGTACAAACCGCTGTCCCTAGTTTGGACATCGCCTTCCACCATTGGCCAGATGGTCAAAATTTTATTTAAATGCTCACTGGCCCCTTTGTAGTCACTTTGAGAAATAGCTTTTTCAGAATCACTTAACAAAGTAGCTAAGTCATTCAAGGAATAATCTCCTTCTACCTGTTTCGATACTTTACCGGCAATAAAGTTATCTACTTCGCTTTTTAATTGATCCAAGTTTTGACTGGCTTTCTCTAAATCCGCAGGTTCCTGTGTAATCGCAATTCGAATGAGGGCTGTGTATTTTTCAATATTTCCATATGCAGCAATACTCTCATCGTGAACAGCCTTCTCTGAAGCAGTCCAGCCATTCATTAATTTTTGATATTGTAGATTTAATGAAGCTGTATCTCCTTTTTCTATCGAGTCCTCCATAACAGTAATAAGCGGAAGTAACTGCTTAATCTGTTCTTTGGCTTTTTCTTTATCTTTTGGATTTTGTTCCTCATCGTATTGGACGACTGCACTTGAAAGGGCCGAGAGACTTTTCGAGAGTGCCTCTTTATCGACGCTGTCTTTAGCTAGTAGACTTTGAACTTTTTTTAACTCTTGGTCCACCTTTTGGGCTTGTTTGCTGCCGGCTTTTTTAACGGACTGCCATTCGCTTGCAAACTGCTCCATGTTATTGGCCACGACAGCCTGCTCGCCATTCTTTGCTTTCATTAAACTATCACCAATTAGTACAAAAAGTTCATCACTATTTTCCGCTGCCTTTACGGGAGGGCTCATTTGAAAAAAACTGATTAGTAGGATGAATACTAATAAATACTTCCAATTTAAACGCTGCATAATTCTCTCTCCTCTGTAAAAGAGAAATCACTAGTTAAATAGTGTCTCTCCGATAAAACCGCCCTGTTTAGCTCCTGGTAAACAGGCAAAGATGGCACTTCCACGATGGGACGTATATTCATTTAACTTATCCATTTTAGCTAACCTGTTCTGAATCGGGATAAACTGCTTACTTGGTGTACGCTGAAAACATAAAAACAAAAGACCTGCATCAAAGCTGCCTGTTTTCAAATCCATCCCATCTGCATAGGAATAGGCCCGGCGGAGAATCTGCTGTGTTCCATCTCCATGGGACAAGCGTACATGAGAATTGGCAGGGATCACGTCTTCGCCGGTTTCTTTCTTTTGGGTGAAATCAGGTTTATCAAATTCATTCTTTTGCCCTAACGGTGCACCACTGTCCCGGTATCGTCCAAAAGTGTTTTCTTGCTCCCTTAGATTGGTTCTATCCCAGACCTCAATAAACATTTGAATCCGGCGGACTACAAGGTAACTGCCATTAACAAGCCAATCCGGTCCATCACCCTGCTGGACCCAAATATGCTCATTCACCTGTTTTTTACTGTCAACATCAGGGTTTACCGTACCATCTTTGAAACCGAATAGGTTTCTCGGTGTTTCCTTTTTAGGATCAGCCTCCTTAGATCGCTGGAAACCAGTTTGCGCCCAGCGCAATGTTGCTTTCCCTCTGGCGATTCGGATAAGATTTCTGACCGCATGAAAGGCTACCTGCAAATCATCTGCGCAAGCTTGAATACAAAGATCTCCACCGGTCCATTCCTCTTCCAATGCATCAAGCTGGAAAGCGGGAAGATCGACCAATTCCTTCGGCTGCTTGTGTTTTAACCCAAATCGGTCTTGATTGTCTTTTACAAAAAGACTAGGACCGACCCCAAATGTAATCGTTAAATTGGATGGCGATAAGCCTGCCGCCTCCCCTGTATCATCCGGAGGTAAAAATTCGTTGCTAGAAAGCTTGCCGACTGCCTTCCCCTCTGTCATTAAAGCAGAAGCCTTGGTCCATTCCTTAAATAGTTTGGACAAGTCTTCTCGTTTAGATGTCGTTACATCTAAGGAAACAAAATAAACATGATTTTGTGGTTTTGTCGTAATACCGCTCTGAAATTCACCATAAAAAGGAACAATCTCTTGATTCGACTCAGGGCCCGATGCCTTACTTTCCTTTAGCGAAAGAACACTGCCGAGACCTGATGCTCCTAGAATGACTCCAACACCGCCAATTCCGGCGGTTTTCAGAATGTCTCGTCTTGATACCTTTTTTTCAGCTAATGCCTCTAAGTTGGTTGGATTGTTTGTCAATTAAGACGCCTCCGTAATAATACCTATTTGTGATAATGGTTCAGCTAGTGCATCAATGGCCTGGCTAAGTTCTTTTACTTGCGCTTCCGTTAATTCTGTATAAAGCTTGTAGCGATCACCATTTTTATGCTGGTTTAATAGACTATAAACATCATCAAAACGAGCCTGAATCTCTGTTGAAACGTCTTTGTCTTTTTTCTCTAGTGCTGGTTTAAGCAGCTGATAGATTTTCTCCGCTCCTTCAACGTTTGCCGCAAAGTCGTAAAGATCAGTATGGGAGTAGCGATCCTCTTCTCCGGTTACTTTTGAAGTGGAAACTTCATTTAGAAGGTCGACAGCTCCGGTAATTAATAAATCCGGCGTCACTTCCACTGTATCTGCTTTTGCACGTAACAGGTTTACATCTTTCATTAGCTGATCAGCCATTTGTTCATACCCTTTTGTCGTGTTTTCGATCCATAATCCTTTTTCAATCCGGTGATATCCGCCCCATTCTGCGTCGGGAACGTCTCCTTCTCGTGCATCAATTTTAGGGTCGAGGTCACCAAAGCTCTCGGCGATTGGTTCAGCACGCTCATAGTGCATCCGTGCCGGTCCATAAAGCTCCTTGGCTTTATCAATTTCACCGTTTTTAACTGCTGTAGTAAAAGCCGCTGTGGCTTTAACAAATTCTTCAATCTCGGAAATCGCATATTGTCGATATTCATCCGATACCCCTTTAAACGATTCTGTAGATGTGTGTTGTGTTTCCTTTGCTTTTTCAGTGGTCGAAGCTTGATCCGAATTGGAACAGCCAAATAATAGACTGCTAGATAATAGAACAAGGCCAGATAATTTATATATTTTCATGTATGAATTTCCTCCAGATAGAATGATAGTGAGAATGATTTTCATTATTATAATAATAACAGTAAGTGAGAACAATTTTCAATCATTTTTTTAAAAATTAAAAAACCTCCCAACATAAGTTAAGAGGTTTGCATGTTTATTTAATTAATGAATTCTTAAATGCATAGATAACCGCTTGGGTGCGGTCCTGTACGTTAAGTTTGCTTAGTATATTACTGACATGGGTTTTAACCGTCTTCAGTGCGATAAATAATTCATCCGCAATATCCTGGTTGGTTTTCCCCTCTGCCATCAACAGTAAGATTTCAAGTTCGCGGCTGGTTAGTTCTTCATGTGGCAGTTGAGTATTTTTTTGACGCATTTTGACCATCATTTTCCCGGTGACTTCAGGTTCAAGAACGGATTGGCCATGGTAGGTAGCACGGACAGCATTGGCAATTTCACTGGCCTTTGACGTCTTCAGCATATAGCTGGTCGCCCCTGCTTCAAGCGCCGGATACACTTTCTCATCATCCAAAAAGCTGGTGACGATAATGACCTTTGCTTCGGGCCATTGCTCAATAATTTGCCGGGTTGCTTCGATTCCGTCCATTTCCTTCATCACCAAGTCCATTAAAATAATGTCAGGACGTAAAGCTAAGACGAGTTCTACTCCCTTTTTTCCATTATCGGCTTCACCCACCACTTCAATATCCTCCTGCGCAGAAAGGTAAGAAGATACACCGATTCTAACCATTTCGTGGTCATCGACAAATACTACTCTAATCATTGATACCATCTCCATTAATCATCACCGGAACCTTTACTTCCAGCCTTGTTCCTTTATTTTTAACACTAACTACTTTTAATGTACCGCCAATTTCAACCGCCCGTTCGTGCATGTTTTGCATACCATAGGAGCCGGCTTTCATTTCATTCACTTCAAAACCAATTCCGTCGTCTACAATCCTAAGAATGATAAGGTCATCCCGCTTCACTAATAAAACCTCAAATTTGCTGGCTTTTGAGTGCCGTAGGGTATTAGAGACAGACTCCTGCAGGATGCGGAACAGATGATCTTCTACCCCTTTATCTAATGGAAAATCTTCAACTTTCCATTTAATATCCATTGTCACCTTTTGAGATAATTCGATTAACAGCTCCTCAATTCCTTCTTGCAGCGATTTATTCTTTAAGGCAGCTGGGCGTAAATGTAACAGAAGGGCCCGCATCTCTAACTGTGATTGGTGAATCATTTCTTCAACGAGTTTTAATTGTTTGGTTTCACGGTCATCTTCAGACTGGCCTTTTGTTTCATTAATTGCCGACATCATCATCGAAGCAGCAAATAATTGTTGGCTGACGGAGTCATGCAATTCCCTTGCAAGCCGATTCCGCTCCTGTTCAATGATCTGCTGAATTCTTTCTTCTTGGCCCTCTACCTTTTCGGTAGCTAACCGCTGTGACAGCTTTGCCTGCTCAGACATTTGCCTGCCAACGTTCTCAATTCTTTTAGCAATGGCTTGGATTTCTGAAACAGAGGGCTTTTCTGACACTACGACTTGTCTTCCTTCCTCGAGCTGATGCAGAGAATGTTCGACTGAAAGTAATTGTTTACGCCAAAAAAGGCCTGAAATTCCGCCTAAAAATATTCCAATTGCAATACTAAAGACAGGAACAAAAATCACAATCGGAATATTCATGAATTGTCTCGACCATAATTCAGACCAGTTTCCCAATGGGAATACATAAATTAGAACCGCTCCAATGACTAACGCGATCAGAAAGCAGAACAGAATATGCCAGATCATTTGCCGCTGGGTTGAACTCATATCCGGCTCACCTCTAAATTCCCGACCACAAGCGAGGAAACAATTTTCACCTTGGTCTCAGAAGTTTCATAACCGGAAGTTTTCAAAGTGAAAACTTGGTTGAATATTTTATCTCTGTCATTGCCAAATACTTTAGCTGATCCTACGACACCAGAATGGTGAATACTTACTTCCGTTTCGTATGGTACAAGGATATGGATATTTCCGATGATATTTCGGATAAAAATAACTGCTTCTCCCTTTGGCAGCATCGTATAGCTAAGATCAATAACGGTATCGCCAATACCCGTTTGAATATTCACATCATCCCACTCGTATACACCTAAAGGCGTTTTTTGCTGTCCAACGAGAATATTACTAAACAATGGTTCCGAACTAATCAACGTTTCTTCTGATTGTGCTGGTTCAGAAGAAACAATATCCGGCACTATTTTTTTTGGCTGTCTTTTCGTTTGAAAAAATTGAATGAAAATGTGCAATAATATGGCTAGTAATAGAAACTTAAAGGTCATCATATTGACAATACTTAGAACAAAGAAGATGATCCCTACAATAAACAGGACTTTCCCTAATCTTTTACCCGCCTTTTTCCGGCCTAAATAGATCATCCCGCCTGCAATAAAAAGAGAGAATATCAGCCCCCTGTTAAAAAATAAAATCTCTAAGAGCAAGATTACAATCCCGATGATAACAAGCCAGCTGAGATAATCACTTTTTTTATTTTTAAACATTGGCCACCCTCCTTTTAATGCAGTAGTTTTACAGGTAAAAGGCGCAGTTAGACTACGCCCATTACGAATTCCTTATTCCTTGCGCTTTTCTAATAGAATAGTCCAGTCCAGCTCCAGCGCCTAGCCCCTCGAGGTCACAAGCTTATCCAGTTGCGGCTCCTTGGGACGCAAGTCTAGCCATCCCCTGAAGAAGGCAAAAAGCGCCTTCTTGCATGGGCCGTCTTAGCCTAGAGTCCCAGGGCAATCGCCTCCACCTTTAGGTCAATCCGCCCAAAAGGTTAAAAAGCAACCTTTCGGCCGGCTCGTCTTGTGCTTGTCGGGGCTGAACAAGGCGCTTCCGCTTTCTTTTATAGAATACCATTTTTTTGATTAAATGGACTTGCTTTCTTCTAATTTCATTTCTTTTTCTAATTGTGCAATTCTCGCATCGATTGTATTACGGTAAAAAGAACTGTTAACTTGATGTTCGAGACGGTCAAGATAGTTTTCAATTTCTTTAAATCTTAAGTAGGATTGATCGGAATCAGAATGGGCATCAAGCACTTGGTTTATTCGCAGATTTGCCCGAGTTACATTTTCACGGCCCATTAACTCCATACGGCGCAAATGCATGTCTTTTAATTTATGTTTCATTTCTTCGTATTTTCTTTCTAAATCTCCAATCTGTCCCGTGACTTGATCAAGTGATACCTTAATGCGGCCAGACCTGTCTTGATATTGCTGATACTCAGCCGAAGCAAAATCGGATAACTCTGTTTCTCCCGCTTTGGAAGCAATTTCTACCTGATGCTTTCTTTTATTGGCTAACTCCTCCGCCTGATGATATTCTCTCGTAAATTCATCCTTTAAAGTATATTGACGCTGCAAAAGTTTTCTTACCTTTTCCGTTTCCTGCTCACATTCGCGAAGATATTGGTTCAACATAGCAATTGGGTTCTTATTTTCCTTCTGGTCGAGCGCCTCATGTAAATCGGCAGTAATCGTATTTTTAATCCTTGTAAATAAGTTTGTCATGTTCATTCTCTCCTTTTAATAGGGTTAGCATTTCTAATACTGTTTCAATTCGCTCCATTGTTTTTCAAAATTACTAAATGGATCATCAGCCTCGATTATTTTGCTGACCTTACTCTTGTTCCACTTTTTATAAACAAGGTATAAAACGTATGCTGCTGCTATGCCAATAATTGCCGGTACATTGTGAAGCGATGCAATTAGGACAATAAAGCCAATGATTCCCAGACCAATTCGTCCCACAATAGATTTTGTCTTTAAGAATTGCTTAAAGATGAAATACAGAAGAACCACACTTACAAGTAATCCAACCATTGGACCGATGGTTGAAAGCAGGATGAATGCCGCAATTCCCCCGGCTAACAGTAAACCAAACTTTTTCATCGTTGTTTCACTCCTTTCCTTTCTTGTTTTCATCATACCTGTTTTCCTTAGCTCCCATAATTGAGCCTAAGCTTGATTTTTTTATCGGTCTTAAGACGTAGAAAGGGTCAGCCTCTTAAGCAATTGCTTAAGAAACTGACCCTTGGCTTTAGATTATTTAGATATAAACATCTGAACCCAGTAATAACCATAGGAACCGCCCTTAGCGTAACCAACTCCAATTCTAGTGTTGGAGCTTAGGATATTGGCTCTGTGACCTGAGCTATTCATCCATGACTGTACCACCGACTGTGGTGTAGTTTGTCCGGCAGCAATATTTTCCGCTGCAGAACGATAAGTAATACCAAAATTCTTCATCATCGTAAAAGGACTGCCATACGTTGGACTTGTATGACTAAAATAATTCTTGTCCCGCATGTCCATTGCTTTGTAGCGTGCAACCCTTGACAGTTCCCAATCAGCAGTCATGGCTGGTAACCCGTTCTTTGCACGCTCTTGATTTGTAAGCTGAATAACTTGGTTTTCAATTGATTTTACTCCGCCTAAATCAGGAATGGTTACCTTTTGACCAGGATAAATCATGTTAGGATTCTTAAACTGCGGATTTGCTGAAATAAGCTCACTAATCCCTACTTGATACCGGACAGCAATTTTCCAAAGTGAGTCCCCAGATTGAACCGTGTAGATTTGTTGGGCAAAAGAGACACTTGGAATGCAGAAAAGGGATAGTAAGAACAGAAAACTGAACCAAAAAGATTTTTTCATTTTATTCGCCTCCTCGATATATAATTTTGATTTCAGGCTCAAAATATACAGGCAGCGAAAAAAACTTTTCTAAAAGTAACATTAAAACAAACCGTCTTTGGAGGACTAAAAAAGTGGCAGACATTTCTGGGATGACTTATATCATGTTAATTTTAGCAAGCTATCGATTAACCCATTTGATCGTTTTTGATAAAATCACCGAATTTATCCGAAGACCATTTGTAAAAAAGGTTAAGGTAGAAACGAGCGAGGGAACCACAACAAAGGAAGTTCCTACCTCCATGTTTGGTTACTTATTAAAATGTTATTGGTGTGCCGGCATGTGGAGCGCTTTTTTATTAGGCGGCGCCTACTTGCTATTCCCCAAGGTCACCTATGTCATTATTTTAATTCTCTCTATAGCAGGCGGCCAATCGATTATCGAAACTTTTGTCGGAGTAAACATAAAAAAGGTCGATTACTACTCCGAGCTTCACAAAAAAGACAATAACAAATCCTAAGACAAGTGGAAAAATTTCTCCCCCTTGCGCATATATTTAGTTATGCTTCTGTAGCTAGGCATATGTAAAGGGGGATTCTCAGTTGGCAATTTGGTGGATTACAACCATCGCTTTTGTCCTTTGTCTCGGTTTTGCAGGCGGAACCTTTATTCATTTCTTACGACAGGGGCTGGATACAGACGACGCTAAACGGATTGATAAAATTAATTCCGATCAAGAATCCATGTAACATCCCTCATTTTGTGAATCACGATGACTCGCCTATTGGCGAGTTTTATTTTTTCTAAAAAATAAGTTCTCCCTTACATCACATGATTTTTTCATTTTAGGAAAAATTAAACATGTGATTATTTTGAAGTGGAGGAATACATATGAATTCATCTGAAAACACCCAAAAGTTTCCTCGAACATATTGGCGTGAAATTGAATTACCAACATTCAAGCCATTAGAACAGGATATTAGTGTAGATGTTGCCATTGTTGGAGCTGGAATAACAGGGATAACTGCTGCCTATCTACTGACTAAAGAAGGTCAAAAAGTAGCCTTACTTGAGGCTGGGGGAATCTTAAACGGTACAACCGGACACACAACGGCAAAATTAACTGCTCAGCACGGGCTTATTTATGATGAGTTTATTAATCATTTTGGTAAAGAAAAAGCGAGACTATATTATGAATCAATGATGATGGCTGTTCAGTTTGTGGAGAATACGGTGAACGAGAAGGGCATAAAATGTGATTTTAGTAAGCAGGATGCCTATGTATATGCCACAACGGATGAGTATGCCGACAAGCTAAAAACTGAGTGGGAGGCTTACAAGAGTCTTAATATTGAGGGAGCCTTGAAAGATTCGATTCCCTTTAATATTCCAGTAAAAGCAGCTTTGATGATGAGTAACCAGGCTCAGTATCATCCATTGAAATTTTTAAAAGCACTGTTAGATGAGGCCGTTCAAGCGGGCTGTTCCGTTTATGAAAATACCATTGCTGATGGTATAGAGGATGACCATTCAGAGCCAAAGGTTATTACAAAAAACGGGCAAAGAGTGACAGCTAAGCATGTAATCATTGCTTCACATTTTCCTTTTTATGATAAACCAGGACTTTATTTTGCAAGAATGTATGCGGATCGTTCTTATGCTATCGGGGTCAAAACGAAGCAACAATATCCTGGCGGCTTGTACATCAGCGCTGACAGCCCGTCACGTTCGATTCGGTACACCCCGCTCGATAATGGCGAAAGTTTGCTGATTATTGGCGGCGAGAACCACAAAACGGGGCAAGGCGTTGACACGCTAAAGCACTTTGAAGAGCTTCAAACCTTTACTGAAGAGGTTTTTGGCATCAAGGAATACCAATACCGCTGGTCTGCTCAAGATAATGTGACCCTCGATAAAATGCCTTATATCGGTCCATATACAGCAGAACGAAAAAATGTTTTAATCGCAACCGGTTATAAAAAATGGGGGATGTCCACTGGTATTTTAGCTGGGCATATTTTAAAAGATCATATTGTTGGCGGAACGAATCGTTTTGCAGCATTATATTCACCATCACGCTTTCATGCTGATCCAGATTTAAAGGAAGTCATTTCGACTAATGTCGATGTTGCCAAACACTTACTCAAAGGTAAACTTGAAATAGTTGAAAAGGTTCCGGAAGATTTACAGGAAGGTGAAGGTTCGGTTGTGATGTTTCATGGCAAAAGAGCTGGTGCCTATAAGGACGAGAATGGCAAGCTTTATATTGTTGACACGACCTGTACTCATCTGGGGTGTGAATGTGAATGGAATCGTGCCGAAAAGTCTTGGGACTGCCCATGCCACGGCTCCCGCTATTCGTACGCGGGCGATGTGATTGAGGGTCCAACTAAAAAGTCGTTAGAACTGCTTCAAGGAGAGTAATTTTCCTAGGGGAAATTACTGATATTAACAAAAAATCGTCTGATATTAACAAAAAAATCGATATATTAACAAAAGCTTAAAGGTTATTAACAAAAAATCAGATATATTAACAAAAAATCGGGATATATTAACAATTCCATACTAGAATTCAAAAAACGCCCCCTTCCCATCGAAGGAGGCGTTCCTTTTATTTGCTATTCGGACGATTCAGCTTTAATTCTTCTCCCGTTGTAAATTCCACTAATTCAGCACTATCTTTCATGCCCTTTTTACGATTGTTATTACGCTGGGCATTGGCATTACCAAGCTTCTGTTTTCCCACACTACCATCTCCTTTTCAAGAAAATCATTTATAGTATGGGTGAAACAGATTCCGCCTATTCCTAACCTAAAACTGGTGGTTTTCGATTGCAGCTAAAAAAATCCCTCTTTAATAGAAATAAGCAGTGGAATATTCCACTGCTTTCCTCTTACCGTTTTAACTTTTGATGGCGTTGGTCTTCCGCCACAATTTTTCCTTGATAAAATACTCTTTTATCGAGCGGAATTTGTAATTCCTTGCAAAAACGCTTTAGTTCGCGTTCTTCACGCTCGGTTACTAATGAGATAACGGTACCGTCAGCCCCCATTCTTCCTGTTCTCCCAGCCCTATGCACATATTGGGTAATATCCTTCGGAAAGTCGATCTGTACCACATGGCTGATACCTCGGATATCCAGCCCTCGGGCGGCAATATCAGTGGCAATCAGCATTTTCATTTTCCCATCACGGAAGTCCTTTAATGCGGCCTGACGCTCCAGCTTTTTCATATCACTATGGAGGATGCCAATGGATAATTCTTTAAACAACAATTTTTCTTTAAAAACTTGAATTTCACCAATATCATTTATAAAGGCAAGTGATTTACTATTCTCAAGACGTGTTATTTTTTCAAGCAGCTTTATTTTATCCCTTTGCTCAACCAAGAAATAGATATGTTCCACTTCCCCAGAAGATGCGATCTCGTCTTTTTCAATCCGTAATACTTCCGAATCATTAGTCATTTCTTTTGCTAACTTTTCTGTTGCCGGCTTCATGGTAGCCGAGAATAAGACGACTTGGCGGTCGCCCAGTGTCGATTTTACAATTTGCTGAACCGTCTGCAAATGCTCTGGAATTAACAGCTGGTCACCCTCATCAAGGACAACCATCTTGGCTTCGTGCATTTTCACCTTTTTTTGCTTGATTAGCTCCAGTAAGCGTCCAGGTGTAGCAAAGATAACATGCGGCCGCTTCTTTAATTTATCAAGCTGGCGTTTTAAGTTGGCACCGCCAATTATAGAGGTACCTCTAATACCACTACCTTCTGACCACTTTTGAAATTCTTGAAAAACCTGCATGACTAGCTCCTGTGAAGACGCTAAAACAACTGCCTGCAAGGACGGGGTATTACTTTCGATTTTATGTAACAATGGAAGTAAATAAGCAAGTGTCTTCCCCGTACCTGTCGGCGACTCCGCAATCACATCTTTGCCCTCGAGTATGAGCGGAATGGCTGTTTCCTGGATGGATGTTGGTGCTTGGAAGCCAGACTTTTGCCATGCTTCCTTTAGAAACGGTTGTAAGGTGTTTAACATTTTATACTCCTTCTATATTTAACATCATTTTTTACTTTATTATTTGTTATTCAATATCGTATTGATACTATCTTATTATTCTTAAGGTGTCTAGTTTTGATTATGCTGAAGTATTAAGGTAGAGTACGACCCAGACCATATGATAAACAAGAACGGATAGATATAGGACACAGGTTGAAATGAGCAGCATTCGAATAGTTCCCTTAAAGGGCTTTAGATAAAATAAACCAAGAAGCAAGAGCGGTAGGAATATCTTGATCAAATAAAAATAGGACCAGCCCTTGTTAATGACTTCTTTCATCATTGGGTTTCCTTCTTCAATAAAACCGGATGAAATTCCGACATGTGTCAAGATAGCATCTAACAAACCAGCAGCGAGCAAAAAGATACAAGGTTTCATAGTTCCTCCTTAAGACTAACTGTTAAATAACATTCTTTCTAAATATATATATGCTGATACATTCTTTATTACGAACATACAGACGGAGTAAAAGGCTGCTGGTTAAAGCAACCTAAGCATTTATTTTAATTTACGTATTTCCCGCTTTCAGGTTTAGCCATTTCATTAAAATGCTCCACTAAGTATTGAAGGCTCGTTGAAAGTTCATTCCCACTCATCGGGACCCCATGCCCCGTCACTGCCAATTGCGGTTTTAGTGCCTCCAATTTTTTAACAGACTCATAAGCCGCTTCCCAATCAGTCGTATAATATCTTGGCGGTCCGCTTATTTCCTGTGTTTGTGTCAAAACCTTATAAAGGGATTCCTGTTTTACAGTAACAAAGGCATCCCCTGCAATTAGGATTCTATCTTGTTCTCGGAATAAAGAAATATGACCCGGAGTATGTCCAGCGGTATGTATACATTTCCAGCCCGGCATATTAGGAACCGTTCCATCACTTGAAAGAGGCTGAACATGAGCACTAATATCAATCCCATGGTTTGGGAACAATGGAGACATCTTGGCTACTAGGCCGCTGTCCACATTCGGATCCCCAGGCGGGTAATCCTCTTTTCCCGTTAAAAAAGGGAGCTCCTGTTCATGTGCATATACAGGAATATCCCAATCCTCTAATAGAGCTGCAATCGACCCAACATGATCGAAATGCCCGTGTGTCAGTATGATCGCCTTCGGTATGGCACTTTCCCCAAATCGCTTATGAATCATATTCTTAATTTGCTCGGCCGACTTTGGCATCCCCGTATCAATCAGCACAAATTCACTTGTCTCACTTGGATTTCCCACTAAAACAAGATTGACGATTTGATCGGTATAACAATAAACATCTGGCACCACAGCAACACCAATCCCGTTGCCAATGGAAGACATCGGCAGAAATGAATCTTCAAATTTACTATCCTGAGTCTGATCCAATGAAATACCCCCTTTTTGTATATTATTTAACCCAGAAATTAAATTTATGACCGTCTCTACATGACAAAAGATAAAAACATTATAACAAACAAATTTGTTTTCAATAAAGAATAAATACTTTAACAATCGTTACCTTTGTTCAGGGAAACTTATACAATTTCAAAGTTTCTTAAATTCGAAAGGTTTGTGAACAATGCCGCTAATTCGATTAAAACCCGTGCATTGGTGATAAAATGAACATCAAGATAACAATATATTGGAGTTGAATATGATGTTTAGCAGAATTGCACTTTTCGTCTCATTTTTGTTCTTTATATCTGGAACAAATGGATTTGCTTATACACAATCAGAAAAATCTACTCCTAAATTCGATTCTGTCCAAGCAGATTCAGTTCATAATAATTCAACATTAACTTTGGTGACAGTCTCAGATAAGAACACAAATATACAAGCTACCGACACAAAAGACACCAAGAATGAAACAGAAAATGCTGTTTTGCTTACGAAAAAAAACCAAACTGTTGAACCTTCTATTAAAGACTACGTTGTTCCTGCAGTTGTATGTCTTTTCCTCCTTATCGGTCTTAGCAGCTACTGGTTTGTTTTTAGGAGGAAGCATGTCTAGCAAAAGAACAAAAGCGCAAGCGCCTTGAACAGCCCCGACAAGCATAAGCCACTCAGGGAAAGAAGGCGTTCTTTGCCTTCATTCCCTGAGTGGCTTATGACCTCGAGGGGCTAGGCGCTGGAGCTGGACGTCGACAGTCCTTTTATTAACAGTTATCCACAAGCGAAAATAATATAATTTCCTAAACGACCAAAAAAGCGTGTAACCACATGGTATACACGCCTTTTCATTATTATCTTTCCTCAACTTAATGAAAGGTCCTCCAAAATTCTCCGTTGACATCCATCCATTCCATAAGTTCATTAAAAGGGATTGTAAAGGTAGGAAAACCAGCCGCAAAAGCAGCGATTTCATAAGGTTGAAAGAAGATATTTAAGCCTGCATCATTGATAAAAAACGGCTGATCTGATTGAATACCATGGTATTCATTTGGAAAGATATATGAATTTTGATCATTACTTTTTATCTGATCCTCAATTAAATCACTAATTACCTTTACATAAGGGCTTCCTGTTATAAAAAGATCTTTTAACTGGTACAACCTGCCCGTTTTAAGGTTTATATGTGCATATTTCTTTATTGGCATGCCATGAGCGGCACAAAAGGGATAATCGTAGCCTGTTATTTCAATCACCAATAAATTTTTCTTGTAAAAAGTAATCTCATAATCACCTGTGTAATTGGATTTCAATGGATTGGAGGGCACTGGTTTAACCCCGGCCATATCTTTTAAGGTCTTATTAACTTGGGCTGAATGCTCCATCCCTTTAATCTCGGGGTAATAAACGAGATAATCAAAATTCGGCTTATATTTATGTTCCACAACAGCATATTGGTTATTTAACGAAAAAGTGGATGCTTGTTTCCAAATCAACTCATTATTTTGACTAAAATACATCAAGCGCTGATCAATATCACCTTTTATTAGGGTCTGATCAAAACTAAGCCGCCCGCTGCCAGTTACTTGGGGCAAGTGGTTCATATGGTTCCCCTGTTTATCTATAAAGTAGGTATGCTGATCATCCGAGACAGATGCCAAACCGTCCTGAAAGATTCCCATTTCGTGAAAAATAAATCCAGTAAAAATATGTCCATCATCAGTTGCCAAGGCAAAAATTGATCTCATGCATGCCTGCTTCGGATCGATTTCCTTCCCAATCGCAAACCGTTGTTCTCCTAAATATAAAATTTGATTATAATTAGGTTTTATTACAAATTGTCCCTTTTGATCAATGAGTCCATACCGTTCCTTATTATTTACTTCTAAACTGACAATGGCACGTCCGTCTATAAATCGCCCTGCCGTTGTATACCGTGGCTCAATGACTATGTTACTCTGAACATCGATATAGCCAAATGGACCATCATTACTTTTCTTAAAGGAGAGAAGACCCTGCCCATAGTTTCCAACCCATGCATAAGAGTAGGTATGCAATACTTTTCCTGTAAGATCTATTAGTTGATACTGACCTCCCTTAACTTTTACTACTGTCCTTCCCTCTGTAAATTCACTGGTCGATTCATAAATAAACGGGATAACCACTTTGCCTCTTTTGTTTAAATACCCATATAGAAAATTTCCGTGCACATCTGTTTCTGCAGCCTCTACTCGCCCCTCCTTATATTCGGGACTAATGAAAGAGTATGCTTTTTCAGTTATCTCTTTACCGCTTTCATCAATAACCTTAAAGCCTTCACGGTCATTAACCACCGAACGGCCTTCTGAAAACGGCTGGATGGTATCATATTTTGGCTTAACAATTGGATAACCTTTTTCATTAATGACGCCAGTTTCATTCATTAGGCCTACAATTGCTAAACCATTATCTTGAAAATCCCCCGCCTGGTCATAGATTGGAGAAAGAACAAATTTGCCTCTAGGATTGATAAATCCCCACTTATTTCCGCCAATCTCTTTAATCGAGGCAGGGAATAAATAAACGGCTCTTATTTCAAAGATTTCATTAAGTATTTTTAATGCCCTCTTCTCAACTTCCTTCGAAACTGGAAAGTAGGATAGATAGGCCCCATACGGATTCTTTAAAATAAATAAATATCGCTGTTGATGATAATGATAAAGGCCAAAGACTTCATGGATTCCGTCTCCATCCAAATCACCCCATCTTAGAATGGCCTGCTCGTTGTGATATAAGATTTTTGCTCCAGCCGGGAGGTAAGATAAGACAAGGCTTACCTCACGATTTAATTCAACCATGGTTTCTCACCCATTTTTTTTAATATATATATGAATTTGATGGGCGGTTTGTGTGATGATGATTTTTTCCAAATTAAAATTAGCACACCACTGAAAGTGTACTATTGTTTGAGTTCCTCAAAAAAAATACAGACAAATTGACTGTATTTTTTAATGACCAATATATCGTGCTTCCGGGATTAATTGTTTCCATTCAGCATATGTAATAATCGTATTCCAGTGACCAGTCATTTTTGCTACGCCTATGACCACGAAGAATAAAACAAAGAATGTAACCGGAACAAACCATTTATTGACTTTCTTCTTGGCAACGGTCATGTTTAACGTACCCTTAATCGGACATGCCTCTACACAAGACATGCAGGCTGAGCAATTTAGGGACGTAACTTTTTCCACTTGATGAACCTTTAATCGCTGCGGACATACCTTTGTACACATTTCACAGCTGGTACAAGTATCAACGTTTCTTTCAATTTTTGTTATTCTAAATATGGAACCCAGACCAATGAATGCACCATACGGGCATAAAAAACGGCACCAGAAGTCTCGAAAGAATAAAGATAAAATAAAAATAACAATAATGAACTTCAAGGTAAATCCACTAATGTTTAAGAATAAGAGCAGCATTTTCACATCTGAAACTTTATTGTAGTTATCAACGAGAAAACTTTTGGCACTAAAGATATCCATTTGAAGAACCATACCGATAAAAAATAACAGCAGCACATATTTTATGGGGGTTAACAGCCAGACAAGCCATTTAGGTAGGTCAAAGTTTCTTTTAAATATCTTTCTGCCCAGCCAGGCAATGAGTTCGTTTGCTGTACCCACTGGACAAATCCAGCTGCAAAAGGTTTTACGGAGAAGGATTCCTGCACCGACAAAAAACGAGAGCAAAACCAGACCAGCCGGATGAATTACATCAAAATCCCCACTGGTCAGCCAAACCTTTAGGGCAACGAGGGCACTGATTGGCAAAAATCCCTCAACAGCAGATGGGCGCTCCACAAAAGGTGTTTTTCCATTTGTTACAAAATGCTCGTAAAATTGATAAAATTGCAGACCTATATAGAGCGAAAACAGCAAAAACACAGCTTGAATAGCATATCTGGTAATTTGCACGGGCTTCCGTTTCAACTGCTTTCTATACCAAGCCTTTGACTTCATAAGGGTTCCTCCATTCATTATCAACCTAACTATAATGAACGCATTTTTGGAGGTAAGTGATATAAATCATTAGATTCCTTTATGTCGACAATATGTCACATTGCCATTCTTAAATTTGTCAAAAAATGAACTAGTCCGCCTTAAACACGATATGATTCTGCTTTCTAGCCTCTTCGGTAATCCGGAGAACGATATTACTCCAATCCTTTAATTGCTCATATTCTTCATGATTATTTGTTTCAATTATGTCCGCGATATTGATGCATTCATAAACCATGTTTTGTTCTTCCTGGTCCACACTTAGGATTTTGCTTTCCTTTGTATGTGTATCATGGAACTTAATTTCCGAGATTGGAGCGGCATCTTCAAGGACAAACGTCCCCTTCTCCCCGTGAATTTCACAAGGAATCATCGAATCTACAATTTTAGAACAAAGAATGGTGCAAACAAATCCCTCATAATTCAATAATAATGTTCCACTGCCGTCGACACCACTTCGTAAAACAACAGGGTGGTAAAATACCTTCTTAGGCTCACCGAACAGACAAACAGCTAAATATAATGGGTAAACGCCTAGATCTACTAACGCCCCTCCTGAGTATAAGCTTGAGAAAATATTGGGTTCCTCTCCTTTTAAAAATAAATCATAACGGGAGGAGTACTTCATATAAGGAAGAATTGCACTTCTTAGATCACCTGCAAGGTGCAGTTTTTCCTTGAGGATTTTAAAATTTGGAGTATGTATATTTCGGATTGCTTCAAATAAATAGACTCCATTTTCTTCAGCGGTTTGGTAGGCTTTTTCTAATTCAGCCGTATTAGAGAATATCGGTTTTTCGCAGATCACATGCTTTTTATTTTTCAAAAAGGTAAGTGTTTGTTCAAAATGAAGCGAATTTGGCGACGCAATGTATACGGCCTGAATCTCTTCATTTTTTGCCATTTCTTCTAAATCGGTAAAATAATTTGATGCGTTACATTGATTAGCGAACTTTCTCGCATTTTCCTCATTACGAGAATACACCCCAACTAATTGGTATTGCTCACTAAGCTTTGCTGCTTGAATAAAAGATTCCGTAATCCATCCTGTCCCTACTGTAGCAAACTTAATCATTTTATTACCTCTTTCTATTCAATACTTTTAGGTTCCATTTTATCCTTTTTAAGTACCGCTTTCCAATATAAACAAGTAATTTTTCCATATTCTATCTGTTTTGAACATGAATTGTTGGGAACAATGGAAAAATATCAGAATTTATGTTATATGTAATAGATATGAAGAAAAGTGCAGGGCTTTATCTCAGGGCCGGAGCAGACACTGAAGAAAAGAGGTTGTAAAGGTGGAAAATCAAACTTCTAATTTCATAAAAGATATTATGATAAAAGATTTGGAATCAGGTAAACACCAAAAGATTGTAACAAGATTCCCACCAGAGCCGAACGGTTATTTACATATTGGGCACGCTAAATCAATTATTATCAATTTCGGTTTAGCTGATGATTTTAATGGAGAAACCAACTTACGTTTTGATGATACCAATCCGTTAAAGGAAGATATCGAGTATGTTAACTCCATTAAAGAAGATGTAAAATGGCTGGGTTTTGAATGGGATAATTTATTCTTTGCTTCCGATTATTTTGAGGAAATGTACAACCGAGCTGTTTTATTAATTGAAAAAGGACTTGCTTATGTTGATGACCTGTCAGCTGATGAAATCCGTGAATACCGCGGCACATTAACAGAGCCTGGAAAAAACAGTCCTTACCGCGACCGTTCTATTGAGGAGAATCTTGACCTGTTTAAACGGATGCGTGCCGGTGAATTTGATAATGGTCAAAAGGTACTTCGGGCAAAAATTGATATGAGTTCACCAAATATCAATTTACGTGACCCTGTTATTTACCGTATCTCTCATGCAACACACCATAATACTGGTGATAAATGGTGCATTTACCCAATGTATGCTTTTGCTCATCCGCTTGAGGATGCGGTTGAGGGGGTAACCCATTCTATTTGTACGATTGAATTCGAAGACCAACGACCATTATATAATTGGGTTGTAGAACAATGTGAAATGAAAAGCACACCGCAGCAAATTGAGTTCGGCCGTTTGAATGTGACCAACACCGTGATGAGTAAGCGGAAGCTTAAGCAGTTAGTTGAAGAGGGATTTGTAGATGGCTGGGATGACCCGCGCATGCCGACTATTTCGGGAATGAGAAGAAAAGGCTTTACGCCGGAATCCATTCGTGCCTTTGTTAAGGAAACAGGTGTGCACAAAGGGTCTGGTGCCGTCGATTCACAAATGCTCGAACACTATGTCCGGGAAGATTTAAAATTAAAGGTACCTCGGACAATGGGTGTCATTAACCCGTTAAAAGTGGTGATTACCAATTATCCAGAAGGCCAAATCGAATTACTTGATGCGGAAATTAATCCAGAAAACCCTGATATGGGGATGAGGAAGATTCCTTTTTCGCGTGAAATTTATATTGAAAAAGATGATTTTATGGAGAATCCGCCAAAGAAATACTTCCGTCTTTTCCCTGGCAATGAGGTTCGTTTAAAACATGCCTATTTCATTAAATGTGAAGAGGTTGTCAAGGATGCAAATGGTGAAGTAATAGAACTTCACTGTACCTATGATCCTGAGACAAAAAGTGGAACGGGCTTTACTGGAAGAAAAGTTAAAGGAACGATCCATTGGGTGGAAGCTACTCACTCAGTTCCGGCTGAATTCCGCTTATATGAGCCGCTTATTTTGGAGAATACAGAAGACAGCAATGAGGAAGAGAAAACTTCTTTCCTTGACCAAGTTAATCCAAATTCATTAGAAATCCTGCAAGGCTTTGTCGAACCAAACATGAGAGAAAGCCGGCCGCAGGATAAATTTCAATTCTTCCGCCATGGCTATTTCAACGTCGACCCTAAAGAAACGACCGTTGATAAGCTTGTCTTTAACCGAATTGTTTCATTAAAAAGTTCGTTTAAAATATAACAAAAAGAACCCATGTTTTCTAATAACGGTTCATTTTAAGTAAAAAATGCTCAGGGCTAACAACTCTGAGCATTTTTTTTATATATTCGGCTGAATTAACAAAAGCCCCTGCCTTTAGTGAATTTTGCAAACATCGCCGTTCCACATTTCTGTTTTGTACATAGACTCTTATGTAAATGGAAAAAAGGAGAAATTCAGAGAGGATAAGTAACATGATCAACGTTTTATTTGTATGCCTGGGGAATATTTGCCGTTCACCAATGGCTGAAGCCTTGTTTCGAAACTTAGTCAAAAAAGAACGTTTGACAAACAAAATCGCCGTTGACTCAGCTGCAACCAGTTCATGGCAAATCGGCTTCCCTCCGCACGAAGGAACTCTTGATATTCTAAAGAAACACAAAATCCCTTCTGATGGGCTTATTGGACGCAAACTAAAGAAAGAAGACTTTAGGAGATTCGATTATATTATCGGTATGGATGAAAGCAACTTAAAAAATATTTACAGGATAACAAGCAAGACTAATCATCCAAAGATTATTAGGCTACTCGACCTGACAAAATACAGGAAAGATGTCCCTGATCCATTTTTTACGGGTGATTTTGATGAAACCTATCGTCTTGTTTCAGCCGGTTGCCGAGCATTACTCTATAAAATACGCAGCGAACATTACTTATAGCAATGCTATTATCAATGATCGTTTGTTCTAAAGTAGTTTGAAAATCCCATGAAAGGGTTCTAAACAGAACCAACAGCTTACGGAAGCCCTGGTTCACTTTTATTGAATATTGGTATATCTAAAATCACTTTTGTTCCTTTCCCCGGTGACGCAAAAATAGACAAATCACCGCCGACAGAGCGTGCCCGTTCATCCATACTGAATAGACCAACTCCAAGGGTTTGTTTCTCCATATCAAACCCTTTTCCCTTATCCTCCACCATGACTCGGACGACATCATCCATTTCTCTTAGCGTGACTGCTGCTTCTGGTACTTCTGCATATTTCCGTATATTGGTTAATGCTTCTTGAATAATGCGATAAATAGTCAATTCTATATTGATGGAAAGGCGCTGGGTTAATACACAATCAAAAAAGACATCGATATTGTAATGGTCAGAATATCGGGATAAGAAAGAACGGATTGCCGGGACTAAACCAAGGTCATCCAGAACAGATGGGCGCAGTTCCCAAGAAATTTCCCTTATCTCTTCAATTAATTGTGCCGCTTCCTCCTGCATCTGCTGCAACAGTGGATGATCAACCTCAGACATTAAGCGATTAATTGTAATTAAATGACTATAAAGATTTTGGCCAATTCCATCATGTAAATTACGTGACAAACGTTTTCGTTCTTCTTCCTGAACCTCAATAATCGAGCTCATCATTTTTTGAAGTTCTTGTTCAACACGCTTTCTTTCTGTAATCTCATATCGAATCGCTACATATTGATAGGGCTTATTTTTTTCATTTAAAAACGGAACGATCGTTGTATCCACCCAGTAATAAGTACCGTCTTTAGCTTTGTTTAAAATTTCACCCTTCCAAACCTTGCCTGCTCCGATTGTTTTCCACATCTCTTTGAAGAATTCTTTCGAATGATACCTTGAATTAACTATCCGATGATCATTACCGATGAGCTCTTCACGTGAGTATTTCGAGATATGGCAAAATTGATCATTCACATATGTAATGGTACCTCGCGAATCGGTAATCGCGACAATGGAAGATTCATCAAGGGCGAATTTATAATCCATCAGTTCATTTCTAGTCTGCTGAATATCCATCTCTATCTTTCCCCCAGATTTAAATTCCAATATAATCCTTTAATATCGCTTCCAAAGCCTGACCTGATTCTTTTACCACTTCTTGATCATTATCGTTAAACGGACGAGATTCACGGTTTCCAACCAGTAATACACCTTTTGGGACTCCATTAAAAAATAAAGGAACCGCATAGGATGTGCTCAGCTTTTCGGCAAGAGCAATCGGATAATCCGTTACCTTTCCAGCTGCTTGATGAGGAAAATTCACCATCATCATCGGGGTTCCAGTTGAGATGATTTTTCCGGCTATACCTTTCCCAAAACGGACGGTTATTCGTTTATATTTATCGTTTAAATTGCCAACTGCATAATGCCACCTTACGTCAGGACCCACTCTATTTTGAATGGCGAGACCGACAAAATCACAAGAAATTTGTCCTTTTAATCGATTACATACTTCAATAACCTTTTGCAATTCCTTTATTTCTATCATCCCGGGCTCCCCTTATATCCCATAGCCTAGGAGCCCTTTTTTCACAGCATACTCAACTAGCTCAGGCCGAGTTTTCATCTGAAGTTTCTCCATCACTTTTCCTTTGTGGGTCTCAACCGTTTTAACACTAATGACGAGCTGCTCTGCAATTTCCTTGTTTGAGTAACCCTTCGCTATAAGGGTAAGCACTTCTTGTTCGCGGTCAGATAAAAGATGATACATATCATTACTATCCTGCTTTGCCCCTGCCAAGTATTCTTCCATTAAACGTTTCTGTGCGGCAGGATGGAGATAGGCATCCCCTTTGGCCACCGATTCAATCGCAGACATTAACTCAGCATGAGGCGCACTTTTTAAAATACAGCCAGATGCCCCGCCTTCAATGGCACGGAAGAGGTACTCCTCGTCGTCATGCATTGTTAAAATTAAAATACTTACCTCAGGCATAAGTTTTTTTAATTCTGTTGTTGCTGATAAGCCATCTTTTCCATGCGGCATGCTTAAATCCATGACAACAACATCAGGTTTTAATTTTAAGGCCTTTTTGATCCCCTCATTTCCTTCCGATGCTTCTCCGACTACTTCCAGTTCTGGATTGGTATTCAACAACATCTTTAAACCGCTTCTGACTACTGCATGATCATCAACTAACAGAATTTTTATCAATGATTAAATCTCCTTTTCTTCTATAAGGGCAATGATAGTTCAATTGATGTCCCTTCTCCTATTGTAGAAGATATCGCACACTTGCCGCTAGCGAGATGCATTCTTTCTGTCATTATTGCAAGTCCTGATGAATGATGTGAGCCCTCATGTTCTTCGAGTTGAAATCCCTTACCAAAATCATGAATGGTAATCTTTAATTCTTTTTCCGTCCAAAGAAAAGACATTTTTACTTTCGATGTATCAGCATATTTTGCAATATTGGTCAGCGCTTCTTGGCAAACACGGAAAACGGCAATATTGGTGCGTTCAGGCAGACTGAACTCTTCACCAGTTGATTCTAAATCCACCAAGATTCCAAACGTAGATGTATATAACTTCAGATAGCTTTTTATTGCCGGAAGTAAGCCAAATGTGCTCAGGGTAGGAGGATGCAATTCTACAGATAATAATCTTATCTCCTGGATTGTTTTTTCAATGAGCTGCGACATTTCACGGACATAACTTTTTATATTCTGCTCGGTTATCCCGGATTCCACAAACTGCAATCCTGTTAAAATACTATATAAATTTTGACCAACACCTTCATGCAGCTCTAAGGCAATCCTTTTAATTTCCTCTTCCTGTGAGTCAATAATATAAGAATTAATCTTTTGCTTTTTCTGTATTACATCCATTAAAGTTCCCCCCTTTTAGCCCCATTTACTTGAAAATATGAAAAAAGTCAGGTTCTTATTAAAGGACCTGAACCTTTTTTAATGTATAGGTTAATCCGCTCTCTGCGTCAAACGCTGCCCATACTTCGTCTGACTGAGTGATTTTGCTTGTGAGCGGGACAGCAAGAAAATAAAAATGATCAAAATAAAAACGAATATGCGTTTTATCCGGACAATACTGAACCTCTTTAATCGTTTTCCTTACTGCAGCTGCTTGGTCGCCGCCTTGTTCATCCTGGATGATAATCTCGACTAGTGCACCAATAAATGGTTCTACATCTGCCAAATTAATGGGTTCCACAACTATTACATCCTTTCAATACCGGATAGATGAACATTTTGTAGCCCTGCAAATACTCCCAAAACGCCTCGCCAGCATGCTCTTCGATAAATTGAATCGTCTCTTCTTCTGACTGCCAATTGCTCATCCCTTTAATTTCTGCCACAACTATTTCAATACCTTCACTTATTTTTTCTTCTAAAAACCAATTTAACCGCTTTTTCGCAAAGGTCTGTTTCAATAACTCATCAATCTCCGCTGCAAAACCGCCTGATGCTGGCCTTACAAAACAAAAATCAATATAGGTCTCACTAGTCATTGACATTCACACCTTTTTTATAAATAAGCAATGCAATCGGAAATAAAATTACGTTGATGACGGCAGCTATAATGGTGTTCGTATAATTTTGATAGAAATATTGATGTACCATATATTGTGTAAAAATTATGTTTAACATGAGTACCGCTAAAAGGAGGCCAACGGGTACGTAACTACGCTTCATAACGTTTCACCCCCACGGCATAAACAGCACCGTTTTCTACTTTTACATAAACTTCAGGAAGCGGACGTCTCGGCGGCCCGGCAATTGGTTCTCCCGTTTTCACATCAAATTTTCCGTGGTGGCATGGGCATAACATCTCACCCTCGTCTTTTTTCCAAAACACTGGACAGCGTAAATGAGTACATGCATTTTGATAAGCCACATATTTATTTTCAGATAACCTGATTAAAATAGCACTGTCGTGTTCACCGGGGAAAGCAAAATCAACGGCATCCCCCACTGGAATTGCATTTACATCGATTATTTTGTGTTTTGGATACTTTTTATCACTAAGCCCAGTTAATTCTTTTGCCGCTAATGCTCCCCAGGGAAGAGAGGAAACCGCGAACACCCCTGCAGCCCCCACCAATGTTTTCATGAAACCGCGGCGGTCCAGTTTGCGCTCATTATTTCGATTAATATTGTGTGTATAGTTATCTTCACTGAACGGGATTTTATTATTTTTCTCTGTCATCTTTAATCCCTCCTAAAACAATTTAGTGACGCCCTGAAGGATCCCAGGAAGATTCACTTTAACATTTGTTTCGCCTTCTAAGTAAGGCATGCTTGTTACCCACTTGCCATTATCAAGATTAAATTGCTTTTGTTTTGCCTCAATTTCTTCGTCTGTTAGCCATTGTAATGTATTTGACGGGCAAACGCTCGCACACATTGGTGGAATTCCATCCTTTGACCTGTCGATACACAAATCACACTTATACATTAAATTCTGCTCTGTATCGAACTTTGGTATTCCGTAAGGGCATGCAATAGTACAGTTTTGACAGCCGATACACTTTTCTACAAGAGCCGATAAAACGGCTCCTGTTTCGTGAATTTGGATTGCTTGTGCTGGACAACTTCTCGCACATGCTGGATTCACACAGTGAAGACACATGAGAGGCATTGTTTGACGGTTGACGAGAGGATTGACGTCGTAAACATAGTTACGGTTCCGCTCTTCGTGCCCGCCGCATTGCGTGCAGGCAGCCAAACAAGAACGGCATCCTATACAGTTTTCAAGTTCTAAATATAATCGCTTTTTCATTACTGAACCGCCTTTCTTGCAAGTTTTTCTATCTGCGCTGCACAAGCTTTAAATTCCGGCATCCTTGACATCGGATCTAACGCGGCAATAGTTAATAGATTAATTGATTTATCGTGACCAAAATGGTAAGGAACGAATACTGTATCCTTCCGGATGGCTTCTGTAATTTTCACTTTATATTCCGCTTCGCCTCTGCGAGTAAACAGGCGGACATATTCTTCATGTTCAATCTTGTATTTTGCTGCTGTTTCTGGATGCACCTCTACGTATGGCTCTGGGCACATATCTCGTAAAAATTGAATACGGCGTGTTTGATTTCCAGATAAATAATGGAAGACAACGCGTCCAGTCGTTAAACGTAATGGATAGTCTGCATCCGGCTCTTCAGCTGGCGGACGGTACGGTAAGGCACAAATTTTTGCTTTCCCGTCTGGATGATAGAACTTTTTATCTAGGAACATATGTGGTGTTCCTGGATCGTTTTCGTCTCTGCAAGGCCAGAATACTCCGTCTTGCTTGTCGATTTTATCCCATGTTGCCCCGTAATAGTCAGCATAACCGCCCTTAGATGCTAAACGGAATTCATCTGCCACGTCTCTAGCTGTTTTTAAGTGAGAGAAGTATTTGCCTCTTCCTAAACGTTCGGAAAGTTCCACTTGGATTTGCCAATCTGGCTTTGATTCACCAAGCGGCTCTTGAGCCTTATTGATTTTAATAATCCGGCCTTCTAGGTTTGTCACTGTTCCTTCATCTTCTGACCATGTAACCGTTGGAAGAATCACATCAGCAAATTCCGCCGATTCTGATAGATAGAAATCAGCACAAACCATGAAATCCAAGCCTTTTAAAGCTTTACGTACAAAGTTTAGGTTTGGTGCAGAAACAGCAGGGTTAGAGCAGAGCAGGTATAGACCACGAATGGTTTTTTGCTCCATTAATTCGAACATTTCATAAGCAGAAACCCCTGGCTGCGGCATTTCTTCTGGAGTAATTCCCCATACCTTGCAGACTTCTTCTACATGCTTAGGATTTGTTAATTTACGGTAACCAGGTAGTAAATCTGATTTCTGACCATGTTCACGGCCGCCTTGGCCATTACCTTGACCAGTGAAAGTAGCAACACCTGATTTTGGCCGGCCAATCTTTCCAGTAACTAGCGCCATATTAGTGTAGGCAGACACGTTATCGACACCTTTATGCTGCTGCTCAATTCCGCGGGCGAACATCACAACGGCATTTGGAGCTTTACCGTAGATTTCTGCGGCACGGATAATCTTCTCGACAGCAACTCCGGTAATCCGGCTTGTATATTCTGGAGTAAATTCTTTTACTAGTTCTTTCGTTTCTTCAAAACCATTCGTATGATTATTTACAAACGCTTCATCAGCATAACCGTTTTGGATCAATAGATTTAGGATTCCGTTAGCAAGTGCAAGGTCTGTTCCTGGTCGTAAATCTAAGTGAACATCTGCCCTTCTAGCAACTGGTGTTTCACGCGGGTCAGCTACAATCAAGTAACCGCCTCTTTCTTGTACATTCCAAACACGGAACATTGATGTTGGGTGACATTCCGCTGTATTGCTCCCAGCAATAAACAAGCAATCTGATTCATGGATATCTGTCCATGGTAATGTCGAACCTCGGTCTACTCCAAAAGAACGAAGGAAGCCGCCGGCAGCACTTGACATACAGAAGCGGCCATTATAGTCGATATAGCGTGTTTGCAGTGCAACGCGTGCAAATTTTCCTGTTAGATAGCATTTTTCATTGGTCATGGATACACCACTGAATACAGATAATGTATCTTTTCCATATTTCTCTTGAAGTTCTATAAATTTCTTCGCAATTAAATCATAGGCTTCATCCCATGATGCTTCTCGGAAACCCTCTTTCGTTCCCTTTAAAGAAGCATCGTCACGGATTAACGGTTTTAAAATACGATCTGGATGGTTGGTTTGCTGGTAAGCAGTAACCCCTTTGGGACACATTTTCCCAACGTTTACTGGCCAGTCATAGCGGGGTTCAACCCCGATGATTTTGTTTGTTCTTGTATCTACACGCAAGTTCATGCCACACTGCATACCGCAATAGCTACAATGGCTTTTAACAAGCGTTTCATTTGGATGACGTACATTTTCGATTTCTTTAAAAAATTTATCCCTTGGCATTCTGGTTTGCCTCCTTGACCTTTACTTGATGTGTTGGGAATCCAGAGAATCTAGCAATGCGATATTTTCTGCGGCACTGCAGGCACAATTCGGCAAGATTAAATCCATCTTCCATGTTAAATTCCATTTGGTTTACACCTAAAACATTGATAACATCATTTGATTGTTCGACTGATACAAAGTGATCTCCGCACACTTTACATTTTTTCATTTCTTGTTCTCCGAAATGTTCACGGTAGTTTCTTGCAAAGACACTCATTGGACGGAATGGTATATGGGCTAACTTCCCGAATGGAAGGTAAATTAAAGTGACAATCACGGAAAATTGGTGAATCAGCGACATTTGTGGCTGCATCCATCCATGTAAAAGAACATTTTGGACAGTTAATAAAAGTCCTGTAACAGAAATAAACAATAATAGATAAAGCGGTAAGAAGTCATACATAAATTTTTGTTCTGCTCTTGCCTGCATATTTTTCAAGCGGCGGTGTAGCGCCATACATACGCCTGTAGTAACCATGATCGCTGCAATATTTAGGGCATTATAGGACATCCAAGCAATGATTCCCTCTGCTTTTACATGCATGATGTTCATTCCGAATAAGACGATTGTGTAGTACCCATTGTCTTCCATCGTGAAGTACATCCAGCTGAATACCAGTGGGAAAGTAACTAAACATGCTAGCACACAGCCCCAGCCGATTAAAATATGCTGAACCCATCGGTAAATTCCCCGATTGCGAATGAAATCGTAAATGGCTAAGTGATTTACAGCTGTCTTAGGTGTGCTCTTCCTAAGTAACAGTTTTAAGCCTTTTTTGATAATAATTTTGGTTGGCGGTCTTTCCCCCCATGCTATAAAGCGATAGAAGAACCCACCGATAAAGACGAAGGTTCCGACCACGTATCCGTAGAGGTTTAAGTCGATATGTGTAAACATTCTTGTTCCGATAAATGTTAAAATGACAAGTCCTATGATCGTTAAAAACATGGATTTAGCAAAATGGGAAGCAAAGGCATCATTAACAGAACGTCCCGCTTTTTTTGTCGCTGCTACAGTAGTTGATTGCATTTTTTGATCCTCCTCAAAAAAAATAACACATCCGTTTTTCTTATCTTTATTGTAAGAAAAACGGATGTGTTATCTATATCAGGGAAATCCCCTATTATGCGGGGGAAAAACCCCTAATAAAGTTATTTTAGACAAATTCTTGTCACATTATCTTTGTAAGTATTTTTTTCGCCATGAGTAGAGAAGTAGTGCTAGTCCAATTAGTATTTGTAATGAAAATAGGGTGGCGTCCCAGCATGAATAGGAGCCGAACCCTTCTGTAAACCCAGGTAGGACTTTTTTCCAGGCAAACAGTAATTGTGGGATATAAAAGAAAGTGTATATGCTTACTGTTAATACTACACCCAATAAATAGAATATAGAATATGTTAAGACAGTCTTCTTCTCCCCTGTAAAAACCACTTCTTCATGAACATATGATTTTTTTATAGGAAGCCATCTTTTAATTAATTGTTGAGCGTTCTCCATTATGTTATGGCAACCAGATAAGTTTTCAAATAAATAATAAAGATCAGTCTTCATATAAATACAGCATTGGTAAACAATACGGAGAAATATATTTAACACAACTACAGACATTATTCTCATGAAAATTCCTGATCCACTTACAAAAATGAGTTGACTAATTAAAGCAGAGAATAGGATAACCATATCAAAACATAAGCCGGCGATATATATTACATTACGTTCTTTAGAAGGTAACTTCCAAACTGTGGTGATATCAGACTCAAGTACTAATAAAAACAGCCGATGTCCTACATTTAGATTAGTCGAAAGGTTTTGTGCCCTCATTGCTAATATATGACCGAATTCGTGAATTAACACGGAACAAAAAGTTAGAACAAGAAAAGCTATGATACTAACAACCATATAATTAGAAATGAATAAATCTTGGTAATGAGGAAATAGATTTGGGTGGGTAACTAATAGAAACGCGTTTAAAATGAACAATATAACATAAAAAAACAGTGCGACCTTATTAAAAAAGAACTTCCCTACCTTAGGTGAAAGCCACAAAAATCCGAGATGTTCTTTTTTATTTTCCTTTTGTTTAGAAACAATCTCTTGTCCATCGATTATGGCAATCAGCTGGAGATCTAAAAGCTGTTCAGCAAAATCAATAAGGTTAACGTCTTCTTCCGGATACTTTTCTTTCAACCTCTGCTCGATATCCCCTAATGAAAGACCATTGTTCAATAAATCAATTGCATTAATACAAATCTCTGGCATTTCATAAAACTCACCAGAATTTATATCCTCAACAATAAAGTGTTTTTTCTCTTCTCTAATTTTGATAGGGACTAATGTAAGTTTCGAAAAAAGGGTTATATCCATTATAAACCACCCTTCCTGATGTTTATCAAATAAAGAAGGATGCAAGCTTTTGCTAGCACCCTCCCATTTTATTTATCATCCAAACCAGCAAACCCAACATAAACTAGTTGCTTTAATTTTTTTTAATTTCCGGATTTTCAAGGATATCACCTCCTTAAATTAGTAAATTACAAGATTATTGTTTTCATCAATCGTATTTACAGATGTATCATGGAGCTCTCTCCAAGTTGGATAAACCTGCTTAAATAATTCAACTAATTCAGGATCAAACTGAGTGTTTTTCCCCTCTAATATCCGTTTGTATGCTTCATCAACTGACAAGGCATTTCGATATGATCGATTCGAGGTCATCGCATCAAAGGCATCTGCGATTGCAGCAACCCGAGCCAGAAAGGGTATTTCCTCCCCCTTTAATTGATCAGGGTACCCATTCCCATCCCATCGTTCATGGTGCGAGCGTATAACATCAATACTACTATTTAAACCTACCACCTTTGATACGGCATCTGCCCCAACATTAGTGTGAGATTTAATTATTTCAAACTCTTTATCAGTAAGCCTAGATGGTTTCATTAATATTTGGTCAGGAATATGGATTTTTCCAATATCATGAAGTAAACATGCAAATTCAAAATCTTTTAATTGTTCTTCTTTATATCTTCCTGTTGCTTTTGCAAGTTCAAGTGCATAACTCGCCACTCGTTCACTATGACCTCTTGTATAAGGATCCTTAAGTTCAAGTGTCGCTATTACTCCTTTTACAAGACCAGTTAATTGTTGATCATAAGATGATTTTATTGCATTCACATAAGATTGAAATCTTGATAATAAAATAAATGAAAAAACGGAAAGAGTGACCGCTAAAATAATGCCTATGACTACATTTGGTGGATTAATAATTAGTCCCACTATCATATATTTAAATATGATTCCACACGAAACAACTATAACAAAAGGTTTACTAACGAAAATTGCAGAGAGTAACAGCCAAAAGATTTCTACGGCACTACCACCAGGATATTGGGAGGGGTCTCCCGAGTAAGTCACTAAATCATTAATTAATGAAATAATAGTATAGGTTAAAAAGTAGATATATTTAATATAATGTGTTTTTTGTTTTTTGTTTAAATAGTGTGCCACCGGCAGTAATGCAATTGTCAATAAATATAACCAGTATATAAGACTTCCTAGTCCTCCCTCTAATTCTGTATTACGTCTAGAGATGAAGGAATAAATGATATCAAAAGCAATAGATATTATATAGAATAAAACCAAAAACCATTTTAGAGTTCGGGTTTCAGCATTTCTTAAATTAGGATCAATTTTTGGTTGTTTTTTCATTTGGTAAACCTCTCGTAAGGATCATAAAATATTCTCCTTTTAGGTAGTAAGTATTATATTGACGAACTGAAAGCTAAATTTTTTGACACTTTCCTACATTATAAAACATTTAAATTAATTAAAGTACAATAAATCAAGTCGATTTATGAATAAATAAGAAATATTTTGGTTTAACGTAAAGGATATTCATTTTTTTCTAACAAGTTGAAAAATTTAGTTAACCACTAATTTCCTTTATTATTAATCGGTAAAATAACTTTGATTTTAGTTCCCTCTTTTAAGGAACTTTCGATCTTAATTTCCCCTAGATGATCTTTTATAATTTGGTTAGTAACCATTAAGCCTAAACCTGTTCCATCCTTTTTTGTAGTGAAAAAAGGCTCACCAAGATTTAAGATGTCTTCTTCAGCAATCCCCATACCTTCATCCTTAATTGAAATTAATAATTTCTGCTGTTTTTCAAAGACCTTTACTTGAATGTGAATCCGGCCGCCTTCAGGCATCGATTCAATTGCATTTTTAATTAAATTAATAAAAACCTGTTTTAGTTGTTTTTCATCACAATCAATCGGGGGCAATGGTCCAGCAATAATAGTTTCGACAGTTACACCTTGTCTTTCAGCCTGCTGCTGGGTAATCGATAGGGTATAGGCAATAATTTCCTCGATGCTTGCCTTTTCAAATTTAATTTTTTTTGGTTTTCCTATATACATAAGGTCATCAACAATTGAGTTGATGCGGTCGATTTCCTCAATCATAATTGGAAAATAGTTATTAGTCTTTGGATAGTTTTCCTGGTGGAACTGAGTAAATCCTTTTAATGCTGCGAGAGGGTTCCGAATTTCATGACCAATAGCTGCTGCCATTTGACCAATCACCGCGAGTTTCTCCTTGTTCTTTAGTTCCTCGTAAACATCAGTTAACGAATGAATGTAAGAATAAAACCTTACCAAAACAGTTAGAGCAATTCCTGATAAAATTAAGTAAAGTAATATGGGAAAAACAACATTGATATCCTGCAGTATTAGACCTATTAATATATATTTCCCAATGATTCCTATAGCAGTAAACCAAAAGTACTTCTTATTTACAAATATAGGTGCAAATAGAATACAGAGGACCTCTACTATATTCCCAGTTGCAAAATGATGATTTGTTCCAATATACCTAATTAAGTTATCTATAATATCAATCATTAGGAAGGCAGTTAAATATAGATATTTAATTAAGAAAAGCTTCCCTTTTTTGAATTGGTAAACAGCCAAAAAAAGGGGTAACAACATTAAAAAATATAAAGATAGTCCTAAACCATCTCTGGAAACTTCAACACTGCCACCAATGTATAACCTAATATAGTAGTAATACACATCCCAAACATAAAAAAGCAGGTTAAATAAACATAAAAAAAGGATTATCGCTTTTTTTTCTTCAGCAAATAATCTAAGATTATTGCTACCTTTTTTCATATAGCTAACTCCTTAATATTTAAATAATAATAGATCAAACTAGTTCTCTACTCCTATTCTACCATCTTTCACGAATCCAAATGACAATATTTTTGTTTACTCGATAATTTCCGACAATATTCGATAAAATTATAACAAAAAAAAGAACTTGCCAAAAAGCAAGTTCTTTTTCCTGTTGACTAGCTGACTTTCTTCATGCGCTTAACTTTATCATTTAACGTTGAATGCCTGCGTCCATATCCGAAGTAAACAAATAATCCAATTACTAACCAAACAGCGAAACTGATCCATGATAGAGCTGGAAGCTGAAGAGCTAAATATCCACAGAATAAGAAAGCAAGAATCGGGATATATGGTACAAACGGTACACGGAAACCAGTTTTTGGGGTCTGCTTGTTTTTACGTAGATACAATATTCCAACTGATACAGTCATAAAAGCAAATAATGTACCGATGTTTACCAACTCTGCAAGTCTTCCTAAAGGAACTAATCCTGCGAAGATTGATACTAAAATACAAGTGATCCAAGAATTTATCATTGGTGTTTGCTTCTTTTTATCTACCTTAGAGAATACCTTTGGCAGTAATCCGTCACGGCTGATTGCATAAAATAAACGTGTTTGTCCATAAATCATAACTAATAAAACTGTAGTGATACCGGCAATTGCTCCTAAAGAGATGAAACCTGCTACCCAATCCTGGTGAATATAGTTAAGAGCAAAAGCCACGGGATTTTTAACTCCTAGCTGTTGATAAGGAACAATCCCAGTTAAAATGGCAGATACAATGATATATAAAACCGTACAAACTAATAGAGAGGCAATAATACCAATCGGCATATTTTTCTGTGGATTTTTCACTTCTTCTGCCGCTGTAGAAACAGCATCAAAACCAATGTAAGCAAAGAAGACAGTAGCTGCTCCAGTTGTCACACCAGAGAATCCAAACGGCATAAACGGAGTCCAATTACCTGGTTTTACATACCATACTCCAACAGCGATAAATAATACTACAACTGCAAGCTTAATAATAACCATAATAGTATTTAATCGAGCTGATTTTTTTACACCTTGTGTTAGTAGCATTGTGATAATGAAAACAATTAAGATCGCTGGAACATCAATATAAGTTCCATTTGCAGGATTATAAGCACTTGTAATTGCTTTAGGAAAATGAATTCCAAACCCTGCTAACAATCCTTGAAAATAGCCCGACCAACCGCTCGCTACAGCTGATGAAGCAAGTCCATATTCCAGAATTAAATCCCAGCCTAATATCCAAGCTATGATCTCACCAAAGGTCGCATAGCTGTAGGTATAGGCACTTCCGGAAACCGGGACCGTTGAGGCAAATTCTGCATAACATAGGGCTGCAAATACACATGCTAATCCTGATAAGATAAAGGATAGTATTATTGCAGGACCCGCATGCTCAGCAGCTACTACTCCTGTAAGAACAAATATACCCGTGCCGATAATAGCCCCAATCCCGAGCATGGATAAATCGAATGCACCCAACTCTTTTTTTAAGTTTACATCTTTTTGACCAACATCTTGAATAAGCTGTTGGATTGATTTTTTTCTAAATAAATCCATTATATAACCCCCTTGGGTTTAATTTCTAAAATTTCTGAAAAGAGTGCCCAAAAACTTATATTTGAATAGTATAATGATTTTTCAGAAAAAGCAATAAATTTTAAAAAAATATATTATTTCAAAATAGTTCCAATACAAAAATTCCCACATGGAAGCATCTATACATCTTAATTTTCACTATATCCACATGTTTTACTTATTGGTTTCATTATTTTAAAAAAGTAATTTTTGTATTCTTAAGAAACGTTAGTAAAAAAGGTTAGCTCTTACCACTTATACCATTTTCAAGTGTGCTTAGTTACGCAGTAATTAAAACAATAACAATTACATCACCAATATTTCTTGACACATCGATTAAAACAGTGTATTATTATTTTTTGTACTCCAAAAATAAAGAGTAACTTGTAATAGATAAGATTAATGCAATGTAAGAATTTTTTTCTGGCATTCTGCTTATGTTTTAAGATAAAAACTTATTCACACTGGATCGGCTTCGGAGCCGTTAGGATGTAAGAGAGGTAGGGCTTACGTCGTTTAGGTATAAAACCATCAGGTGGAAGAATAACCGCGGCAAACTTGTTTTTATTAAACAATTACAATAAATAGAATTTTTACCTTGCAATGGCTGATATTAAATGACAACAACCATTCACAAGTTACAATAGATTCTAACTAAATGAATCTTCTTTAAAAGAAGGCAGAGGGATTTTCCCTCTGCCTTCGCCCAATTTTACCAATAAAAAATGTCCTGTATCAAATACAGGACATTTTTTAATTTTTTATAACGATTGCTTGCTTGCCCATTTGCTCCCAAGCCTTAATAAAACTTTCACGGTTTAATTTCTTATTTTTCCCACCATATGGGTCATTAATATAGATATAATTTTCATCATATCCAGTTATGGCGACACTATGTTCGCTAAAGGTAATTTTAATTTTACCCTGGGGTGTATTCCAGGTTTGAAAAACAGAGATTGGAGCAAAGCTGGACGTGGTAATTATCCAAACAGGACGCCCTTGTCCCACCTCTTTTAAAATATCAGTAAATGGTTTACCCGTAAGATTTACTGCTCGATCGCCGACATATTTCTTTGTTAGTTCGAAAACAGGTCCATTATATACTCCAAGCCCAGGTCCATGTGCCATATCTCCAACAAACCCAATATTAGGATTTCCTTTTTGGCCATTACTATAGGTTAACGGGACTGTTTTAATATTTTTAGCTAACTCATTTTTCGTTACCTTTACACCAGAATAGTTAAGAATCATCGCAAGGCTTGTTACCTCACAGCCATTGTAAAGAAGCGGTTGATCCATTTGCATAATTAAAGGCACATCCAGTTTAATACTATCTGGTAAGCTGGGAGCTACCTTCGCCTGAAGAACTACTTCTCTTGTTTTTAAGGGAACAGCCTTAAACGTCTTTGCAAATGCTTGCTGCTCAGACATGACCGCAAAAATCGTTTTGGTCCCAAAAACGGTAAGCGAGAGAATCACTATGATAATTAGAAATTTTTTCATAGGCAGATAAACCATTCCTTGTTAGATTCTTTGCTGATGATGTAAAAATTAGTAAGATACTATTATATAACATTATCAAATTATGCTAGTTGTTTAAAGGTAAAACTTTACCAAATTTAATCATAAGTGTCTTTTCTTAATTTTTCCTTAAAAAAGGGAAGCATGGAGACGGTTCTTCTGAAGCAGAAGAACCGTCCCCACGCTTCCTAAACTTTTATCCTTGAATGTTTAATTTTTTTAGCAATCTGATTAATAACTTCTGAAAAAACTAATCCAAAGGCAATTGAACCTGCCAGCATTAGCACTCGTGCTGCTAGAGCAATCGCATCGTTATAGTTATTTTCTACAATATTTCTCATCGCGTCATACGCCAGACCGCCAGGGACTAATGGAATAATGCCTGCTACACTAAAAATAATCACCGGCATCTTATAGAGCTTCGCCATTTCTTGGCTGAGGAGCGCAATAAAAATTGTTGCAGCCAATGTGGCTGCTATTGGATCATGGTTATAACCTTCGAGAAGAAAATAAATTAACCATCCGCCCATCCCGATTAAACCGCATTTTATTAAGGATTCTTTTGGGGCATTAAATAGTATCCCAAATGCTGCTGTAGCCAGGAAACTGGTAATAGCCTGCGAAAGAATGTCCATTCTCGTTCACCACCATGCTATAAAAATGATAATACAAACGCAATTCCGGCCCCAATCGCAAACGCCGTCAGAAAGGCTTCAGCCCCTTTTGACAGACCTGAAACCAAATGGCCGGCCATTAAATCACGGATGGCATTGGTCACTAAAAGCCCCGGAACTAATGTCATGACTGAGCCAATGATAATCGTATCTAATTTATGCCCCAAGCCGATCCTAACAAATAATAATGATAGTAACCCAATTACAAATGAAGCTAAAAACTCTGAAAAGAACTTAATCGGCACAAAGCGATGAAAAGCAATAAAGCTTACATATCCTGCTCCACCAGATATCATTGCAGGGATAAAATCGTTCCAGCCGCCGTTAAACATAATCATAAAACAACCACTGGCTATTGAGGCTGCTGCTACTTGGTATCGCATTGGGAAAGTAACATTAAGTTCTTCAATATCCTTTAATTTGTTCAAGGCTTCGTTCAAGTCCAATTCCCCGCTGCTAATACTCCGAGAAATACTATTCACCATGGCTACTTTTTTCAAATCGGTTGACCGTTCTGATATTCGGATAAGTTTAGTTTTAGTTGGTTCCGATCCTTCTGCTGAGAAAATGATTCCCGTTGGAGTGACATAACTATGTGATTTTTCAATCCCAAAGGAAGCTGCGATCCGCATCATGGTATCTTCCACGCGATAGGTTTCTCCGCCGCTTTGAAGCATAATCTTCCCTGCAAGCAAGCAAACCTCCATGATTTCATATGTCTGTTCAACTATTTTTTCCATCTATTTCTCACCACATATTTCAACATTTATTATCAGTTTAAAGAAAATAAGTGTTCGAAGCAATCTGGCGAAAAATAATAAGCAGCCTTATCATTAGGTTGGCTGCCTGTTCGGATTATTGTTTCCAGATTTTCATAAACACCAGATTCAAGATTACCACTACCCTATAAAGGGAAGCAAGTGTTGTTTTTTCAGTCAAAAGCAAGGCAACAAAAGGCAATCCAAAAACGATGAGTTCTAAGAAAAGAAAGGGAATTACCCCTCCTATACTTAAATATTCATTCGTCATTTGTGTATTCAATATAGGCGCAAACCTTTTTCTGTCCCAAAATACAAACCCGCTTATGCAGCAATTAAATCCCCAAAAAATAATATGGAAGTTTTAGGCGGGTTGCTCCTACAACGCACATATAAATTTCATTTTGAACAAAAAATGAAGATAGTTGATCTTTGGATGTAATCCACTGCATTTTTAATTCAAATTTAAAGTCAAAAAAGTTTCAAAACAATAATTATTTCAGGTACAATTATGATATAAGAAATATTTTTTCATATTATTTATTACTTAGAAGAATTTTTTCTCCAGTCAAAAACTTCTAATTAATATTAAAGGAGATTTTCTAATGGATAACCTATCTTACTACCTTGGCGTAGATATTGGAACAACTAGTACTAAGACAGTTCTTTATAAAGATAAAGGGACGGTCATTAGTATGCACCATGTCGAATATCCACTATATAGCCCAACCCCATCTATTGCTGAGCAAGACCCGGAAGAAATTTTTAGGGCGGTGGTGGAAACCATTAAAGTGGCGATCAAGAAGGGGGAAATTGATTCCCAGAAAATTAAACTTGTCTCTTTTAGTTCCGCAATGCATAGTGTCATTGCCATGAGTGACGAAGATAAACCGCTTACCCGCTGTATAACTTGGGCTGACAGCCGGGCAACTGCCTGGGCTGAAACGATTAAAAAGGAACTAAACGGACTCGCTATTTATCGAAGGACTGGAACACCTGTTCATCCGATGTCACCATTAAGTAAAATTACATGGCTGCGCCACGACGAGCCTAAACTCTTTAATCAGACAAATAAATTCATCGGGATAAAGGAATTTATATTCCATAAACTATTTGGCAAATATGTCGTCGACTATTCCATTGCATCGGCAACAGGAATGTTTAACCTTGAAGAGCTTGCTTGGGATGCTGAAGCCCTAGAAGTAGCTGGGATTAACGGTGATAAACTATCCGAGCCTGTCCCAACTACCTATTATTTAACAGGCTTAAAAGAGGAGTTTGCCAAAGAACTTGGACTATCTATAGAAACACCTTTTGTAGTGGGGGCTAGCGATGGTGTTCTTTCCAATTTAGGCGTTAATGCCATAGACCCTGGTGTAGTAGCTGTTACGATTGGGACAAGTGGTGCCATCCGGACGGTGACGGATCGACCGGTTACAGATCCAAAAGGAAGAATTTTTTGCTATGCGCTAACAGAAAAACATTGGGTTGTTGGCGGTCCGGTGAACAACGGCGGCATGACCTTCCGGTGGGTGCGTGACCAGTTGGCATCAGCCGAAGTGGAAACAGCTAAGCGCTTGGGAATTGACCCTTATGAAGTATTAACCAAAATCGCTTCAAGGGTTGCTCCAGGTGCTGATGGCCTTATTTTTCATCCTTATTTGGCCGGTGAACGCGCGCCACTTTGGAATGCCCATGCAAGAGGATCCTTTTTTGGCCTTGGACTTCATCACAAAAAAGAGCATATGATTCGAGCTGTACTCGAAGGTGTAATCTTAAATTTATATTCTGTCTTACTTGCGCTTCAGGAAGTTATTGGAGTGCCCACCAAAATTCAAGCAACAGGCGGTTTTGCACGGTCTGAATTATGGCGGCAGATGATGGCAGATATTTTCAACCAGGAGGTTGTAGTCCCAGAAAGCTTCGAAAGCTCATGTCTGGGTGCAGTCGTTCTAGGTATGTATGCTCTTGGGGAAATTGAGGATTTTTCAATTATGTCTGAACTAGTTGGTTCAACCCATGCCCATCAGCCAATCGAAAGTAATGTAGAAATTTATAACGACTTAACACCTATCTATATCCGCGTCTCACGCGTTTTAGAAAATGAATATGGTCCTATTACAAGTTTCCAAGAGAAGTGGGTAAAGTAACCTCTTTTGAACCTAAAAAAAGCAAAGCATCCGGATTAAAATCCGGATGCTTTTTTTCTAACCTATTATTTTGTTTCAACTGCATGTCCACCAAATTCGTTTCTTAAAGCAGCGACAACTTTACCTGTAAAGGTATCTTCTTCGAGTGATCGATATCGCATCATCAGTGACAAAGCCGTTACAGGCATTGCTGTTTGAAGTTCAAGAGCAGTTTCAATTGTCCATTTACCTTCTCCTGAAGAATGCATAATTCCTTTAATAGAATCAAGTTTAGGATCTTTAGAAAAGGCGTTTTCCGTTAGTTCCATCAGCCAAGAGCGGATAACGGAACCATTATTCCAAACTCTTGCAACCTTTTCATAATCAAAATCAAAATCGCTTTTTTCCAAAACTTCAAACCCTTCCGCAATTGCCTGCATCATTCCATACTCAATTCCATTATGAATCATCTTTAAGAAATGGCCGCTGCCGATCTTGCCTGCATACAAGTAACCATTGTCTACATTGATATCACGGAAAACTGGTTCAATCGTGCTGAAGACCTCCCTATCTCCGCCAACCATCATGCAGGCGCCTTCCCTTGCTCCAGCCATACCGCCGCTCGTACCTGCATCGAAGAAATGTATGCCTTTTTCTGCAAGTTCCTTGCCTCTCTGGATGGAATCTTTATAGTGAGAATTCCCTCCATCAATAACGATATCCCCTTCCGCCAGCTCGTCCTTTAGCTCCTCCACCACTTGTTCAGTGATAGAACCCGATGGAACCATAACCCATACGATTCTAGGAGTGGAAAGTTTTTTTACCAGGGCAGAAATAGATTCAGCCCCAACTGCTCCCTCTCCACTAATTTTTTTAACAGCTTCCTTATTTACATCAAATGCAACCACATTATGTTTATTTTCCATCAAATTAAGTGCAAGATTATAACCCATTTTTCCTAGTCCTATTAAACCGATCTCCATTTGGAAAAACCTCCGAAATAATTTTTTCTTTATAATTGTATTATATGAAAATTTTTTTCTTAAATCAATTAATACTTGAAAAAATATTTTTTCAGATAATTTCATGCTATACTTAAGATACGATTTTTTATAGAGAGGATACCAATTTATGGCACAAAACTGTTTGGGAAAGATACGCTCTTATTACGCACGTCTAAGTGAAAAAGAAAAAAAAGTTGCAGATTATATCTTAAAAAATCCTGAAAAAATTATCCATAATACAATCAATGAAGTCGCCGAAGATTTGCAAGTGGCTGATGCGACGGTATTTCGCTTTTGCAAGCGGATAGGTTTTAAAGGTTATCAAGCAATGAAAATCGCTCTTGCTTCCGAAATTATCGAACCCATACAGCAGATTCATGAGGAAATCAATGAAAACGATAATGAAAAAACAGTAGCTGATAAGATTTTTCATTCTAATATCAGAACATTAGAAAACACCTTACAGATCCTTGACGGCAATTCCATTCAAGATGCTGTTAGTCTGCTAATGAAGGCCAACCGGGTTGAATTTTATGGTACTGGCGGATCAAATGTGGTGGCTATGGACGCTTTTCATAAATTTGTGCGCACAGGAATTAAAGCGTTTGCATTTATCGATTCCCATTTTCAACTTATGTCAGCTTCTCAGTTAGGAGAAAATGATGTAGCAATAGTAATCTCCCACTCGGGGACAAATAAAGACACCCTAAATATATTAAAGACGGCTAAAAAAAATGGGGCAAAAACGATCGGCATTACAAGTTATCCAAAATCGCCCATTTGTCAGTATTCGGATGTTGCACTCTATACGAGTTCAGAAGAAACAGAATACCGTTCCGAGGCCCTTTCGTCGAGAATAGCCCAATTAAGCCTTATTGACGCACTTTATGTGAATATAATGGTCCTTAATAAAGAAAAAGCAAAACACTCTCTCGGAAAAGTAAGACAAGCAATTTCTCATACAAGAATGTAGATATTTAAAGAGGATGACCTAAATTAGGCCATCCTCTTTATTTTATACAAAAATGTTAAGAATAAGTGCACCTGCAAACGCAATGAAGGATAAAATCGTTTCCAGTACAGTCCACGTTTTAAAAGTTTCTTGAATGGAAAGACCCAAATATTCTTTCACCATCCAGAAGCCTGCATCGTTAACATGAGAGAACATTAACGAACCTGCTCCCGTGGCGATAACAAGTAATTCTAAATTAACACCTGACATATTAGCTACGATTGGTGCCACAATTCCAGCAGCAGTTGTTAAAGATACCGTAGCCGAACCAGTTGCAATTCGAATTAAACCAGCAATCAAGAAAGCTAATACAAGTGGAGATAATGACATTCCTTCAGACATCGACGCAATGACCTTCGCCACTCCGCTTTCAATAAGGATCTGCTTAAATCCACCGCCTGCTCCGATTATTAATAGAATAGAACCAACTGGTAAAATGCATTCCTCTGTAAAATTCTTAATTGCGTTTTTATCGATTCCCTGACGGAAGCCTAAGAAATAAAAGGCAAAGAAACATGAAATCAATAAAGCAATGATTGGACTACCAATAAATACTAAGAACTTTTCAAAACCAGCTGGTACAGGTAAATATGGTGCTGCTGTTCCTAAAATCATTAGGATAACTGGCATTAAGATAGTAAGGAAAGAAACACCTACACTTGGTAATGACTTTTTGTCTTTATTGTCATCAACACGCACTAATTCTGGTTCTCCAACCGGTACGACACGTTTGTTGATATATTTAGCAAATAATGGTCCACCGATGATTCCCGCCGGGATCGCAATGATTAATGAGTAAAGTAATACTTTACCAAGGTTTGCCCCATAAAGACCTATAGCCGCAATCGCACCAGGGTGCGGAGGGACAAGTCCGTGGACAATCGATAAACCCGCAATCGCTGGTAAACCAATTAATAAAATATTTTGTTTTGATGCTTTTTGAATTGAAATAACAAGCGGTAATAAAATTAAAATTCCAACTTCAAAGAAGACTGGGATCCCAATGACGAACCCTGATAGAAACATGGCCCAAGGCAGTTTCTTCTCACCAAATACTTTTATGAAGAAATTAGCTATTTGTAAACCTGCTCCAGATTCAGACAACATTTTTCCTAGAATTGTTCCCAAAGCCAAGATACCGACTAAGTGCCCTAAGGTACCGCCAACTCCTGTTTCGTAAGCGGCAACAATTTTATCTAAACCCAATCCTGACATAATCGCCAAGAATAATCCTGCTACTGTTAAACTAATAAACGCATGCCACTTAAACAATGAAACTCCTAAAATAACAATAACAATTGAAACAAGTGTAATGAGTAATAAATAGGCATCCATTTGATTGCCACCCCTCTAAGTTTTAATCGATTTTTGTAGAATCACCATGAAAGCACTTCCAACAAAATTGATTATACGAAAAAAATTTTTTTATTTCAACAATTATTTTGAAAAAATATTTTGTTTACTTACTAAACAAAATATTTTTTTTCATTCTCCACAACATAATTAATTTAAGAGGCCCTTCCGATTAAGAAAAGAGACGGGTGCCAATGTCCCGTCTCTACTCTCCAATATTGTCTTCAAACCATTCCTGTAGCTCATTTAAAGAGGTGAAAGTAAAAATCTCTTCACCATTCTGGCCATTGTCTATGCCAGAATTTCCTCTCAGAGTAACTTGGCCCTCATCCTCCGAAACAAGGATAGCATAGGGGTGGTTGACGTTGATATACCTTGAGTCTAAATCGGTATCAAGCCAATTCTTGCTTCGTAAAAATGCTTCAATATGGTCCATTTCTTTTCCCTCCTCATCCTTTTATTGTTCCAAACTGCAAAAAAAAGAGACATAATTAATGTCTCTTAAAGATATTTTTATTTTAAGTAATTTTAAGAAAAGAGCTTATTGACTTGTATCTATAAAAAGTAGCCTTACTTCAATAAGTATTCTTTTTACAAGACAGCGGTCATTTCAATTTGTACTCTAAGGCCTTCCCTTAGATTTTTAACACTGGTATGTCTTGCAGGGCGATCATTTTCATTTGGAAACATTTTTAGCCACTCAACATTGACAATTTTTTCATATTCACGGTCTGTTGCTGAAACACTTAAATGTGCGATATCATCGGTCCTTCCTCCGGCAAGCTCCATGATCTCTCTCAGGTAATGAAAAAGATTGGCCACTTCGTCTTCGACTCTTTCAGGCATTTCACCTGTTTCAGGGTCCGATCCAATGATGGCTGAGGTGTATTTGTTTTTACAAGCTTACATCAGATTCCAGCCGTCTCATAAACTCTTCTGCAGCACTGTATCCTTCCTGCTTCAAAAGCCAGTTATTTGCTGCGGCTTCAATCAATCCTGCAACATCACGGCCAGGTTGGAGCTGAATCTCAATATGAGGGATTCGAACGTCCATATATTCCGTAAATCTAGATTCGTGATCCAATTCGTTATGGAGGGAATCTTTTTGCCATTTGGTCAGTTCAATATCGAGTGCGATTCTCGTCTCATCCTGAAAAGCTTTTCTCCCATATAGGCGGACCACATTCAATAGTCCCACACTTCTTAAAGCAAGAAATTCCTTCGTCTTTCCGTCATGTGTAGCAAGAATGGTTCGTGGACTAAGCTTTTTTAATACAACAATATCATCAGCCACAAGCCTATGACCTCTGCCAATCATTGTGTGTGCAATTTCACTTTTGCCGATACCTGATTTTCCCCTAAGTAAAATGCCCATTCCATATACATTAATACATACCCCGTGGACGGCGATTTCTGGCGCTAATTTTTTTACCATATATGCATCAAGCTTCATAATAAATTCAGAAGTCGTTTGAGGCTCTAACGTACATAACAACGGGATTCCCTCTTCAAGACAATACTGTGTTAAATACGTTAGACCTTCCTGTCCCGCTGTAACGATAAAGCATGGAGGATGGTATTTAACGATATTACCTATTCGTATCTTACGCTCCTCAATGCTTAACTTATGTAAATAAGTAATTTCCTTTCTTCCTAGTATTTGAACACGTTCAGTTGGAAAAAAATCAAAGTGTCCAACGAATTCTAAACCCGGACGATGAGATCGGGATTGTGTAATGGTTTGTTGTAATTGATTTTCTCCAGCCAATATTTTCAAAGAAAATTTTCGAACTAAGTTTTCAACTGTTAATATCTTCATGTCTGTGCCACTCTCCATCCTAAATCACTTTCTTAGTCTTGATTTTATCATCCTTTACATAGTAGAATGTGAGATTTTTTAAGAAGTCAGCTGTAGCCGTTAAACCATAACAATAGAAAAGGTCAACCAGAAGACTGGTTAACCTAATGCTATAAAATAGGGAAGGCCAAAAAAAGGACCATACCTCCCTTTTTTAGCCTTCCTAACACTATTTTTTCCTATTACTTTATTATAGTTGCTTTCTGTGTAGCAAAATCTATATCTTGATAATAACTATTCTTTACTAAGATATTAGGTCCTAGACAGGACACAGCCGGACAATGACAACTTAATTCTTTTGCAAGGTTAGAGGATTGCCAACTGTCATAGGCCGATATTAAATCGTCTGTTTGAATATTTCCAAGTGGTGGTGTATCACCGAAATCCGTAACGATGATGTCTCCAGTAAAAATGTTCACATTTAAACGAGAACGGCCATCTGGATCGTTTCTTACGGTGACATTCTTACTTTCATAAAGTCTTTTTAGAAGCGCTAGGTCCTCTTCTTTCTTACTGCACGCATAAAATGGCAGTGTCCCAAACAGCATCCAGACATTTTCATCCCGAACATCTAATAAATGATGAATAGCTTCCCTTATCTCCCCTAATGAAAGAGTTTCAAGGCTGCTGGCAAAATCACTTGGATACATAGGATGGACCTCATGCCGTTGACATAACATCTCTTCAACAATTTGCCGGTGAATTTTCTCTAAGTGCGGAAGAGTCCGCTTGTTTAACATAGTTTCTGCGGATACCATGATTCCCGCTTTCACAAGTTCACGGCTGTTTTCTATCATTCTCGTAAAATAGGCTTCTCGTTGTTTGAAATCGGGCTTTCTCTCCATCCTTGCAAAACCGCCCTGGGCAAAATCATCCACTGTGCCCCAGTTATGCGAAATATGTAAAACATCTAAATAAGGGACAATGAGCTCATAACGTCCTAATTCAAGGGTTAAGTTGGAATTAATTTGTGTTCGGACACCACGCTCATGAGCGTACTTTAATACTGGTACAACATAATTTTTTACCGAGGATAAGGAGAGCATCGGTTCCCCGCCAGTAATACTTAATGAACGCAATGACGGAATTTCATCCAATCTTTTTAATAACAGATCAAGCGGCAGTGCGTCTGGGTCTTTTGGCTGTAATGTATAGCCAACTGCACAGTGTTCACAGCGCATATTACATAGGGTTGTCGTGGTGAATTCAATATTCGAAAGCAGCGGCTTCCCATACTCCTCAATGTCTAAATAAGCTTCCCATGGATCATATTTTGGGGTGATTTGTTTTCTAGTCAACATTTGAACTCCTTAAAAATCAATCTTCAAAACCTTTTTATTATAGCTGATTTCTAGAATAATGGGTTGTTTTAAGTGTTAACAAATTTTATGTTGCAGCAATTGTGTCTATTCAAGGAAAATTCGCCAAAAATATACATATCCTGACTCCTTTCGTTTACAATATACAGATAATATTAAACGTTAGAATGGTGGTCATTTACATGGAAATGCAACCTTTAAGTGAAGCGGAAAAGCTCGCTTTAAAAAAGATTAAAATATTCCGTCAAAGCATCCTTCGCTACTTATTACGGGCAATGCTTGCGAGTATGTTTATCGGCTTTGGCGTTATTGTTGCCTTTAAGACAGGGAACTTTTTCTATCTAAAAGATTCCCCGTTTGCCTATCCAATGGCAGCTCTTACCTTTGGAGCAGCTATTATTTTAATAGCATATGGAGGCGGTGATTTATTTACGGGTAATACATTTTATTACACCTATGCAGCGCTCCGTAAGAAAATGGCTTGGGTCGATGTCATCAAACTATGGATTTGTAGTTACTTTGGTAATATCTTGGGAGCTGCCGTGTTTGCCTTTATTATTTTTACTACCGGACTTTATGCAGATTCATCTGTGAACGGCTTTTTACTTCATGTCGTGGAAGTAAAAATGCAAGTTCCGACAACTCAATTATTTTTTAGAGCGATTCTTTGTAACTGGCTCGTATGTATGGCCTTTTTCCTTCCAATGGGATTAAAAGGAGATGGTCCAAAAATGTTTGCAATGATGTTGTTTGTATTCTGTTTCTTTATTTCTGGATATGAGCACAGTATTGCTAATATGTGTACGTTCGCTATTGCTTTGGTATTAAATCATCCAGGCACAATTTCTTGGGCAGGGGTCGTACATAATTTAGTTCCGGTCACGATTGGTAATTTAATTGGCGGTGCTGTGTTTATGGCGATGATGTACTACTATGCAAATAAGCCATTTTTAGCTGAGTATGATAAGGAGCAGGGGCATTAATTAAGTCATGGTCCCTGTTCTGCCTTTCGACAAATTTCCAAGGAAATATTCACAAGAACAGAGAGATTACGACATTATAACTATTTAGAAAGGGCTGGAAATTTTCCAGCCTCATCTTACTTACTTAAAAAATAAAGATATGCCTTGATCATAAAGTAACTGACTTCTTCAGGCAGTAGTTCCTTAATCGGTTTTAAGCGGCTCCTTCCTGCTTCTGCTACCGCCTGCTCTAGTAATGGCAGATACTCCTCGGGAATGAGAGCGGTAAAGTTAACCTCCATCCCCTGCTGTGCGCATTGGATGATATGTTCCTCAACCGTTTTGAGAGATAAATCCCGCTTTTCAGCAATTTCATTGAGAGAGAGATTCTCTTTATACAAGGTATATGTTTCTAAATGTGAGTCACGAACGACCTTTTTGGTCGTTTTTTTCGGTGCATTGGATGCTGGTACTTCTTCACTTTGATATTCTGGATTCTCCTCAAGAAATACACGTATAGCCTGAATAAACTCCAGTCCATATTTTTGCAGCTTGTGCTCTCCAACTCCGCTCACTTGTAAAAATTCCTCACTCGTTTTCGGCTGTTTGGCACACATATCTTTAAGCGCGGCATCCGAGAAAATCACAAATGGCGGGACATTTTCCGATTCGGCAATTCGTTTACGCACTTCTCTTAAGCTTTCGAATAATGGATCATTTTTCGACACTTGTTTAACCTGTACCGCTTCTCTTCGATAAACCTGCTGCTTGCCTAGGAGGACATCCTTGCCTTGTGGTGCGACAAAGATGGTTGGAAATTGCCCTTGCTCAATCGCAATTAATTCTTGTGAGATTAGGAATTCAATAAATTCTCCTACTTCTCTTGCACCCTGATTCTTCATGATTCCATAAGTGGTCAGCTTATCAAAGCCCATCTCTGAGACTTTTTTGTTTTTTGATCCCGTTAGCACTTGGGCAGTTAGATTTTTCCCAAAGCGCTGGCCCATTCGAATCACACAAGACATCACCATTTGTGCCTCTTTCGTTACATCCACCTTGCTTCTTGAATCTAAGCAGTTTCCACATCTCCCACAGCTTTCTGTTTCTGTTTCACCAAAATATCTTAAAATAAATTCCTGAAGACAGTTTTCCGTGTGGCAGTAATCCGCCATTTGCTGCAGCTTTTCTAACTCTTGCGTTATCCTGCCACGATCACTCGATTGATCGATAAGAAAACGCTGAACTTGAACATCCTGAGGAGAATAAAGCAAAATACATTCACTATCTAACCCATCCCGGCCTGCACGTCCTGCTTCCTGATAATAGCTCTCCATATTTTTGGGCATCTGAAAATGAACGACATAGCGGATATTGGATTTATCAATACCCATCCCAAATGCGGAGGTGGCAACCATCACAGAAGCTTTATCCTCTAAAAATCGTTCCTGTTCCCGAGCCCGGTCTGCATCCCCCATTCCGGCATGATAGCGGGCGGCATTGATTTGTTCCTTACGCAGTCTTTCATATAGCTGATCAACATTTTTCCTTGTAGCTGCATAAATAATACCGGCTTCTTGTTGATTCTTTTTTAGATAATCAAGGAGAAACTTAAGACGGTCCTGCCCCTTAATAACAGAAAAAGATAAGTTTACCCGTTCAAATCCGGTGATAATTGTATTCGTTTGATCAATTTTGAGAGAATAACAAATATCTTCCCGAACCCTTGGTGTCGCGGTTGCTGTAAGGGCGAGTACTACCGGTTTTTGCGGCAGGTTATTAACCATCTGCTGGATATGACGGTAGCTTGGGCGGAAGTCGTGTCCCCATTGAGAGATACAGTGGGCTTCATCCACTGCAACTAATGGTATGTCCATCTGCCTTAAGTCCTCGAGAAAATCATATGACTCTAATCTTTCCGGCGCTATGTACAATAGCTTGTATTTCCCTGCTTTTGCTTCGTTTATTCTCCTATTAGCTTCTGAAAAATTTAACGAGCTATTAATAAATGTGGCAGGGATTCCTGCTTGGATGAGGGTATCGACTTGATCCTTCATTAAGGAAATCAATGGGGAAATAACGATTGTGGTACCTGAAAGGACGAGGGCTGGAATTTGATAGCAAATCGATTTACCGCCGCCTGTCGGCATGACACAAATGGTATTCTGACCTGTTAGTACCGACCGGATTGCCTGCTCCTGCCCGTTTCGGAAGGAACTGTAACCGAAGTGTGTTTTTAGTAGGGAAAGTGCTTGTTCAAACAAAATTGTATCTCCTTTCAATTTTAGGAACTGTCTATATTATACTGCTTTCAGAGCGGATACTGTTCTATTAATTAAAAAAACTGAGAGAGAAAATTCTCATGCCTAGAGTACTTTCCGCTTATCCGAGAACAACCTTTTTTTGTCCGAGAGTATTCTTAACCATAAAAAGAAAGACTATCGCTCCCTCCGATAGCCTTTCTCTTGTTTATATGAAGATATTATTTAAAATCTCTGCTTTATGCTCACCTTTTTTAGGAGGAGGAGCAATCACCGGGAGCTCTAAATCGCTGTGCATTTTAACCTGATAATCTCCCCAGGACGATGCAAAAATAAGTTCTTTTTCTTTAAAATACGGATTTTCGCTCAGTTCCCCTACCTCGAGGACTGGTGCCATACAACAATCTACTGCCTGAGCAAATTCGGTCCATTCGAAAAAGGTCTTAGTTTTAAAAAGGTTGATGAGCTCCTGGTAGACTGGGTTAGATGCTTCTGTTCTGGAAAAATGAGCTCCTATCCAATCCTCGCGTCCATGGGCCTGGCAAAAACTCTTCCAAAATTTTGGCTCTAACGCCCCTAAGCTCATGTAACGCTGATCCTTCGTTTCGTAAATCGCATACGAAATAATACTGCCGTTCAAAACGTTTATACCGCTTCCTTCACCTGTTTCTTTTTCTACCAAGACATGATTTCCCAATAGTGATACCAGTTGATCAGTAATGGAAATAGAATGATAGCTTCCCTTTCCTGTCAACAGTCTTGAAACAAGCCCTGCTAAAATCCGCTCATTGGCGGCAAACCCGCCCAAATAATCGGCAAGAGTGATCGAGGGATGGATGGGTCTTCCCTGTTGATCTTTAAGCTGGGCAAGGACCCCACTTAAAGCCAGATAATTAATGTCATGATTTCCTAGTTTACTTAACGGGCCATTTTGACCGTAACCAGAAATAGAACAGTAAATGATATCAGGCTTCACCTGTTGAACCGCTGCATATCCCAGACCTAGTTTTTCCATTACCCCGGGCCTGAAGCTTTCAATCACAACATCGGCATGGCCAATCAACCTTAGCGCAGTCTCCAGGTCAGCTTTTTCCTTCAGATTTAGTGCAATACTCTTCTTTTGTCTGTTATTCGCTAGAAAAACAAGGCCAGCATTATCCTTTAATACGCCTGTGTTCCGGGCTGGATCTCCTTCCGGTGCCTCTACTTTGATGATTTCTGCCCCTAATTCCGCTAGTCTGAGTGTTGCAAATGGTCCCGGAAGATAGTTGGTAAAATCCATCACCTTTATTCCTTTTAACATAGACAAAACCCTTTCTATTTGCTGGAGTCGGGGGAAAGAAGCTCCTCCAATTGTTTTCGCAAAACAAATTTTTGAATTTTTCCGCTCGCATTCCGCGGGAGTGACTCACAGAAAACATATTTACGCGGGCGTTTATAGTTGGCCAGCTGATCGCTGTTTTTACAATATTCATCCAGCTCTTGCTCCGTAATAACCGGATTCTTTTTTACAATAAAGGCGGTAACCGTTTCTCCCCAGCGGTCATCCGGCTGACCAACAACTGCCACGTCAAGGACACTAGGATGAGCATGTAAAAGATCTTCTACTTCCCTTGGATATATATTTTCTCCACCGCTAATAATCATATCATCGACACGGTCATTGACATAAAGGTATCCTTCTTCATCCATGTAGCCGATATCGCCGGAGTGGTACCACCCTTTATACATAGCCTTTTCAGTCGCATCTTCACGGTTGAAATATCCAAGCATCATACACGGTCCCTGTACAATAATCTCACCCGTTTCTCCCACTTGAACGATATCATCCGGATCTGACGGGCCATCCTCCCTCGTGCGGACAATTCGAATATCATGACTGAGAGCTGCTTGCCCGGCAGATCCTGCTTTCCGAAGCTGATCATTCTCTGATAAAAAGGTAATGGCCGGTCCCATTTCCGTCATCCCGTAAGCCTGGATTAGAGAGATACCTAGGCGGTCATGCAGCTTATTAACAAGGGATGGAGCCATGGGCGCAGCACCATAAAGCCCAAGCTTCAAACTAGAAAGATTATATTGAGTTAAATCCTCTTGAAGGAGCATATTCCACATCGTTGGAGCCGCAAATAGTTTTGTGATTTTTTCTTGTTCAAATAATTGAAGGATGGCCTTTGGATTAAATTGATGCAAAATGACATTACTTGCCCCAACATGGACTCTTGGGATAAAGGCACAATGGAGTTCCGCACAATGAAACATCGGTGCGGTAACAAGACCGATATCATTTACTTCAAGCTTTTCCGCGGCAATACACAATACGCTTTGGTCCACCATATTGCGGTGTGTATGCATCACACCTTTTGGTCTTCCGGTTGTTCCGCTTGTATAGATAAACGCATAGATATCAGATTCTTTCACCTCTATTTTTTTGTCCTCAGTAGAAGCTTCTGCCAGTTTTTCTTGATACGATGCTGCATAGTCAGGCTTATTTTCATCGATAAACCAAAAGGCAGTTTTATCAAATCGGCCGGCGATAGCCTCAATTACAGGCTCCAGTGCCCTTTCAAAAATTACGACTTTCGGGGTAGCATCTGAAAGAATATAGGCAACCTCCTCCTGCGTTAAACGGAAATTAATTGGATTAAATACCGCTCCAATTTTGGCGCAGGCAAACAGGGCTGTACCTAATTCTTCGGTATTAAACATGAAGGTTGATACGCGGTCTCCTTTTTTCACCCCTTCTTTGAGTAAGGCATTGGCTAGCCGGTTTACTTGTTCGCTCCACTCCTGATAGGTGTAGCGCACATTTTTTCTGACATCGTAAATGGCCGGTTTGTTTGGGAACTTTTTCACTGTTAAATCAAAGATTTTACCAATCGTCGTACTCATTAGGCCGCCTCCAATTATTTAAACTTAAGGGCAGTTGGGACTGCCTTTTTTTATTCATTAGGATTAGGATGATATTTGGTTATCAGAGATTTTTTAAGTTTATCAGAGAATCGTTTTTTACCGTTCCAGCCGTTCAATAATAGTCGCATTCGCCATTCCATGACCTTCACACATGGTTTGCAAACCATATCGCCCACCTGTCCGTTCAAGCTCATGCATCATCGTAACCATTAAACGTGCACCACTGCCGCCTAATGGATGGCCTAAGGCAATCGCACCTCCGTTCGGATTCAGCTTCCTAGGGTCGGCACCAGTCTCCTTCAACCATGCCAGCGTAACAGGCGCAAAGGCTTCATTGACTTCAAATACATCCATATCACCAATCGAAAGGCCTGATCTTACAAGCGCCTTTTGTGTCGCCGGGATTGGTCCTGTCAACATTAAGGTTGGGTCTGATCCAACGACCACACGTGTGTGGACTCGAAAACGAGGTTTCAAACCGAGTTCTTCTGCTTTTTCCCGTGACATCAGTAATAAGGCTGCTGCACCGTCACTAATTTGGCTGGAATTCCCGGCATGAATGACCCCATCTTCTTTAAACGCTGGACGTAGACCGGCTAATGCTTCAAGAGAAGTTCCTTTTCTTGGACCAGAATCATCCTTAATAACAGCCTTTGTTCCGTCAGGAAGGGTCACTTCAATTGGAAAAATCTCTCTCGAAAAATATCCTTCTTCTTGCGCCTTAAGGGCCTTCTGATGACTCTCCAGTGCGAATTGGTCAAGTTCAGCACGGGTAAACCCATATTTTTCAGCAATCCTCTCGGCCGATAGACCCTGGTGAATCATTTCATACTTTGACCTTAACTTCGGGCTAAATGGCTCTTCCGCCCCCTTGTAATTGGATCCCATTGGAACACGGGACATGCTTTCAACACCGCCAGCGATGACCACATCCATGTCGCCGGAGAGGATCGCTTGTGCCGCAAAGTGAACGGCTTGCTGGCTGGAGCCGCATTGGCGGTCAATTGTTGTTCCTGGAACTTCGATTGGGAACCCGGCAATTAATGCAGCTACCCGGGCAATATCACCAGCCTGCTCTCCCGATTGAGTCACGCATCCTAAAATAACATCATCAATGATTGCTGGATTGATTCCGGCCCTGTTAATGAGCTCTTTTAGGGTTAAACCTGCCAGGTCATCCGGCCTGATATCCTTTAATACCCCATTTTTTCTTCCTACCGGTGTACGAACGCCTTCTACAATAACAACTTCACGCATGATTATTTCCCCCTATAATCCTAGATTTTTAGCAATAATTGTTTTCATGATCTCGTTTGTCCCTGCGTAAATACTTGAAACCTGGATATCGCGGAATCGCCTCGCAATCTCGTATTCTTCCATATAGCCATAACCTCCATGCAGCTGCATGCATTCGGAAGCGACCCGTTTAGCTATATCCGTCAGTTTCCATTTGGCCATCGACACCTTCGTTACCACATTCTTCCTTTCAATGTGTTCTGCGATTAACTGATCTAAAAAGGCTCTGCCCATTTCAATTTCTGTTGCCATTTCGACAATCTTAAACTGGGTATTTTGAAACTGGCTAACTGGTTTTCCAAAAGCTTCCCTGCTTTTTACATAGTCAATCGTCGTCTTGAGCATAACTTCTGAGGCCGTTTGCGCCCCAATCGCGACAAGAAGGCGTTCCTGTTGAAGTTTTTCCATTAAATAGAGAAAGCCTTTGCCCTCCTCTCCGAGCAGGTTATTCTTTGGGACGCGGCAGTCTTCAAAAATTAATTCAGCTGTATCCTGTGAATGCAGACCGACTTTGTTCAGTTTTCTCCCTCGAGAAAACCCCTGCGTATCACGCTCAATCACAAGGAGACTCACGCCTTTATGTTTGGGAACTGCTTGGGTGTCTGTTTTAACCGCAACAACAATCAAATCAGATTGGATTCCGTTCGTGATAAAGGTCTTTTGACCATTGACGATATAATAGTCACCGTCCAGTTTGGCTGTAGTTTTTATGTTGGCTAAATCTGAGCCAGTTCCGGGTTCGGTCATAGCGATTGCTGTAATAATATCGCCTGTTACACACTTCGGCAGCCAGCGCTGCTTTTGTTCGTTCGTTCCGTAAGAGGTGATATAAGGAATGACAATATCATTATGGAGCCCGATGCCAACTAAGCCTGATCCTACTCGTTCAAGCTCCTCATTGATGACTACGGCAAATCCCCAGTCGACTTCGCTGCCGCCATACTTTTCGTCGATATCTGGACACAGAAAGCCTTGCTTCCCCATCTTTTTCCAGAACGACCGAGGAATCATACGATTTTCTTCCCACTGTTCATAGAAGGGATATGCTTCTTTTTCTAAAAACTTTCTTAATGACTGGCGAAAAATTTCATGATCTTCGTTTAATATGGATGTTTCATTCTAGTAACCTCCCTCTCAGGATTTGTAAACGCTTACTTTTTTGGTGTGATTTTTAGATTAAGATGATTTTGAGATGGAGTCTACAAATTCCTACGGTTATTCTACAAATCTAAGCTTTTTTCTACAAAAGTAAAGGGTAATTCTACGAAAAAAACAATATTTCAACAAAAACAAAGAACAATTCTACAATTATTGGTAAAAAACTCCCAAACCATATCCTGAAATTGAATCATGGCTTTACCCACATATCCCTATTCTACCAAAAAAGCAGGATGATTTAGAATATTTTTACATTTGGTTAGCAACTTTTTCTTACTTCAATCGTAAATATTTTGAGATATCTTAATTTGGAGTTGATTGCAATGAGTGAAAAAGGATGTATTAAATGCGGAAGCAGGGATACTGGCACGAAAGATGTAGCAATGACAGGAACAGGACTATCCAAAATGTTTGACCTTCAGCACAACACATTCACAGTTGTTTTTTGTAAGAACTGCGGATATTCAGAGTTTTATAATAAAAAAACATCGACCGCTTCGAACATTCTTGATTTGTTCTTTGGAGGATGATTTTTTTTAAGTAAGGGATTCTCCTAATGGGGAATCCCTCCAATTTTATAAGTTTAATTTTTCGGCATCCTTTCCATATCCATATACAGGACATTCCACCGATGACCGTCGAGATCCGTAAAGCCGCATCCATACATCCAGCCCTGTATCTCAGAAGGTTCACCATATAATGTACCTCCCGCATTTACCGCTAATTCGGCTATTCTTTCTACTTCTTCTCGACTATCCGCATCAAAAGAAAGCAATACTTCAGAAGCCAGCTTCGTATCAGCAATTTCATGCCTGATAAAATGTTTGAAGGTTGACTCTAGAAAAAGCATAATCGAAGTATCGGTATTGCCAATCACTAGTTGCGCTTGGTCGATTTGGTCAGCTCGAGTGTGTACTGAAAATCCAAGTTTACTATAAAATTCTTTTGATTGATTTATGTCCTTTACCGGGAGGTTAATCCAAAACTGTTTTATCATTAGTTCCTCTCCTTTTCTTGTAAACGATTTACCTCCATTATGACACGAAAGAAATGGAATTCATAACTAAAAAGGGATGACTGTTCGTCGTCCCTTCCATCATATTACTTAGACTGCATCCTGATTGCTCCAACGAGCCTGATGGTTTCACCATTTAGCATGTTGATAATAACGCCGCGCTCGTTTTGTTCATTCACCTGCCATTTTCCACGGCTACGTGGGAGTGCGATACGGTACACTTTTTTTGATTGTTCTTGCAGACAAAAAGCTGTAACCACAGGCTATTCCTGTCCTCATGGCGCTTTCATGCGGACAAAAAACTGTTACCACAGGCTATTCTTGTCCTCATGGAGCCTTCATACGGACAAAAAACTGTTGCCACCAGCTATTCCTGTCCTCATGAATTTTTCATGCGGACAAATACCTGTTGATACAAGCTATTCTTGTCCTCATGAACAAAAATTCCGCCGTAACAATTTGGACTGCGGACAAACAAAAGTATCTAAATTTGTACACCACCCAGTTCAAAGAAACTATTAATATTTAATTATATATACGATATGATTAGTCTATATCAACATAAAGGTGGGAGTTAAATGAGCAACCGGAAAATAGTCATTACACAAAACTTAAAACAGGAATACATAGAAAAAATTAAAGACATCGTCCCTGATTGGGATGTAATCGTTAGCAAAGAACCAGCGGTTTGGAAGGAACATGCGCAGGATGCAGAAATCATTGCCGGCTGGAGAAAAGAATTAGCCGATTATTGCCTTGCCCCTGAGTCAAACCTGAAGTGGCTGCAAACCTGGAGTGCCGGCGTCGATTCTTTGCCCCTTGAGAGACTGCAATCAAAAAATATTAGAGTAACAAGTGCCAATGGTGTACATGCTTATCCGATCTCTGAAACAATTTTTGCCCTAATGCTTGGATTAACAAGAAAAATTCATACCTATGTAAAAAATCAACAAACGAAAACATGGGACCATGCTCACTTAAGCCTCGAAATCCATGAAAAAACGATTGGAGTAATTGGCGTTGGTGAAATTGGAAAAGAAACAGCTAAAATTGCTAAAGCATTTGAAATGACGGTACTTGGTGTCAGGCACTCAGGGAAACCATCTGACTATGTTGATGAAATGTATACACCAAATCAATTAGATCAGGTGCTGTCAAAATGTGATTATGTGGTCGTCACCCTGCCGCATACACCAGAAACCCATCACTTATTTGGAGTACAGCAATTTAAGCACATGAAACCGTCTGCCTTCTTTATCAATATTGGCCGTGGTGAAATCGTGGTTGAAGAGGAATTGATTGCCGCTTTACAAGAAGGCACGATTGCTGGTGCAGGTCTGGATGTTTTTGAAGCAGAACCGCTAAGTTCCGAAAGTCCCCTATGGGAAATGGACAACGTCATTATTACCCCCCATACCTCCGGGGCAACCGAGCACTATAATAAACGCGTCATCGAAAACATCCTTATTCCCAATTTAAGGACCTATCTAAATGGACAGATACCAAGCATTAATCTAGTGAATTTTAGAAAAGGATATTAAAAAAAGGGCTCTTTTTAACCAACCTGTTTTCTGTTAGAAAAGCTAATAAATATCCTCAAGATTGTTAAGGACGGCAGAGGCTGATGCCGAGTAATTTACTCTCTAACGAAGATTCAGAGAAAATTGTCAAGTGGTTATCTGAGAAAAAATAACATTCATAACAAAAAACATTCCGGTCTTATCGACCGGAATGTTTTTTGTTATGAATGTTTAGATTTACTGTCGTCAATAAGTTCTATTGGCAACCAGGTCGCTATACCCCCATAACGAACTTTCACCGTCTAGTTTATCGCAATGCACGCCGAACCAAAAAAAGAAGATGCCCCTTGGGCATCTTCCTGATTAATATACAGTTTGTATTCCTTTTCCAGCCACAGTCATCCATTCGAATTGTCGGAGTCTTACACCGAAAAGTGTTAACGGATCACGGAACATTTCTGGATTAGTATTCATTTTGTTAAGCAGGTCCTGGTTTGACTCAATTCCTAACTTAGCTTCTTCAACAGCTGTTTCTAAATTCCTTAACGAACTCTTGAAAAATAAAGTTACATCCCGCGCTAGTGATTTTTCAAACAGCTCAAACGGTTGAAAAAATTGCTTACTAACTTCGTCAATTGTTTCAGCATAGTCCTCATTTTCCACGAATGCTTTGTACTTGTTATAAAGCATTGCTTTGTTTTGCGAAATTGCCCCGAATAATTTCCCGGCACTCTTCAGTAAAAATTGCGACGGCGTTCGGCGGAGGAGGATATTGACGTTTTCAAGCTGGAACCGGCTTGTCATACGATCCGTATCGCGGAGCCAATCATCTAGCACCTTGAAATCACAAACAAGCGCGAGGTGCTCCTCCCCGTACATCTGGTTAAAGCCGTCCCCCATCTCATTTAAAAATTCCTGTGCCTGGTCAAACTCCTCTTTGCTATAGGAAATCCAATCCTGTAAGGAAGAGTAGAATTTAGGCATAACCGTTTGTTCCAAGTATTCTTGTAATCTGCGATTCATTTCGTCGTTCAATTCCAGATGAATATTACTAAAGTTGCTGTCCTCTTTAATAAGCGCAGAGCATTCTTTTAACATAGCGGGAACTGTCTTGGCGATATCTTGTTGAATCGTTTCCCTGATTGTCCGGTAGGATTTCGTAATCGCTCTTGTTTTTTGTACTTCTGTATCTTTTAGCTGATTTACGGCCCCATTTAACTTCGTGTACATTTCTTCATTCCAGCGGATAGATTCTACCAGTTGATCTTCCACATCAATCCGTTTTTGCAATAAGCTTGCAATAATGGTTCGGATGAAATACAACAGCTTAGCTAGTCGTCTATCCTCTAGGTTTCTAGTAGTTTTTATCGACCGAATAAACTCTTTTATATCCTTTAACTGCTGACCTCTCTCATATTGCGATGAAAAGGCAAACACGTTTGCATCCGGCAATATGGAATGAATCAAGGACTCGGTTTCTTGATATATTCTAACCGCTTCCTGCTCACCCACAATCGTATCCATTTTGCTAAGCAGAAAATGAACCGGAATATCAGGTGCTAATTCCTGAATCTGCACCAATATTCCTCTTTCTTTGTCTCTAAACGGAGCGTTACCATCAAGCACAAACAAGACAGCGTCGGCGACTTGCAGGTTTTTCAATACTTCATAGCGGTCATTGTGGTTTCCCTTTAAACCTGGTGTATCTATAAAAGCCAATTTATTTTCCTGCAAAAATCCGTTTGGACTTCTAAATTCAATAATCGATTCTAAAGCATTACGTCGGCGGTCCATCCGCTCCTGAAATTCCGCAAATCCATCTAATCTAGAAATCTCTCGATCCGTTATTTCAGTTATTTCCTCTTCTTTCCCGTCTTTAAACATGACAATAGAAGAAGTTGGGCTGTCCTGAAGGTCATCTCCAAGGACAGTATTAATAAAAGTGGATTTACCACTCCCCGTTAACCCTGTAATAAGCAAGTGCTGTCTATCAAAATCCACTAATTGATCGACAAGCCATTTAAACCGGTTATTCTCACCCATATCATGTGCTGCCGCCCAATCAATAATGGCGTCAAATAATGACAGGCTTTCCTCAAGTTCATCAATGTCCGTCTCTGTTATACTAATCAGCTTTTCCGCCTCGGAAACAATGGATAAACTGATAGTAGTAGGAAACAATTCGTTCCAAGAAAGCACAGCAGCTGATGATAACACGACATTTCTTTCATCCGCTAAGCGAAGCCAATTGGTCAACATGTCTGGGATAAATTCTTGCAGCATTTTTATAAAATATCTGCCTTCAATCAAGTTGAAATAAGAATTTTTATGAAGACTTGACAGCTCATGCCAATTATCTTCTCTTTCTAGGTCAAGTTGTAATAATAGCTGGTTGATTTCTCTGATCCAAGTAAAATAAGATTCTTCGTGTTCGTAGCTTTTCCATAGTGAAGATACGAGTTGTTCAAATTTTTTCTTATCAAGTTGAAACAAGCGAATTAAGGCAGGGGTAAAATAGCTTGGCGCATGGCCCTTTGTGACACCTTTGTCTACATAGGTGTTTAATACGTTAATCCAATTTAAATCCTCCGAGCGCATGGCTTCGGATACAGCCAAATCAACAGCATTATTCCAGTCCTGCTGTCCTTCAAAAAATGCCCTGGCGATTTCGGTAACGTTCGGGTACTCCGGATTAGACGCAATTGTCCTTTTTATTGTTGCAACCGCTGCGTCGTTCTTGCCGCGTTCGATATACAGAGAAAATAGCTGTAATGCGACTTCAGTGTTTAATGTAGCATTATCTGATGAGATAGTAGTGTAAATATCCTCTGCAGTCGACAGCAAACCTAATTCATAATAGGCATCTGCTGTATTTTTCTTTGCCCATGGCTCAAGTTCTTCGGTAATGTTTTCCCATTTGAAAATAGCCGCTTCATAGTCTTTATGGTGAAAATACACTTCCCCTTGGGCAAAGCGTATTGATGATAGGTTTGGGAGATCCTTTGTTGCCTCCTCCTGAAACGCTTCGCCAAGAACGCGGATCGGGTGAATGTCTTCATGCTCATTGATGAACATTTTATAATACGTCTTTTGTTTTAGCTGGTCTTCTAACGTCATTTCTTTCCCTCCAATTGCAAACACTCTATGTCATTCATATGGAAAAGAGTCATATTTATTCCATATACTATTCGACGTATGTATGGATTTTAAGTCCCAATTATATCGATTCTAACAAAGGAATTTTTTAAAATGATGTCAGTTGTATTTCATTTTGAAGACAAACGTGATTGGGTTGGCTCCTCTTCCGCTAACCCGGATTGTACGGATAGGTCTTCTTTAAAAAATTCATCCTGTTTTACTCACTTTTCCAGAATTATCAATAAACAAAGTATAGCACCTTTTTCTTTAGTTAAAAATAGAAATAGACTAGCTTCCTTTTTTTACGATTTTCAACGTATAATGGTAACAAATACTTAAAGGGGATATTTATTTGGAAAAGGGTCAAGCTAATTTTTTAATCGGACAAATTGAACGAGCTAATCCCATAACATTTGAGATTAAAAAGCTAGAAACTGAAGACGGGATGCTGCCAAAGTTTCATCAATGGACAAATGGCAAGCAAATATTGGCCGCATATGAAGTGATTCGACCAGAAATTGACAGCGGCTATTATCTTTTATTTATAGATTGGCATCGTAATGACAACTATTATTTAGTTATTTATGCACATGATAAATCCACTACCTGTGCTGAAATAAGGCAAATACAAGAACTTGAGGAAGGGTCCCATCTGGTTTGGTCCTATAAACCTTTTAAACGAGACGGGAAAAACGACCAAAGAAAGGCATATTTTAAGCAAATGTTTGGGTCGACAACCGTTCATATTAAATTGCCATCCTCTTCAGTTGAAGTGGAGGATTTCATCAGACAACTTTTCAAACTATGCCAAAACCGGATTAAAGCGGATAAAATTACCGAAGTGTTTGATTTTGAGAATTGAAATGGGGTGTTTAATATAGGAGTTTATAAAAACTGTCAAAGCTGTGGGATGCCTTTAGCAAAAGATGATTTAGGCGGCGGAACGGAGAAAAATGGAACCAAAAGTATTAAATATTGCAGCCACTGCTTTATGGATGGCGAGTTTACTCTTCCTAATATAACGGTGGAAGAAATGAAACAACGAGTAAAAGAAAAGATTGTTGAATTTGGAATGCCCAAATTCATTGCTGGGATGTTTACTAGAAATATTCATAAGCTTGAGAGATGGAAGAGATGATGAGTAGCCATCTTTTTATTTTTTTGGAATTGTGATCGTTTCGCTTAAAAATTTTTACTATCTTGCTTAATAATTTTTTATGAACGTTCAACTAAAAGGTAGCACCAGCATAGGCAAAATTATTTTTTATTTTGACCGGTCACCCAAAAATCGGGGATTCTGTGGCACAAATATCCTTTATTTTGACCGTTCCACCCAAAATTGGAGCTTCTCAGGCACATTCCACCAGATACAAGACCAAATAAATAGGGAGCCCTTAATCAGGCCCCCAATAAAGCAAACTATAATACCTTACTCAAAAATGCCTTCGTCCGTTCCTCCTGCGGATTATCAAACAGCTCAGTTGGAACTTTTTCTTCTACTACTAAGCCGCCGTCCATAAAGATTACCCGGTCCCCTACTTCTTTCGCAAAGCCCATTTCATGAGTAACGACCACCATCGTCATACCCTCTTTGGCAAGATCCTTCATTACCTCTAATACCTCGCCAACCATCTCTGGGTCAAGCGCAGAGGTTGGTTCATCAAACAGCATTATCTTCGGTTCCATCGCCAGCGCCCTGGCAATCGCTACCCGCTGCTTTTGTCCGCCAGATAAAGAATCAGGATAGGCATCTGCTTTATCCTCAAGACCGACCTTATGCAGCAGCTCCATCCCTTTAGATCTCGCCTTATCCGCAGGTATATTTCTTACCTTCATCGGTGCAAGCATAATATTATCAATAACCTTCTTATGAGGGAAAAGATTAAATTGTTGAAACACCATTCCAACTTCGGTCCGAATTTTATTGATATCTGTTTTTTTATCGGTAATATCAACGCCCTCAATCAGGACCTGTCCACCCGTAATTGTTTCAAGCATGTTGATGCAGCGAAGAAACGTCGACTTTCCTGAACCGGAAGGACCAATCACAACCACTACCTCTTTTGGGTTAACCGTAACATTAATATCTTTGAGGACCTCATTCGTCCCGAACGACTTCTTTAAATTTTTCACCTGAATCATTCTGTCGCGAACCTCCTTTCAAGTTTTCCTAATAGGAAGTTTAAAGATAAGGTTAACACTAGATAAATCGCCGCTGATGAAAGATATGGCTCCCACGGACGCATATACTCCCCTTGCATAGCTTGTCCCCAGTACATCAACTCAGGGGCAGCAATTAATGCTGCCAATGACGAATCCTTTATCAAAACAATAAATTCATTCCCCAGCGGAGGAATCATTCGTTTAAAGGCTTGAGGTAAGATAACATAACGCATAGCTTGTCCATGTGTCATCCCAAGAGAACGAGCTGCCTCCATTTGCCCCTTATCAATAGATTGAATTCCGGCGCGGAAGATTTCCGCCACATATGCAGCCGAGTTTAAAGAAAGTGCTAGGATGGCTGCTACAATTGCATTTGTGGTACTGAGAAATGCGGGTACAACAGCAAAATGAATTAATAGAATTTGCACCATTAATGGTGTGCCTCGGAAAAAGTTAATGTACCATCTAAACGGCAAAGAATATAGCTTATTTTTCATCATTTTTCCTAATCCAATAAATAAACCAAGTATGGTACCAAATATAATACTAGCGATTGAAAAACCAATCGTTAACAATGTACCCTTTAAAAGTAAAGGTGCATAATCAACGATGATATCCCACCTAAAATCCATTATGATCCCCCCGCTTAGATTGTTCGTTGTCCTGTTTGTTTATTAACCAAAAATTGCGTAACTGCCTATTAGATAGAAGTTACGCAATTTCAATAGAGTATTATTGTTGGTCCTTTAATGTTTGGGTATCTGGTTCAACCCCAAACCACTTTTTATAGATTTTTGCATATGTTCCATTGTCAATTACTGTTTTAACTGCCTTATCAAGTTCAGGCTTCAACTTACTGTCCTTCGGTAATAATAGACCATAAAATTCCTTTGAAAAAGCAGTATCGTCTTCAATGAATTCGAAATTATCTTTTGGATTATTTTTAACATATGTTTCAATAACTGTGTTATCAGCAACAACTGCGTCAGCTCCGCCATTTTTCAATTCAAGAATGGCTAGATTGTTATTTTTAAACTTCTTAATATTAGGGTTATTTTTCCCAAATAATTTTTCAACTACTTCCTGTCCAGTCGTTCCATTTTGAACGGCAACCTTTTTGCCCTCTAAATCCTTCGCACTCTTAATTGAACTTCCCTTTGGCACTAAGATTTCATTTTTTGATAGGAAATATGGAACTGTAAAGTCATAGCTCTGTTGACGTTCTGGAGTGATGGTAATCGCAGATACAGCGAAATCAGCTGTCTTCTTTTCGATCTCTACAAAGATTGGGTCCCAGCCAACATGTTCAATGTTTACATTGAAACCTGCTTCCTTAGCAACAGCGTTAACAAAATCTACATCGAAACCAACGACTTTGCCTTTTTCCTGGTATTCAAATGGTGCATATGCAGCATCGGTTACAACTCTAAGTGTTTTCTTCTCGCTGCTCCCTGTTTTACTTGTTCCACAAGCTGATAGCAGCAGGAGTAATCCAACCACCATGAGGGTTGAAACTAACTTAATTTTTTTCATGTTTGAACCTCCTAATTATTTTTATATAATATTAATTTTACAAAATTAATAATATTAAGACTATAAGTGATTATAACTTGTTTCGTGTTTTTATTCAATATTTTATTTTCTTACTATATTAATACATTAATAAACTAAAATTAACTATTTATTATTGAAGCTTTAACACTTAATACACTAGTATCATACGTTTTGGAATAGTAAAACCAAAATACTTACCTATAATTCCCAAAACATTTCAATAGCAATATACTAATTATTAACGAAGTTAAATCTTCCAAAATTTTGAAAAATATAAGTTTTTTATAGATTTAATTAATTATTCCTATTTTTCTGAATCAAATTTCCTTTATAGGCATTCGCCGTTTCCCACTACATTCGATTACATAATTTATAGGGTACTATCACATAAGGAGAGATGCCTAAATGAATCCCTACGGTTATTATCAAGGCCCACAAACGCCAGTTGAGTATCATACCCATGTTCCAGTTGAACAATACCCTTCCTACGTCCCAACGGAACCAATTCAATCCTATGCTCCAATCGATCAGATAAATCACTATGCTCCCATTGACCAATATGACCCAAATCGGCAGCCGCAGCAGCTTGAACGTCGAGTTAATCAGCTTGAAAGGCAAAATGAGCGTCAAGAAAGAGAAATTAATCAGCTCCAGCGGGATGTAGCCCAGTTGCAAAGAAGGCTCCAACGCGTCAATCAACGTGTTAGAGCAATCGAAAATCGCCTCCGTATTCCATTTACACCTTTTGAAGGAGAATATTAATGTCATGAGAACCGGTCTTTGGCCGGTTCTTTTTCATTAGCTGTGTAAAAGGGTTATTGTTGATTGATGAGCATGTTGTTTGGAGCGGAAGGCACGAAGACTCCTGCGGGAGTACGGGGCTGGGGAGACCCCGCAGGCGCTTATGCGCCGAGGAGGCTCTCCCCGTACCGCCCGCGGAAAGCGAAGTGCCTGGAGCGGAAATCAACAGCCAAATTTAACACAGTCTTTTCATTCGTAAGAATTCCTTTCAATACATTCAGGCACCCCAGAAAATATCCTGTTAACCTTTCTAACATCTTCACTGACAAGAGCAAAAAAATCAGGTAATTTTTAACTATAAACTAATCGAAGGGGAGAATTTACATGAATCAAAGATATGAAATTAAATTAGCGATGCAAATCTTACAATTAGATAAATTACGTGATGAATTATATGAAGAACTCATGAAAACTATGGGCTCTAAAGGACACGAACTTTTACGAAAATTACAAAACGCCTAATATCTAAAGGAGGGAAAGATGTTGACAACCCACTTACGAAGAGGCCTTGAACGATTAAAGCAATTTTATATTAAAAAGTTAGCAGGTTCCGATATGCTTTATTCATCCGCCGAGCTTCAATCACTTACAATCAGTGAACTGGAGATTCTTTATAAGAAGTCAATGCCCTCTAAGAAATAATATCCTTCTACTCCAAAAAGATTAATTTCAATAAAAAAATAAATCATATATATACAAATATCCATTTTCATGTAAGGAAATGTAACGTATAATATTAAAAATATTCTAACTATAGCTAACATTGGGGTGTGGTGAGCGAGTAAAATGGGAAAAGATATGTCTTACAAAGATAAAAAGGTTATTACCATTGGAATTGTCAGAGACTTAACCGGACTTTCCGAAAGGCAAATACGATATTATGAAGAAAGAAAGCTGATATTCCCCGAAAGATCTGCAGGCGGAAGCCGAAAATTTTCCTTTACCGACGTCGAATTATTAATGGATATCGCTAACAAAATTGAGGACGGAATTCAAACACATGAAATTAGAAAGGAAATGCTTCGAGAACAGAAGAAACAAAATCAGGATGATATACGCCGCAAAATGATCCAAGGGCAGCTAAATGCCCAGTTTGGGATCCGAAGAAATTCATAAAAGTAATAAAGCCTCGATTCTTTAACAGAAACGAGGCTTTATTTTTACATAAGATAGGGAGATATCTTCCCATTTATTAAAAACCATGTTAGAAAATCTCCCATAATTATAGATAGCACCTCCAGATTATTGTAAAGTTACAACTACAGAGGTTGTTATAAAAATTAACATTATTAATAAGGGGGAATATAAATGGATACTACATTCTTAATGAACAGTCTTTGGGTTATGTTAGGAGCGGTACTAGTTATTTTAATGATCGGCGGTTTCATCCTCTTAGAAACAGGATCAACCCGGATGAAAAATGCAGGACATATAGCGGGCAAAACCATACTAACATTTAGTATCAGTTCAATTATATTTTGGGCAGTTGGTTTTGGTTTAATTTTCGGTAAAGGTAACTCACTGATTGGTTTCTCGAATTTCTTATATTCAGGCTATGACATGGATAGTTTATCACTTTCCGGCGCAGTTTTCTTCTTATTCCAATTAGCCTTTGCAGGTATTTCACTAACAATCGCATTTGGCGGATTTGCTGAACGGGCTAAACTAAGTGCATATCTTGTATTTGCAGTACTATTTTCCGTCATCGTTTACCCTCCTATCGCTCACTGGATTTGGGGCGGCGGCTGGTTAGCTGAGCATGGCAAACAAGACTTTGCTGGATCGACAGTTGTTCACTTAACCGGTGCAATGGCGGCACTTGCGGCTACCATTCTATTAAAACCACGGATTGGAAAATATAACAAAGACGGTTCCGCTAATAACCTAGCAGGACATAACCAAGTATTCACAGCTTTGAGCGTCTTACTATTATGGGTTGGCTGGTTCGGATTCAATGCAGGTAGTACGTTATCTGTTGACAAAGGGTTCTTCGGATTTGTTGCTATGAATACCAACCTTGCAGCTGCAGCTGGAACCATTGCAGCGATGATCGTTTCTTGGATCGTATTAGGGAAAGCAGATGTTCCAATGATGTTAAACGGTGCTTTAGCGGGTCTTGTAGCGATAACAGCTTCCTGCGCTTTCGTAGAAACATGGGCAGCAGTATTAATTGGTTTTATCGCTGGAATATTAGTGTTTTATAGTATCAGATTCTTTGAGAAGATTAAAATTGACGATCCAATTGCCGCTCTATCTGTTCACGGAACTGCCGGGGTTTGGGGGACCTTATCTAATGGATTCTTCGCGACAAAAGAATTAGCCACTGTTGGTAAGCCCGGTTTATTTTATGGGGGCGGATTACATCAGCTCGGTGTTCAAGCATTAGGGGTTTTCACTTGTGCAGCCTTTGCTTTTATTGTCTCCTTCATTCTTTTAGCTGCGATGAAAAAAGTAATGAATGGATTACGTGTCACTGAAGAAGAAGAAATTATTGGTCTTGATATGAGCGAGCATGGCAGCTACGGATACCCTGAATTGGTAAAAGCAGAACAACAATTTAAAATTCAATAAGAAATGAATAATGAAACGCAGTCAATCCCTTTAATAAGGATTGACTGCTATTTGAATTTTGGGGGTGTACATGTGCAACTTGACCCATATACGGAACTAGTTCAGCTTCGCGACGAAAATATGAAAAACGTATGCCATGATCATTTTAAACTAAATGAATTTCATGATGAATTAATCCACAGTGTGGCGGATATCGCTATTAATCAAGTTTCGAGCCAGCATGGACCTCCTCCTTCACCCTTCACATTCTTCGTCATGGGCAGTGCTGGCAGGATGGAACAATCGGTGTGGAGTGACCAAGACCATGGAATTATTTATCTCGATTCATCGGACGAGGCCAAATCTTACTTTCTAACATTAGGAAAAGAAATCTCCAGAGGACTCTATCAAGCAGGGTACAGATATTGTGACGGCGGCGTAATGGCCAGCAACCCGTTCTGGTGTAAATCACTTAATGAATGGAAGCAGCAATTATCAAAATGGATGCTGGAATCAACCTGGGAATCGATCCGCTATCTGCTCATTTTTCTAGACGGAAGATCTATTTATGGCGATGTCGCCTATGTTGAAATGTTAAAGGAACATATTTATCAAAACATGAACCAACATCACTTACTGATGAAATCTTTAAGCAATACCCTTCATCTCAAAAAAGGAATCAACGTATTGGGCCAGCTTCTCGCAGAAACACACGGGGCCCATGCCGGAAAACTAAATATCAAAGAAATTGGTCTTTTTCCATATGTAAATGCAATCCGTCTTCTCTCCATGAAAGAAAAATTGTACGAAACCTCATCTCTTTTGCGTCTTGAAAAAATACCAGATTCCTATTTTCCTGCGAGTGATAAAGCTTTTTTCAAAAAACAGTTTTTAAAGCTGCTAACCTACCGATTATTATTTTCTGACCATAAGGACTATGACTCAGGTCATTATTTAGCTGTCAGCCGCCTGACAAAAGAACAGATCAGAGAGGTTAAAGAAATCATTAAAAACGGTGCAGTCCTCTTTCATAATATGAAAAGGTTAATAGAAAAGGATGATTCAGATGAGAATGAATGATATGATCCAATTTTTCCGCCAAATATCTGGAAGAGCAAATTCAAATCTATTTGCCAGCTTACCAAATCAATCCTCTCTGCAGCAAATGGCTTTCCTTAGAGAAATTCAAAGAGAAATGAAAGAAAAGAACAGTTTGGACGTTCCGTTAAAAGAATTAAGGGTTGTGGTCTTCGATTTAGAAACGACCGGTTTTTACCCCGAAAAGGGGGACCAAATCATTTCGATTGGTGCGGTCAAAATGACAGGAGGCCAATTAAAGGAACAGGAGACCTTTTATACATTAGTAAAATCGAATCTTCCATTATCAAGTGAAATTTCTGCTTTAACGAATATTTACGAAAAAGATTTAAGTACTGCCCCGATTGCTAAAGATGCGTTAATGCAATTCTTTCAATTTATTAAAAGCGATCTTCTAGTTGCACACCATGCCAGTCACGAGCAGGCGTTTATGAAGAGAATCACCAGCGACGCGTTACGAACAAGATTCGACCATCGGATTGTCGATACTTCTTTTCTCATCCGCCTATCAAACCCCTATATGAAATCAGCCCCGCTTGAAGAAGTTTGCGAGGAATGTGGCATTGAGGTAGAAAATCGCCACCATGCCCTTAGTGATGCCATCATGACAGCAAAAGTTTGGAGACATTATTTACAGTTAGCAGAAGAAAAAGGCTTCCGATATTTACGACAAGTATATGAATATTTAGCAAAAATTGGTTGATAAACTACTATATTAATCTAACATTTTTACCTATTAGCATAGTAGTTTTCAACTGGACTTTTATTCTCCTCCCCCCTACTTACTACTGAAATTTCTTCGAATTTCCTCTCCTCAGTTTCAAAGAATAAAAAATTTTTTAAAAATTTTTTATTTATAAATTCCTTATCAGACCAATGATGAAAACGCTACCAGATTAATTGATTTGTTTGAATTGTCAGATTTTTATATTGACCATGTTCTCGATTGGTTGTATGATTATCGAAAATAAATCATCAATCATTAACAAGATGAAATGTAACAAACGACGGAGTGGCTTGTTACCCAAGATACAGACCATACCATTGTCAGTTAGGAGCTAAGAAAATGCGAAGCGATATGATTAAAAAGGGAATTGATCGTGCTCCCCACCGCAGTCTATTATATGCAACCGGGGTAAAAACGAGTGACCTTGAAAAGCCATTTATCGGGGTGTGTAACTCGTATATTGACATTATCCCAGGACATAAACACCTTAATCATTTCGGTGAAATAGTGAAAGAAGCGATCCGTGAAGCTGGAGGTATTCCTTTTGAATTTAATACAATCGGCGTCGATGACGGAATTGCAATGGGACATATTGGCATGCGCTACTCCCTTCCAAGCCGTGAAATTATCGCGGACAGTGCTGAAACTGTAATCAACGCACACTGGTTTGACGGTGTTTTTTACATTCCAAACTGTGACAAAATCACACCAGGGATGTTAATGGCTGCCGCAAGAACGAACGTACCATCTGTTTTTGTATCAGGTGGTCCAATGGAGGCTGGTGTTTCACCATCAACAGGAAAAAATCTTTCCCTTACTTCAGTTTTTGAAGGTGTTGGTGCCTACCACAACGGCACAATTAGCCAGCAGCAGTTACTTGAGATTGAAACAAATGCCTGCCCTACTTGCGGCTCATGTTCCGGAATGTTCACAGCAAACTCAATGAACTGTTTAATGGAAGTTTTAGGAATGACCGTTCCTGGTAACGGGACGATGGTTGCTACTTCAGAAGAAAGACACCAACTAATTAAGCAAGCCGCTAGACATCTTATTGAATTAATTAAAAATGATATTAAACCACGTGACATCATTACAAGAGAAGCCATTGATAATGCCTTTGCACTAGATATGGCAATGGGCGGCTCCACTAATACAGTGTTACACACATTAGCCATCGCTCATGAAGCAGGGATTGATTACGATCTTCGCGAAATTAACAAAATCGCTGAAAGAGTCCCTTATCTTGCAAAGATTATGCCAGCATCTGATTATTCTATGGACGATGTTCATCGTGCCGGCGGTGTAAGTGCAATCATCAATGAGCTTTATAAAGTAGAAGGCGCATTACATGATAATTGCCTAACCATTACAGGAAAAACTCTTCATGAAAATGTGAAGGAAGCAACAATCACAAATGAGGCGGTCATTCGGACTAAAGACAATCCATATAGCCCAGTTGGTGGACTATCCATCCTATATGGAAACATTGCTCCTGATGGTGCCGTCATCAAGGTTGGTGCAGTTGATCCTTCTATTAAGACCTTCTTAGGAGAAGCCATCGTGTTTGATTCTCAAGAAGAAGCACAAGAAAACATTAATAACGGCACTGTGAAAGCTGGCCACGTAGTGGTAATACGCTATGAAGGGCCTAAAGGCGGACCAGGAATGCCGGAAATGCTTGCTCCTACATCCGCTATTATGGGACGTGGACTAGGTAAAGAAGTTGCCCTTATCACGGACGGCCGATTCTCGGGTGCAAGCCGTGGAATTTCGATTGGTCATATCTCTCCGGAAGCTGCAGAAGGCGGACCAATTGCCCTCGTTGAAAATGGTGACAAGATTTTAATTGATTTAGAAACACGTTCAATTGAACTTGTTGTTGATGATGAAGTGTTAGCTGAAAGACGCAAGGCATGGGTTAAACCAGAACCAAAAATTAAAACTGGTTATCTAGCAAAATATGCGAAGCTTGTTACTTCTGCTAATACTGGCGGCATAATGAAGATATAAAATAACGGCATGATTGCCAAAGCTAAAGCACGGGAATCGTTAGTACCCCTCCCCTTCCCTAAGGAAGATAAGGTACTAAAAGTGATAATGATGATAATCTGACAAAATAATAATTAAATCGATGACGGGAATAAAGGAATAAGATCTTGTATTTTCAGAGAGCTGGGGTTGCTGGAAGCCCAGTAATACAACTTATTCTGACATCATCCCTGAGTGTTGGGCTGAAATATTTTATAAAGTAGGCTCAATCAGGTGTTATTTTTAAAGCACCTGTTACCAAAAGAAGCGTTCTAATTAGTTGTCGCTTCCTAAGGCAGTATTCGTAAGGATACTGTAAAAAACGGGTGGTACCGAGAAAATGAAAGGCCTTTTCTCCCCGATTATTCTGCTTATGTTTTCGTTTTTGCAGTTAATTCGTGGAGAATGGGCCTTTTTGACTGTGTATAAAGATTTATTGTAAAATTCCAACATTTTATTAATAAAATTATCTGTTTATTTACAAATTTCTATATTATAATACAAAAAACGACATTTACTTAAAAATTCATTATTTTTCGATATCTACATTCAATTTATACCTTTAAGGAGGGATTATGACGTGAAAGTAGAAGCAAAAAAGCTTGAGGTCCAAACAACTACAGAACCGAGAACCGGTGCAGACCTTCTCATCGACTTACTGAAAAAAGAAGGTGTAGAAACACTGTTTGGATATCCTGGTGGTGCCGTTCTTCCAATTTACGACGCCATATACCGTGCCAAAGGAACAATCGAGCATATTCTCTTCCGACATGAACAAGGAATGATTCATGCAGCCGAAGGTTATGCCCGCGTTACAGGCAAACCTGGAGTGGTCATTGCTACCTCAGGGCCTGGAGCAACCAACCTTGTTACAGGCATAACGGATGCAATGATGGATTCCCTGCCGCTTGTCGTTTTCACTGGGCAGGTTGCACGAAACATCATCGGAACAGACGCCTTCCAAGAAGCAGATATTATGGCGATCACGACACCAATTACCAAACATAACTTTCAGGTCCAATCCGTTGAGGACTTACCGCGCATCGTCAAAGAAGCTTTTCATATTGCTTCTACAGGGCGGCCAGGACCAGTCGTAGTGGATGTCCCGAAAGATATCTCAGCTGGATTTTTAACCCAGGAATTTGAGGAAGCAAGCATTAATTTACCTGGATATCAGCCAACAACAAAGCCAAATCCATTACAAATTAAAAAGCTTGCCGAATCGATTTCAAAAGCTATCAAGCCATTAATTCTTTCGGGCGCCGGTGTCCTTCATGGAAAAGCATCCGCTGAATTAACTGCTTTTGCGGAAAAACACCAAATCCCAGTAGTCACTACTTTACTTGGACTTGGTACATTTCCTGCAGATAATCCCCTTTCGTTAGGAATGGGTGGAATGCATGGAACCTATGCAGCAAACATGGCGATTTACGAATGTGACCTGCTAATCAACTTTGGTGCCCGATTCGATGACAGACTAACAGGGAATCTTAAACACTTCGCCCCATTTGCGAAGGTTGCCCATATCGATATCGATCCTGCTGAAATTGGTAAAAATGTTCCAACACATCTTCCAATCGTTTCTGATACGAAAGAGGCACTTAGCGAACTGCTTAATCATGAAATTGAATCACCTAAAGCTGCTGAATGGCTGGAAAAACTGAGCCAGAACAAACAGGAGTATCCGCTTTGGTATAAACATGATCCAAACGGAATGTGTCCGCAATGGGTAATCGAAGCAGTCCATAAAGTTACTAATGGTGACGCCATCGTTGCTACTGATGTCGGTCAGCACCAAATGTGGGCAGCACAATATTACACCTTTAAGCAGCCACATCGCTGGATTACCTCTGGCGGACTAGGAACAATGGGCTTTGGTTTCCCTGCCGCAATTGGCGCACAAATCGCCGAACCAGATAGTACCGTTGTAGCAATTGTTGGCGATGGCGGCTTCCAAATGACACTTCAGGAATTGTCGATTATATATGAAAGAAACCTTCCTGTAAAAATTATTATTGTCAACAACGGCGCCCTAGGAATGGTTCGCCAATGGCAGGAACTTTTACATGGAAATCGTATTTCAGAATCGATTCTTCATACACAGCCTGATTTTGTCAAACTTGCTGACAGCTATTCAATTAAGGGTTATCGGGTTAACAATCAGGAAGAACTGATCACGGTTTTACCGGAAGTATTTGCCCATAATGGTCCGGTATTAGTTGATTGCCGTGTCCTTCAGCAAGAAAAAGTATTCCCGATGATTGCCCCTGGTAAAGGAATTCATGAAATGTTGGGGGTGAAACCATGAAACGGATCATAACAGCAACTGTTCAAGACCGAAGCGGTGTCCTTAACCGTGTAACCGGACTCCTGCAAAGACGCCAGTTCAATATTGAAAGTATTTCGGTTGGCCCTTCCGAAACCGAGGGAATTTCAAAAATGACATTGGTAGTTGAAGTTGAAGACGAACAGCGTCTTGAACAGGTAACAAAACAATTAAACAAGCAAATTGATGTTTTAAAGGTATCCGATATTACTGATAAAGCGATTGTCGCAAGAGAACTTGCCCTAATAAAAGTAGCATCCAACAGCCAATTGCGCAGTGAAATCAACGGGATTATTGATCCGTTCCGTGCCTTAATTATTGATGTAAGCAAAGACAGTCTCGCCGTCCAAATTACAGGACGTCCTGATAAAATTGATGCCTTGATTGAAATGCTTCGCCCCTACGGCATTAAGGAAATTGCAAGAACCGGTCTGACTGCCCTCCAGCGTGGGCACCAGCCACAAGTAAACGACCTAGCAACATATTCACTATTAAAATAACAATATATCTGAGAGGATGATTCATAATGGTAAAGGTACTTTATAACGGAGATATTCAAGAGGAAGTTTTACAAGGAAAGAAAATCGCAGTAATCGGATACGGCTCTCAAGGTCATGCTCATGCACTTAACTTAAAAGAAAGCGGCTTTGATGTAGTAATTGGTTTACGCGAAGGAAAATCATGGGATAAAGCAGTTGAAGATGGTTTAGACGTTCGCCCTGTTGCAGAAGCTACTGCAGCTGCAGATGTAGTAATGGTTCTTCTTCCAGATGAAATGCAGCCTAAAGTATATGAAGAAAGCATCAAAGCGAATCTTCAAGCAGGAAACGCATTAGTTTTTGCACATGGTTTCAACATTCACTTCAGCCAAATCGTTGCTCCTGCTGATGTTGACGTATTCTTAGTAGCTCCAAAAGGCCCAGGACATTTAGTTCGCCGAACTTATACAGAAGGTGCTGGAGTTCCTGCTCTATATGCTGTTTACCAAGATTACACTGGTCAAGCACGTGATGTTGCTCTTGCTTATGCAAAAGGAATCGGCTCTGCTCGTGCTGGAGTATTAGAAACTACTTTCCAAGAAGAAACAGAAACAGATTTATTCGGAGAACAAGCGGTTCTTTGCGGCGGTGCTACTGCCCTAATCAAAGCTGGCTTCGAAACTCTAGTAGAAGCAGGTTACCAGCCTGAAGTTGCTTATTTCGAGTGTTTACATGAATTGAAATTAATCGTTGACCTTTTATATGAAGGTGGATTAGAAAACATGCGTTATTCTATCTCTGACACTGCTCAATGGGGAGATTTCGTATCTGGACCACGTGTAGTAAACGAAGATACAAAAGCACGCATGAAAGAAGTATTAAAAGATATCCAAACTGGTAAATTTGCTCAAGGCTGGATCTTAGAGAATCAAACAAACCGCCCACAATTCAACGCAATTAACCGTGCTGAAAACAATCACCAAATCGAGGTTGTCGGCCGCGAGCTTCGTGCATTAATGCCATTTATTAAAAAGCCAGTAAATGCGAAGAAAGAAGTGGTGGTAAATGGTTCACGTTAACATCTTTGATACAACCTTACGTGATGGAGAACAGTCTCCTGGTGTGAATTTAAACCAGCTTGAGAAATTAGAAATCGCCAGACAGCTTGAACGGTTTGGGGTTGACATTATGGAGGCCGGCTTTCCGGCTTCCTCTCAAGGTGATTTTGAAGCAGTAAGAGCCATTGCCCAGACAATCAAGAACTCTTCGGTTACAGGCCTGGCACGTGCAACAAAATCAGACATTGACATTGCGTGGGATGCGTTAAAAGGTGCAGCCGAACCTAGATTGCATGTTTTTCTTGCTACCTCCCCTATCCATATGCAATATAAGCTGATGAAAACTCCAGAGGAGGTTATTAACACAGCAGTAGACATGGTTAGATATGCGAAACAAAGATTTCCGCATATTGAATGGTCTGCAGAAGATGCTTCCCGCTCTGATCTGGATTTTCTAGTTCGAATTATTACAAAAGTCATTGATGCCGGAGCAACTGTCATTAATCTTCCGGATACAGTAGGTTATACAACTCCTGAAGAATATGGACGGATGTTCCGTTACATCAGAGAAAATGTACCTAATATTCATAAAGCTGCCCTTTCCTGTCATTGTCACGATGATTTAGGAATGGCCGTTGCCAATACATTAGCTGCAATTGAAAATGGTGTAACTCAAGTTGAAGGTACCATTAACGGGATTGGGGAACGTGCCGGCAATGCCTCTTTAGAAGAAGTTGCCGTTGCCCTTAATATCCGTAAAGATAAGTATCCATATACTACAAATCTAGTTTTAAAAGAAATTAAACGCACAAGTGATTTGGTCAGCCGTTTAACAGGGATGATTGTTCCGCCTAATAAAGCAGTTGTAGGAAGAAATGCCTTCGCTCATGAATCAGGAATACATCAGGACGGCGTTTTAAAAAATGCGTTAACCTATGAGATTATCACTCCTGAATTAGTCGGGGTTACTTCCAATGACTTAGTTCTTGGAAAACATTCTGGCCGCCATGCCTTCAAGGACAAAATCGAGCAATTAGGTTACTCCTTATCACCTGAAAAACTTGCTGAAGCATTTACTTCTTTTAAACAATTAACCGATCGTAAAAAGGAAGTTACAGATGAGGATTTATTTACCATCTTAACTGATATTCAGACAGCGACTATCGATGTAAAAAAATATGAATTGGTTGCTTTCCAAGTGCACTATGGTTCAGCAAATCTCCCTACTGCGACTGTTGCCCTTACAACTCCAGAGGGTAATCGAGTTGAAACAGCGCGTACCGGATCAGGAAGTGTTGAAGCATTGATGAACACCCTTGAAGCACTAATTGAAGAAGAAATCCATTTGACTGATTTCAGACTAAGTTCTGTTGGCCAAGGACGCGACGCTCTTGCTGAGGTCCATGTAAAGATGACGGTGAACGGAACCTCTTACTCGGGCCGCGGCTCTGCCCAAGACGTTTTGGAAGCATCAGCAAGGTCCTTCTTAAATGCAGTCAATCGTGCTTGTTTTAACCAAACAGCATTAGTTCAAGAACCAGCAGCACTATAAGAAAAGTGCAAGCGCCCTGGTCAGTGGCGTATGGCCTGGAGTGCTCCAACTGAGATAAAGGAAACACGAAGAGCGACAGCGATTCGATGTTGACTTATCGTAGGGCGGAGCGCGAAGGACACTAGCCGCTAGGGCGCTGGAGCTGGACAATTTTCAAAGTCGATTTTATACTTTCTTAATCTTTAAAAAAGTACTTACTTAAAAATAAAGGCGTCCCCATAGGCGCTAATCGTAAAACATAAAAATGAGGAGGTTGCTTCTAGTGAAAAAACATATTGTCTTACTTCCCGGTGATGGGATTGGCAAGGAAGTTATTAATTCCGCAAAAGATGTCTTACAAGCAATTGCAGAGGAATTTAATCATAGTTTTAGCTTTGAAACCCATGAAATCGGAGGAGCAGCCATTGATCAGTACGGCACTCCCCTTCCGGATTCAACAGTCGATGCTTGTAAAAAAGCAGATGCTGTCTTACTAGGTGCTGTAGGCGGACCAAAATGGGATCAAAACCCTTCCCATCTTCGTCCAGAACGTGGCTTGCTTGGTATTCGGAAAGCGTTGGATTTATACGCAAATTTAAGGCCAATTAAGGGATTTAAGAATCTGCTCCATGCTTCCCCGCTTAAGGAAGAAGTCGTGGCAGGAAGCGACCTCCTCATTGTACGTGAATTAACGGGCGGGCTTTATTTCGGTACACCAAGCGAACGCCGTGATAATGGTAATGCTGTAGTCGACACACTTTCTTATACACGTAAGGAAATTGAAAGAATTGTCGATAAAGGCTTCCAAGCTGCCCAGCAGCGCTCGGGGCACCTTACTTCGGTTGATAAGGCCAATGTCCTTGAATCCAGCAAGATGTGGCGTGAAGTGGTTGAGGAGAAAAAAGCTCAATATCCTGATGTAGTAGTTGAGCATCTGTTAGTTGATGCTGCCGCAATGAAATTAATCACAAACCCAACTCAGTTTGATGTCATTGTGACAGAAAATCTTTTTGGCGATATTTTAAGTGATGAAGCTTCTGTTTTAACTGGCTCGATTGGTATGCTCCCTTCTGCAAGCTTGCGTGAAGACGGTGTTGGTCTGTACGAACCAGTTCATGGTTCCGCACCTGACATCGCCGGCAAAGGAATTGCCAATCCAGCTGCGATGATTTTATCAGCTGCCATGATGTTAAGATATTCATTTGATTTAAATAATGAAGCCAAAGTGATTGAAGATGCCGTACAGTCGGTTCTCGATTCTGGATTCCATACAGGGGACCTTCAAATTGCAGAAGGACGCCAAGTAGGAACAACAGAGATGACAAAATTGATTGTTGATTATATTAAATCGCAGCATGCATCCAAATGCATCGCCAGCTGTTATTATTAATTCATTTGCAGGGTAAACCAGTTCATTAAATGGTTTACCCGCAATTTTTCTATCCATAAAAACTATAAATCTCTTATAGTGAGGAAGTGTACTATGAAAACACCAAAAACAATTATCCAAAAAATTTGGGAACAGCATGTTGTTCATCAAGAAGAAGGAAAACCAGATTTACTATATATTGATTTACATCTTGTTCATGAAGTAACCTCCCCTCAAGCGTTTGAAGGCTTGCGCATGAACGGGCGAAAAGTTCGCCGCCCTGACCTGACTTTTGCAACAATGGATCATAACGTGCCAACCCGCCAGAGGCTGACTATTAACGATCCTGTTTCGAAAAATCAAATTGATACCTTACAAAAAAATTGTCAGGAATTCGGAGTAACCCTTGCTGACATTCATCATCCAGATAACGGAATCGTCCATGTTATCGGGCCTGAGCTTGGTCTTACACAACCTGGTAAAACCATTGTTTGCGGCGACAGCCATACCTCTACACACGGTGCATTTGGTGCCCTGGCCTTTGGTATTGGTACAAGTGAAGTTGAACATGTTCTTGCCACTCAAACCCTTTGGCAAGCAAAACCAAAAACCCTTAATGTAAAGGTTAATGGAAAACTTGGGACAGGCGTTACTGCAAAAGATTTAATCCTTGCGATTATCGGTAAATTCGGTGTTCAGTTTGGTACTGGTTATGTCATTGAATATACTGGTGAAGCAATCAGAGCCCTTTCCATGGATGAGCGTATGACGGTCTGTAACATGTCCATTGAGGCTGGCGCTAGAGCAGGATTGATTACTCCCGATGAAACCACTTTTGAATACGTACGCGGCAGAAGACATGCTCCACAAGGGGAAGAGTTTGAGAAAGCTGTAGAAAAATGGCGTGCTCTTGCAACAGATGAAGGTGCAGTTTATGATGCTGTAGTTGAAATTGATGCAGCTGATGTTGAACCGCAAGTAACATGGGGAACGAACCCTGGCATGTGTATCCCGGTTACAGCAAACGTACCAAGCCCTGACGATAAGGAAAAGGCAAGCGAAAAGGACGAAATCAAGCGTGCCCTTGAATATATGGGGCTTGAAGCTGGACAGCCTCTTTCAAGTGTAGCGATCGATCATGTATTTATTGGTTCTTGTACGAACTCAAGATTGAGCGATTTACGTAAAGCCGCTGAAGTGATTCGCGGCCGCAAAGTAAATCCTGGTGTTAAAGCGATTGTTGTTCCAGGTTCATTTGGTATTAAACTTGCCGCTGAAAAAGAAGGCATTGATCAAGTGTTTATTAAAGCTGGATTTGAATGGCGTGAAGCGGGCTGCAGTATGTGCCTTGCAATGAATGATGATATTGTTCCACCAGGCGGACGCTGTGCTTCTACTTCAAACCGAAACTTTGAAGGACGCCAAGGAAATGGTGCCCGCACCCACCTTGTAAGTCCAGAAATGGCAGCCGCAGCAGCGGTAGCCGGTCATTTTGTGGATGTCCGTCAATTTACTGCTCAGGAGGTAATTTAATATGGAACCATTACGTGTGCACCAAGGCCTTGTTTATCCATTAAACCGTTCTAATATTGATACTGACCAAATTATCCCTAAGCAGTTTTTAAAACGGATAGAACGCAGTGGTTTCGGCCAATTTTTATTTTATAACTGGCGTTTTGATGACAACGGGAATCCTCGTCCTGATTTTTCATTGAATGAGCCGAAATATAAAGGCGCATCGATCATAGTTGCCGGCGAGAATTTTGGCTGTGGCTCTTCTCGTGAGCATGCCCCATGGGCAGTTCAGGATTTCGGCTTTAAAGTCATTATTGCTCCAAGCTATGCCGATATTTTTAAAAACAACTGTGTGAAAAATGGTATTCTCGCGATTGTAGCTAGTGAGGATCAGGTTCAGACAATTATTAAAAAGGCTGAGTCCACTGAATACACATTAACAGTTGACCTTGAGGAACAGAAAGTATACGACAATGAAGGTTTTGAACTTTCATTCGATATCGCTCCATACCCTAAGCAAATGCTGCTTAATGGCTGGGATGAAATTGGCGTCACTTTAACATACGAGGATAAAATTAATCAATATGAAGCTGCAAGCAAATAAAATGCGCTGGGCATTGCCCTAGCGCATTTTTTCTGCCTATTAAAATTCTGGCAGATGATCCAGATTGTTCTCCTTAATGCCGTCCGGTTCACTCCGGATGATGTCCCGGCCATATTTATGAAAAACATCTACATGGGCGAGTTTACCTGCCTTCGCTTCATTTAATGCGGTTAGATAATCTAATTCCCGCCCAGAACTGGTTCTGAACGCGATGATGTCGCCATCATCATTTTTTCTAACTGCAACAAACTCCTCTTTTCCGGAGCTATTCCCTTGATTCGCCTCAACTTGTGCCTGCTGTTCACCTTGCGCTTTATACTCTTCGTAGATTTTTTGATAATCCTTCTGTTCCATCACTTCCACCTCCGAACATTTGTTATTATTTTTCATTATCATTTCATTTATCCTTTTTGACAAAAATGTCAATAAATGTTCAAACTTATCCTAAACTAATAAAAATTTACAGTTAATTTCTCATGGTATAATTTACCTGGTTAGGGGCGATGATATGGAATTACCCAAAGAAAATGTTTGGTTTTACATCCGCAATCATAAACAACAAGGACCTGTTGGTTTTTTTGAATTAGGGAAACTATTTGAACAAGGCATCTTACCTGCTGAAACTTATATTTGGCACAAAGATATGGATGATTGGCAGATGGCAAATAGTCTATATCTGATTCCGGCAACCTCCATTAAGTATAAGCTCGCAGATTCAAAGGTAAATTTAGCTGCCACTTGGCAGGAACTAAAAAAGGATACTTATCCAAATAGAAGACCCTTTGTACGTTTTTTGGCTAGGTTATTTGATTTATCGTTATTTTCTCTTTTCCTTATCACATTTGTATCGATCTTTTTCCCGTCCTTTATTTTTAAGTCATCAAGGTTAATCATCTTTTTACTTAGCGTATTTCTCTATATTTCTGTAGAGACTTATATCCTCTCTATCTTTGGCAACACCTTAGGTAAGACCGTTCTAAACATTCGTTTATATAAAGTAAATGGAGAGCGAGTCGACATTTTAACAGCAATAAAACGGAGTATAGTTCTACTGTGGATTCCCGGTAATTCATCCAACTTTCCATGATATACCTTCTTTTGTCATTCCATCTTAACGAATAGACAAATGATTGGGATGGATTTATATTGGACCCGTTCTTTTTCACTTTAAAGCTTGACCAGTGTATACTACTTTTAATAAGCCTTTACGGAGTGAAGAAAATGCCAGATTTAGATAAAACCCATGATCCGCGTCAGAACAAATTGCTAATAGACCAAATAACTGGAAACAAACTACATATAAAAGAACTAATCCAAGAAACCGATTCCTTATTTCAGCAAGCACGTAACTTTTCAAACGTGCCAAAACCTCAAGAAAACAGATCATTTTCTATCCGGGAAAAACTTGAAGGCGGTATTTTTCGTCTTACTGCTGAACGATCTCGGCTATTAGAACCCACCCGAATTTTACTGGACCATGATGGAAATGTCGTTCCCGATTGGAAAGACAAGCTTGACGTGGAATACAAGCGATTACTTGCTAACATTAAGAAAGAAATAAATGTAGTGGATTATGGAGCAGTTGGGGACGGAAAAACAGATTGCACCTCTGCATTTAAAAAGGCATTTGGTAACGGACAAGTTAAAGTAATCGTTCCTCCTGGAATTTATGTCACGAAGGGGATTACACTGCCGTCTTGGTCATCGCTTATCGGCTCAGGTGCAGGCACGACCACGATTAAACTTCATGACAAAGCCCCAAAAGGTACAAGATTAATTACAAACGCTAATCATTGGAAAGGAAATCATCACCTTTTTGTCCAAGGCTTAAGTTTGGATTGGAACGTCGAAAGACTCGGTAATGTTCAAAAGACAAGTACATGGGGCAACCATTCAAGCTGTTTAACCTACGCAAATGTTACTTACGGCTGGGTGAAAGACGTGGAAGGAATGAATCCCGGACTTCATTGTTTTGATATTTCTTCAACATTATACAATTATGCCGGTGATGGATATCGGGCCCGCGGCGGCAGCAAATATGTCTGGCTTGATCATGTGACTGGCTACGGTTTTGGTGACGATGGAATTACCACACACCACAGCGATTATATTTTTATCTCTAATTCACATATGTGCGACCCAAGCGGTCGTGCTCATCAACAGGGCTTCTCAAATTCAAACGGAATCGAGATTGATGATGGTTCGCGGAATGTTTGTTTAGTGAATAATTCGAGTGCCCGATGCTTTGGCGGAATTGAAATAAAGGCCCACGAGAATTCTTCTGCGGCGTCCAACGTGATAATCATGGGACACATTTCTCTCAATGATAATCGTTCTTTTAACTTCCGCCATATAGGTCACCATAACCGGAACGATTCAGAATCGAGGAGTGCCCATAATATTATCGCTGCCAATCTGGCAGCGATTGCACCAGTATACTCTGATTTATATAAGGATTCAACACCACGGGGATTAGTCGTTTCCGCTTATAAAAATGTGGTCGTTAATCAATTTACAGTGGTTGGCAGCCCTGAGTATGACTTTAAAGGCAACCCGGTTATTGTGGTGCAATATCGAGCAAGAAATGTAATTTTGAACAGAGTGACAATCAAGGATTTTACAAATCGAGGGGCTTGTATAAAGGTTTACGGCGGCGATAATCATGCTGACTCTATTAAAATTCAAGATTGCTCTCCAGAAGAAATTGAGGTTGGGCCGGGTGTACAAGATGTTTGGATTGAAACAATGGCCCCTGCCCATGGACCCGCCGGAATTTAGGCCACATAAGAAAAGCGTAAGCGCCTTGAACAGCCCCGACAAGCATAAGACGCTCAGGGAAAGAAGGCGTTCTTTGCCTTCATTCCCTGAGCGTCTTATGACCTCGAGGGGCTAGGCGCTGGAGCTAGACAATTCTCAAAGTTAAAAACTTTTATATCTTCTTATCTCATGAAAAAAGCGTCAAATTATTTTTGACGCTTCCCTTCCTTCTCAACAACAATTTCGTCTACTAGTTTTTCAGCAGCTCTTCTGTATAAATTACTCATATGGACTAGAGTAGAAATCATCAGAACCTGCTCTAAATAAGCAGCATCATCCTGGTGGTCCTCAGAGATTTCCTCCTTTACTTGAGTTACTCTATCTCCAATATCTACTTTAAAATCAGCAACATTTTGGTTGGTTAGATGTAAGTAACTACTATAAAAAGAATCTAATTCCATTTTATCATTTATAATTTTTTTATTAATTCCGCTTAGGGTCACCTTAATATCATTGATCGATAGTGCCCCCTTTAGCTGGTAAATCAAGCTCATTAAAATTAGATGTTCTTTTGAATATTTTTTATTTTGTATCGGAAAAATCAATTTTCCCTTTGCATAGTTATTAATCATGGTTTTAGTAAGAATCTTATCTTCTTGATTCCGCTTTGACTCGTTGAATTTATTCTCAAATAATTGAATGACCTGGTCCATATATAAATCAATGTTTGGAATTTCATCCAGTGTTAAATTTATCTCAGGACCTATCGAATCTATGATATGTTTGATATTTTCCATTTTAAAAGACCCCACTAACTTAATCGATAATATTATTATACATAATTAGATAAAGATTGACTAGATTCTGTTTTATCGGTATCATTATAAGTAGTTATAAAAACTACTTGTTGTGTTAAGGAGGCAAATAAATGCATAATTATATTCGAGAACCTATTAATGGATTAACCCATTTAGCCGGTGCCGTTTTATCCTTTGTCGGTTTGCTCATGATGGTCATAAAAGCGTCCATGACCACCCCAACTCCGCTTGCGATCACCGCTGTCATTATTTTTGGTGTCAGTATGATCCTGCTCTACTCTGCTTCAGCGACATATCATATGGTCATTGCACGAGATAAAGTGATCGCCTTTTTACGTCGGCTCGATCATTCGATGATTTTTGTTCTGATTGCGGGAACGTATACGCCTTTTTGTTTTATTAGTCTGAACGGAAAAACTGGTGCCATTTTATTTTCAATTATCTCGGCGGTTGCGATTAGCGGCGTTGTTTTTAAAATGGTCTGGTTTTCTTGTCCGCGCTGGATTTCGACTGCTTTGTACATCTCAATGGGCTGGATGATTGTGTTTGTCTTCTCACCACTTACCGGAAGCTTAAACCCGATTGGACTGTTCTTACTTATCCTTGGAGGAATCTTCTATACGATCGGCGGAGTCATTTACGGGGCAAAACCGAAGTTCCTTGGAACTAAATATCTAGGCTTCCACGAGATTTTTCATATTTTTATTTTATTAGGAACCCTGTCACATTTCTTAACGGTATACTTATATGTAATTTAATTTTAGACGCCTCTAATCAAGGCGTTTTTATTTTGCAAAAATACATATTTTATACAAATTCGTTAACATTAAACTTTTTATATTGACTCAAACTAAGATAATGTTTTAATAACGTTTATCGCTTCTTATTACGTTTAGCCAATTTGGATGGAAATGACTTGGGGTCATGTGAACTTATAACAAATGGGTTAAAAAACAACTGAGGTGTTTAATTTGTTTCGATTAATATTTCAAATTATCGTCATTGGACTATGCTCGATTCTTTTCGGCTTTGCCTTTAATACCTTCCTAATCCCCCATAAACTGACGTCCGGTGGTGTAACGGGTATCTCCTTTTTAATTCAGCACTTTACCCATATTAATACGGGGTTGATTATTCTCGCGATTAATATTCCATTATTTTTCGTTGGGATCAAATATTTAGGAAAAAAATTTGTCTTGTTTACTGGATATGCGGTATTGGTTTTATCACTTAGTATGCGATTCATCCCGATTCGGGCCATTAGTCCGGATATTCTTCTCTCCTCGATTATTGGCGGTGCTCTCTATGGAATTGCTGTTGGACTCATTATCCGTCAAGGCGGGTCCACGGGTGGAACTGATATTATCAGTTTAACCCTTGCCAAAAAAAGGAACATTCAAGTTGGTTTTTTAAATACCATTATGAATCTTTTTGTGGTAGGTAGTTCTGGACTAATTTTCGGATGGAATATTACCCTTTATACAATAATTGCGATCTATGTGGCCGGCCGTGCTGTCGATATGGTTTATACCAATCAGAATAAATTGACGATTACGATTATAACCGATAAGTATCATGAACTAACGGACGCTTTATTTCAACTGCATGCGAGAGGGGTTACGATGACCGATGTCGAGGGGGCTTACACTCATAAGCAAAGGAAAATGTTAACGACTGTGATAACTAAATTTGAGCTTAATGAAACAAAGCATACGATAAAAAATGTTGACCCTCAGGCGTTTGTGAATATCATGCAAACGATGGAAGTAATGGGACGATTCCGGAAAAATTAAGAGCAGACGGCCATTAACGTTTCGGCCTTCTGCTTTTGTGTGGAGGATGATGTAGTTCTAGGATCCAGCTTCCTGTCTTTTAAGCTCCTCCATCAACACTTGAGCATGATTATAGATTGGTTCTTTTGCTCCATATAAAAGAGTCACCCTATCCTCCTCAGCCAGTTCAAGGATTTTATTGACTAAATCACCTTTCTCATTATCCGTCCGTAGCTCATCAAGATACTTTGTTCGAAACTCTTCAAAAAGTTCCGGTACATGACAAAACGACTTCCGCAGCTCATTACTTGGAGCTACCTCTTTAAACCAAAAAGATAATCTAGCTGCATCCTTTGAAATCCCGCGTGGCCACAGCCGGTCAACCAAAATCCTGCAGCCATCCATCTCATCATAAGGTTCATAAATTCTTTTAATAAAAACATTAGACAAAAAAAATCACCTCATTACGGGTAAATCTCCCCATTCGTCCACTCCACACAGACAATGTCCACGAATGGTGTCAGGCACCTAAAAGCCTTAGTCCTCATCTTTTATATCTATATCCTCTGGAATTGGTTCACTCTTCAATTCCTCCACTAATTTCTTATATTTCTCAAGCTGTTCAAAATGTGTTTTGAACTGATTCTTGAAGATCATTACTACGCCATCTTCGTCATGCAAAACTCGTATTTTACCTTGTAAAATTAGTTTCTCTACATATGGTACAGACACCGATAAATACTTAGCCGTTTCCTCTAATGTTAAATACACTTTTTCGTCACTCCTACTACTAACTTTGTAAAGCCTACTATATCCTATTTTAGCATGAGTTACTTAATTTTCTACAATTCTTATTTCTGTTCAAGCACCAACAAACTCATCCGTAGTGGTTGAACATAGTTAAATGAATGAATGAGAAAAAAGGACAACATACAGTTAAGAACCCCTGCATGTAAATTTTATGACAGAGGTTTTTGTTTATTGTTATCAAATGAATATTTTCAAAAGTGTTAGTCTATTTTGTAATAACCACAAACAACTTGACCGACTGCTTTTGCGGCTACTAATAGGGCATCTTCATCAATATCAAATTTCGGATGGTGATTAAAGTATGGTTTTTCTACCCCTTTTGGTGTGCAGCAAATGTAGAAGAAGCACGCTGGAAATTTTTTCGCATAGTGTGCAAAGTCTTCTGATGGGGACATCTTAGGGAATTCCCTTATTTCCTTAATTTCTTTATCATTTGCATTTTTCAAAAATCCAGCAACCATCTCTGTCACTTCTGGATCGTTATATAATGGTGGATAATCTGGTGTATAAGTAAGTTCACATGCTACATCAAATTCTTGTTCAATCCCCTTAGCGATGCGGCGAATTTCTTGTTCAATTAATTCGCGAGTTTCATCTGTCATGGCACGGACATCACCTTCGAGCACTACACTATCCTTAATAACATTGAATGTTCCTTTTCCGTCAAATGAACCAATCGTAATAACCCCCATATCGAATGGGTTTAAACGGCGGCTGACAACCGTTTGAATAGCTGTTACGAAATGGGAAGCAGCTACAATGGCATCATTTGCTAAGTGAGGAGAAGAACCATGTCCCCCTGTACCTTGAACTTTCAACTTAAAGTAGGCACGTCCTGGAAATACGTAGCCGCTGTTATAGCCGACAACGCCTGCTGGTCCGAGCGGTAGTAAATGAATCCCGAAAATATGATCTAAATCATCCAGTAAACCTGATTTAATCATCCCTATTGCACCTCCAGGCGGTACCTCCTCAGCAGGTTGATGAATAATTTTAATCTTGCCAGGGATTTCATCCTTGAGTTGAATTAAGCAGTCAGCAAGAATCATCAGATAAGCGGTATGTCCATCATGAGCGCAAGCATGCATGACACCTGGTTTTTTTGATTTAAACGGTACATCTGTTTCTTCAAAAATTGGCAGCGCATCAAAATCAGCACGCAGCCCAATTGTTTTTCCAGGTTTTCCACCTATAATGGTCAGGATAAGGCCATGTCCGCCGCCAACATTGGTTTGTACTTCGACATCTTTACCTTTATAAAACTCTTCAATAAATTTACTTGTATTTTCTTCTTCAAATGAAAGTTCAGGATTTTCATGAAGATATCGACGAATTTCAATCATTTCTTTTTTACGCTCTTCTAACATTTTCATCAATTTGTCTTTCATCTTCTTTTTCCCTCCATTACATTCTTACTCATTTTAGTACGACTAATGGAAACATTAACCGGCCTTTTTGTTGAGTATATTTTCTTTATGTTCTTTTCCTGCATTCTTGGGAACCATTAGCACGATAGAGAATATAGAAAGGATACCAAAAATGACATTGACAATAACTCCTCCTGCTGCAGCAGCTTCTATACTAGCAGCATTTGCAATGGCACCATAAACTGCTGCAGAAATGGCAACACCGAATGCTCCTCCAAGTGAGCTTGCCATTTTGTAAACCCCTGCAGCCTCCTAAACTCCATGTTTTGTAAGTGCAATTGAAAGCCCTCTACGTTTTCCATTCCTTGCCATCTCTTCGTCTGGTCTGTTTTGAACCTGTGTCAAATATTATATTTAAATAACGACATTTATAAAAACTGCTTGAGATGTATTATGTTTACTATATCCTTCGTTTATTTTAAAGAAACAGCCCTTTCCCAAAAAATAGATCGGCAGTTGGGTTAAAAAAGAACAAAAAAGCTTCAAACCCTTCTCTCTCAAGGGTTTGAAGCTCTTAAAATGATGACCTGTTTTAATCCAAATTAACGCCCAATTCCCGGACGGTGATTAAGAAAGTTTTCGCAGGCAAAGCCTCTTACCTCTTCCTCTTTAAAATGCTTCAACAATTCATTAATCAGATTTTGACTCTTAGAGGCATCTTCCAAATTCTTGACAAAGGCAGTAATACCATCAAAATCAGAACCCAAGCCAATTTGCTTCACGCCGCCTAGGGAACAAAAATGATCAATGTGTTTGACCAAATCTGAAATAGTCACTACTCCACTTTCCTTAATAAACGGAGGATTATAAACCACATGGACCAATCCGCCTCGCGTAAACATAGCCTTCGCCTGTTCGTCCGTTAAATTCCGAGGATGGTTACAAAGAGCGCGGGCATTGGAATGGCTAGCAATCGGATACCTTGCTAATTCAATCACATCCCAAATTCCTTTGTCACTCAGATGAGATACATCCGTAAGAATTTGATGTTGATTATTAAACTCAACAATCTCCTTGCCAAACAGAGTCAGCCCTCCTCCGCGCGGTTCCCCGGCACCATCTGCAGCAAGATTTGCTTGGTTCCAAGTCAATCCCACCGACCGAACTCCTAACTGGTAGAGAATATGAAGCTTAGCCAAATCATTTCCGATGGCATCTACACCCTCAAGTGTTAACATCGCTCCTATCTGCCCAAGCTTCAAACGGTCAAAGTCCGACCACTCTTTGATATGGACCATATCTGGATTACGGCCGAGAACTTCCTTATAAAAATAATCAATTTGCTCAAGAGCGACCTGAAACTTCTGATCGCCTTTAATATCCGGCTCAATAAAGATGGCAAAGCATTGGACTTTGACCTGGCCGGCTTGTAACCGTTTTTTATTGGTATTGAGTTCCTTTGCATCAGCAAATCGTAAGGAGCCCTTTGCTTCTTGGAGTTTCATCAAGGCATCGCAATGCAGATCAATAATATTCATATTTTCCAAACTCCTTTTTATGAAGATTTTACCATAACAAAAAAAGGTCAGATATAAAAATATCTAACCCGATTAATAGCGGCTTTAGTTTTCCTCCGCCATCTTTTTCACTTTCGGCAGAACCTTATCCCAAATTTCAGCGCTGGCATCTCGATAGATTTGACCATCTGCCATCGCCGAAAAATCACCTTGGAGAATATGAAGGGTCGTCTTGCCTTCCACTTCATCTAATTGAAAGGTAATTCCATCTTGCTCAGTAACCTTTGGTCTTTCTGCCATTCGAACATCAAAGACAGTAAAACGGAGAAGTTTGTTTCGCAGGGCAGCGGTTACATTCCCTTCAACAATTACAGTTCCGTCCTGGCCTTTCCAATAGACTGGACTTCCTAACTCCCAAGTTGACTCTAGATGAAACTCTGGCCCACCGCTTGAAAACTCGACTGCCCACTGACGATTTAATTCACTAATTGTTAAGACATCCCAAACCTTTGATGCAGGTGCATTAATTTCAATTGTCTTGTCCACAAATAATTTAGTCATCTGGCCCTCCAAAACTGGTAAAGTATTATTTCTATTATAAAGGAAAAATCGGCGGTGGTCCAAACCACCTGCCGATTAATATTTTCTTAGAAAAACAGGATCTGTTTTCAATATGTTCCGTCGGATGGTTTCATGACAGATGGATTGGACCTTTTCAATCCCCTGTGTCGAATTTGCTAAAACTCTCACCGCAAAACCCGGAACGCCCAGCATCGATATTCCGATTCTAGCATCCAGGTACTCATCAAACCTTTCTTGCAGTTCCTCAACCGCAGCTGAATTAATCCGATGATCAATAACGATCAAAGACCCAAAATGAGTATAACCCTCCATCATGCCAACCCCGTCAATATCTTTGTCGGGTTGTAATTTAACATGATCAAAAAGTATCAATCGATCCCCCATGTAAATTTCCATTTTTGACTGGAGGAAGTCATATTGAAAAAGAGTTCCATCAGGAGCCCAGCCCGGGGTAAAAATGTCCGAGCAAAGGAACGAAGCATCTACCTCCATCTTCACCACCATCGTCTGCTTAAAACGAGCGTTCTGATAGGCGATGACAGGGTCTGGCAAATACTCTAAAACACTTCCATTTTTTAAATAGATATTCGTCTCTTGAAAAGCCGGTCGATTTCGTGTTTTATAAATTTTAGTAGAGGATTGGGTTGTCACAACCGCGCTTGCTGCTTCTTCCACCCCAATATTGATTTTATAAGTATCCCCGTCAACGTAGCCTCCACCGGGATTCATGATATAAAAATAGGCCTCGCCGCTTGTGGTAAGGTAAACGGGTCTAGTGATTTTAAAAGCCCCCTCGGAATACGAGTCCTTTAAAATGGTGCGATTCCCTTTTTTGGAAGCTATCAGGCTTAGGTATCCAGTCCACATTTCACCTAGCCCAATCCTACTAACAACGTATTCCTTTTTATCCAATCAATTACCTGGTCAAGGCCTGTATCAGTTTTTAAATTCGTAAAAATGTATGGTTTGGTGCCTCTAGCTGCCTTCGTATCTGATTCCATGACCTCCAAACTCGCCCCCACATACGGTGCCAAATCAATCTTGTTGATAATAAACAGATCTGATTTAATCATCCCTTGGCCGCCTTTACGCGGGATTTTTTCCCCCTGGGCAACATCAATTATGTAAATAGAGAAATCGACCAGTTCCGGACTAAAGGTAGCAGCCAGGTTATCCCCTCCGCTCTCGACAAAAATAATCGAAAGGTCAGGATGTTTTTCCTTTAATTCATCAATCGCAGCAAAATTCATCGATGCATCTTCCCGTATCGCGGTATGCGGACAGCCTCCTGTTTCCACGCCAATTATTCGGTCTCCTGGCAGCACACTATTTTTAATTAAAAATTGGGCATCTTCCTTTGTGTAAATATCATTCGTTACGACAGCCATTTTAAATTCTTCATTTAGATGTCTCGTTAATCGCTCGACCAGCATGGTTTTTCCTGCTCCAACCGGCCCGCCAATTCCTATTCGAATGGGCTCCATCTTCTCCCCTTCTTTCTTTTATTTTTTAGGACATAAATAACCGTACATGCAGCCTCTCATGACGCATTTGGGCAATTTCAATTCCAGGGGCAACTGCACCAAAATCATCATGATCCATTTTGTCTATTTGTTTTACCGTGTCTACAAGATAAGGCTGAAGCTCTAATAGAACTTGTTGACCCGCTGTTTGACCAAGCGGAATACCGCGTACCGCATTTTGAACTAGTGTGCCGACTGTGGAATATAGAAAGGTCAACATAATTTGATATTGGTCTATTTTTAAAAATTGACTAATAATCGCAAATACAATAGCAGGATGTCCATAGGCTTCACCTTGCTTTATTTTCATCTGATAATCTTCTAATACTGGAATTGAATATAAATCCCTGCCCATTTTAATCAGCCTTTCGCCAATTCTCCTATTAGCTTGGCTGGTTTCTTTAGGAATATTTTGTATATAAAGCTTTCGGTCGAGGGCCCAAACCTCCTCAATTTGATTCTGTCTTAAAGCATCAATAGCCAACCGGCAGGCGAGCCCATCAGTTGCAGCAAGTTGTTTTTCTAAAAACATTCTAATCCAACTAAAGCATGTTTCTTTATCATGAATCATGCCTTCCTGTATATAGGTTTCCAGACCAAATGAATGGGAAAAGGCTCCTGAAGGAAAGTTCGAATCGCCAAATTGCAGCAAAGTTAATAGCTGGTTATCCATGATGATGACCGATATGACGGAAAGCCCTTTTTACTTTTCTTATTTGCCTTGAATACGGCACATCTAATTGTTCTAGGAGCTCCTGAACAAGGTAATCAAATTGGACGAGCATATCTTCACCTTCAAATTGAGCTGGCAGATGGCGGTTCCCGAGCTGATGGGCAATCTCCCCCATTTGCTTTATATTCGCAGGCTGAATCACCAGCAGGTCATCATTCATCACACTTATGACGATCATATTGTGTTCATCCATATATAATATATCGCCATCTATAAGATCTTTAGGCTCCTTTAAGCGAATCCCCACCTCTTTCCCATGGTCGGTAGTCACCCGCTGGATGCGCTTCACCAAATCATCGCTTGATAAATAGACCTTTTCAATATGCCTGCCAGAGGATGGGATATCCTCAACATTCCCAACGATTTGTTCAATAATCATTTTTATCCCCCTTTACTGATCCTCTTTTAAAATAAAAAGTAGCGCTGTGCCATCGGTAGAATCTCAGCCGGATCACAGGTCACAAGTTCCCCGTCCACCATGACTTCATAGGTTTGTGGATCCACATCTATTTTGGGCATTTCACTATTTAGCTTCATATCTGTCTTGCTTAAGTGACGAATTCCCTGGACCGGTTTGATGAGCTTTTTTAATCCGAGCTGCTCTGGAACACCAAGACTAATCGCTGCTTTTGACATAAAGGTAATCGAAGTAGAATATTTTGCTTTTCCATAGGAAGCGAACATAGGGCGGTATAATACAGGCTGCGGAGTGGGAATCGAAGCATTTGGATCGCCCATCAAACTGTGGGCAATCATACCGCCTTTTAGTACCAGTTCAGGCTTGACACCAAAAAATGCCGGATCCCAGATGACGAGGTCAGCCAGTTTTCCTGCCTCAATAGAACCAACCTCCTCCGCAATACCATGAGTAATCGCCGGATTAATCGTATACTTGGCAATGTAGCGTTTGACCCGAAAATTGTCGCCCACACCGGTATCCTCTGGCATCTTTCCTCTTTGCTTTCTCATTTTATCCGCAGTTTGCCATGTACGGGTAATGACCTCTCCCACACGGCCCATCGCCTGTGAATCGGAACTAATCATGCTGAATACGCCCAAATCATGGAGAATATCTTCAGCCGCGATCGTTTCTTTGCGAATCCTTGAATCGGCAAAGGCAATATCCTCCGGTACCTCAGGGTCTAGGTGATGGCATACCATCAGCATATCAAGATGTTCATCTAAGGTATTTTTTGTATAGGGACGGGTTGGATTAGTAGAAGACGGAAGAATATAGGGATAGCTGGCAACCTTAATAATATCAGGGGCATGCCCGCCTCCTGCGCCTTCCGTATGATATGTATGGATGACCCGCCCATTGATCGCTGCCAAGGTATCTTCGACAAACCCTCCCTCATTTAAGGTATCGGTGTGGATCGCGACCTGGACATCATACTGGTCTGCAACCCTAAGGCAATGATCGATTGCCGATGCCGTTGTCCCCCAGTCTTCATGAAGCTTTAGGCCAATGACCCCAGCATTAATTTGTTCAATTAACGGTTCTGGTGCTGACGCATTTCCTTTTCCTAAAAACCCCAAGTTCATAGGGAATTCCTCTGCTGCTTCTAACATACGATGGATATTCCATTCACCTGGTGTACAGGTTGTGGCATTGGTTCCAGTCGCAGGACCAGTGCCGCCTCCAATCATGGTCGTAATCCCTGAGGATAGGGCGGTTTCGATTTGCTGCGGGCTAATAAAATGAATATGAGCATCAATGCCGCCGGCCGTGACGATCATTCCTTCGCCGGCAATGACCTCTGTTGAGGCCCCAATAATCATATCCACTTTTTCCATCAGGAGCGGATTACCGCTTTTACCTATATCAGCAATCCGTCCATCACGAATCCCGATGTCCGCTTTATAGATTCCGGTATAATCGACGATAATGGCATTGGTAATCACAGTATCGAGCGCTCCGTCTGCTTGGGTTGCGAGCGGATGCTGTCCCATCCCATCCCGAATCACTTTACCGCCGCCGAACTTCACTTCATCGCCGTAAACGGTAAAGTCCTTTTCTATTTCAATAAATAAATCAGTGTCAGCAAGGCGGATGGCATCCCCTGTTGTGGGACCAAACATATCCGCATATTGCTTTCTCGACATTCTAAAGCTCATGATGTCCCTCCTTTTTAGTTTCTAGAGGACCATTTGTTTGATTATTTAATCCATAAACTTCGCGGCGGCCCGCGAAGGGAACGAGCTCTACTTCTTTTGCGTCGCCAGGTTCAAACCTTACAGCTGTGCCTGCAGGGATATTTAAGTGTTTGCCAAATGTTTGATCGCGGTCAAATTGCAGTGCTGCGTTTACCTCATAAAAATGAAAATGTGACCCTATTTGGATCGGTCGGTCCCCAAGATTGAGCACCATGACCATTGAAGCAGGCCTTCCTTGATTACAAATAATTGGGTCCTTTCTTAAGCGGTATTCACCTGGAATCATACTTTTCACTCCGTAAAATTAGGCGTATTGTAAATTTTTTACACTATTTGTAGAATAGTTTGGTTGTTTCGTAGAAATAATTTAATTTTTGTAGAATTGATCCTAGAAAACGTAGAAAACTCCCTTAGTTTCGTAGAATAACTCACTAATTTCGTTGAATAGCCCTAAAACTCGAAATTTCTATCGAATCGGTTGATGTACGGTTACTAGTTTTGTGCCATCAGGGAATGTCGCCTCGACCTGAATGTCCCGAATCATTTCAGGAATACCTTCCATGACATCTTCCGAGGCTAAAATTTTGGTCCCCGCACTCATTAATTCCGCAACCGATTTACCATCCCTTGCTCCCTCCATAATTTCGTACGTTATAAGCGCAACTGCTTCCGGATAATTAAGTTTTAAGCCGCGGTCCTTCCGGCGCCTCGCTAAATCGGCTGCCACCACGACCATTAATTTCTCCTGCTCCCTCTGGGTAAGTTTCATTCCTTTTACCTCACTCCCTTAGTTCAGGCAGACACCCATTTTGTCATTTGTTACTCCCTTTAGATCGTCATAAATCACCTTGCCACGCAGCATCGTCTTCTTAACCTTGGTTGAAAATAGCCGGCCCTCATAAGGGGAAAAGGCATTTCGAAATCCAAAAGACTCTTTTTCGGCAACAGTCGTTTCATCTAAACAGAAGAAGACTAAATCGGCATCTAACCCCGGACTAATTCTTCCTTTTCTTTCCTCAATCCCAAAGCGGTCTGCGACATTGGAGGTTCCTAAAGGGAAAATCTGTTTAAGAGGCACTCCACGTTTCAAAGCCTCATCCACCATTGCCAGCCACGTAAATTGAACTCCTTGGATACCACCCCAAGCTTCCCAGATCGAATCGGTTGACTTCATGGAATAAAGACATGGGGAATGATCAGACCCAATTGTGTCAATCATGCCATTTGCAATACAGTCCCATAATCCTTCGACAGCCTCACGTGGTCTTAACGGCGGTGCACATTTGAGAATCGCTCCCTCCCTGAGAAAATCCTCTTCATCAAAGATTAAATAGTGGGGGCAGGTTTCCACTGTTACGTTCAAGCCGCTTTTTTTAGCTTGCTCGATCAGACCGACAACTTTTGGTGAACTAATATGAACAAAATGAAGAGCTGTTCCATATTTGGCGGCAAGCTCTAACGCATAACTTACTGCCTTTTCTTCTGCCGAGATTGGTCTGCTCGCTAAATAAGCACTTCGTTCATTCAGCCATGGATGCTGTTTATTAAAAGCTATAAGTCTAGCAATATCCTTTTCCCATTCCGCGTGGAGGGCGAGTACTTTGCCATGGTCCTTTGCCGCTAGCATGGCTTGTTTCAATTCAGTGGGAGATAAGTATTGAAAGTCATCGATCCCACTTTCACTCATAAATGACTTCCAGGCAATCACTCCCTCACTCATTTGGGCTAATTCCTGTCTATTATTTAGGTTAGTACCAGTCATCCCGCCCCAGAGGGCATAATCGATATGGGATAATGACGTTAAATACTCTCTCTTATCAGTTAAATTTTGTAAGCTTATGGTAGATGGGGAACAATTTAGCGGCATATCAAAAATGGTGGTCGTCCCACCCATTGCGGCGGCACGGCTTCCTGTCTCAATCCCTTCCCAATCGGTTCTGCCTGGATCATTAAAATGAACATGGGCATCGATAAATCCGGGAACCACTATGCAGCCACTTGCATCGATAATGTTTTCAGCTATCTCAATCAACGGACCTGCTTCACTTTCCATAAGTGAGACAATCTTCTCGTCGATAATTTTAATGGTTACCTCACGAAATCCTTCTTCAGTAAAGACAAGGCCATTCTTTATCAATAGCTCTGTTGTTTTTTTATCCTCCTTAACTACTTCAGTTAGAGCTTTAGCCATCGGTCAATCACTCCTCGATGTTAGTAACCTGATTTTCTTTTAAGCTTGTAATCGCCTTTTCCACTGCACGAATGATTCCGCCATATCCCGTACAACGGCATAAATTCCCCGAGAGTGCTTCCTGTATTTGTTGTTTAGTAGGGCTGGGGTTTGAATCAAGCAATGCCTTAACAGCCATAATCATCCCCGGGGTGCAATACCCGCATTGAAATCCGCCCTCTTCTAAGAACGCTTTTTGAATCGGATGTAATTCATCCTCCTCTAGTCCTTCTATTGTATTAATGGAGGTATGGTTAGCCTGGTAGGCCAAAACCAGACATGAGTTAACCAATTGACCATTCATATGAACGGCACAAGCACCACAGCGGCCAATTTCACAGGATATTTTTGTGCCTGACAACCCTAAGTCTTCCCGTAAAATATCCAATAGCCTTGCTGCCGGTGCTGCCTCTAACTGATGGAGGACACCATTTATAGTAAGGGTAAGCTCTATTTTAGGGGCAGCTGTTGGCAGGTCAACACTCTGGATGACATGCTTCATATCCATGGTTTCATCTCTCCTAAACTGATAGATTTTAATAAAAATTCAGGAGAAACAGGCAGCTTATTCACCCAGCATCCCGTTGCATCATAAATCGCTCGAACAATCGCCGGCGCAACCGCAACCGTCCCAATTTCCCCTACCCCTCTTGGACCAAATGGGTCGCCCACCGCCAGTTTTTCAATCGCCTCAACATTCGTCTTGTAGGGAACATCACAAATGGTGGGAATAAAATAGTTGTCAAAGTTATCAGTTAGATAGATTCCCTTATCCATGACGGCTTCCTCCATCATGGTATAACCTAGGGCCATTACGCCTCCTCCTTCTATTTGACCTAGATATCCCAACGGGCTGACAACAGGGCCACCTGCTACCGCTTGGTCGATTGTACTCACCTTCACTTGGCCTGTTAACAAATCCACTTCTACGTGAGCGATTACAGCTGCAAAAGCATAAAGATAATGACTTCCTCCCACTGTTGCATCAGGACTCGTTGGAAAGTTAAACGAAGTGTGGACATTAATTGACCGGCCAGTTGGCATCTGATGCGCCAGCTGGGCGAAAGTAATAAAAGGACCCGAAGCATCCATCTCTCCGGCCTTCCAGATTCCCCTTGGTCCCATTTGCAGCTGATCAGCAGAAATCCCTGTAATCATCTGTGCGAGTTCTAAAACTTGCTTCCGAAAGGAATCCTTCATTCTCATTAGTGCCTGCCATACCATACTTGTTGATCTTGAGGCAGTCGATGAACCGCTCACAGGTACCAAAGCGGTATCTCCTATAACAATCTTAATATCTTTTTCTGTACACTCGAATTCTTCTATTAGTAAGGTTTCAATCACGGCCAAAAGACCTTGACCACACTCTTCAAACCCGAAGGCGGCTTCAATTTTCCCGGCCTTTGTAAAAGAAAGCCGGCCGCCGGCAGGATCATTCCGGTCGATTCCAAGTCCGCCTCCATGCATCGTGAGGGCAATGCCAGTCCCTCTCACCTTCCATTTATCGAGTTCCTCCTGCTTCCACCTCTTGGATTTTTCAGCATGGGAACGTTCAATCGCTTGAAGGACATCTGATGCTCCATTCGTAGGAGCTATTTTTTGTCCTAATGGCCCAGGATCATCCGATTTCCTTAAATTCTTTAAACGGAATGTTACTGGATCCATATTCAACTTATTAGCAAGCCGGTCCATTTGCCCCTCTAATGCAAACGTGATCTGGTTTCCGCCAAAGCCTCGGAACTCACCTGATACGCCATTATTGGTAAAAACAGATAATCCCTCTATTTCCATATGTGGGATGATATAGGGACCTGGTGCATGCTCCACAGCAAAATCTAAAACGGCAGGACCTAAAGTGGCATACGCCCCAGTATCAGCGATAATTTTTACCTTATGGGCAAGAATATTCCCCTCTTGATCCACTCCCGTTTTCATCATAATGTTCATTGGATGGCGTTTAAGCCCTGCTCTGACCGATTCCTGTCTGCTGTTATGAATTTTGACAGGGCATTTTGTCGCTAATGCCAGTAATGCCCCATAAGGCTGGATATTTAATTCATCCTTTCCGCCAAAGGAACCACCCATTGGGCTTGAAACTACACGGATATCCGTTTCCGGCATATCCAGAATTCTTGCCAATTGAAACCGGTCCTTAAAACCATGCTGCGTACCTACATAAACGGTTAATTTTCCATCTGGTTCCGGGACAATCACTCCGCCCTCGGTTTCCATATAGGCATGCATTTGCCTTGGCAACTCGTAGGTTTCCTCGACTACAATTGCGCATGTTTGAAAAGCGGTTTCCACATCCCCTTTTTTAAAATAAGGATGATGCAGAATGTTGCCTCCTGGATGAAGAAGCGGTGCATCAGGCTGAAGAGATTTTTCGGGACTATCAACAACTGGCAGCTTCTTGTATTCAACCCGAATTAACCGTATTGCCTGCTCGGCGATTTCCTTTGTATCTGCCGCGACAGCAGCTAGAGCATCTCCGACATATCGGACGCGGTCTTCACATAAAACTGGCTGATCCGGAAAAATAAGTCCAAAACCATTCAAACCAGGAACGTCCTTGTAAGTGACAACAGCCCTAACACCTGGAAGTTGCTCTGCTTCATCGACCGAAATAGATAAAATCTCGGCATGCGGCTCCGTGCTTCTTAAAATTTTCCCATATAACATGTTAGGAAACGTTAGGTCTGTTAGGTATTTCATTCTGCCGGTCACTTTTTCGGGACCATCAGGACGTACCCTTCTTTTCAGCTCTGAAAGGCTAGTTTGTAATGCCATAAGATCCCTTCCTTTTCTAACCAGCAAAGCCAGCAATCTTTGAAACAATCATATTGGCAGCGACCGTTTTTTTATAATCTGCCGTCGTAAACGCATCTGTAGCTGCATTGAATTCATCTTTTATCTTTTGAAAAAGATTTTTTAAGAGTTCATTGGATAATTTGGAACCTTCCACTAATCTTTCAACCCCGGCCAGTCGTTGAGGCGGCGTTGTCCCTCCCCCCGCAGCAAGGCGAATGTACTCGACCTCCTTTTGTTCGTTGAGATGACAGCAGCCAGAGATGGTTACAATACTAGGTGTAAATGCTTCCCTGTATCCAAGCTTTTTATAAAAATAACTCTTCCTTTCAAACTCTTTATTGTCAGGAACATAAATGGCGGTAAGAATTGCAGCATTTGATTTACCTAGACAATCTGATAATCTTTTTAGTTTTGTTTTACCTTCATCATAAAAGGATAAGGTTGCATCGAGGGCCAAAAGGGCAGGAATTATGTCGCCAAATCCTCCCGCAATATTGCCGCCAATCGTTCCACGATTACGAACAGCCAGTGCTGCAACATTTCTTATAGCCTCTGCTAATAAGGGGATATTTTTTAAAAGTGAAGGGTGTTCCTTGCAAGCAGCTAGTGTGGTTAAAGCACCAATCCGGATACCAGCTTCTCCGTTAAAATTGGCTCTCTCACAACCTTGCAATTCTTTAATCTGTTCCAAACTAATTAAATGGCGGGGGCAATCCGTACCTTTTTGCCACTGAGTCTGCATGAGTGTTCCTCCCGCGATAAAGCTAGCAACTTCACCTAACTGTTTTTTTAATTGCCAGGCTGCTGCCAGATTATCCGGAAGCCAAACAGCTGGCGAGTTCAACATCGTTGCTCCCTGCTTACTCATTACTCGACCAGCTCCTTTCCATTACCATCTCAGGCCGCTTTGTCCGCTGTCTCTGAATTAGTTCCGCTACAATACTAACCGCAATCTCCTCTGGACCTTCCGCCCTTATTGGCAATCCAACGGGGCTCTTAATCTCCGGCGGTATTTCTCGGCCATCAAGCAAACGTTGCGTCCTAGCTTTTGAGCCCAGCACACCCAAATATCTTAATTTTTTACCTTTTAGAAGATGTAACAATTCTCGATCCTTTTGAAAATGATGTGTAAGGATGATGACAGAGTCTAAGCTGGATAAAGTCAGCATAGGCACCACTTCATTCGGAAAACCCACAATTAATTGATTAGCCTCCGAAAAATATTCTTCTTTACATAACGCCGAGCGCCAATCAGAGACAAGGACGGAAAAGCCTGCTTGAGCTGCCATATTAACTAATGGAATTACATCCCGGCCAGCCCCAAAAATAATTAACCGAGGCTTAGGTTCAAAGCAATGGATGTAAATATCAGCTGATAATTCTGGTAAATAAGAAATTCCACTTTTCGGTATTTTTTGATGTATATCATTTACGAGCCTTTTTATTTGCAGGGGTACTCTTCCGTGCCACTTTCCAAACAGCTGTTGATGATCTGTGATAAACAAATAGTCAGTAACTGAATTGTCTTTCGCTAATTTTTTTATCACCGTCACACGGTTCCCATTATCTAAATGGAACTTTAATTTACAGAGATGCTCACGAAGACAGGCATCAATCGGTTCCAAGAGAACACTTATTACACCGTTACAGCCTGCCCCCTGCCCCCATGACAGATCGTCTTCGTCCCTTAAATCATAAACAACGGTGTTTGTTTTTCTTTGGTTTATGACTTCTTGAACTCGAAAGGACAAATCCGTCTCAAGACATCCGGCACTTAGAAGACCTATTTGCGTTCCATCACCTCGAAACAGCGTGGAAGCCCCCTCTTTTCGATAAGCTGATCCTTCTACGCGAATAATCGTAGCAAGGACATCATCATTAGCAGACTCGACAATCGCGTCTAGAATCTCATGTATCCCATCCATACAAGACCCCCTTAAATTTATTTATTAATAGACCTCCTAAAAACAACCATGTTCTATCTCTCTAAAATTTGGGCTCAGTTGGATAGGTGAGAATATGTAACTAAGGAAAATGTTAACGTTTCTATCATCAGCTTTTCACTAATAATATCCAAAAGAGGAGATAGCTTCTACATTGGCGTCATATAATCTAACATAAAAAATTTTATTTATCAGAATTAGAAAGGCTGATCCTTTAATCTTTAACAGTTATATCGTTGGCATCCTTTCTTACGATGGCTATTTTGAAAAAGTCTGTCAGAAACCCTTACGACAAAGGAGAAAATATACGTGTGTTATAGAATAATATATCTCAAGCTTAAAAGGGAAAATCTTACTTTCCTATTACAAGGCATAAACCTTTAACGACAAACGTTTAATATAGAGACGATTGGGGAGATTATGATGTCAGCTGATAAATTTATGGTGGTAGCCATTGATGAGGCTCTAACCAATGTGATGACCTGTCATGGTGGACCATTTGGAGCTATAGTAGTAAAAGAGGGGAAAATTATTGGTAGAGGCCGTAATGAAGTTACAGCGTTAAACGATCCCACAGCCCATGCTGAGGTTCAGGCGATCCGCGAGGCCTGCCAAACTCTAAAAAGCTTTCAACTTGAGGACTGTGAAATCTATACGAGCTGCGAACCATGCCCAATGTGTATTGGCGCCATTTATTGGGCACGTCCAAAAGCTGTTTATTATGCCTGCACTAAAGAGGACGCAGCCAAAATCGGCTTCGATGATCAATTTATTTATGACCAGCTCGCATTACCTTTCGAAGCGCGAAAAATCCCTATGAAGCAAATTTTCCCCGCTAATGGCGACCTGCCGTTTAAAACATGGAAAAAATCACAAAATAAGGTGGAATACTAATCTGACAAAAAGAGGATGTTGAAGATGGAGAGAAATCAATTAGAAAGAAGAATCTCTGTGGCCTCTGGAAAAGAACCTGCAGATACCGTCATTAAGAATGGAAAAATTGTTGATGTATTTAACGGAGAAATAATGGAAGGTGACATTGCTATAGTTGACGGGTATTTTGCAGGGATTGGAGTATACAGTGGGAAAAACATCATTGATGCTAAAGGCTGTTATATTTCTCCAGCTTTCATTGATGGTCATGTCCATATTGAGTCCTCAACGGTTACAGCAAGGGAATTTGCTAAGGTCCTCCTCCTCCATGGGGTTACTACCATAATTGCGGATCCCCACGAAATTGCCAATGTTTCAGGGGTGACTGGCATTCAATATATGCTTAATTCAACTGAAAACCTTCCCTTTGACTTTTACTTTATGCTCCCCTCCTGTGTGCCGGCAACAGCCTTCGAACATTCCGGTGCCACACTTACGGCTGAGGATTTAAAGCCTTTTTATCAACATCCGCGAGTACTGGGATTAGCAGAAGTAATGAACTACCCAGCCGTGGTAAACGCCGAACAAGATATGGTCGGTAAAATATCTGACGCCAAACACTTGGGTAAAAAAATCGATGGCCATGCAGCAGGTCTAAAGGCTAATGACTTAAATGTATATATGTCTGCGGGCATTCGAACAGATCATGAAAGTACGACCACAGATGAAGCAAGAGATCGTCTTCGCAGAGGAATGTACTTAATGATTCGTGAAGGCACAGTTGCCAAAGACTTGAATCAGTTAATTTCTGTTGTAAATGAGCGTAACGCCCGCCGCTGTCTATTTGTGACAGATGATAAGCACCTAGATGACCTAGTTCACGAAGGCAGTATTGATCATAATGTTCGACTGGCGATTGCTTCAGGGCTCTCTCCCTTAACTGCTATTCAAATGGCATCCATTAATGCGGCAGAATGTTTTGGTCTTGAAGACAAAGGAGCCATTGCCCCTGGTTACAGGGCGGATTTCATCTTCTTTGATAATCTCGACACCATTCAGATCACCGATGTATATAAAGATGGTCGAGCAGTTGTTAAGAATGGGTTGCTAATCAGTGAACTAGGAAACGCAGATCCTTCGATATCAGTATCAATAAGAGAATCTGTCCGCTTTCATGAGCTTGAAGAGGATAGTTTTCAGATTCTTTTGAAGGAAAAGAAGGCAAATATTATTGAAATTATTCCTAACAGCCTGGTAACGATCCATCAAATTGAAGAAGTAGATACCTGTGAACTTGGTTTGTTTCGACCATCTAAAGAAAAGGATCAATTAAAGTTAGCCGTCATTGAACGCCATCATATGACAGGTGCAATAGGTTTGGGTATTGTAAAAGGCCTGGGCCTAAAATCAGGGGCGATCGCTACCACCATCGCCCATGATTCTCACAACCTAATCATTGCAGGCACTAATAATTATGATATGGTTGTTGCAGCTAACGCGATTAAAGATATGCAAGGTGGGATGGTTGTTGTTAATAAAGGGGAAGTAATTGCCTCATTAGAGCTTTCTATTGCAGGGTTGATGTCTGATCGCCCTTATCAGGAAGTGTACACTAATTTAAATGAAATAAATCTGGCTCTTCGAACGTTAGGAGCGAACGAGCACTTTAACCCCTTCTTAACGCTTTCCTTTTTATCACTGCCGGTGATTCCGGAGTTAAAGCTAACAGATCAAGGCTTATTTCAGGTTTCCACATTTAAGCATATTAGTAATGATGCATAGTAAAAAGCCAGTTTCTTCAAACTGGCTTTTTTAACATCTATAAAGCAATTGACTTCTGATTATTGACTTCCTTTTTACTATAAAAACGCTCAACAAAATGGCCATTTAACGAAGCCAGGATTTGCTGAAATAGCATCGCAACAACAACCGGTACCGCAACTGCTGCCGGAAAAAAGGAGACCGCTAATACTGCACCCGCACTAATATTTCTCATCCCGCCAGTAAACGTCAGTGTAATCACAGTACCCTGTCCCCTTTTCATTAATCGGCCTACAAAGAAGGAAAATAAGTAACCGGTTAAAGCGATGAAAAAGACAATTACTATAATGCTAACCAGCTTAAGATCAATATGTTTCAAATAAGGGGCAACGACCGACCCGTTCAACATCACAACAATACCTAAACAAATCTTTGAAAAAGGAGCAAGGCTTGGCCCTATTTGTTCTTTCACTTTCCCCTTTGATAGCTGGTTTAAAGTCATCCCGATTAATGACGGGATTACCACCATCCCCAACATACCTTTCATAATACTAATTGTATCCATCTCGACTTTTTGACCAATAAATAATGACAGGGTCAAGGGAACAATAATCGGAGATAATAACGTATCGATTAAAATAATCGATAAAACCAAGGGAATATTCCCTTTATAGATCGAAACCCAAATGAAACTCGTGACACCCGTTGGAATCACCATACCAAGAACAAGTCCTGTAATCGTGTATGCATCTCCTGCAAAAGCAACATGACCAATCCCCCAGGCCCATAGCGGCATAAGGACATGTAAAATCAACATCGCTAGGAATATAGGAAAGGGATGAATGATCACATCCTTTAATGATCGGAAATTAGAGCTTAAACTGCCTTCAAAGGTCATAAAGGCAAAAAACCATGGTATTAGATAAGAAAAATCCTTTATATACGTACTAAGAAGTACCCCTAGAATGACACTGACCGGAGTGATGAGTGGCATAATTTTGACAAGTCGCTTATTTAAACTTTTTAGCATATTAGACTCTCCTCCCTAACAAAGGATACCACAATTTCCTTGCAGGAAGGGTAATAATTAGACGTTGCCACTGAAACCTGATTTTTATCCAATACTACATCTAGCCAACCGAATACCTCTTGGTTAAAAAATATCAGTGCCCCGAATTGGCAGTGCTCTTCTGCTGAATCCTCTTCGGTAAACAACATAAACATCTTTTCTTCTCCGATTCCCACTCTAACACAAGCTACTGTCGCCTAGACGTTCCAAGGTGTTAGAAAAAAAGCATCTTATTCCCGGCTGAAATCAGCCTCCCCTAATGGAACCATTTTTGATTTCTTTACAATTTTAAAGCTAAAATATCCAAATAAGAATAAAGGTAGTCCAATATAAGAAACCAGAATCCCGTACCAGTCAATTTTGTCACCGATAAACGCCTGGTAATTGGTTCAAAGCATTGCCACTGCAGGCCGTACTGTTTAGAATGCTGGCGAAGAAGGTCGTTACACTATGGTGCCTTTGAGCCATTCGTTAGTCTTTTTCTCTGTGGTTTATCTTTCTTTAAGGTATGAGGCTGGACACCTAATAAATTTTTATATCTTCCTCTTTAACCGTCGATATTCCGTTGGGCTAGAATTCATATATTTTTTAAATACTCGGCTAAAGTAATTGGAATCATGGAAGCCCACTTGAATGGCAATTTCTTGTACAGGAAAATCCGTTTTTTCCAAATAAAATAAGGATTTATCAATTCTTAGCTTATTAAAAAATTCCATGGCACTCGTTCCAACTTCATTTTTAAAAAGATGGCTAAAATGATATCTGCTTAAATGACAATAATGGGCGATATCCTCTAAAGAAACATCTTTTTGAAGATTCTCTTTCATATAACGAATCGCATGCTTAATAATGGGTGAAACATCACGAATATATATTTTTTCTACCTGTTCGGTTAACCATTTTGCATATTTACTGACTTTTATTACAAATTTATCATATCGAATTGTTTGATACAGATCTTGAATCACATTTGCCGTATTGGTTAAAATCGAGACAGGACTTACTCCAGCTTCTAAAACAATTCTGGACATCATCATAAGCAAGTCAATTAACTCGGATTTAAAAACATCTTCATTATACTTATAAATTTCAGCAACCCTAATCATGATTCCTTTGATTTGGGTCACGGCCCCTTCTGTGTGCCCGATTCTAACTAAAGAAAATAGTTCTGACTTTTCTTTCGTTAAAGGGATCATTAAGGATTCAACCATTTTTTTTCTCATATCTGTGTGAAAAATTAATTTATTCCCTTGAAAAAATCTACCTGACATTGATTTTTTTGCCTCTTCATACGAACAATTTAGGTAAGATGGGTCATTATAAAAATCTCCTATACCAATCGAAACATGTATTCCAATTTTATCGGAAATTCTTTGAATCTCCTCTGCATGTAATAGGACTTCCCTCTTTCTATCCTGTATATTTACCCCATGAAAATCCAGTAAAAGTGCTAGAACCCCCTCTTCCGACCATGCCCATAAAAATGGAATAGGCAAGATGGTGTCTAATTCTTCTATAAGTTTTCTTCCAATATTGATTTTCCATTCAATCGGTTTTCCCTCAGCTAAATCTGGATAGCGATCCACCGAAACTAAAACCACTACATTGGGCTGAATTTTCACCCCAAACCTTTCTTGCAAATCCTTAAAAGGTGCCACATGTACAAAGGTTCCTGAAAGTAGTAACTGTGAAAAAGATATTTGTATCAGTTCTTCGAGCATATCCCAATTCCCCCAAATAACAATGGAAGCTATTCTACTCTAATAAAGATGAGTAAAAAAGCTTCCAATTATTATAGTCATTGTTACCAATCTAGTTTTCCAATTATCAATTCGATAGCGTTTAGGATTTCTCCTTCACGAATTAGGTTGGTAATAAATTGAATATCGGGATAAAAATATCGATCTTCTTCTACAGTCGGAACGACACTCCTGATCAGCTCATAAACCTTTTGGCTGGCGGGTGAAGGTTTTAAAGGGTGATGAAAATCCAAGGCTTGAACAGCTGCCATCAGCTCAAGTCCTAAAATATACTCCAGCTTTTTAGTTATTTGATAAGCTTTTTTTGCTGCAAAATAGGCAAAACTGACAACATCCTCTTGATTTGCACAGGTTGGCGTATTATCTACTGTTGCGGGATGAGCAAGAACCCTTATTTCATTAAGTAGCCCTGCTACTGTATACTGCGGAATCATGTAACCGCTATTTAAGCCTGGTTTTGCTACTAGAAAATTCGGAAGTTCACTTACATGAAAGTTGACGAGCCGATCTAACCTTCTCTCTGAAACCTTTGCGAGATTGGCCATTGCGATGGCTATCGTATCCGCATAGATACCGACAAATGTTCCATCAAAATTCCCTCCCATAAGGGCATCTCCTTGATCCTCTGTGGTAATCAGTGGATTGTCACTTGATGAGTTTATCTCATTACATATAGTAAATTCTGCATCTTTTAAAACCTTTTTTATAGCTCCGTGAACTTGAGGAATACATCTTAGGCTAAGAGCATCCTGTAATCGGTAATCCCGATATTTTTCGGCAATCTCACTGCCTTTCAGCATATTTATAATATTGCGTGCCGTGCCAGCCTGCTCTTCATGTTTCTTAACTGAATGGGTTCGTGGATTAAAGGCTTGAATGGTGCCCTTTAACGCTTCTAAAGACATGGCACCCACAATATCAGCTGTTTTTGCTGCTTGAATACTGTTATAGAGAGCTAATGAAGCTAAAGCTGTGACTGATGTCGTTCCACTTATAAGTGCTAATCCTTCCTTACAGCCCAATGAAACAGGCTGTAAACCAGCTTTTTCTAAAGCATCACTTCCTCGAATAAGCTCACCATTGTGCCATGCTTTTCCTTCCCCAATTAACACTAAGGCCATATGGGCTTCCGGAGATAAATATCCAACCGATCCTTCTCCAGGGGCAAAAGGAACAATTTGATGATTGAGTAGCGACCTTAAAAGTTCTAAAGTCGCTAACTTTACACCAGAGAAACCATTTCCTAAATTAACTAGAATCATGAATTGGATGGCTCTTACCACTTCTTTTTCTAACGGAGAACCAACAGATACTGCATGAGAACGAATGATATTTTTTTGAAGGGTCTCGGTATCTTCTGAGGAGATATTTTTTGTTATGTTACTACCAAATCCCGTTGTGACCCCGTAAATAACTCGTTCTTCATCCAAAAACTTTTCAATGACCGTTCGTGAAATATTTACCCGGTTACGGTAATCATGCGAAAATAAAACCTCTGCATCGTATCTAGAAACAGCAATGATTTCATTTATGGAAATTTCTCCATTGCCCAATGTAACTTTTTTTATTTCCCTTGGGTGGATGTTTGATTTGGTAGTAATCATTTTCCTTACTTACTCCTTTCGTGTTGCGATATAACCAAGAAATGAATGTTATCTTCCTATTTCAACACTCTTTCCCTCTCTATTTATGCTAAAATCAACATCTAGATTTGGATCACTCGCTTCATTCAAGCCAAGTGATTTCGTTTCTGGTGCCCATGCAATCGAGACAACCGTTCCGATTAATAAGATAACGGACATGGAGATCATCGATGTTGTCATTCCAAAGGAGCTTACACTAATCGGTAATAGAAATGTTCCAATTGCTGAACCGATTCGGCTTATCGCTGTAACAACACCAACGCCTGTACCGCGAATTTCCGTTGGGAATAATTCGGCTGGATAGACAAGTGTAAGATTTGAAGCCGCAGACATGACAAAGGTGAAAATGGAAAAAGCAATGATAGCAAAACCATGCGATCCTGCTGGTAGAAGACTTAAAATAAATAAGGATAGAGTCAAAATAATAAAGGTATAAATGGTAAAACCGCGGCGTGAGAGCTTCTCTGTACACCATAAACCAGCGATTGCACCAACAAGAAGGAATAGATTTAATAGCATATCAACCATAAAGGTTTCTTCAAATCCCAATTTTTCTAAAATTGTGGGAAGGAAAGTATAAATGGCAAAGTAAGGGACTACCTGACATACATAAAATAGGCCACCAAAAGCAGTCCGTTTCCAAAGATGTTTGTTGAAAAGATCCTTGATTCCATAATTAGTGGTGACTTCTTGCGCAATATTTTCCTCCATTACGGCATGAGGTCCAATATATTTTCTCACGATTTCTTTTGCCTCTTCTTCTCGGCCCATTTTTACAAGCCATCTTGGTGATTCAGGAGTTCCAATACGCATGACTAAAACAATTGCAGCAGGAAGCACTGCACTAACAAGCATCCAACGCCAGGAATCGGGGCCCATCTTTCCAAGGTAATATCCTATAACATTAGAAAGAACATAACCAACTGTCCATAAAACATTTAATGAGGATAATAGAATACCTCTGTACTTTCTGGGCGCAAATTCCGCAAGTAAAGTAGAACCTACTGCATAATCCCCACCAAGAGCAATACCAATTAATATCCGTATTATAAAAAGCGTTACTGGATCATTTACAAAAAATTGCAAAGCAGATGCTACTGTTATAATAACAAAATTGGATAAGAATATTTTCTGCCTTCCAATTTTATCAGAAAGCCCACCGAGCAAAAGGCTTCCAAAAAATAATCCAATTAAGGCAGAACTTCCAATTAAACCATTCCACAAAGGACTAAGATGCATTTGCGGACCAAGGAGGCTAAGAGCCATTCCAATTATCCCGAGAGCATATCCATCAGAAAAATTGGATCCAAAGGTCAGTGCTGTAATCCTTATATGAAACTTATTTAGCGGTGCGTCGTCCATCCTATAGGTTTGTTCATTCACCAGTAATTCTCCTCCCCAAATTTCGAATTTTCACATATTTGGTCTTGAATAAATTATTTAACGGCTCAATCTCTCCTCCTCTTAGTTAATTAATGCGCTTTCAATTGATTGAAAATTAAGTGATTAATCAATTAGTGTGATAAAGTGATTATATCTATATTTAAATCATTTGACTCTAGAGGATATTTCGATACATTAGCACATTATTGCTATTTTTATTAATCCTTTTTTCACTACATATAAATAGACGCACTTTAAGACGTCTACTACTTAAATCTCTTTATTGAAAAATTAGTTAGATCGTAATAAGATTTTCCTTTTGTAATTACCTGGCTAATTACCTCACCAACAACACTTGCAAATTTAAAACCATGACCAGAAAAACCAGCGGAAATAAACATATGTGGATACTCGGGATGCTGGTCTAAGATAAAATGTTCATCGGGCGTTACCGTATAGAAACATGTTTTTCCTGCTGCTAAAGGCCCATTCGCTGAAGGCATATATGTTCCTAAAAATGAATGAATCTCTTTTTCATCATTAGGCCCATGAGGTCTTACTGCTTCATCCGGGTCAACCTGTACTCCTCCATCGTGGCGGCCGATTTTAATTCCACTACTACCAATACTCGGAAACCCGTAATAATGGGCATATAGTAAATCAACCGTAAAAGCCGGGAATACACTAAAATCATATAATTCTGGGTCACACTTAAACCATGAAACAGTTTTCCTAATTGGCTGAAGCGGAAGATCCAATCCTAAATCATTTAACAGTTTCCCCGACCATGCACCTGCACTTACAACCACAAAATCTGTATGGTAGGCATTATTCGCTGTTCGAATAGTTGCTCCATTCGAATAAACTTCAATCTTTTCCACCTTTGTAAATGGCAGTAAGGTCATACCATTTGCCAGTCCTAAGTCTCTAAAAGCTTGGATGCATTGTTCACTAAACAAAATTCCTGACCTCGTTTCAAAGCAGCCGGTAAACCCTTCTGAGAATGTAAAACCGGGCCATCGATACGCCATTTCCTCACTTGATAAGACTTCAAAAGGCAAAGAATATTCCCTACCACTATTTATTGCTTCCTTTGTGAAGGAGGATCCTGGTGCTCCAGCGCATAGTACCCCTGTTTGCAAAAATAATTGCTTGTAAGATTCCTCCTGAAGTTGTTCCCATAATTCATGCGCTCTCAATACAAGTGGTACATACTGATTCCCTTCACCATACGCATGTCGAATAATTCTTGTTTCACCATGATGGCTACCCTTATCATGCGGTGGATTGTGAAGATCAAGAAGTAATGTTTTTATTCCTAACTTGGATAAATAATAACCAGCAGCCATTCCCATTGATCCCGCCCCAATAATAACCACTTCATAATGATTTCCCATATAAGCGCCTTCTTTCTTTAAATTTTCGTTATATAATTCTGTTTAAATTCATCCAATTTTTTTAAAATGATAAATATCTCCTACACTCTCTCTATATAGAAAGGAAAATCTCCCAATTTCTCTTGTTTTCTTCAAATTACGTAGTAATCCGTTTTAAATTCATTTGCAGTTTTGGTATAAAAGTGTATTCAAGGATGATTTTGGGAGCAAGGTAAAAAAAGACCTATAGCTACCAAACTACCCTTACCTAAAAGATGGGTAAAATGTTAAAGTATGGTCACACTGGTGGATCTCCACATTTCTCATTCTCACAGAGTCTTTGCTCCAAAATTCCTTCGTCCAACCTTTCCATGTGGTGGATGTCAGTCATTTGCCCGACAGGCCCCTGCCCATATTTTAGTTGTTTGACTGACTATTCCGTGCTTCAAATGTTTAAAACAATTAACCTACAACGCCCGGAATTTGTTCAAGCAGTTTATCTATATTAGATTCCAATTCTTCGAACTTTTCAATTATAAGTTCATATTTGTCTATTAAAGTGCAAAGCTCTAATTTTGCCATATCAGAACCCTTATGGAAATTAGGATTTTGTTTATCCCTCTTGAGTTCCGCATTATAATATCTCTTTCAAATTCAGTAAAGGCTGAGAAAAAAGTAAATATTAACGTATCTATCGGAGTATTATCAATAACACCTATATAGTAAAAATTCAGCGTTAATCGAAAAAAATACCATTTCAATGCCTAGGAGCCCAAAGTATCACCGTAACACCAATCAAACAGATCACCGCACCAATCCAATCGTATGTATCAGGTGTCTTTTTATCAATTCCCCATCCCCAAAGTATCGCCAGAATAATAAAGACTCCCCCATAGGCAGCATATACCCTTCCAAACGAGGGAAACTTTTGAAACGTAGGAATAACCCCGTATACCACTAATACAATTCCGCCAATAACTCCATACCACAATGGTTTGTCCTCACGCAGCCACTGCCAGATCAAATACCCCCCGCCAATTTCAGCTAGTCCAGCAAGAATGAATAATATAATAGCCTGACTAATCATCATCATCCCCTTTTTATCAATAAATTCGTTATTCGTTTTTGTTTCAACCAGCATGTAAATAGTACATGCTTTTTGTATTCCCCTTCCACCTATACACAATAGGAACAAAAGACCCTTTTATTTCATACTTTTATATTGCCTTGTTTTTTTGATTATGGAAGGAGCGTCAGCATGTACCACAACCCTTTTCATTATTCGGTTGTTCCTCATATGCCGGTTTATCCAATATATACTGTAAACTATTTAAGCCCCCGTTCCTACCCCCCCGTCAATACGAAGATATTTGAGGAATCAGTCAAAACGTATCGTCTGTTAATGGAGCAAGGAAGTATCCTGTTAGATCGGTTAGGAAATGCTCCGTTCGCAGGGAAAGTAATGGCTGCTGCACAACAAGGAAAAAATGCGGAAGTGGATCGATTAATTAAAACCATAGGACTAAAAATCCCTGTTATAGTGAAATTTACACCTACTGGCGTTACCTTCACCCTATCAACACTTGGTACTCAGCATGATCCGATCAACTGCTGTACTTTAACGATTGCAATGAAGTGGGGGTACTAAAACGTCAACATTGTTTCCAGTTTTGCTGACCGTTTCAACTAGGTGGTCAGCTATTTTTTCTTCTCGTCTTATACAAGCCTAATGCGAATATGGTAATAGAGACCCTTAAGAATTCCCACTATTTTTATAAGACTGTTGGGTGTACAATGGAATTTACATTTTAATAAGTTAATAGACAAAAGGAGTATAAGAAATTTGGAGGAAAAATCGTATAAATATAAAGAACAATCACTTTTTAGTATCTCTTGGCCACTGTTTATTGAACTCTTGCTGCATATGGGAATCGGTATCATCGCCACCTTCATGTTGGGCCATTATTCCGATTCAGCAGCTGCCGGTGTAGGGGTTGCCAACCAGCTTTTAAATATATTTATCCTCGTGTTTAATGTAACTTCGATTGGTGGTACAGTCTTAATCAGCCAAAGCCTTGGTGCAGACCGTTTAAAACAGGCCAGAGAGTTATCACGTACCATATTTGGACTAAACGTGTGGTTTGGTATCGTCGTGTCTGTCATCGTTTTTTTCTTTGGGAAACAGCTTTTACAACTTTTCGATATTCAAGGGAACGTATTTGATTACGGATTAACCTTTCTTCGGATTTGTGGTATTTCCCTCTTTTTTGAATCCATCTCCCTTGCGCTAAGTGCCGTCCTGCGGAGCCATGGGTATACAAAAGAATCTATGCTCGTCACGATGATGACTGATTTTATCAGTATTGTTGGAAACGTCTTGGCCCTCACAGGCATTTTTGGTTTACCGGTTACGGGGGTGACAGGGGTCTCCTGGGCCATTGTGCTTGCACGTGCCTTTGCGGTTATCGCTTTACTTTACCTTGTCTTTAATCGTCTCGCTTTAAACCTCACCATCAAAGATATTATAAGTGCGAAAAAAGAGGATATTAAAGGGCTGCTAGGGATTGGGATCCCCTCCGCAGGAGAGAATCTGTCCTACCAATTCTCACAGCTGATTATTACCAGCTTCGTTGTCTCCATGGGTACTGCTTCCCTAACGGCACGTGTATATGTGTTAAATATAAACTATATTTGTTTTCTGTTTACGGTCGCCATTGCCCAAGGGACACAGTTATTAGTTGCTAGATACATTGGCGGCAGGCAGTTTGACCAGGCTTTAAAGCGGGGGATTCGGACCTTAAAAATTGCCATGGCTGCCTCAACAGTAACATCCCTAATAATTGCCTTAATCGGATCGCCTATATTGGAGACTTTTACAAAAAATCCTGAAATTATTGCTGTGGGTCTGCCCGTCTTATGGGCAATCGTCTTTGTAGAACCCGGCAGGGCGATGAATATTGTTTTGATGGGTTCGCTTAAATCGGCGGGGGATGTCCGTTTCCCAGTGGTTATCGGCATCTTGTCGATGTGGGGCATTGCCGTTTCACTAAGTTACCTCCTTGGTGTCCATTATGGTCTGGGATTACTCGGTGTCTGGCTGGCTCAGGGTGCAGACGAATGGCTGCGGGGCTGTTTTGCATTAAAACGCTGGATGATGAAACCATGGGAACACAGGAAATTAGCAAAGGCGGAAATTTCTATTTAAGACAGCTAAATCTGAATAAAAGCTATCAAAAAAGACGCTTCGAGTCCGAATCGTCTTTTTTAATAGTGGGTTAAGGGACCTTATTATAAAAAATATACCCGTGTTTCATAAGGCATTAAGGTAAACTCTTTTCTTAATTTCTTGTCTGCTACATGATAATTATTTAATACTAGTTCAGAATTCGTGTAGGAGACACTTGCCGGCACTTTAAATCTTGTTGGTTTTTCACTAAAATTGTTAATCACAATCGCTTTTCGGCCGCCCTGACGGCGGGTGTAGACAAATAATCGCTTATGATTTGGTAACAGTAACTCATAGGTTCCATAAACAAACAGCGGGTTATCTTTCCGCAACTGAATCAACTTTTTATAAAAAGATAGAATTGAGTCAGGATCATTTATTTGAGACTCAACATTAATCTCTTTATAGTTTGGATTTACCCCTAACCATGTTTGATTAGCAGTCGTAAACCCTCCCATATTGGAAGCGTCCCATTGCATCGGAGTCCGAGCATTGTCACGGCACTGTTTCCAAATAATCTCCATAATCTCATCGTGAGAACGCCCTTTTGCCGTTTCCACTTTGTAATAGTTAACCATTCCAACATCATTATAATCTTCAATCGATGGGAACTGGACGTTAGTCATCCCAATTTCCTGACCTTGATAAATAAACGGTGTACCCTTCATCAGAAAGTATAACGCACCCAACATTTTGGCGCTTTCCTTCCAAAGCTTGCGGTCATTTCCCCAGCTAGAAACCCGGCGCGGCTGATCATGGTTTTCAATGAATAAGGCGTTCCATCCCTTACCTTCTAATCCTTTCTGCCATTTGGTCAGATTCTTCTTCAATGCACGTACATCCACACGGTCATCTGCATCCTTATCCCAGAGACCCAAGAATTCAAATTGGAAGATCATATTGAAGTACCCGTTGTCTTCACCGACCCATTTATCCGCATCGTCCAACCCAACACCGTTAGCTTCCCCAACCGTCATAATATCGTAGTTTTTAATCGTTTTTTGTGAGAATTCGGTTAGGAATTCATCAATCCCTTCCACGTTCATCATTTTCGGAAAGCATGGGACAAAGTCTAGATTCTCAGGGTTCGGCATATCGGGGAATCCCGGTTCTTTTTTTATGTGAGAAATCGCATCCACACGGAATCCATCTATTCCCTTATCGAGCCACCAATTGACCATGTCATATAATGCATTTCTGACCTCAGGGTTTTCCCAATTTAAATCCGGCTGGCGTGGTGAAAAGATGTGCATGAAATATTGTTCAGTTTCTTTATCATATCTCCATGCCGGCCCACTAAAAATGGATTCCCAGTTATTTGGTGCCTTTAAGCCTTTTCCATCTCGCCAAATGTACCAATCGCGCTTTGGATTATCCTTGGAAGAGCGGGACTCAATGAACCAAGGATGCTCGTCACTTGTATGATTAATAACCAAATCTAATATTAATTTCATCCCGCGTTGATGAACACCTTCAAGGAGCTCATCAAAATCTGCCATCGTTCCAAACTCGTCCATAATATCTTGATAATCGGAAATGTCATAGCCATTATCATCATTGGGAGATTTGAACATTGGCGATAACCAAATCACATCGATGCCAAGCTCTTTTAAGTAATCTAACTTGGAAGTGACACCCTTTAGATCGCCAATCCCGTCACCATTGCTGTCCACGAAGCTTCTAGGATAAACCTGATAGGCCACGCTTTCTTTCCACCACTTTTTATTCATATGGCACCTCTAATCTTAGATGTTTTTCTTAGGAGTTATACCCACCACATTTGCGAAACAGGCTGTTCAATTAAGACAGATTTCAAATTGTTTACAGCTCGCGTAAATCCTTCCTCTATAGACATGATTGGATCTTCATGCTCGATACTAACGACATAATCATAGCCATATGTGCGAAGGGCGCTCATCATGTCAGACCATTCTTTTAAACCATGTCCACAGCCAACCGAACGGAACGTCCACGCCCGCGAACGTACTTCTCCATATGGCTGCATATCTGTTAACCCATACATATTCACATTTTCTTGATCAATGTATGTGTCCTTTGCATGGAAATGATGGATTGCATTTTCTTTTGCTAAAATCTTAATTGCAGCTACAGGGTCAATTCCTTGCCACCATAAGTGACTTGGGTCTAAGTTAGCTCCAATCGCATCACAGGTTTCTTCACGTAATTTTAACAACGTATATGGGGTATGGACTAAAAAGCCGCCATGGAGTTCAAGCCCGATTTTCACATTATTATCCTTTGCAAACTGGCCAACTTCCTTCCAATATGGAATGAGCTTTTCTTCCCATTGCCACTTCAGAACATCGCCATATTCATTTGGCCAAGGGGTAACAGGCCAGTTAGGATACTTTGCACCTTCATGGTCGCCAGCTGTACCTGAAAAACAGTTAACAACTGGTACATTCAGTAACGATGCCAGTTTAATTGTTTTTATAAGTGTTTCATGTGAGCTTTGAGCAAATTCTTTTTCAGGAGAAATCGGATTGCCATGGCAGCTGAACGCACTGATGATTAATCCGCGGTCCTCCACTTTTTGAATATATTCACGTCTTGCATTTTCGTCTTCTAGCAGTAAATCTAAATCGCAGTGGTTGTTTCCAGGGTAGCAGCCGGTACCAATTTCAACAGCATGTAAGCCCGCTTTTTGAACAGTATCCAACATTTCCTCGAATGTTTTTTCAGCAAATAATACGGTAAAGACGCCTAGTTTCATATTAATTTCTCCTCACTTTTATTAACGTTATATCTATCACACTAAATAGTACAGAGTTGACCGCTATGTTTGCTGCCAACTCTAGTTTTTAATAGTTATCTTACTTTAACAATTTGCTTCGTTTCGTTTGACTTAAGTGCTCCTAGAATTACATCTAGTGATTTCATTCCTTCTTCACCAGTTACAGCAGGCTCTTCATCTAGCAGAATAGCATTTACAAAATGTTCGATGACATGGGTATTGTTTTGACCACCCGCATCATTTGATTGAATTTTCCCTAGTTCATATTTCACTACTTCGCCATTGCTATATTGAACAACAAGAGAATTTATTGGATCATCTTCTAAGCGAAGGATTGCCTTCTCACCGTAAATAATGGTAGAGTTATCTTCCTTGCTGGTATAAGCCCAGCTGGCGGCAAGTGTACCGATGATGCCGCTTTCTGTTTTCAATACACAAACGGCATTATCATCCACATCAGCAAAATCCTTTGCATTCGTTTCAACAAAGGCACCCACTTCAACAATTTCTTCCCCTAATATATACCGCAATAAATCGGTTTTATGGACACCTAAGTCACCCATAGCACCGACAAACGCTTTTTCTTTTTCGAAAAACCAGCTTTCTTTTCCGTCTACACTCCAGCCTTCAGGGCCGCCGTGACCAAACGCTGTACGGAAGCTGTAAATTCTGCCGGCTTCTCCGTTTGCAATCAACTGGCGGGCTTTTTGATGGGATGGAACAAAACGCTGATTATGACCAATCATTAATTTTTTGCCGTTTTTTTCAGCTGCTGCAATCATCGCTTCAGCTTCTTCTTTAGAGGTTGCCATTGGCTTCTCGCAAAGGACATGAAGACCTGCCTCTAAAGCAGCAATGGTGATAGGAGCATGGAGATAGTTTGGTGTACAAACACTTACCGCGTCCACCTCACCACTTTTCAGCAACTCGTTATAATCTGTATAGGAAAGAACAGCGTATTTTTCGGCTACTTCGATTGCCCGCTCTTGATTGATATCGCAAACGGCTGTAAGCTCTACATTTGGATTTACTTGATATTCTGGTAAATGACGATGCTGGGCAATACTGCCGCACCCGATTACACCTACTCTGATCTTTTTCATATTAGTTTCCTCCCTTAATTTCCTCTAGTGGTTTAGCATTTCCGTATACCGGCCGTTCTCGTTTAACTGGCTGCGCCCATTTAACAGCGTTAATAATCACTCGCTGAATTTGTTGATTATGATAGGTAGGATAGGTTTCATGACCTGGTCTGAAATAAAATACTTTTCCGTTTCCGCGCTTGTATGTACAACCGCTGCGGAATACTTCGCCGCCTTCAAACCAGCTAGTGAAAATTAGTTCATCTGGCTGCGGGATATCAAAATGCTCCCCGTACATTTCCTCATGCTCTAACTCGATATATTCAGGGATTCCTTCTGTAATTGGATGACTCGGACTTACGACCCAAAGGCGTTCCTTTTCGCCCGCTTCGCGCCATTTTAAATCACAGCTTGTTCCCATTAAGGTCTTAAAAATTTTCGAAAAATGCCCGGAGTGAAGGACGATTAGCCCCATTCCATCAAGGACGCGCTGGCGGACCTTCTCAACGATTTCATCGTTTACTTCACTATGAGCGACATGCCCCCACCAAACTAATACATCTGTGTTATTTAAAACATCATCCGTCAAACCATGTTCGGGCTCATCAAGAGTAGCTGTTCTTGTATCAAAGCCTTCAGACTTAAGGAATTCAGCGATGGCTCCATGGATACCTTTGGGATAAATATCCCTTACGACTGGATCTTTTTGTTCATGACGGTTTTCATTCCATACAGTTACGTTCAACATGTTTGGACACTCCTTCTCGTTGTTCACTTTATCTATTATTTTAGAGAATACCAGAATAATTGAAACTGCTTACATTGACAAATAGGGTGAAAAATATTGAACAAAATTATTTACTAGAGACGCGGAAGCTTTGTTTTCAAATAATTGATACTAATTTCAATACTTTCAAGTGGTGTACGCCGGCTAGCATCCTGCTCTACAACCCACCATTGAATATCAACTTGTTCGCCCTTATTAAGCACAGCTTCTAGGTCAACGCCGCCTGTGCCAAGTTCAGCGAAGAATTGTTCTTCATCGGTCGTCATATCTTTCAAGTGAATTAACGGTGTTCGATTTTGATATCGTTCTATCCACTCTGCCGGCTTTTGGCCCGCTTTAGTCAGCCAGTACACATCAAGCTCTGCTTTTACCATGTCAGGGTTTGTTTCTTCAAAAATCGCTTCAAGTGCCATTCTGCCATCAGATAAGCGCTCAAGTTCAAAATCGTGATTATGATAGCAAAGGGAAATCCCTTCTTGACGACAAATCTCACCCGCATGTTCTAAAAACGAAATAAGGGCTATGTAGTCACTTTCACTGCGTCTATCTGGCATTAAATATGGACAAACAACATACTTACTTCCTAATATCTTTTGATCTTCAATGACCTGTGCCAGATTGTTTTCTAACTGGTCAAGCGGCACATGACAGGCAGCTGTTTTAAGTCCAAGCTCATCTAATAACTCTTTTATTTCCATCGGAGTTAATCCATGGTAACCAGCAAGTTCAACACCATCAAAGCCAAGCTCTGCCACTTTTTTTAGGGTACCTGCAAAATCTTTTGCACTTTCTTCCCTTAATGTGAACATTTGTACCGCTACTGGAATTTTTCTCATCCTTAGTCCTCCATTTCTAGAAACCTAGCTTATTTGATTACATCTTATATTTTATTTCTACTACTAAACATAGATGATATAATTAAAACATCTACTATTCTGCTATCTTTTTCGAAGAGGAAAATTATGACCACAAACATACTTTTTTGCGGCTATTCCTATCATACAAAGGGATATCACTCCCAACATAAATCCGGATACCCATCCTATCTTTTTCGACTACAAACAGAAGGGCTATGCGAGGTAGTCGTAAAAGGAACCAAAATGGAACTTAAGAAGGGGGATCTCCTTCTAATTAAACCAGGCGATCATTACGAACTACTTGTCAATGAAGGGCAAATTAGCGGAGACTATCACATCGGATGCGAGGGAGCCTGGCTCGACGAATGGTGGAACCGTTCCGCTAAGCCTCCCGTTTCCCGTATTGAACTGGATGAAAAACTGCTGCTCCTATGGCGTCAGATTATAATTGAAAAAAGGCGTCCTGGTTCCAATCAGAATGAGGAACTTGCAGACTATCTGGTCCGGGCACTTTGTTTAACGCTTGAACGTGCTGTCAGTGAAACAGTCCCTTCCTTTCATTATCCATATCCAGTTACACGGATGATGAGGTACATTGAGGAGCATGCGACAACTCAGTTTAAAGTTGAGGATGTAGCACGCCATTCAGGACTGAGTGTCTCCCGGTCGGTTCATCTTTTTAAAAGCAGTGTGGGAAAAACCATCATGGAATACACTCAGGAAATCCGCTTATCCGCTGCCCTTGAACGGATGAAGTACACTGCACTAACACTCGAACAAATCGCTGAAGACTGTGGTTTTGGCACCTATCCCTATTTTCATAGAGTGTTTAAAAAGAAGTATGGTGTTGCTCCTGGTATGTACCGCCGGCTTGAATAATATATAAGAAAAGCGCAAGGCGCTTAGACTTCGGCGACAAGCACAAGACGAGCCGGCTGAAAGGTTGTTCTTTAACCTTTTGGACGGATTGATCTAAATGTGGAGGCGACTGTTCTGGGACTCTAGGCTAAGACGCACTCTGTAAGAAGGCGTTTTTTCCTTCTTCAGGGGGTGGCTTAGACTTGCGTCCCAAGGAGCCGCAACTGGATAAGCTTGTGACCTCGAGCCGATGGCGCCTGGAGCTGGACAATTCTCGAAGGCGAAATTTATACTTTCTTATCTTTTGAAAAGGACTAGAATACACCAGTTTTCTAGCCCTTTCCATTTCTTATTAACTAACTTAATTCAATTTTGAAGGTACAAGATCAAAGTCTTTAATGACTTGGTTAGTTTCGGCTGATTTAAAAATCGTTTCCATTAATCGTAGGACACGTAAAACTTCCTCGTTTTTCACGATTGGTTCGGCATTCCCTGCGACTACTGAAACAACATTTTCATAAAAGCTTTCCATTGTTTTTTCTACTTTAGGTAAATCAGATGTACTCACAGCTTTTTCAGACGGAGGTGCCATTGTCTTCGTTAAGCCCTGTCCAGCTTTAATCGGTTTAGGGGCTTCTACTTCGCCCAGAGTCTGAGTGACAATTTTACCATTAATATCCCAATCGTTAATGACTACTGTACCTTTGGTTCCTTTTGTATACCAACGCGGAAGTTGAATGAAGTTGGTTGTTCCAACCTCTATCAATGAAGTGATACCGTTTTCAAATGTAATAAACACCTGAAATCCATCATCTACCTCGTCCCCCAAAATGTAACTTAAATTAGCAAAGACACTCGTAATCTTGCTATCAACCATAAATAAGAGCTGATCTAATAAATGGACACCCCAGTCAAGAAGCATCCCACCGCCATATTCTTTCAAGTGACGCCAGTCTCCAGGAATACCATTTGCTCCTTGAACCCGTGATTCGATATGAAAAACTTCTCCGATGATCTGTTCGTCGTAAATCTTTTTCATCGTTAGGAAGTCTTCATCCCACCTGCGGTTCTGGTGGACAATAAAGGCACGGTCATTAATTTTTGCCGCTTCCATAATCTCAAGCAACTCTTCACTGTAAATAGTCACCGGCTTTTCACAAATTACATCCTTACCTGCGTTCAAAGCTGCGATGGCAATTTCTTTATGTACATCATTAGGGGTAGCAATTAGAACAAAATCAACAACATCGTCAGACAAAACAGCAGATAAACTTTCATAGACCTTGTAGCCTTCTGCTAAAGAAGCTGTTCTTCTATCCTCAGATATGTCATAGGTTCCAACGACCTCAATGTTTTGGTTGTCTTTTAATAGCTTTGCATGATAGCTCCCCATACCACCATAACCAACAATAACTAAATGATAGTTTTTATTCGTCATCTTATTTTCTCCTTTTTTGCACCTATTCTCCTACAGGCATTTTTGGTATTTTCATAAACTTATAAAAACATTTCTTATTTGATTCCATCTTATTATGAATATGTGAATTAAAACATAGATTATATAGTTAAAAGATGAACTATTTTGCTATTATTCTTTAACTGAACCCGAGGTTAAACCGGATACAATTCTTCGTTGAAAGATTAGCACCATAATAACCAGTGGAACACTTACAACAACTGTAGCAGCTGCAATCTCACCCCATGGAATGGTAAATTGCCCCTGAAACATTGCAATCCCAATCGGCACCGTCTTATACTTATCATCTGTATTGATGGTAAGGGCAAAAAAGAACTCATTCCATGCTGCAATAAAAACAAGGATAGCGGTTGTAAATATTCCTGGTACAGCAAGCGGCATGATGACCTTCCAAAAAGTTTGCATTAAAGTAGCTCCGTCTATTTTTGCCGCCTCTTCAAGATCTAGCGGTATTTTGCGGAAAAAGGTTACTAATATCCAAATAGACAACGGCAGCGTAAAGGTTGAATAAGGAATAATCAATCCTAAATAGGAATTGGTGAGTCCAAGGTTCTTTAAAAAGATATAGATTGGTGTAATGGTTGCGATTTGTGGAAACATAGAGACAGATAGTACAATCCCAAGAATAAAAGTTTTTCCTTTAAATTGAAGCCTCGCAATGGCATAAGCAGCAAATGACGCAACTGTAACGGCATACACAGTTGTAATAGTTGAAACCACCGTACTATTCCATAAATATCTTAAAAACGGATGATCAAAGAAAACGGATTTATAATTTTCCATTGTCGGATGGGAGGTGTAGGGAGTAAATGCCTTGTCCCCGAACAATTCAGTAGCTGGTTTTATTGAACTAATCAGCATCCATAAAAATGGAAACATTACAACAAATACAAACACGATAAGAAACACATAAAAGAATGGGCTTGCTTTTTTCTGCATGTTAAGATTCCCCCCTAAAAAATGGTGTACTGTCGAATTCCCTTATCTGTCATTTAGTAAATCTCTGCCCAAAAACTTGATATAAATCATTGAAATAATGGCTACGCATATAAATACAATGACAGAAAGGGCAGAACCGTCACCAAAATTAGTTTGAGAAAACATCACCTTATAAGCGAGGATAGAAATGGTTTCAGTAGAGTTAGCTGGACCGCCGCCGGTTAGAACGTAAATTAAGTCAAAAACGCGAAAAGCGTCAAGTGTTCTAAATAGCAGTGCAACAAGTATGCTTGACTTTAACAAAGGCAATGTAATTTTGATAAATTGCTTCCATTTACCTGCACCATCAATGGAAGCTGCTTCATAAAGTGAGTCTGGAATGGTTTGAAGCCCGGCCAATAACAGCAAAGACATGTATGGAGTGGTCTTCCAGACATCAGAAAAGATGACTGAAAACATGGCACCGGTGTCAGTTACAAGAAGTTTTTCCATCTTATCCACCAACCCGATATCTGCAAAAATTTTGGCGACAATGCCATTTTGCCCATCATATAAAAACTTCCACATAAGGGCGGAGACGGCGGTCGGAATGGCCCAAGGAATCAGAATGCTCGCCCTAATAAGCCCGCGTCCAATGAAAGCCTTATTAATCAAAAGGGCAATCGCTAGTCCAAGAACAAGCTCTACTAAGACAGAGATAATCGTAAATGTAGTAGTATTTCCAATCGCCTTCCACATTCTGCTAGCTGTTAAATTATCTTTGTAATGTTGCAAACCAATAAAATTAGGCTGAATAAGCGCATCTCCATATCCTGCTGCTAAACCCAGGAGTTTCTTTTCTTGAGTGAACTTAACATTGAAGGACAATTTCTTCATTTTATTATTAATAATTTCAGAAGTATTTTCATATTCTTTAGCCAATTTTTTATCAATTTTTGCGATGCTAAGCTCAGAGTTCACCTGTTCAAAATTCATTAACTTATCGTTTACGGAATCATATTTTGTGCTGATTTCAGATCTGCTGCGAATCTTCTTATCTAATGATTGCAGTTTGTCTTTTATGGATTGAAGCTCCTCGGCGCCATTCCCACTCTTAATTTCAGTGTCAATGGTTCCGATTAAAAAAGGATAGTTATTCAGATATCGTTCTAGGTCAAGATTATAACTTAAATGGACTTCCGATTTAGTGGGATTGTTTAATCTTAAATCAAATAAACTGAAATAAAAGGATTGCAAGACGGGCCAAATGGCAATGAGGAAGATTAAAATCATAGCAGGTGCCACAAGATAATACCCGGCCGTTTTCTCAGTAAAGAGTTTTTTTCTTTTCTTCTTCGGGGTAATAGAAGTCCTTCTAACCGATGCTTTATAGTCATCTGTTTCTACTTTAAGGGCACTATTTTTCACGTTAACCCCTCCTTTTTTAGGGATTTAAACGGATTAGCCCCTCAAGGAGAAGGCTAATCCTGGCTTTTAAATATTATTTATTAAGGGCTGCCTTCATTTCTTTTTCCATATTTTGAGCTGCTTGTTCAACAGTTTGTTCCCCTGCAATTGCTTTTGAAATATTAATTTGAATGATCTCTGAAATTTCTGGATAATTCGGAGCGACTGGTCGAGAAACGGCTGCACTTAAACCATCTACGAAGCCTTTATCAGCAAAAGTTGGGTTCGCATTAAGAATCTCTTGATCTTGGTATAGCTTTGTAATGGTTGGAGCATGTCCACCGTAGATTGCATCAATCTTTTGACCCTCAGCTCCCGCCATGAACTTTAAGAATTCCCAAGCTTCTTTCGGATGCTTTGAATACTTATTGATACCAGCCATCCAACCACCTAGTGCCGCAGCAGATCCTTTGTCACCTGCTGGAAGCGGAGCAACACCTACCTGACCTACAATCTTGGACTTCTCTTTGTCATTTGCACTAGCATATTCATATGGCCAGTTACGTAAGAATACTGTTTGTCCTTCAATAAAGGCTTGGTCTGATTCAACCTCAGTAAAGGTTGTGACATTACCAGGTACTACATCAGACTTGGCCACTTCAACTAATTTCTTTAAACCTTTGATGGCTTCTGGACTATTCACGGCTACGTTCCCATTTTTATCGATAAACGCTCCGCCATATGAGGCGACAAATTCTACAGCATTACACACAAGTCCTTCGTATTGTTTCGATTGAAAAACATAACCAAATTTTGTGTTGCCTTGTCCCTTCTTGTCTTTTGCTTTTGCCAATAACTCATCCCATGTTTTTGGAACTTCGTCTTCTTTAACTAAGTCTTTTCGATAGTATAGTAGACCTGCATCAACAAATTTAGGAAGAGCCCATTGTTTCCCGTTAAACTGAGCTGCACCAAGAGCTCCTTGGTTATATTCATTTAGGTCAATTCCATCCTGCTGGATAAAACGGTCAAGTGGAAGCACATAGCCCGCCTGAGCAAATTCCGCAGGCCAAATTACGTCCATATCGATAACATCAATTTCAGAAGACTTTGCATTAAAAGCCGTTATATATGCATCATGCTGCTTTCCGGTATCAGAGGGCATTTCTCGGAACTCAATATCAATATTTGGGTGTGTTGCTTCAAAAGCCTCCACCACTTTTTCAGTTCCCTTAGTTACATCCTTCCCGCGTGCATAGACAATTTTTACTTTTTGCTCAGTAGCTGTCTTTGTTTTGTCGCCAGCTGGCTTTTCCTTTGTGCTGGTTTGATCGGAACTACAGGCAGCAAGTGCCAAGGATAATGTAGCAAATACGGCTAGAAGTTTTGCTTTTTTCGACTTTTTCAATGTTATTCCCCCTATATTGAAATCGATTTCAATTTTGACATAGTTGAATCTCTAATTACCAAATCATAGGGTAATAGAATCTCCTGGTGGTTGACTTCTTTCTTAAAGGCAATGAAATCAATCATTACTTCCATTGCTGTCTTTCCAAGTTCTTCGATTGGTTGTCTAATCGTTGTGAGAGCCGGCTCTACCACCCTGGCAATCGGCTGGTCATCAAAACCAATGATGGCGATATCATCAGGAACATTTTTACCTAACGCCTTGGCTGCCATAATCATTCCGGCTGCCACCTGGTCACTCCCTGTAAAAACGGCTGTAGGTGCTTCTTTTAAATTCATAATCGTTCTTAATACCCTTTTACCGTCTTCGATGTCGAATACATTAGAGAAGATCCAGTCCTCTTGAACCGAAATTCCTGTTTCTTCAAGTGCTTTCCTGTACCCGGCCTGTCTATCTTTTGCTAAATTACTTTTATCGCCACAGGTACATGCAATTCTTGTATGGCCTTGTTCAATCAAGTGCCGTGTTCCTATGTAGCTAGCCTCAAATTGATCCATACGAATGATTGGCACCTTTGTGTTTCTTTCATATTCATTGCATAAGACCATGGGGCCAAACGCTGAATATGGCTCAATTTGTTTCCACTCGTTTTCATAGGAAGTTAAGATTAAACCATCTACTTGTTTTGTTCTTAATAGCTCTAGAAAATCCATTTCCTTCTGTTTGCTATACCTCGTTTGGCAAATAAGTAACTGAAGATGGTTCTTAGTTGCTACCATATCCATCGCTTCCAGCAAATAGGCGAAAAATGGATTTGTAAGGACTGGAACTAGTATGGCAATGGTGTCTGTTCTTTGGTTCCGGAGACGCTGAGCAGTTGTATTTGGAACATACTTTAACGACTCCATTGCTTCACGGACTAACCTTTTCTTATCTTCTGTAACATTTGGATGGTTGTTAAGCACCCTTGAAACGGTAGCTCTTGAAAGCCCTGCTCTTTTTGCTACATCGGCAATTGTTGCCAAACAAAATCCCCCCTTTTCCCTCCTTTTAAAAGATATTCTCTCTAGTTGTAATCGATTTCAGTAAGCGATTACATTTTTACTTTAATAGATTATCCTTCCAATTTCAATACATATTTCCAGAAAATTTATAGATTTCTAAAAAATATTTTCTTGCTTTAAATCTAGCTAGTAATAAAAGAAAATGACCCCAGTTTGATAACAAACAAACCAGGGTCATTTTCTATTAATTACCATTCTACTAATTTTGAATATTCTTCTTGCTACTGATTTTAAAAATGGGTTGTAAGAGTTCCTTCCAGCTGCTTGTTTATTTATTAAAATAAACGGCTTCTCCAGTTTGCGCCGATTTATAGATAGCTTCTAAAATTTCAGTGACTACTAGTGCCTCTTCAGGTTTTACGACCGGCTCGGTATCATTTAAGATACTTTCAATCCACAGTCTTGCCTCTAGTTCGGCTGCACCCTCCGTTTCCCCGTCATAAAAATCAACACCTTTTGCATCTAAATTGATGTGATTTGTATACAACTTGCTGAAATCTTCCCCATTGATGCGAAGGCCATCCCACATATCTGCTCCGCCTTCAGTCCCGCACAGCGTACATTTGGCTTCTCCTGTCTGCAGCATATTAATGGCCCAGCTCGATTCAAGCATGATAGTGGCACCATTTTCCATCGTAATATAACCGAAGGCTGAATCCTCTACCTTAAACTTCTCTGGATCCCATGATCCCCAGGCATTTGCTGCATCTTTCTTCTGCCCAAGCTTATGGAATGTACTTCCTAAAACTGCTTTGGGCTTATAGTTGTTCATCATCCACAGGGTTAAATCGAGCGCGTGCGTTCCAATATCGATTAACGGGCCTCCGCCTTGCTTCTCTTCATCAAGGAATACTCCCCATGTTGGCACCGCACGACGGCGAATCGCATGGGCCTTCGCATAATAAATCTCTCCTAGATCTCCTCGTTCGCATACCTTTTGCAGATATTGACTGTCAGTACGGAAACGGTTTTGGTAGCCGATCGTTAATTTCTTCCCAGTCCGCTTGGCTGCCTCTACCATTCTTCTAGCATCTGCTGCTGTTTTGGCCATCGGTTTTTCGCACATTACATGTTTGTCCGCTTCCAATGCCGCGACGGTGATATCGGCATGAGAGTCATTAGGAGTACATACATGGACTACATCGATGGTCTCGTCATTTAACAGTTCTTGATAATCCACATAGATCGCAGAATCTTCGATTCCATATTTTGAAGCTGCCTCAACAGCACGATCCTCTTCAATATCACAGAAAGCCACCATTTCAATCTGTGAAAGCTTTGCCAAGCTTGGCAAGTGCTTTCCCTTTGCAATTCCACCGCACCCAATGATGGCAACGCGTAATTTTTTTGTCATGTTCTATTCCTCCCCAATCCTATTTTCATCATCCGTATCTTACTATCCCTATAAAGAAAGCGCTTAAAATCATAAACTTATCTTATATCGTATAAAGATAATAAAACATAGACCATCTAATGAAAACATATACTATTTTGCTATTTTTGTATCAAGCTTACTACGAACACAAAAGAAAAAAGCATTCCGTGCGGTACGCACTTCGAATGCTTTTCTTTTGGAACTTTATCTAATTGCAGATGAAAGGGTCCACTGCTGGCGCTCCAAATCTGGATTCCGATCGTTTAGTGTCAACAACCCCTCTTCGGATATTTCAAGTGCCCTCCCGTTATGAACAGATGTAATGGTTACAGTTCCATTCTCATTTTTTGTAAGAATCCAGCGCTGATTGTTATAGCCTAGATAATTATAGAGCTGAATTTTATTTTGCCCCGTATCAAGGTCAAGTGCCCTGCCGCCCTCAGTACGTATCGAATAAGAACCATATTCGTCACCAGTTGGAATTAAAGTCCAATCTGTAGCTTTGTCAGCATCAGTTATTGTCACAGGCTCACCGTTCTGAGACTTAGCAGTATAAATCGCTTTGCCTGTTGCTATATTTGTAAAGCTTGTAACGGTTAAGTTTGCTTCTGACAGATTACTGACATTGACATTCTGATAGGAAGCTTGACCTCCAAATACGTTTAAACCAAAATGGCCTTCTGCATAGGTCCCATCCTGTAAATCGATAATTTTCTGGCTATCTACATGTATCTGGATGTGAGGACCTTTTGCCTCGATTTTCACCTTATACGTTTTTCCAGGTTGAATGAAGGCAGGGACTTTCGCTATGACCATACGGTCCTCAAAGCCACCGTCAATCTTGTAAAATAGACGAAAAGCCTTCATATTCGGATCAAGGTTGAGGTAATAACCACTTCTTCCGTCTTCACTTGCCCGGAAAAGAATAGAACCTGCTCCTCCTGATTGTCCCAGCATCATATCTGTTTCATACGTAAAGTCTCCCGCTGTTTCCTTGGCCATATAGTTGGCATCACTTGTATACGTACCACGAATTCCATTTTCGGTGATGGTCCAGTGGGAGGAAGACAGATCTGATTTCCATCCAGTCAGATTCGTATAAAATTCACCATCGTAGACTCTTACCACAACACTTGCAGAAGCTTTTCCATTTGGTAGATAGGCGGTAATGGTCGCTTCACCTTTGCTTCCTGCTTTAAGCACGGCTTTGGAGTTAGCTGCAGAGGCAACCTTCACTACATTCGGATTACTCGATTTCCACTCAATTTGCTTAGTTCCCTTTCCTTTTCCATTTTTCACGGAAGCAAATAAAGTAAGAGAATCACCAATATTCATCTCTTTTTGATTTGAATCCATAACAATACTGGTACCCTCATCACCGTATGGCCTCCAAGTATTGGATAGCGAATGGACTTTTAAGGATAAAACATTCACCTCTCCACCCTTTGTGTAGAAGTTCATGCTTCGACTTGATGGATCAGGGAAAATGACATCTGAAAAAACTACTTTTCCATCATTAGCAAATACTTCAATCGAAGATTCATCTACAAATATATTCATTTTAATACGTTTATTATTTGGTTTTAAAGGAGCTTCATGTAAAGTAGAAAAAAGGCTGGAGAAATCAGTCTCTCCTGACTCGGCACGATCAACAAATAATTGATTCTCCTCTGTTTTATACCCAACAACCGTTTTTTGGCCAGCTCCTTCACGAACATGAAATCCAAATTCGCTTGTCTTACTGTCAGCAGGGATTTCGACCTCTACTTCTATTTCGAAGGCTCCTGAGGAGATTCCCTTCAATAAGTTGGAAGCATTGGTCGAATTGACTACCTTATTTTGCGCCTGAAATAGAGTACTGCGAATGGACTGCAGCTCTTTAATCGGTGCTTGTGCAAGTCTGATTCCATCAACAGTTTTCACCAATCTTACTTCTCTCGGAATCGTCAGTTCTCCCTTCCAGCCCGTCGTTGGGAAAGCAAATGGATAATCCCAGTTGGTCATCCACGCCAACATTACACGGCGGTTATCAGGCATATTGGCAAAGGACGTCGACGCATAGAACTCCTTCCCGTAATCCGTTTTTAGTACCGCACCCGCTGGATTATCATTAATAAATCTTCCCTCAGCTGTTAGATTACCAATAAAATACTCCGCATCGGATCCTTGTGTCTTCGGATTGGCTCCTGTACTGATCATCAGAACCCATTTCTTCTCCCCTGTACCGTCTACCGGAAGTTCGAAGAGATCAGGACATTCCCAAACACCACCCCGAACATAATCTCCATAACCAAAATTATCGGTAAGCTTCCAATCTATTAAGTTAGTTGAAGTAAAGAAGCGAATGTGGTCTCCTCCAGATACAACCATAATCCACCGATTGTTTGTCTCATCTCGGACCACCTTTGGATCACGGAAATCCCACCCGCCGAGATCGTCACCATTCTTACCCGGATTCTCGATAACGATGGGGTGCTCTGTTGAATATTTCCAGGTACGCCCTTGATCGGTACTATAGGCAAGACCAACCCGCTGATTCCCATTAGGTCCATCTGGGTTAAATGAAGTATAGTAGGCAATCAGCCCTTTACCACCAGCATTAGTAAATAAACCGGAGGCATTTGTTACATCTGCTATGGCAGAACCAGACCATACATGTCCGTAATCATTCCATGGCAACGCAATAGGAAGGCGCTTCCAATTTATCAAATCTTTACTTACTGCATGAGCCCAAGTTCCTCCATCTTGATGGAATAAGTGATATTCCCCTTCGTAATAAACGAGTCCATTCGGATCACTTACAGATCCACGAGCCGGAGTATAATGATAATCTGGCCGATATTTTTCCGTATAATAGCTTGATGCTGGAACAAGATAAGTATCTTGGAAGTATGCAGTCCCTGATACAACGGTAAAACCAGCAAAGCCTGTGCTGTAACTCGTATCCGTCGCATTTACTGCTGCATCCGTATACCCATCAACATAAAGTTCAATTTGATTGCCGTTTGTGATAATTTCAAGATGGTGTATAGTACCTTCTTGAGTTTTATAAGTGCGGTCTGATGTTTTAAGTACAGTACCGTCGGCTTTCTCCAATTGAGCTTTGACCGAGTTTCCTTCTTTGATAAGTACCGCTTGATAACCCGTAGTTCCTTGCTCATTTGTACGAAATAAAAGGCCAGCTTCCGCTAGATCTTGGTCAAATGATATATTTCCTTCAAGAACAAAGTCGCTTTCACTCTTAGTATAGATTTGTTTAGCTTTCCCCCCATCAACGGCAATTCCCTTCAACCCTTTGATGTTTGGTTCCCAGCTTCCTTCCTTATATTGAGAAGAGCCTAGATTGCTAGATAGTTTGCTAACGTTTACATTTTGGAATAAGGCAGATCCATCCCATACGTTAAGACCAAGTAATCCCTTCTTATATAGATTGTTATGAACATCAATGACAGGAGCATAATGATCCCCCCAATAAACTTGGAGATGATCACCAACCGCCTTTACCTTCAGATGATAGATCCCTCCTTCTTGCAGGTTCACTTGGTGTTCGACTTTTAATCTCGACTCATCACGAGCATCACGAAGACGAATAATCCCCGCATTTGGCACGATTTGCAGCATGTACGAGTCCCAGCCATCTTCATTCGATCGAAATACTAAAGTGGCGTCTGCGTTCTTGTCGATGATTTTTACATCTGCTTCATAAATAAAATCTTCAGATGTAACACCCGATATCGCCATGACATTTTCTTTAGGTTCTGAAGTGAGCAACAGTCCCTGTTCTGTGTCTTCTATTGTGCCTTTTCCTTTAACTTGCCAGCCTGATAGATTCGTATTTGCTTTGGTTAGGTCTCTAATAATAGGTGACTCCTCCCCTATTTCATTCGATCCAGTTGCCCTGCCAATCATAGGATAAGTAAAAATTGTTCCCATTGCAGTCGTGATAAGTACGATTGACAATAAAACAGAGGTCCATTTTATCAAAGTCGATTTCATCCTTTGCCCTCTCTTTCAAATACCATCAATTTACGATTCATATCTTTATTAGAGTTCGATTATAATTCCACTTTTTGGGATTCCATCTCATCAAAAACTGTATCTTCATACTTGTGTTTTTTACCGTTAAGGATGTCTTTAACTCTGACAGGCTGGCCTATTGTTGCGGATTCTAGTGCAGCAAATACAACGCCTAATGCTTCTAGGCCTCTTTGAGCACTAGAAATAGGTGTCTTATTTTTAACTATAGCATCCCATAGTTCTACATAGGAGTGGGCTAATGGATGTTCAACAATATCCGATGCATATCTTTCAATTAGCTCTGGTATTAAAATTCTTTTTCCATCTTCAAGTGCTACATGCTGTCCCGGACGGAGACATCCTTTATTCCCATAAATCCACACACCTCCGGTTCTTTCACCCTGAGCCGATGTGGCACACATCCAATGTCCAAGTCCTCCATTTTTAAATTTGAATACTGTAACTGCCGTATCTTCTCCAGTAGGTTTAATTGTCACTTCACCATTACTTAATTCTTTTTCAAAAATTTCTGTATAGGCAAAAACCTCATCAATCGCACCATTAATTTCTGTAAAAAAGTGTGTTCGATGTACACCATGATCATTAATCCAGCCAGCTCCAGCCTTCCCCTTCATATGCCTCCATGGAGTATTAGCGAAAAATCCTCGATTTAAGGAAACAGTCGCATAATCCATAATTAAAGAAACCGATCCTATCATGCCATCTTTCACAGCATTAACCATGGCTACATTTGCTGCGCCTAATACACTTGGTTCTGAAACCGTTAGGACAGCATTATACTTTTTGGCATCAGAAATCATTTTCTGACCAAAAGACGGGGAAATGGCTAACGGCTTTTGCATTTGCACATTTACTCCCGCAGCAAAGCAATCTTCAGCTACTGAATGATGCAAATCATGATTAATCAAAACAGAAACGGCATCTAATTGTTCTTTTTCTAACATCACACGATAATCAGAATATACAGCAGGGCGTTTACCTAACCTTTTTTCCACCTCTATAGAAAAATTTTCAGCTCTTTCAACTTGAATGTCACATATTGCTGACAATTCAAATGTTTCCAGTCCTTTGTTCTTTAACTCCGCTAATCCTTCAACATGCTCAATTGAAATAACTCCACATCCAATAAAGCCTAATTGCATGAAATTCCCTCCTATTAAGTGTTTTATACTCAATTAATGGCTGAAAAAGGGCAGGTTCACTCAGGTTGAAATCTGCCCTTACTCAAATAATTCATTTACATTTAATTTGAAATAACAATTAACTTCAGCAGTTCAGAAAAACAAGACTGGATGTAGTCATTAAAAAATCGAAGCCAATTGAACGATGACTAACGAGGCTAATTTAACTTTCTTATTTGTGGTATATAATTCAATCCCTGTGCTTTTAGGATCAGGGAAGATTAAATCCGTGATCACCACTTGGCCATTGTTCGCAAAAATCTCGACGGATGAATTATCCACAAAAATGTGCAGTTTCAGTTGATTATTCTCTGTCTTCAATGAGGCTCCATGCATACAAGGAAAATATTCGTTAAATTCAGTAACCCCCGAGTTAATCCGATTAACAAATAGGAATTCATTTACAGTGTCATATCCTATAATGGTTTCCTCAGAATCAGATTTTCGGATTTTGATACCAAATTCTGTTGCAGACTCAAGTTCAAATTCAGCTATAATTTCTGACTGTTCTCCAGAAACGTCAAGTGATACATGTTTCCCTGGTTCAATGAAGAGCTGATTCCATGACCGTTTTTCCCGTCTGATTTTTTCAAGCTCAGCCACTGGAGTTTGAATAAGTCTAACGCCATCAGAAGTTTCTTTTAATGTTAACTCCCTCGGAAGGGTCACGGCACTTCTCCACCCGACGGTTGGTGTTTCATTTGCATATTTCCAATTACTCATCCAGCCAATAAAGATCCGCCGTCCATCTTCATGCGAGATATCAGACCAAGTTACACCGGCATAATTATCTCGTCCATAATCCAGCCAAAGAACTGTGTCATCCGGATTCTCGTTTGTAAACGATATACCATCAAACTGACCTATAAAGTACTGCGTTCTTGATCCTTCAATATAAGCGGAGTCGTTGCCAATACTAACGATCATTACCCACTTGCTGGTATTTTCAACTCCGACAACTGGTAATTTAAAGATGTCAGGACACTCCCACACACCAGCATGGGACCCGGACTGTGCACCGAATTCACTTGCAAACTCCCAAGACTTTAGATTGTGTGAAGCATAGAACCTAATATGGTCCCCTGCAGCAAGAATCATAATCCACTTATTGGTCTCCTCATGCCAAAATACTTTTGGATCACGGAAATCAGTAATTGATTCCTCCACTAAGACGGGGTTTTCTTCGTACTTAGTCCAAGTACGTCCACGGTCTGTGCTATAGGCAAGACTCTGCCTTTGTCTTGGACGGTCTGAATCCGGATATTGGTCCGCATGTGTAAAAATCGCTACCAGACCAGCGGCACCACCAAAAAAACCAGTTGAATCATGCCAATCGACTACCACACTGCCAGAAAATATGTCTCCATGCTCGTCAGGTGCCAAGGCGATGGGAAGGTGTTCCCAATGAATTAGATCCTTACTTACCGCATGGCCCCAATGCATGGGACCCCATGTCGTTCCGTAAGGATGGTGCTGATAAAACAAATGGTACTCCCCTGCATAATAGACCATTCCATTTGGATCATTCATCCAGTTGGATTCTGGTGAAAAGTGATACTGCAGACGAAACTTTTCTTTCACATCAATTTTGTTCATTATGATTCGATTCTCCTTTGATAGATAAATTGTCTGATTCGAAGATCAATGATTTCTTCCACCGATGGCATTGCCGAGATTGCCCCTTTTTTCGTTGTAGCTAAGGCGCCTACCGCATTTGCAAATGCTGCCATCTCTTCTACATCATTCAAACTCAAATCAGACAGTGATTGATTTTTCTCGATCAGTTGATAAAGAATTCCAGCTAAAAAGGCATCTCCTGCACCCGTTGTATCGATTGACGCTACCTCATAGCCGCTGCATTTCCCCACTTTTTCTCCTAAACGGTAGAAGCAGCCTTCTCCTCCCATGGTAACGAAGATTAATTCAGTATGAAATTGGTCATAGATATAGGCCGTACCCTTATCAGGATCTTTCGTGCCTGAAATAAAATCTAGCTCTTCTTCAGATATTTTTAAGACATTGGCATATCCTAAACCAATAGTAAACATCTCCTTTGCGCGGCTCAAATTCTCCCAAAGATTAACTCTTAAATTTGGGTCAAATGAGATAAGGAGGCCCTTTTCCTTCGCATACTTAATCGCCATTAAAGTGGCAGATGCAGCAGGTTCATCTGTCATTGATATCGTTCCGAAATGGAAGATACGCGTATGATCTAATAACTCTAGATTGACTTCTTGCTCCTTTAACATCATATCTGCCCCAGGATTACGATAAAAACTGAAAGACCGATCCCCTTGTTCATCTAAATGTACAAAAGCTAGTGTTGTATTTATCTCATTCGAGAACACAAGGCCCTTCGTGTTGATGTTATTCTTACCTAATACAGAATGTAAATAATGACCAAACTGATCATTACCTACCTTACCAATAAACGCAGTTTTCTTTCCTAACTTAGCTAGTGCTGCAAGAACGTTTGCTGGGGCTCCTCCTGGATTCCTTTCAAACTGAACTTCACCACTTTCTGATTTCCCTGCTGGCGTAAAGTCTATCAATACTTCACCCAGTGCCGTTACATCGAACATGTCTACTCACCTAACTTTATGAAAAGTAAGCCGAACAGAAACGAAATTCTGTTTCGGCTTGGATGGTCATTCCTTAATTTATTAATCTACTAACTTATTCCCCAGCATTATACTTATCTAATGCTTTTTGTTTAATGTCTAATAGTTTTGGAAGTCCGTTTTTGTCCAATTGTTTTAAATAGTCGTCCCATTGTTTTTCAATACCGCCTTTTAAAATCCATTCCGCTTTCTTTCTTTCCACATATGGTTTTACCACTGTCTCTAGTTGTGTTAATTGATCTTGATCGTCTTTACCTAAGAAAATTGGTGGATAATTATAGGTTGCTTTCATAAAAGGAACATATATTTTATGCAGGATATCAAGTCTCCAAGCGGCATCATCTGGCATGGTGGTTACCGTTCCATAGTAGTTATTTAAAACGGCCAAAGGCCCATCAACATTTGTTTTTTGCCTTATATCCCAAGGTGAAGCGGAACCAAGCGGTAAATGTTTTAGAGAACCATTGCTGGTAAGTTCAAAGATATTTTGTTGCTTCTTATCTCCATAAGTACCCCAGTTATTTTGTACAGATTGAATTGGTTCATAAGCCTTATCAATCCATTTTGCTGTTAATTCAAGATTCTTGTTTGCACTTGTTACTACCATTCGGCCCCTATCAAAACCATATCCATTGGTCCTTGCTACATTGATCTGCCCATCTGGTCCTTTTAATGGAGGAAGTGGAACATAATCTTCATTATTACCAGAAATATTGGCTCTGTCCCACGTAAAGTATAAGCCGTAGCGACCGTTTTTCCCTTTGGCCACATACGTATTCCAATCTTGCGTAAAGGCCTCCTTATCGATTAAACCCTTTTGTTGAAGCTGGTGAAGCCATTCAATTCCCTTTTTATATCCCTCTTGGTTTGCTGTATACATGACTTTCTTATCTTCTGATACTACATAATGATCATAGTTATCGCCTGACCCGAAGGCACCTAAGAGCATAGCCGGATCTTCACCGCCATGGTTGATCATGAACGACAACGGAATGATATCATTTTTCCCCTCTGGCTTCTTTTCTTTAAACGCAATTAAAACTTTTTCTAACTCATCAGTAGTTGTCGGCATTTTTAAACCTAACTCATCTAACCATTTCTTATTAATCCAAGGTATGTCATCTAACGCTTGAATCGCTTCTTTCCCACTGCCAAGTTCCTCGATCCATGGGAAAGAATAGATATGTCCATCCGAAGCAGTGATTAATTTTTTATATTCCGGGCGAGTATCTAGAACTTTCTTGAAATTTGGCATATATTTATCAATTAGTGTTTCTACAGGGACAATAACTCCTTGTTTCGCGTATCTAAGGATATCATTATCACTTAAACCAGCGTGAAACACGGCATCCGGCAGGTCGCCGCTAGCAAGTTCTAAGTTTCTTTTATCTCCAAATTGTTCCCAAGGATAATTCGTCCAATCGATATGAACATTTGTATCTTTTTCTACTCTTTTCCAAATTAATTTATCATTTGGATCCTTTGGCGCAATTGGTGAACTTTGTGTTAAAAATTTTAGTGTCACCTTTTTATCTAATGGAAAATTGACATTTTTCAGTTCATACTTTGGTGATGAATTGGCCCCATCTGCCTCTTTTTTCGAACTAGCCGAATTCGAACAACCTGAAGCTAGTAAACTTGTAACAAGTGCAGCTGTTAATAAAAAACTCATTTTTTTCTTTTTCTTCATAATCCCTTCACCCCATTTAATAGTTTTTAAATTAATTTCTTAACCCTTTATTGAACCCACCATTACTCCTTTTTCAAAGTACTTTTGGAAGAATGGATAAATTATTATTAGCGGCAAACTGGAAATGACAATACTTGAATACTTGACCATTTCCGCAATTTGCTGCAGCTGGGCTGTGTTTTGTGCGTCTTGAATCATGCCAGGTCTAGGCTGCATTTGAACAAGAATTGATCGAAGGACAATTTGTAAGGGCTGTAAATTCTCGCTTTTTAAATAAATCATGGCATCAAAATAAGAATTCCACTGTGCGACAAATTGATATAACACTAATACCGCTATGATTGGTTTACTTAATGGAAGCAGTATTTTAAAGAAAAACTGGATTTCCGATGTACCGTCAACAATAGCGGCTTCTCGTAATTCATCTGGGATGCCTTGAAAGTAGGCTCTTGCTAAAATAATGTTCCATACATTTACAGCACCTGGTAATAAAATGGCCCAAATCGTATCCAGCATATTTAAATTTTTGACTAGCAGATACGTTGGGATTAATCCCCCGCCAAAAAACATCGTTATAATAAAGAGAGTCATCATCAGTTTTCTGCCGACAAAATCCTTCCTTGACAATGGATAAGCGGCGAATAACGTGATTGTAACTGAAATAATCGAAAAAGCCGTGGAGTAAAAAAGTGAATTCCTAAAACCTATTAATAGTGATCCATCTTTAAATACTCGTGAATATCCCTGAAGTGTCCATTTGGATGGATTAAGGGTAATCCCACTGTTTAACAAAGTTGCTGGATTTGTAAACGATGCCAAAATGACATAAATTAATGGGATTAAAATAGCAAATACGATTAAGGTCAGGATAATCCCGTTTGTTGTTAAGATGACCTTATCAGCCCTCGTTTGATGCTTAAACATACCTCTCACCTCTATCTAGTAGATTTATATACCTTCTCCTTCATTTAACCGTTTGACGATTTGGTTAACGCTGATTAGTAAGATGACATTAATCACGGCGTTGAAAAGGCCAATTGCTGTTGAGTAACCATAGTCCCCCATCTGCAAGCCAATTTTATAAACATAGGTAGGCAATATTTCAGATGTAGGAAGGTTCATTGATGTTTGCAATAAATACGCTTTTTCAAACCCAAGGCTCATGATGTTTCCGGCAGCTAAAATAAATTGAATCACCATAATCGGTTTAATTGTTGGCAAATCGATATGACGTATTTGCTGCAATATATTAGCTCCATCTATTTTTGCAGCATCAATTAAGTCTTGGCTTACATTGGAAAGTGCTGCTAAATAAACAATCGAGGCCCAACCCGCAAATTGCCAAATATCACTTATAATATAGATCGACCTGAAATAACTAGGTTCTGTCATGAAAGAGACACTGTCTCCACCCAAAAAAGTGATGAAACGATTAATAGGTCCAACCGGTGATAGGAAAATGAAAACGATCCCAACTACAACAACGACTGAAATAAAATTTGGAGCATATAAGACTAATTGAATATTTTTCTTAATGGACACTCTTTTGATTCGATGAATCATAAGTGCTAGAATAATAGGTACAGGAAAGCCAAATATTAATCCAAAGGCACTTAATTTTAGGGTGTTCTTTAAGAGATCCATAAAATCTGGGGTGCTCATAAACTTCTCGAAATTCTTCCATCCAATCCACGGACTACCCATAATTCCTTGTAGTGGATTAAAATCTTTGAAGGCAATAATGGCTCCGTACATGGGTACGTATTTAAAAATAATAAGCAGGATTAAGGCTGGAAGAACAAGGAGATATAATTGATAATTGTTCTTCATATACTTTAAATTCCTCGACATTTTGGTGCCCACTTCTGCTTTCCTTACTTCGTTTGAACCATTCTCTACCTTTTGGTATATCTGTTCCACAATTGCTTCCTCCTCTCAGGGGTATTTTCTTCTTCTGGCTTTACTTTAACAAAATGACTCCTATGAATATTTCAATATTTTCGGTTTAAGGTATTTAATATTTTCGGCACTTCGAAACCGGTTACAACTTGAACAAATAAAAAAACCTCTAGTTTTGAACTAGAGGATACCTTTTATGGGTTCTGTATTTGTTTTAGACTAGTGTTAATTTTCTCCACGGCTTCCTTTGCAGAAGCCCCTACATCATTTCCACCAAGTCCAACCTCTTCAAATAAGGTCTTTAGGGCATCGCTGATCACAGGATAAGCCGGGGTAACCGGGCGGTTTTTAGAAAATTTTTGTGCTTGTTGTAAAAAGATATTTTTAGGATATTGATTAAATTCAGGAAAGTCTTTCGCAACAGAGTATCTAGCAGGTATATCACCTGTTTCCTCGACATAGATTTTTATCCCTTCATAACTTGTAACATATTTGATAAACTCCCAAGCTTCCTTTGAGTATTTAGTTTTGGAGGAGATACCGAGGGCCCATCCTCCATTTGGAACAACTTGATACTTCTCTTTTGGCAAAGGGGCAACTCCAAAATCTTCACCTAATTTAAACTCAGAACTATTTTCCAAATCCTTCAATCCCCAAGAGCCAAGAACAGTCATCGCGAGTTTCCCTGTTATAAATGAGTCTGGCGGTAATTCAAAACCGGCAACTTTATCTTTATAATATAAATCTTGATAGAATTGCAGGGCTTTTAATGCCTCTTTTGAATCCAAATACCCGCTTGCAGTTGTACCATCTGGACTTAGCGCGTCCGCTCCAAACTGCCAAAGGAGAGGCATTTTAAAATAAGCAGGAGACTCGCCATCATTAAAGCCATCTGCAGGATCAATCCCATACACTCCCTTTTCAGGATGGGTTAGTTTTTTGGCAATCTGCAGCACTTCCTCCCATGTCATTGGCTTATTGGGATCGCCTGAAGGAAAAGGTATGCCTGCCTTTTTAAAAAGCCGCTTATTATAAAATAATGCAATACTAGATTCAACGAGAGGAGCCAAGTAAATGTCCCCCTGAAAACTCATTCCTTTTAATGTCGATTCAGGGATATCCTCAATATGTCCCTCTTTTCTCATATATGAATCGAGTGATAATAATGAACCTGTATTGGCATAAAGAGCCAAGGTCGGGCTGTCAATTGTCAGCACATCCGGAGGGTTTCCAGTGGCAAGCTCGGTTCGCAGTCTTATTTCATAATCACTATAAGGAAATGATTTCATATGAACTTTAATAGCAGGATGAGCTGCTTCGAAAGAAGAAACTAATTTTTCATATGCTCTATTTTCTGCTGCATTTCCATTATTGCGCCAGAAGGTTAGCACGATTGGGTTGGTTTTATTTGGTTTTTCAACATTTTCTGTTTTACTGCTAGAGAATGTACCAAGGAAAGATAGCGCATACAAGGAACTACTTATAAGTAAAATGGTAAAAGTAATCAAAGATAACCATTTTTTCATCTACATTCCCTCACCTTCCTGCTTTAAAAAGTCAACTTATGAATCTAGTGAGTTTCGGAACTCAACAGGGGTTTGTCCAAAATACTTTTTAAAAACGGTACTAAAATACCCTGAGTTAGAAAAGCCAGTCAAGTTTGCCACATCAATTATTTTAAGCTGTTTATCTTCCAGGAACTGCCGGGCCTTCTGTAGTCGTAATTGAACAAGATAATCGCTGAAATTCTGTCCAACAGTATGTTTAAACGTTTCGGATAAATGTGCACTATTGATATGGAAGAGTTCCGATAGCATGGAAAGGGAAATTTCACTTGCGTAATGATGTTCCAAATATTGCTGAACACTAGCTACGATAACTTTTCCGTTCGAAAAACGCGCTACACGGACCTTCTCGATAATTAGCTTCGCTAATTGAAGAAGATGCTCAATTACTTTAGTTTGCGAATTGAGTTCCCAAATGCTTTGCTGACAATTCCACATTATCTTTTGAAAATCATTTGTTTCCATATTATATTTTCTTGCGAGTGAGCCTAACAAAAATAACACACGATTAGCAGCAAAGGTAAAGGACATAATTGAGAGGTTTCTGTCCCCTTCCAATAAAAAGTATATATTCTCTTTAAATGCCTCGTAATTGACACTTTCAATTCCATTAGTTAACTTTCTTTCAATCTCAGGTGAAAACTCAAATACTTCGTCTTTTACATTCGACCCATCCAACACTTGTGATTGTGAGCCTAGTTGACTTTGACTCCATGCAAGTAAACTAGAGATATAACCAGTCTTAAAATTTGTAATTCCACAAGTCACATTTCCTATTCCCACAACCGTTTCTAATTTCAAGAGTCTCTTAATCGTCTGTTGTATTTCTTTTACTAGCTTTGAAGGACTGTCTCTATTGTCGGAATCGAGAATCTGTAAAAAGTGAATCATATTTGCATAACTAGGGTCATAAAACGAATACGTTTTGGGATGATCTTTTGCAATTTCCTTACATAACATCTGAAAGGGAATCCATAGTTTCTTTAATCGATTCGGGTTGCATTCCTTCTCTCTTATTTCCACCGTAACAAATTGTACCTCAGCGTTTTCATTTACTAGATCTTCTAACTGCAATTGGAGCAATCTCTCTGTTACCATGTTTAGCTCTAGCCATTCCTCTTTTACAAGGTAGAGTAAATATTGCTCCTGTACTTCTTGAAGCTGAGAATGAACAAGCCTGCGCAATCGAGCCGATTCCGCTTGGATTCGCTTCTCTTCTTCCACTTCCTTGCGAATCTTACTCAATACCTCTACTAATTCATCAGGGGCAACAGGTTTCAACAAATAGTCTTTTACCCCTTGTTTCAATGAACCTCTTACATATTCAAAATCAGAATAACCCGATAAAACAACTACCCTTACGTTCGGAAATTCCTGCTGACAACGTTTCGCTAATTCAATTCCATCCATAATCGGCATCCTCATATCCGTAATAACCACATCGATATCCAAATCCCGAAGTACTTCAAGCGCTTCTGCTCCATTGGAGGCCTCCCCTGCAATTTGGAAGCCTTCTTCTTCCCAGTTCACTTTCATTCGTAAGCCTTTACGAATTTGAATCTCGTCATCTGTGATGATCACCTTCAACATGCCTATCACCCCGATCTGTATTGATACATAACGTAATCCGTGTGCCTGCATTCTTTTCAGATTCAATCGTATAAGAGAAATTTGGACCATAGTAGAGCTTCGAGCGACTTAGTACATTCCTTAGTCCAATGCTGCTTCCTTTACTCATGAGGACACTATTTATATCATTTTTCGTTTCGACGCTCATTAAATCGGAGATCACTTCTTCAGACATTCCGATCCCCTTATCTTCAATAACAATAAATACTAAATGATTACTTTGCTTGGTTTTAATGAAAATTTCTGCGGATGTCTTTTCAATAAAACTATATTTCACTGCGTTCTCGACGAGCGGCTGCAAAATAAATTTAATAATAGGAAGACTCCTTGTCTCCAAATCTTCTTCAATCTCAATTGATATAGCTTCTTCATATCTTAGCTTTAATATTTCAGTGTAACTGCGAATATACTTTAACTCTTCTCCCAAATTTACTACATCACTGTGCGTGTTCAAGGAATATCTCATCATTCGGCCTAAGTGAATACTTACATCCATAACCTGTTTATTTTTTCCTTGCATTGCTAATCCACCAATAATTTCAAGCGTATTATTTAAAAAGTGTGGATTGATTTGTAATAACAAGGCTTTATATTCTGCATCTTTTTGGCGTAAATTTGCCTCATATTCGGTTTCAATTAAATTCTTCAACCGATCAATCGTCTGATTAAAAACTGTTATTAGGTAACCCACTTCATTATTTGCTGATTTTATTGTCGGCATAAAGCTTTTTGCACCGGAAAAATCACCTTTTTCTATATACCTCATTGCTTTTGCCAACTTACCTAAAGGGCTAACAATATTCGAAGAAATCATGTAAGAAGCTACAATCGTTATTAAAAACACGATGGCACTAGTTAACAGCAGGTTCCGTTGTAAACGCGTGACCTTAGCGAATAATTCAGACTTAGTTACTTCACTAATTAAAATCCAATCGCCTACCCCTAACTTTTGATAGAAAACTAAATATTTTTCTCCATGATCATCCGTTTCGACTATTCCTTTTTGATTTTTATCATCACTTAATTTAATTAAGGTTTGTTTCAAAACCTTTTTAGGAGTTTGAATCTTTCCAGGAAGGATATTTTCGCCATTATGATTGATCAAATAAGCATGTCCGTTTTTTCCAATCTTGGTTTTATTCAACGATGTTTCAAGCAATTCTGAAGGAAAATTCACCTTAATCATTCCATACGAAACAAATGTATTCATATCGAAGAGGGGTAAAATATAGCTATTAATGTTACCTTGAGTTGGCTGAAATGGATCAATATGCGACTTAATATATCGCTGTTTATCTTGAGAATAGTCTTTATACCAATCTACTTGATTTAAGTTTGAGATATTTCCCCAGGTCCCTGTGCCATCATTCAAAACTACTGAAATCGACATGCCATTTGAATTGTTTACCATCATCGACGATAACAACATTTTGAGCTGATTCTTCTGTAACAGCCTCTGTCCATCGGTAATATTGGCATTCTTGCTTTCTAGTTTGATCCATTTTTGTGTCGTTTGGTTCACAAGTACCTGATTCCCTAAATCTTTCGCTTGCGTTGTGATAGAATCCATAAAAAGAGAATATTGGTCCATAGCCTCCACTGTCAGTTCCTGAGTCTGTTCCTCAATGATAGATGTAAACCAGCTTGGGATAATAAAGGACAATATAATTAACGGGATTGTTAATAAACAAGTAAATACGATAAATAAACGATTACGTAAGGAAAAAATCATATCAGTCCCCCTGAAGGCTTAAGTAAGCCCTTACAGTATTATGTATTTTTTCTAATCTAGTTGTATTATTAATTCAATTTAACATATCCTTTCTCATCATACCATTGTAATTTAATAGCTATATTAGTAGTTTTTCTCCTAATATTTTTTATTAACTGAAAAAATAAAAGTGACCCAAAAGGTAAAACAATCCTTTTGGGTCTACGGAATAATATTTTTTTTAAAAGCAGGTAACGAATTCGCGAATAGAGCTTATTGGCTACCATTTCCCTCATAAATGATCCAACTGGATAGTCTATAACCAATTTGTGAGTAAAAATGTAATTATATTAATCTTTTTCTGTTGTTCATCGTTTTCAATACGACTCTTATTCACTGCACGCTTTTAAATGCCAAACGTAGCTTTGGAAATCTCCATGTATATTAGCAGGTATACTTAGACCCACATAGGACAGCTCATCCCCGCCAAATACATTATCAGTTCCGATCACTTGGTATTGTTTCATATCATCAATTCCCTTTAGCTTTAATACAGTTGTTGGTGCAGCTGGTTCAGCTAATACCCGGAAATAGTAGACAATGGCTTCAGACTTGTCCTTAGTAGTAAAAAGCCAAGCTGTTTCATTTCCTTCGAATGGGCTCTGCAGCCGGTAAAAATCACCAAACTGGATTAATTTACGAATTTCTTTATAGTGAGCAACCTGTTGTTTGACGATTTCTTTTTCCTCGCCTGTTATCTTGGTTAAGTCTAGCTCATACCCTAAATTCCCAGACATCGCTACATTACCGCGCATCTCCATTGAAGTGCTCCGATGCACCTGATGGTTCGGTACCGCGGATACATGGGAGCCCATAGTAACAATCGGATATACAAGACTCGTACCATATTGAATTTTCAAACGTGAGATTGCATCGGTATTATCGGAAGTCCACACCTGCGGCATATAGAAGAGCATCCCTGGATCAAATCTTCCCCCGCCGCCAGAGCAGCTCTCAAATAAAATATGCGGGAACGAAGTCGTGATTGTTTCCATCACTTTATACAAGCCAAGCATATATCGATGCGCCGTTTCCCTTTGCCTGTCCGCAGGCAGGGCTGCCGAACCGATTTCCGTCATGTGGCGGTTCATGTCCCATTTCACATAAGAGATCGGAACAGTTGCTAAAATATCGATAACTCGTTTGGTAATTTCATTACAAACATCTTCTCTTGAAAAATCGAGAATTAGCTGGTTGCGGCTCTCCGACCGAAGCCGTTCAGGAACATGCAGGCACCAATCTGGATGCTCGCGATAAAGGTCACTATCAACTGAAACCATTTCCGGTTCAAACCAGAGTCCAAACTCCATTCCCATATCCTTTACTTTTGACGCAAGATGATCTAATCCTTCAGGGAGCTTTTGATGATCAATAAACCAATCCCCTAATGAAGACTTATCATTATCTCTTTTTCCAAACCAGCCATCATCCAAGACGAATAAGTCAATCCCTAATTCGCTTCCGGCCCTGGCAATCTCAAGGATCTTCTCAGCATTGAAATCAAAATAAGTTGCTTCCCAGTTATTCACTAGAACCGGCCGCTCTTGATCGCGGTAGCTTCCTCGTACCAAACGGGTACGATAAAGCTCATGGAATGTCCGTGACATACTGCCGAGACCTTCAGCCGAATAGACCATCGCTACTTCCGGTGTTTGGAATACCTCACCCGCTTCAAGCTTCCAGCTGAAATCGAATGGATTAATTCCCATCGTGACACGGGTATTGCTAAATTGATCTACCTCCGCCTGTGCCAAGAAATTTCCGCTATACACAAAGTTAAACGCATAAACCTCGCCTGTATCCTCCGTTGTACCCTTTCTTAATAGAGCAATAAATGGATTATGCTGATGGGAGCTTGCCCCCCTCGTACTTTCAACTAACTGAATTCCATGGCGAAGCGGCTGGCGTTCGATATGTCTTTCTTTTACATGGGCACCATGAAGATGTAAAAACTCAAAATCCGCATCTCGAAAATCGACACTCATACTTAATGCACTTAACAGCTTTAATGATTCTTCTCCCTCATTTACGAAGCGGACTGAACGGGTAATCACATTAAACTGTTCGAAAACAGTATAACTTAAGATTACTTTTAAGCCGATAAGTGAATCCTCCATCGTAATTTCGAGCGTTTCCGCCTCATCATCACTCTCCACATACGTTGCAGGCAGACCTGATAAAGGTGCCTTTCCTTTAAAAATGATATGGGATCGGTACTTCAAATCTGTGATCGTTGAGCCATTTTCTAGCTGAATTTGATAGGCCGGCTTCCGAAAATCGGTGTTACCGTACTGTGGATACTCTTGCGGAAGGGTATCCAGGGAGAAGGTCCGATCCTCTTTATGCTGATAAGGATTTCCGGAAAAGCCACGGTCTTGTGATTGCAGAAAATTGGAATGGCTATACTTTCTAATCTTTCGACCCCAATAATTGTGGACTAAATAGCCGTCGCGGACTATTTCCATGACATAGCTTGTATCCTTTGCCTGCAAGTGAAAGGTTTTATTTTTTGAACAAAAATGAATTCCCATGAATCTCCAACTCCTAAATCGGCTATTTGATAGCTCCCTTTACCACACCGCCGATAACCCACTTTTGTGCGAAGATGTAGACGATAACCATCGGTGATAGAGCTAATAGATATGATGCAAATGCTAAGTTAAAGTCCGTACCAAACTGAGACTGGAAAATATACTGAACTAATGGAAGAGTAGCATCAGCTGGATCGTTTAGAATAATTAATGGAAGCATAAAGTCATTCCACGCCCATAAGCATGTTAGAATTCCCACTGTTGCATTTATTGGTGTTAACAGCGGAAAAATAACTTTCCAAAAAACTCCCCATGTACTGCAGCCATCGACAATTGCTGCCTCCTCCAGTTCCTTTGGAATCGAACGAATATATCCTGTATAAATAAAGATGTTTAATGCCGCCCCATATACAATGTATAAAAAGATCAGTCCGCCTTGATTATCCATATTGAGTAATGAAGTCTGTTTAACCAGTGGCAGCATAATAATTGGAAACGGGATAAACATAGCACTAACAAAATAGTAATATAATCCTTTGAAAAATTTCTTGTGCATATTTCTTGCAATGGCATATGCAACCATTGAATTTGTCAAGATGGTAAAAACTACCGTAACCACAGTTATAACCGCACTATTTTTGAAGGCTGCAAAAAAGTTAGTTGCTTCGATGGCCCGGGTGAAATTTTCAAAATGTAGTCCTGTTGGAAGAGAAAAGACCGATTTGGCCATTTCATCCGGTGTTTTTAACGCAATCGAAACCGCAATATACAAAGGGATAAGTATAAATAGAGACCCTAAAGCAATTAATATCGTAACAGGCCAGTTTGTCTTTTGTTTTAACATTACATATCCATCTCCCTTTTTTGGAGAACCTTAATTTGAAAAACAGAGATTACAACAATCACAATAAAGTAGACTACGGAGTTTGCTGATTGGTATGCAAACTCTCCCCCAGTAAACCCACCTTTATAGATTAAAAGGGAAATCGATTCTGTCGCTCTTCCCGGTCCGCCTCCTGTTAAGGCAACAACCTGGTCAAAAACCATTAAGAAGTTCTTCATCGAAAGTACCATATTGATGGTAAAGAATGGGGCGATCATCGGGAAAGTAATTTTCCAAAATTCTTGCCACTTATTCGCTCCATCAAGACTTGATGCCTCATATAATTCAGTTGGAACGGTTTGCAAGCCGGATAAGTATAAAATGACATTAAAGGCACATGCCTGCCAAACCGCAACAATGACGATACCTAACCAGGCAAATTTTTCACTTCCCAAGATATTGGTGGATAAAAAACCAAGGTCCAGTTTGTCTCCTAATTGTGGGATGACATTAGAAAAAATAAAGTTAAAGATAAAACCAACGATTAGCACACCAAGGACATTAGGCAGGAAATAAGCCGCCCTGAAAAAATTCTTTCCTTTAATCTTGGCATTGAGCCCCATTGCGATTAAAAGACTCAATACATTGACAAGAATCGTGGAGACAATCGCAAATTTAAAAGTAAATAAGTAGGAGTTCAAGATATTTCCATCTTTAAATAAGTTCAAATAATTCTTCAAACCGACAAAGTCATACGTAAAACTTAAACCATCCCAATTTGTAAAAGAATAATAAATACCCTGAAGGGCTGGGAAGGTATGGAAAATAAGGAAAAGAAGAAACGCAGGAATCGTCATTAAATAAAAGGGAACGTTTTTAAGTTTGATTTTTGTCTTCTTTTCTTTTGTTTTAGCAGAAGAAATCGTTGGATTTTTCAAGGCAATATCCTCTTTACTCATTGCTTTCACTCCCTATTTTTAAAACTGGAGAAATTGGGTCCCCAATTTCTCCATAATCATTATTTACGGTCTGCTACTTTTTCCCATTCACTATCTAATGTTTTCAAGTACTCTCCAACATTCTTTTTCTGTGTAAACACTTGCAATTGTTTGTCAAGAGCAACAGCTGTTGGTACATAGTGGTCTGGAAAGTCAACGACATTACCCTTGTCAAAGCTTGCTTTTAATCCTTCTAGTTCAGGTGCTTCCTGTACTACACCTCTCTTAGCAGCAAAAGCATTTTGCTCTGTTAGATATGTTTTCATATTTTCATCACTTAATAGAAAATCGATGAACTTCTTGGCTTCTTTTGGATGCTTGCTAGTTGCAGATTGAGCTAGTAGTAAATCGACCCCTGAAACAACCTTTGAATCATTAATTGGGTAAGGGAATACACCTAAATCAATATTAGGATTTGCTTTTTTAATTTCAGGAATTGCCCAAATGCCTTGAAGATACATGGCAGATTCACCTTTTGCAAATGCAACGTTCCCATCGTTATATGCTTTACCCAACTGATCCTTATGACCATATTTGAGTAAGGTTAATAGCTTTTCAGTTGCTTCCTTATGTCCTTCTGCAAATGTAGTTTTTCCCTTATCAAGGTCTTTAAAAAAGTCTTCTCCTTGAGTGTTGGCTGCAAGCACATTGTAAGCAGGAAGGGCTGTCCAAGCATCTTTAAAAGTAAAGTAGAATGGAATCTTACCAGCCGCCTTCACTTTTTCTGCAGCAGCGATAAATTCATCCCATGTTGTCGGTACTTCAATACCTAAATCTTTGAAAATAGTTTTATTATAAATAACAGCATCGGCGTTTGCTGCATATGGAATTCCATATACTTTTTCTTGCTTTGAAATATCTTTTAACATGCCAACATACGCAGGCTGTACATCATTTAAAGCACTATCCTTTGAAACATCTTTAAAGGCTCCTGCCTTTGAGATTTCTGCATATGATACATCCCCGCCCATTCCGATGACATCTGGAAGGTCTCGTTTTGCAACACGTGTTTTTAATACTGTAATAGCATCAGGCGGCTGAGACTGAACGACATCAATGGTTGGATTTTCTTTTTCAAACTTATTAATCAGTTCATCAAACGTACCTTTTGCCTCTGATTTATACTGGAAAAACTCAATTTTCACCTTGCCATTTGAACTACTCGAAGCCTCGTCGTTACTTCCACAGCCTGCTAGAACAGAAAGTGCGATCATACCAGTTGCTACTAACGAGATTGATTTTTTCATAGAAAACCCTCCATAATTTTTAAAATAGTTTAATATTAAAACTAACAAAAGGATTGCGTGAGCGGTTCAACAATCCTTAACCGCCCCGAGCACTTTTATTATTTTTTAACGCTTACACTATCACGTAAAACAAGTTCCGTTGGAATGGTCACCTTCAGCGGGATTGTTCTTCCCTTCAAACGATCATATAGCAGCTTTACTGCTGTTTTCCCCATTTCATCTCCATATACTTTTACGGTTGAGAGGGGGGGATTCATAAAGGCCGCTGCCTCGATATCATCAAAACTGAACACCGAAACTTCCTCAGGCACTTTGACGTTGGCCTCATGTAAGGCACGAAGCACACCTAATGCCATTGGATCACTGCCGACTACAATCGCACTTGGCAGTTGAGCGTTTTCAATTAACTGTTTCGTTAATGTGTATCCGCTTGTTGGCCCCCACTCGTCAATTAAGACTTTATCCGGGTTGTACAATCCTTTTTCTTTCATGACTTTTTCAAAGGTCATTTTTCTTGTATCTTCTTTTTCCTTCGACTTTTGGCGGCTTACCCCAAACACCATTCCTCTTCCGCCTAGATAAGCGATGTCCGTATGACCAAGTTCAAGCAAATGATCTAGAACTTTTTGAGTTGCCCCTTCAAAATCTGAAATTACCACATCCACATGTGAATCTTGAGGCAAATAATCCACCGCGACTATATGGTTATTTTCATAGTAAATTTCTTTTAAATCCCCGATATCAACATCTCCCAGAACAATCAGCCCATCCAGTCCGCTCAAGCTTTCTGCTGTAATAGTGCTTTTTCCTACCATCATCGTCGTAGCGATTGTTAGAGAATATTGATTACAGGTACTTTCTACACCAAGGCGAATCGACTGAAAGTACGGATCAATCGTTTCATCATTTAACATGATGACGCCAATATTAAAATTCTCATTAGGTTTATCCGTTTTCCCACTCTTTTTTCGCAATGGTTTATAATTTAACTCATTGACGATTTCAATTACCCGTTTTCTCGTATCATCAGATACGGAAAGTGTGGGATCATTATTTAAGATCCGGGAAACTGTTGCCGTCGATACATTTGCCTGATCGGCAATATCTTTTATCGTTGTCATTTTCTCACCATCAATCCATTTAGTTAACTTAACTAAATTTTATATTATCAATATATCAGAGGATGCGCTTTCATTCAATGCTTTTTACTTTATTTTTTAGTAAATTATTTATTTTTATAAAATTTACCTGTAATTTAGTTACATTTAAGTTTTATTAACTAACAAAAAGAGAGTTAACATAACTAAAATAACCAGTTACATTAACTCCCGTTTACTATTTATAATCTGCTCATTTCTGAATAATATGTAATTCCCGAAACTCATTGGGTGTTACGCCTTCCACCTTTTTAAATACCTTTCGAAAATACTTGTCGTCCTGGTAACCGACCATGTTGGCAATTTCATAGATTTTTAGCTCACTATTTTTCAATAAAGCTTTAGCTCTATTTATTCGGATTTTAACAATATAATCAGAAATATTAACGTTAAACTCCTGCTTAAATTTCCGTGAAATATATTCCCTGCTTATATAAAAATGGTTTGATATCTCTTGCAGCTTTACATCCCGATCAAAATTAGCCTCCAAATATTTCTCTATCTCATAGATGACATTATTGCTTTTCCGAACAGTCTTTCGCTTAATCTTTCTTAGAAAAATAGAAATTTCGCGGATGGTTCGACCAATATAATCCTGCAGCTGGAATGTACCGTTATGATTGAAAAATTGATCAACTCTGTATTCAATATGTTTCGGAATCTTTCCTGTGATATGAAAATGTTCATACCAGCGATTACTGATGACCAGATACTCATTTTCTAGCTGGAGCAGCTGGCCCCATGATAAGTAATGGCCCTCCGTGTAGTCTTTAGCAATTTTACCAATCAATTCCTCAAAAGCCCTAGTTTCCCCTGCTTGAATAGCTAATTCAATTTCAGAAGAATACGCAAATAAATTTTTTAATACCTGCGGTTGAATAACATCTTGACGGTAGACCTTGCTTTTTTCATCAGCTAATATATTACTGTTTAATAGAACTTCCTTTGCATGCTGATAAGAATTCATTAATTTGTTCCTTTTATCTACCTCTATCCCAACCGCAATATGACAAGAAACATTTATGACATTCAAAATCGCTTTATAGATTCGTTCCAGCAGTTCTTCTATTTTAGTAAACTGATTCCAAAAAACAATGACGATTTCACCTTTATTCGCAAGGTAGCGAAAGGCTATTCCACATTCTTTTTCCTGTAAAATTTCATTCATGACGTTCAAGAGTGTAAAATAGGTTAGGTCCCGGTCTCCCCGAAAAGCCTCGATTGCCTTTCTATTGATCCGAACAAGTGCGACGAGATATTTTTGCGCTTTAGAAAAACCAAATTCCTCATACAATTCTTCCTTCAGATTATCACTATTTAATAATTGGGTTAATTTTCGATCCCGGTAAACTGGCTTCATTTCATTTATTAATTGATAGCTGGTCGTTTTGCTATTCCGCTCCTCTTCCTCGTTTCTCCACTCCTTCACCACTTTTGCCAGCGTTTGGTTTAATATTTCCGGATCAACCGGCTTTAATAAATAGTCTGAACTGCCGAAATGAATGGCTTTACGCATATAGTGGTAATCATCGTAACCAGTCACGACAATCGTTTTACTTGTTGGCTGATTTTCTTTAATCCACTCTAACAGCTGTGTACCATCCATCTTGGGCATTTTCATATCAGAAAAAATGATTTCCGGACGAAGAGTTCGAATAAGCTGGATTGCCTCCTCACCGTTACTGGCCTCATAAATCTCCGTTATCCCATTCTGTTCCCATTCTCCGAGCAGATTAATTCCCTCACGAACGTGTTTTTCATCATCGACGATTAAGACTTTCATGGATGTACCACCTCATTATGAATATCTCTTGGAATAATTATCGTAACTGTAAATCCGCCTTCTTCGCTGCTGTAAACATCCATTTCTACCTGATTACTATAATAAATCCTTAAGCGGTCATAAATATTTTTTAATCCAATACCAGCGCTCTTCTGATTTAAGTCACTCCCGCCGTCGGACAATTCTCGGCGAAGTTGTTCAAGGTCGTGATCATTAACACCAACCCCGTTATCTTTAATAGAAATGCATAAATGATGGTCATGTTCCCCTCTTGCTGTAATCACAATTATTGCTTTTTCTAACTGCTGATCAAAGCCATGTTTAAAGCAATTTTCAACAATCGGCTGTAAGATCATTTTCGGTACTAATACCTCTTCTACACTTTTTTCAATATTTAATTCAAACTCAAACTGCTCGTCAAATCTTTGCTTTTGTAAATTAAGATAGGATTTAACATGGTTTACCTCTGCTAAAAATGGGACAATATCATCTTTCATATTCATGCTGTAACGCATGATATTCGATAATGAGTTTAATAACGAATACACCTGGACTGCCTTCAATTTTAATGCAAGCGTTCCAATCGACTGAAACGCATTATAAAGAAAATGCGGATTTATTTGTGATTGGAGAACCCTTAACTGGGAAGATTTATTTTCAATCTCTAGTTTATATTCGCGTTCAATTAATTCATTTATTTTTGAAATCATTAATTTAAAATGCCTGCCCAGCATCCCAATTTCATCATTCCCTAATGACTCAAAATCTGCCTCAAACACACCTTTTTCTACTTTTTTCATATTTGCAATTAATACTTTGATTGGAGCAGTGAGTCTCAGAGAGATGAACATGGTAGCAAATAAAACGATAATAAGTGTAATAATTACAATGATTATATTTGTAAATACAGTCTGCCTCGCACCTTGGTAAAGTACATCATAAGGAATTCTTTTAACAATGTACCAGTTTTTAAAAGAATCAGAAAACTTTTGGTAGACAATTACGCCCGAAAACCTTTCGTCCTTCCAGTCAAGACTTTTATTTCCCTTTGGTTCTTTCTTTATTTGTTTAAACCAAGCGTCTTTATTAACCTTTCCAATTTCGTCGTTTTTTGAAGAATACACGACAACCCCATTTTCATTCATTATGTATAAGTCTTCAACCCCATCCGTATATAACCTTCCAGAAATATCTCTGATCTTAGAAAGATTAATATCTATAGATACAAAACCTAAAATAGTCTCTAATGGTACATCTCTTATAATCGTATGGAAACTTAAAACCTGACCTTTCTCGGAATTAGGGATCACAGACAAGTTATTGTAACTATAAATCTCATGAGGCGGTTCAATAACTGAAAAATCATGAGACCGGCTTAAGCGGGCATAGAAAGGGTTGGACAAGATACTCTCGTATTTCCCTCTGCCGCTAATTCTTGAGTGATAGTTGGTATATGAATCTTTTCCTTTATTTATATAAAGCAGCATTTGTTCAACTTCCGGCCGGGAATTAAAGGTATAGGCGAGCATCCTCCGCACTTCTTCTTCATTACTGCTTAGGTTATCTGATATTCCAACCCTCATTACCGACATAAATGGTGTATATCGATACAAAACAGTCGACATTTGTGCGACATCTTCTAAATAAGTACTTAGCTCTGCTTCCCCTTTAACAATTAAATCATGATTCGTAGAGACAAAACGGTCATTTATTGACTTTGTCGTTTGATAATACGTAATCGTAATCGCAATTCCAAAAGGGAGTATGATGACAGCCATTAAAGTGATAATTAGTTTAGTTCGAATCCCCCATTGCATTAGCTCTTGGGCTAGTCCCTAAGACTTGAACCAGCCTCCCCCCTTTTCTAAGTGATACTAAATTTCCCACCATTTTATCATAAGAAAACATCGTAATACATGGTGTCTATTTTAATATGGCAATTTGGACTGTTCAATATTTTCCACCCTACTGGTCAATGTAAGCCGTTTCATAATTTTTCAAAATCCCTAAAATGGAGTTATGGGAGGTGCAGTCAGTGAATAATCAAAGTGAGTTAGAAAGTTCAGCATTACCTGGCAAAGCCAGCATAAAAATTTCAGAGTCAGCTTCTTTAAACAAAAAGAAGAAGCTAAAAGATGCAGGGTTATTCACCCTATTTGTCGGTCCAGTATTCTTAGCGTTTACTATCATTGTCCTAATTCCTTTCTTTACGGGTATTTATTACGCCTTCACCGATTGGAACGGAATTACAGGTGATATTAAATGGGTCGGTCTTGATAACTTTAAATACCTATTTACTGAGGACAAGCAATTTCAAGATTCCTTTATCCTTACAACTAAATATACCGTTGTAGCGATCGTTTTAACAAATGTGATTGGTTTTGGATTAGCCATTCTAGTGACACAAATGTTAAAAACAAGGAATATATTACGAACCGTTTTCTTCATGCCAAACATGGTGGGCGGTCTTTTACTAGGCTTTATCTGGCAGTTCATTTTTGTAAAAGGCTTCGCTTCACTTGGGCAGCTAACGCATATTCCTTTTTTCGAATTACCTTGGTTAGGGGATGCTAATACTGCATTCTGGGGTATTGTAATTGTCAGTGTATGGCAAGGAGCAGGCTACATTATGATTATCTATATTGCCGCCTTGCAAAATGTTCCACAAGAATTAATTGAAGCAGCTAAAATCGATGGAGCGAACAGATGGCAGATTCTTCGCCATATTACAATGCCATTAGTTGCTCCGGCCGTTACCGTCTGTTTATTTTTAACAACTGCATCATCATTTAAGATTTTTGATGCAAACCTGTCGCTAACTGGCGGCGGACCGTTTAAATCGACAGAAATGTTAGCACTTAACATTTATACGGAAGCATTTGTTAACAACCGTTATGGTATCGGTGAAGCAAAGGCATTAATTTTCTTCATTGTGGTTGCCGCAATTACCATCCTTCAAGTAACAATTTCTAAGAAGAGGGAGGTTGAATCATAATGGGAAACAGGTATACAGGAAAAACATTTATTGGTGAAATCTTTGCCATCTTACTTGGTCTTGTCTTTTTAGTCCCATTTTATTATCTGATATCAAACTCTTTAAAACCCTTTGCAGAGATTCTAACGAACACATCTGCTTTACCAAAAACGTTTATGCTCGACAACTATGTGAATGCCTTTGAAAAATTGAACTATCTAAAGGTATTTACAAATTCTATAATTATCACAGCGATTAGTAACGTTGTTCTGGTTGTTTTTTGTTCGATGGCAGCGTATATGCTTGTTAGAACGAAAAAGAAAATCAGTAATGTGATTTTCATGACCTTCGTTGCAGCCATGATTATTCCGTTTCAATCCATTATGATTCCGCTCATTAAAACGGCCGGTAACTTCGGATTACTTAACAGTATCTGGGGTCTTGTAATCATGTACTTAGGTTTTGGATCTGGAATGACGATCTTCTTATATCACGGGTTCATCAAAGGTATCCCAGTAGAACTTGAAGAGGCAGCAATTATCGATGGATGTACACGGTTTGGAGTGTTTTGGAGAATTGTTTTTCCTTTATTAAAACCCATCACTGTAACTATTGTCATCCTAAACAGCTTGTGGATATGGAATGACTACTTATTACCATCACTGGTCCTTCAGGATCCAGAATTAAAGACCATTCCATTAGCGACATTCTCCTTCTTTGGGCAGTACACCAAGCAATGGGATTTAGCTTTAGCAGGACTTGTTCTTGGTATCATACCTTTGTTAATTTTCTTCTTTTCAATGCAGAAACACATTATCAAAGGGATCACGAGCGGTTCCATTAAGTAAATCGAAAAGCGGAGGCGCCTTGATAAGGGAAAAAAGTAGTTCATTTTTTCCTAGGCGCTTCAGCTAGACAACTTCCACTAGGGGTCAACTCTGCTGTCAGTAGGATATTGACGGCAGGGATATATAAATTAGATATATAATTTCAGGAGGGAAAACAAATGGCATTTAAAAAATATTCAATCGCAGCGGGGATTTTATCAGCTTCACTTCTTTTAGGAGCTTGCGGCAACAGTGACAGTGCATCTGGTACGAAAAAAGACAGCGGCAGCAAAGATGGTAAAGTCGTTGTTGATATCTTTAACGGTAAGGTTGAAATCGCAGATCAGTTGAAAGCGTTAACAGATAAATATACAAAAGAACATCCAAACGTTACTTTTAATATCGAATCAGTCGGAGGCGGCGCTGATGGTGCTGCAGCCCTTAAAGCAAAGTTCGCTTCAAACAAAGCACCTGATATCTTCGGAAATGGCGGATATCAAGAAGCGATCACTTGGAAGGATAAGTTAGAAGATTTATCTGATCAGCCTTGGGTAAAAGATGCTTATGAAGATGCCTTAAAACCAATGACAATGGACGGAAAAATTTATGGCCAGCCGGTAAACATGGAAGGATACGGTTTTGCTTATAATAAGAAATTATTTAAAAAAGCTGGTATTACAGAACTTCCAAAAACCTTTTCAGAGTTAGAATCTGCAGCGAAAAAGCTTAAAGCTGCCGGTATTACACCTTTCTCAGTTGGCTATGCGGAATGGTGGGTATTAGCAAACCATGGTCTTAACGTACCATTTGCTTACCAACAAGCAGATGACGAAAACTTTATTCCTGGTTTAAATGAAGGAAAATCAAAAATCGAAGGCAATAAATACTTTGAAGACTACTTTAAGCTTGTTGATTTAACAGTTAAATACGGTAACAAGAATCCATTAACTACTGACTACAATACAGAAGTAACTCAATTTGCTAATGGCGAAACTGCCATGATTCAACAAGGTAACTGGATTCAGCCAATGCTCGATAAATTAAATCCTGGTATGGAAGTTGGCTTTGTTCCTTTAGCACTTACAGATGATGCTGCGCAAGCAGATAAACTAATGGTTGACGTTCCAACAAACTGGGTTGTTTATAACAAAGCACCTAATGCAGACAAAAAGGCTGCAAAAGATTTCTTAAATTGGATGGTATCTTCTGAAGAAGGTAAGAAAGCATTAGTTAAAGATTTCAAATATGTTCCTGCCTTTAAAACAATTGAAGCAAAAGCAGAAGATATTGGACCTTTAGGTGCGGACCTTCAAAAGTACTCTCAAGATGGAAAAACTTATTCTTGGCAGTTCATGAAGTATCCTGATGGTGCTGGACAAGAATTTGGTGCAACACTACAGGCATATGTTGGCGGTCAAAAATCTAAAGCGGAAGCAATGAAGGCTCTTGACGCAACATGGGCTAAATTAAAAAAATAAGATTATAAATCTATAAAGGCTCTTCTCGCTGTGAGAAGAGCCTTTATTTTATTCACTGTCCGGTGTGTTTACCATGATTCCGGCTACTTGCGTTAATCTCTCATAAAAGGCTGTTCCTGCAGGATTCTGATCAAGACCAATTTCCTGAAAGGCTTCTTTCATACATTGGAGCCAATGCCGAGCCCTGGTTGGTGTTACCTCAAAAGGAAGGTGACGCGCTCTCATCGCCGGGGGACCGAATTCTTGACTATAAAGAGCTGGACCTCCTAAAAATTGTGGTAAGAACATTCGCTGTTTTCTTTTGATTTCTTCCATATCTCCTTGAAAAAGCGGGGCCAGAACTGGATCAGCATAAACACGCGGATAAAAAGCATCCACCAGCTTATCAATGGTTTCCTGTCCGCCAATTTCACTATATAATGATTTAAAATCGTAATCCATCTCTCTCACCATCCACTTTTAATTTTCCCCTATTTAAACAATAATAAAGAAAAAAGGGACCGAGTTTAGTGATTTAAATCACTTACCAAGTCTTAATTGCACTTTGTTGTGGTATTCTAAAATAATAATGGTTTTCTCCTAAGAGGTGCAAACGATGAATAAAGCATGGTTTTATGTTGTTTTAACTTGTGTGTTTGAATGGATCTGGGTTTACGGGTTTAATACTGCCCATACGTGGTGGCAGTGGGCAGTGGTTATAGCTGTGATTTTATGGGATTATCATATCCTTCCGAAAGCTTGTGAAACCATCCCCACAGGTACGGTTTATGCCATTTTTGCCGGGATTGGTACGATTGGAACGGTATTAATGGATGTATTCCTTTTTGGCGGCAGTATCGGCCTGGGTGAAACCCTTTTTATCGCCGTTATCATTATTGGTGTAATTGGTTTAAATCTTTCCGATAATAAGGAAGAAAAAGTCGCCATGAAAGGTGCTGCATAACCATGGGCTGGTTATTCGTTTTGTTAGCTGCTGCCAGTGAGGTTACCGGTGCTGTTGGTTTAAAATTGTATAGTCAGCAAAAGAATGTTCGTAATGGAATCGTTTATATTGGCGGATTCGGGGCATCGCTTGCATTTTTATATGGATCATTTCAGTTTCTCCAACTAAGTATCGCCTATGCCGTTTGGGTTGGAATTGGAACCGCTGGGGCTGTTTTCATTAATATGTTTCTGTTGGGAGAATCGAAAAGCGCTGGACGAGTCTTTAGTGTAGTATTGATTATTATTGGTGTCATCGGATTAAATGCTCTTTCCTAAAAAAATCTGTCAGCAGCCGCTGACAGATTTTTTTTTAGCTATTTAGGATATCTTCAATTCTTGCCAGTTCTTCGTCCGTAAAGTCGAGGTTGTTCAATGCCGCAACATTTTCTTCAATTTGACTGACTCGGCTCGCACCGATTAGGACGGTTGTCACTTTGCCGCCGCGTAATACCCATGAAAGGGCCAACTGCGATAAGCTTTGACCACGTTCAACAGCTATTTCGTTTAATTTGCGTACTTGTTCAAGTACTTCCGGGGTGACATGTTCTTTTTGCAAGAATCCTGTTGGACTTGCAGCTCGGGAGTCTGCTGGAATTCCTGTTAAGTATTTGTTCGTTAACAGGCCTTGCGCTAATGGACTAAAGGCAATCGAGCCCACTCCATTTTCTTGTAATACATCCTGAAGGCCATCCTCAATCCATCTGTTAAACATCGAATAGTTTGGTTGATGGATAAGCAGCGGTGTACCTAGCTGGTTCAAGATTTTAATTGCTTCAGCAGTTTGTTCGGCACTGTAATTAGAAATTCCGACATATAGTGCTTTTCCTTGACGCACAATGGAATCTAATGCCATCATGGTCTCCTCTAAAGGTGTATTCGGATCGGGACGGTGTGAATAAAAAATATCAACATACTCAAGTCCCATTCGTTTTAGGCTTTGGTCTAAACTTGAGATTAAGTACTTCCTTGAGCCCCAATCACCATATGGACCCGGCCACATATAGTAGCCAGCTTTTGTTGAAATCACCATTTCATCACGATATGGAGCGAAGTCTGATTTTAGCATTCGGCCAAACATTTCTTCCGCTGAGCCCGCTGGCGGGCCATAGTTATTAGCTAAGTCGAAGTGGGTGATGCCTAAATCAAAGGACCTCCTTAGCATAGCTCTGCCATTTTCGTATGTATCGACGCCTCCAAAGTTATGCCAAAGGCCTAAAGAAACAGCCGGAAGCAATAATCCTGAACGTCCGGTTCGATTGTATTTCATAGTTTCGTAACGATTGTCTGCAGCTTGATAAACCATAGTTATCCCCTCTCCTCTTATGTAAACCCTTCCACTATTATAATCGACTGGGGGGTAATTTTTAAAGGATGGAGACTTGGAAAAGTATAAGTCTAGTTAATGTGGTTTGGACAATGGACAAAACATGAATATTTCCGAGATTATTTTTACACCTTATCTTCAATCCACTGCTCAAAATTAGTTAGTTTTACACGCACACCCCTAAGAATAAATTATCTATTATTCTACCATTTTCCAATCCATGATACCTTCTTTTAAAAAAAGAGCTTGTCCTATCTCAGGACAAACTCTTCTTCAATTAATTTAATTTTTCACCGTTTGTAGCAATAAGCTCTTTATACCAATAAAAGCTTTGCTTACGAATGCGGCGTAAATCTTTTAAATCAAACTCATCACGGTTAACAAAGATAAAGCCATAGCGCTTGCTGCAGCCTTGATGGGTACTGATAAGGTCAATCGCCGACCATGGGCAGAATCCAAATACCTCAACACCATCAGTGATTGCTAGCTGCATTTGCTCGATATGCTTTCGTAAGAATTCAATACGGTAAGGGTCATTTACTTTCTCGCCCTCTTCTAGCTTATCGAATGCTCCTAAACCATTTTCGGTAATAATAAGCGGAAGGTTATAGCGGTCATAGATTTCTCTTAATGTATTTCTAAAGCCAACCGGATCAATCTCCCAGCCAAACTCATTCTTTTTCAGATTCGGGTTGTTTGCTCCTTTATAGACACCAGGCTCTCCGACAGTAATATGCTGGTCGCCCGTACGACCTATATCGGAACCATCCCCCTCACTTGCCGCCGCCGTTTGAGAAGTATAGTAGTTAAAGGCAATAAAGTCAGGGTTCGCGCTAACTAAAACTTCCATATCACCATCAAGAATGGTTGGAACGTAACCTTTTTCTTCAAAATAGTTCCAGGCAGTTGTATTGTAACGGCCAAAAACAGCCATATCTAAGTAAAGCCAGTTGCGGATGGCGGAATAATTATGAGCAGCCATAATATCTTCTGGCTTCGAGCTAGCTGGATAAATGGACACAATGTTCGGTGCCGGACCAATCTTTGCATTTGGAAGCAATTGATGACACAGGTTCATCGCCTTCGCTTGGGCCACAAGCATGTGATGGTTCTGCTGATATAGCTCCTTTTTAGGGTTTTCTAAATTAGGGTCAACGGTCCCAATCGCATCGCCGTGCAGGATCATCATGTTTTGTTCGTTAATCGTTAACCAATAGTTCACGCGGTCACCGAAGTTTTCAAATAAGGTTTGGGCATAGATCTCAAACGCATCAATCGTTTCCCGATTCGACCAGCCGCCTTTTTGCTGCAGAGCGTATGGTAAATCGAAGTGGTACATAGTGACAATTGGTTCAATCCCATGTGAGACAATTTCATTGATTAAATTATTGTAAAAGTCGATGCCCTTCTGGTTTACTTCCCCAGAGCCATTAGGATAGATTCTTGTCCACGCAATCGAAAAGCGATATGCTTTAAATCCCATTTCGGCTAATAATGCAATATCTTCCTTATAATGATGATAATGGTCGCTGGCTACTTTAAAATCAGCCGTACCTTCGGGATACTTAGCCATGTCGATAACAGATGGGCCTTTCCCATCTTCATTCCAAGCCCCTTCAATTTGATAGGCTGATGTGGAACCGCCCCAGAAAAAGTTCGCTGGGAATGGTTTAAGTTTGTTATGTTTCATATTCAAAACCTCCATTTGAGTTTATTTTAAAAAAGGAAAGCCGGAAGCCATTAGGGCTTACCGGCATGCTTTAGGTTTAAAGTTGTTCGCCGTTTGTGGCAATAACATCTTTATACCAGAAGAAAGACTTTTTCCTGCTGCGCTCTAATGTCCCGCTGCCGTCGTCGTGCTTATCAACATAAATAAATCCATAACGTTTGGACATTTCTCCTGTAGACGCACTGACTAAATCAATACATCCCCAAGGAGTGTATCCTATTAGGTTAACACCATCTTCAATCGCTTCAGCCATTGCTTTAATATGGTCTCTTAAATATTCAATGCGATAATCATCGTTGATTGAGCCATCTGCTTCTACTTTATCTATTGCCCCAAGACCATTTTCTACTATAAATAAAGGTACTTGATAGCGGTCATAAAGCTTGTTTAATGAGATTCGTAGACCTTCTGGGTCAATCTCCCAGCCCCATTCACTGGCTTTAAGGAATGGATTTTTTACACCACCGATTATGTTACCAGATGCACCTTCTTCGTCCGTCTTATCTTTCTTTTCAGTGCGGGACATATAATAACTAAACCCGATATAGTCAACAGTACCTTCTTTAATGATCTCTAAATCGCCATCTTGAATGTCTAATTTAATACCATTTTCCTTAAAGTAACGTTCGGCAAAAGCAGGATATTCACCACGAACTTGGACATCTCCACAATAGTAGTTAAAAATTTGTTCCTCTTTTAAAGCATGCATGACATTTTCAGGGTTGCTATCGAAAGCATACACTGGAGCATAAACAAGCATGCATCCAATTTGCGAACCAGGAATAATTTCGTGCCCTATTTTTACAGCTAAAGCACTAGCCACAAATTGATGATGCAATCCTTGGAAACTTTCTTGTAAACGAGCTTCTTCACTTGAGGCGGAAAAACCTAAGCCGAAAAGTGGGAAGTGTGTCGCTCCATTAATTTCGTTAAAAGTCATCCAATACTTCACTTTATTTTTATAACGATCAAAAACGGTTCTTGCATATCGCTCAAAAAAACCAATGAGTTTTCGATTTTTCCAAGCACCGTATTCTTTGATAAGGTGTAAAGGTGTTTCATAATGTGAAATGGTTACCACCGGTTCAATACCATGTTTGTGTAACTCATCAAATACCCGATCGTAAAAAGCTAAGCCTTCTTCATTAGGAGATTCTTCGTCCCCTCTAGGAAAAATACGTGACCAAGCAATCGACATACGGAAAACCTTAAAATCCATTTCCGCAAAAAGAGCAATGTCTTCTTTATAGCGATGGTAAAAATCAATTGCCTCGTGATTTGGATAGTGGTACTTACTTTCGTCAATCTCATAATTGAAGCCAGGTTTCATTAGAAGTTCTAAGCGAACTTTCCCACCAGGAAGCACGTCAGCAAGATTTAAACCTTTACCGCCTTCTTGAGATGCTCCTTCTAATTGATTAGCAGCGGTTGCTCCGCCCCATAGAAAACCTTCTGGAAATTTACGATTCATCAAAAGTCACCTCATTATTTTTTTAAAGTTAATAATATGTAGAAAGTAGGGGGAATTGGATTTCCCCGAACCTCCCATTACTGCAATGCTAGAAATGCTTCTCGTGCGTTAATGGTGCCTTTTTTAACTGGTTCGATTGTTTGATAACGGTCAGGATTTGTAATTATGACTGGAGTAATTAAGTCATATCCCTCTGCTTTAATAGCTTCCATATCAAAGGTAACAAGAGTTTGGCCCACTTCAACAAAGTCGCCGTCTTTCACATGTGCTGTGAAGTGTTTTCCCTCTAGCCTTACTGTTTCCAATCCAACATGGATCAAGATTTCTGCTCCATTATCACTTGTAATGCCAATTGCATGCTTTGTTTTAAAAATAGTTGTTATTCTACCAGTAACAGGAGATACTACTTTTCCTTCCTGCGGCTGGATCGCTAATCCTTTACCCATGATTTCAGTAGAGAACGTTGGGTCATTTACTTCGCTTAATAGTTTTATTTCACCTTTTAAAGGGCTGAATACTTTTTCAGCTGCTACGACTAATTCAGATTTAGTGTCTACTGTGTTTGTTACTGTTGCTGTTGCTGTTGTAGTATCTTGCTCTTCTTCACTTTCTACATCCTCAAATCCCATAAAGAATGCTGCAACTGCACCAGCAGCAAAAGCAATTGGGAATCCTAAAGCTGCCAAAACAAATGTGTCACCGACAAAAGAAGCTAATCCTGGTAAACCAGCGTTACCGCCAAGGATAAAGTATTTTACCCCAAGAGCGCTGTAGTACGCTCCACCAACGGCTCCACCGATAAGACCGCCAATAAATGGTTTCTTAAGGCGCATGTTTACACCGTACATAGCCGGCTCAGTAACACCCATAACAGCCGTTAAGCTAGTGGTCATTGCTAAAGATTTAAACGATTTGTTTTTAGAACGTAATGATACAGCAAATGTTGCTCCAGCTTGTCCCATGTTTGCCATAAACATCGAAGGCATAATAACATCATAACCTTTAGTTGCAATATTGTTCATTGCAATTGGCAAAAACGCATAGTGCATACCTGTCATAATGATTAATGACCATGTTCCACCTAATAGGGCTCCTGCAAATAGTCCTGCGTGATCAAATAATGCACCTACACCTGCAGAAAGCCAGTTTCCGATAATCGAACCTAATGGACCAACGGCAATTAAAGTAACTGGGACAACAATCAATAATGTTAATGTTGGGACGAAGATCAGCTTAAACATGCTAGGAATAATTCGATCAACCCATTTTTCCACATATGCTGCAATCCAGATGGCTAGTAAAATCGGGATAACAGTTGATGAATAAGTAACCGCCGTTACAGGAAGACCAAGGAAGTGAACCGGCTTACCTGCACTTAATAATGCTGTTATCGTTGGATGTAACAGCGCCGCTCCTATGGCTGCTGCTACGTAAATGTTGCTGCCAAATTTTCTAGCTGCGCTCACTGCCAGCAGGATAGGTAAGAAATAAAACGCTCCATCACCAATCGCATTTAAAATAGTGTAAACTTGACTCGTAGCTGTAAGCCAGTGAAACGTTAGTGCAATAGCAAGTATCCCTTTGATCATACCGGCACCAGCAATCGCTGGCAAAATCGGTGTAAACACACCTGAGATAACATCAAAAATTGCATTTAATGGGTTTTTACTTTTTTGAGATTTCTTACTAGTGCTGTCTGCCTTAAGCGAGCTGTTTTCTAAAATAGCATTATATACTTTCGGAACATCGTTTCCGACAATAATTTGAAATTGGTCTCCGCTTATATTGGTACCCATAATTCCAGGAACCTTTTCTAACTTTTTACGGTCTACCTTACTTTGATCTTGTAAATTGAAACGTAATCTTGTCATACAGTGAATGACATTTTGAACGTTGCCTTCTCCACCGACTAATTCAAGGATGCTTATGGCTGTTTTTTTGTAGTCCATGGTTATACCTCCTGATTTTTTGTAAAAAAATAACCTGAGTAACAAGAGATGGACACAGACATTTTTGTCCCACTCGAGTTCCTCAGGTTTTGCCTGCATTACCAGTAACAATCCTGTGTTAAAAGTATTAAATTTGTAAATGCCGAAGCCAGTTGTAAGTTCTGGCCAGTTTCTGTAACCGTACTTCGACTAAGGGAATAAAAAAAACCTAAATTGCACGCTATACACCATAAAAGTGATGAACATACAATTTAGGTTTTGCCTGCTTTATCAGTAACAATCCTAAAAAATTAATATTAATTTGTACGCCTATAATAGCATCCGCTTTCATTATCTGTCAACGCTTTCTTTTAAAAAAATTTTAGGATCTATTTACCACACGTTCAATATGAATCGTAAGGTAGGCCATCTCTTCTTTTGTCAGCTGATGGTTATGTGTTTTTTTGATAAAATCGCGGATTTTCTCCACACAGGCAAAGGCTTCTTTTTGCTTCTCTTTGACCATCTCATAGAGAAAATCATCTTCGTTGTTGTAGGGAGAATCGGTATATAATCGCTGCGCAAAAAATTTGAGATGGGTTAGAAAACGGAAATAATTCAATGATTCCTCATCAAGCTCTATCTTGAAATGATATTTAACGATATTTAGAATATCCTGAATTAATCTTGTCATGTTAACGACGTTCGGCATTTCTTCGTTTAATTCTGCGTTGACAATATGCATCGCTATAAAACCGGCTTCATCCTGTGGAAGAGTAATCCCAAGCATCTCTTGTATCTTTGTTAAGGCCTTTAAACCAATCTCATATTCGTCAGCATAAATTCGTTTGATTTCCCACAGCAACGGATTGGAGATAATTAGCCCTTTTTGACTTCTTTCAATGGCAAAGGTGATATGATCCGTTAACGAAACATAGATACTGTCATTTAATTTTTTCCCCAGTTTCTCTTTCGCATAGGAAATAATCCGTTCAGAAACATCCATGTATTCCATTGGAACATCATACAATAATGTTTTAAATTTTTCCGAGACATCCTTATTATCTAATTTAAATGTTTTCTCGATCTTTGATTCATCCACAAGGTCACCTGGTCTTTTTTGAAATGCAATCCCTCTGCCCATAATCACAAGTTCTTTGTTATGGGAATCGATCACACTGATGACATTGTTATTAATTACTTTTGCGATTTTCATGTCAATCACCTCTAAAAAAATAAAAACCTAAAACTAACGATAATGGCGTTAGTCTTAGGTTTTGCCTGATTTAACAGTAACAATCCTATAATATAAAAATTAATTTAATAAAATCTTAACATCAAATAAAAAGACAATCAATAATTAATCGAACGGGAGATAGGGAAATCGGCCCTTGCTCGTTTTAAGGGAGTAGCCTTTTGATGAGTAATTTGGGCTTCTTTCGGGATTTTTCAACCATGAATTGGAAGCCATACATAAGCACGGATTTGGCCATAAATAAGATTCCCAATTGATAATGCTTCATTCGAACGAGAGAGATAATACCCATTCTCTTTAATACAAACATGCCGGGATAGACAAACAAAAAGTCCGTGACTAAGTTCACGATTACATAGCGAAAAAAGTTTCCAAATGTAAATTTTAAAATCCAAATAGAGCCAATCATAAAAGGACCTAAAAGGAAAGGCAATTCTCCCATAACATTAGGAATCAGTCTATCGTAAAATCTCCACCAAACCCGCCTTTTAGCCAATATGCTTTCAACAGAAATCCAGCAAGTAATAAAAAAGGCAGCTGGCAAAAAACGTTTAAAGTTTCTTTTTCCTAACATCGGCACAGACAACCAGGGTACCAGCATCATGACGATTAAAAACATTTTATTATATTTCATTTATAGCCATTCCTTTTTTATTTTTAATATGCACCAGATTTAATGGTATTATTTACTACTCTGGAAAATAATTCTTTAGAGATGATATTTTAAAATAATGTCATTGACTCGTATTTTTTTTTATAATAATATATTAGTTTGCAAGTATTCTAAATTAACGTGGTTCGAAAACCTCCCACGTAAAAAAACTAAGGAGAAATGAATATGGAAAAATTTGCGCAGCCGGTAAGTACGAATGCCCCATCAGGCAAAGTGCACAGAAACGCGCACGGAATCGTCGTTAATGGGATTATTGCTGCTTTGTACATTGCAGTTTCGGCGTTGATTCAGCCGTTTGGGTTTACCCAGGTTCAGTTCCGTGTATCGGAGATGTTTAATCATTTAGTCGTTTTTAATAAAAAGTACATTTACGGGATTGTTTTAGGTGTATTTATGACGAATTTATTTTTCTCGCCAATGAAGGCTTACGATTTAATTTTTGGAGTAGGACAATCGGTGATTGCTTTAGTCATTACCATTCTTTGCTCACGGTTTATTAAAGGAATTTGGGCTAGAATGATGGTAAATACTCTTGTTTTCACGTTTACGATGTTCTTGATTGCGCTTGAACTGCATTTAGCTTTTGATCTGCCCTTCCTATTCACATGGCTTACCACCGCTATTGGTGAATTGGTTGTTATGGCCGTAGGAATGCCGGTAATGTATATTTTAAATAAACGTGTCCATTTTGAGAAAATGGTTTAATTGTAAACGGAGAGTTGCTGCTTTTAACGGCAGCTCTTTTATTTTTGAGTGGGATTTAGGTGTGGAGTTGTCATACGCAAATCTCTCGAAAATAAGCAGATAGATGGCAATTCAATTTTTGAAAAATTATAATAATAATGCAAGCCGGCTAAAACGAGTAGGTGGATAGAAGCAATTAAAAATAAATTCTTTAATCTTAAACTAGAGGGGGAAAATTGCGATGGTTCAACGTCCAGAAGTAAGTGAGTTTCCTGAGTATTATCTGCCGTACGTAAATTTGGTTCCAGATGGGGACCTATCGGAGATTTTAAAAGAGAATTTGGAGAAAACTGCCTCATTAGCTGAAGGTTTATCCGAGGAATCTGGACAGTCCCGTTATGCTCCAGGGAAGTGGAGTATTAAAGAAGTTCTTGGTCATATGACTGACACAGAACGGATTATGAGTTACCGTCTGCTGCGAATTGGCCGCGGTGATCGAACACCACTCGCTGGTTTCAACGAAAACGACTATATTGCTGCATCTAACTTTGATGGGCTTTCAATAAAACAAATCATCGAAGACTTTACCGCTGTCCGTAAAGCTACCATCACGCTCATTAACAATATGCCTGAAGAAGCTTGGGAGAGGATTGGAGTTGCCAACAATTCCGATACCACTACACGTGCCCTCGCCTACATCATCGCAGGCCACGCACTCCACCACCTTAAAATAATAAATGAACGATATCTATAGTGTTATTGGTGTCAGGCACCATTTGATTGAAAGAAAACCTTTAATGGGTTTTCTTTTTTGTTGCGAACGCACGTTCCTTGTTTTATAATTAAAATATTGGTAAGAATAGGAATTGTGTTGTTTCACTTATCCTTGTTCATACCAATGTTGTTTTCTGTTTCAGATGGAAAGTGAAGTTTACCAATTAACCAAGGAGCTGATTTATGATGACATTACGTTTGATTCCCTATTTAGTGATGAATGGTAATGCAAAAGAAGCAATTGAATTTTACCAAAAGGCCTTAGATGCTCAGGTTCTATTCAGCCAATCGTTCGGTGAAATGCCGGAGAATCCTGAATTCCCACTGCCAGCAGAAGCAAAGGATCGTGTTAGTCATGCAACCATTAAAATTGGTGAAACAGATCTAATGCTGTCCGATACCTTCCCTGGACAGCCACATCAAAGCGGGAATCAGGTAACGATCTGTATTTCCACAAATGATGCTGATCAGGCGCATAGATTCTTTGATGCATTAAAGGATGGCGGTCAAGTGGGTATGCCGCTGCAAGAGACTTTCTTTAGCCCGGCATACGGCAGTGTTACGGATAAGTTTGGTATTACATTTCAAGTTTTCACTGAGGGCAGATAATCATTTTGATCAATTCCCTATACTGATATCAGCATGAGGTTAAAATACATAGTGGGAAGGCAACCAAAAAAACGGCTTCGCATGCATTTTATGCAGCGAAGCCGTTTTTTTGGTTTTATCCATTGTTCACTCATAATCGAGTGTATAATAATTTCGTTTATAAGTTAACCTTTGCCTCCACACCATAATGGTCAGATACCACCATTTTATTGTGATTGTTAAAGATTACTCTTGAAAAATCCACTTGTAAAGGTTGATTGGTTAAGATTAAATCAATTCGCAGGTCTTGCTTATTATTGCTCCAGCCGGCGATTTTTCCTTTAACGGTAATTCCTTCATCTTTTTCTTCTGCTAGATTGTATGTGTCATAAAGACCATGACTTAACAAATACTCATACCCCTCTCCCTTAAGAGAAGCATCGTTGTTAAAATCACCCATTAGAAAAAAAGATTCATCCCAATTCAACTTCTTGAACATCTTGTCAGCCTGTGCCTTAAAAGGTTCAACTTCATCATGCCACCAACCCATATGGCAAGAATAAAAAGTATAAGGTTTGTCCTTGTACTTTATCGTTGCTCCTATTATTCTTCTTGTTTTCCAGTTTACTGCATAATCCTCACTTTGCGATACAAAGAAGGAGCGGTGCTGAATGATTGGATGTTTGGTTAGAATAGCTACCCCTTCTTCATAGGTTCCATTCTTGATATAGTGAGTCAAATCCCACACCATCGAATATTCGTCATTGCCACGCTTTTTAAGTTCTTGTAACAAAACGTAGGCGTAATTGTTTTTCTTTACTTTCCCATCCACATACTCTTCAGCTATTGCCTGGCTTACCTCCTGCAAGGAAATAACATCATAAGAATTTTCAATTATGGTATCTACTAGATGTGCTATCTTATCAAGCTGATGTTCCTCATGCCAAGAATGGCAGTTTAATGTTAAGAGTTTCATAATCACCATACCCCGATGTATTTTAACATATTGAATATTTTAACATACACGTTTCATGTTATTAATTAATGAGCCTTCAACATTGGTATAGTGTTAATACCATTAATGGTGGCAGGCACCTATTTTTAGCCTAGTTTGGTACGGGCAGCAGCTGGCTGGTATTTTCTCATCGGCCCTTTTTCGAGGACTTCATGGAGATAGAGGTTACCTTTCGGGCTCGTTTTCTTTAGCAGGTCCATCAGGTATGTAATGTCATCGAGCGCTCTATGTGTTTGGTAATCTGTAATATCATGAGCCTGTAATAATGTCAGGAGTTTTCCGTTTGGAAATCCATAGTTTTTCCAAGGGATATTTCTCATCGTACAATACCATTTTAATTCATTGACTTCAGGATACATGTGGTAAAGGAAACTTCTGTCAAAAGAAGCGTTATGCGCAAAAACCGCATCAGCACGATGGAAATAGGTTTTAATTTTCACATCATAAAAGCTTTTTCCTTTTACTAATTCATAAGGAATCCCATGGACACGAAAGGCAGTGTCATAATTGTTGCGGGCTGTCCTTGAAAGGGGCTCACGTAAGAAAGAATCCTCCTCTATAATCTCGATAATTTCTCCCGTTTCCCTCCGGTAGGTGAATAATTTAAGGGCAAGTTCAATAACTTCGTCTTTTGCAGGTCCTAAACCGGTGGTTTCAACGTCCAGGACTAACCCATATTGTTCCGATCTTTGCATACTGATCATTCCTTAAAATAAAGTTATCCCCATTATATCAAAGCTCCGGTCATTAAAAAATGACCATTCTTTGGGATAAGATACATTTAAAAAGGCATCCCCCTAGTGAATGCCTTTCATCTCGTACTTATTTTTCCTGTTTAGAGACTTGCTCTTTTTCAATAATATCCTTAACCACATCTTCAATCGTTACGTTTCCTAGAGCCTTCTCTAATGCGGTTTGTGCAATCGAAAATAGCGGGCCAATTGCATTTTGAATATTTCTTCCCACGGGGCAAGCTGGATTTGGATGTTCATGGATACTAAATAATTCATCTTCCTTGACCACATCCACAGCCTTATAAACATCGAATAGAGTAATTTCGGATAGATTCTTTGCTAATTCCGCTCCTGCAACCCCAGGGCGGACATTGACCAATCCTGCACTTTTTAGCATCCCCATAATTTTTCTAATAACAGCTGGATTCGTGTTTACGCTTCCTGCTAAAAACTCGGATGTACTAACACCACTTTTATTTATCTCAATTAGAGTTAATATATGAATACCAACAGCAAATCGGCTGCTTATAGACATCTTTAGACACCTTCCTTACAGTTACTACCCTATCTTTTTTCATGTAATTAACCCAATTACATGTTTATTATACCTTAAAAAGCCCTAATCAATCAAAAAAGCAGCAATGAATCGCTGCTTTTCCCATGAAAACCTAACGGCTGCTCTCCATCCCGTTCAGAAATGCCTGGATAATGATTGTCAGACTTTCATCCAAATTTAACTTCATTTTAAAGCCGCCCTTTTGCTCTAACGCAGAGAAACCATGCAATATGCTGCGTAATCCTCTAACAGTGTGTAAGGCCTGCTCTCCCTCCAAATGATAGGTTTGCAGGACACGGACAGAAAGGTCAACAATCTTGGCCCCTGCCTGTTGTACCTCCTCATCTTCCGGGTTTGGTGCTAGTAAAGTCGCTTCATAAATCCCTGGATGTTTTCGGGCAAAATTTACATACGCCTTACTCATGGAAAGAACCGCCTCCGTTCCGGCTACCCCTATGGCGGCATGTGCCATCTCCTCATATAATTGGGTGATTCCATGAATCGCAAGTTTTTTTCTTAATCCTGGCAGTCCCTCAAAATGGTTATACAATGAAGGGGGGCGAATCCCTAATTTTTTCGCAAGGGTTGCTAGTGTAACCTCAGATATTCCTTGTTGATCGGCAATTTCCCCCGCTGCATCTAGTATGGCGGACAATTCAAGTCCAACTTTAGGTCTCGGTGACATTTCCCTTCTCCTTTATCCGATTTTCCGATTAAACACTTCCACTGCTTTTTCCATCACAGCCACAGGATTCTCTACCATTTCCCCGTGGCCCACTGCCAGCAGCTTGGGTTGATAGCTAAGCAATTTTTTTGCACTTGCTAACGCTGTTTTCTTACTCCAAGTACCGAAAGCCGGAAATGGAAAAAATGGTTTTATATCCCCGGCAACGGCGATACCGCCTCTTGTTTGAAAGGCATCACCAGCAATTAAGGCTTTAGTCCGCAAATCGAGGAATGACATCGATCCTGGTGTATGCCCTGGTGTTTCAATGGCAGTTAATGAACCAACTAACTCTCCTTCTTTGAGTAAAATGTTGGCCCGAGTTTTTAGATCTTTCGGTACTCCCCCTTTTATCGGAGTTTGATCTTCATGAGGATCAAGTGAACGGTCATTATTCATTAGTCTGTAGTCACGGGATGAGATATAAACAGGTACTTCTGGCAGTGCCATTTTAATGGGATCAAGTGCACCAACATGATCTTCATGGGCATGTGTTAATACGATTTTGGTAATAGGTTTTCCAATTTGTTCTGCTGCCCTCAAAATTCCATTTGCGCAAAATCCGAGGCCAGCATCTATTAACGTTAATCCATCGTCTTCTTCCACCAAATAGCAGTTTACCGGAAAAACATGTGCCATAAATGTCACTTGATAAACATAACCTTTTTTTATTAGTCTCATTTCCCTATCCCCTTTAACTAATGATGTTAGTTTTATCTTAACTAACATCATTAGTTAAATCAAGCTATATTTTCCTTTTTTTTGAAATAAAAAAGCGTTTCCTACTCTAATTGAGATGGAGACGCTTATCTTATTTCAAAAGAAATGATTTGGATTGTTAAAAGCTGCTATCTTCATTTAATTCCTGTTTGCTTTCATACCAACGTGTAACCTGAGTAAGAATAGCATAGACAAAAAAGAAATTCATCGCCCAGACATTAATAAAAGGTGCAATTCCTCCGTATTCGATTGTTTCATAGCCTTTTAGTTTCATTACGATCATCGATTCGATAAAAATAAGTACAAAACCAAGTACTCCCGCGACAGCAGCTTTTAACATTAGCCTTCCCCTCCAAATCTTCTTCCTAAGTTTTTTTATCCTATTTAAACATTAGTATTATTGCAATTTCGACAATTTTGTGAACGTAGATAATTCTATTATATGGCATATTTTAATAAACACAACTACTTAAAAGTAAAAAAGGTGCCTGACACCCGAAGGGTGTCAAACACCTTTTTTACTTTGTTAACTCCGTTTATACTCGAAGTCTGTTTGTTACCTTTGACCTGGTTGGTAAGTGCCGTGGCCGTGGTGGTAACCATGACCTGGATAATAACCTCCATGACCATGATGATAACCATACCCCGGATAATAGCCCCCGTGGCCATGATGATAACCATGCCCTGGATAATAGCCTCCGTGGCCGTGATGGTATCCATATCCTGGATATCCTACCGGAGTAGGATAATACCCTCCATGGCCGTGGTGATAACCACCACCTGGATAATAACCGCTATGCCCATGATGATATGCGCCAGATTGTTGTCTTTCTTCCATTCTAAGATCCCTCCTTTACAACTAGCTGTAAACAGTGTATGTCTACACTTCAAAATCGGAATGGATACTTGCCCATTACGCTTCCGTGCATATATTAGTAAATCTTCACATCTTCCACATAAGTTCTGCACAAGTTCTACATATATTTTTCATATAATAAAGATAACTTAATTAGGAAATGGTTCGACGAACTTATTTCTTAAAACTTCCCATAATTTGATTGGTGATCCCGCTAGTCAATTTTTTTTGCTACTCCAATCCTAATCTTCACAACTTCCACACAACTTCCACCTATTTTCTACACAAGTTTTCACTATTATAAAAGTAACTTATTTAGGAAATAGTTCAATGAGCTCATTTCTTAAAACTTCCCATTTTTTAGATTGGTACCGACTCCAATCTATTTTTTTTGCTCTTATACCGAAGAAAAAGGCTACGGAAATGTGCAGCCTTTTTCTTGTATAATGTTTATTTATCTTTTATATTACACTCTTATCTTAATATACTCCTACTTGGTTCCAAGCCGAGGCAACTGCATTGTACTGGGTGCTGCCTGTGCCGTATAAATCTGCAGCGGCTGCAAGCAGTGAGGCGCGTGCATCGCTGAAGTTACTTTGTGGGTTTAGATACACGGTAAGCGCACGATAGTAGATTTTCTCAGCAACAGCTGTTCCTAAGCTGGAAATCGTTAAATAGGCCGCCTTGTTAGGGATTCCACTATTCGTATGAACCCCTCCATTATCGGAAGTAGTATAAACATAGTTGTTCATATGATCAGGTTGTCCGTAAAGTGTTGGGTTTGATAAGCTGCGGAGCGCATCTCCTGATTTATTTGGCGTGTACACATCCTCACCAACTAAGTAATCTCCCTTATCTAGGAAAACCCCAAACGTATCGGAAATCGACTCATTCAATGCCCCAGATTGGTCCACATAATCTAACCCCGCGGTTCTTTCCGTAACAGCGTGTGTTAATTCATGGGCAACGACATCGAGAGCGCCTGATAAAGGTCTAAATGTTACTCCATCGCCATCCCCATATACCATTTGCGAACCATTCCAGAAGGCATTATTGTAATTTCTGCTATAGTGCACCGACGAACGAATCGTTGCACCATTGTTATCGAAGCTATTACGATTAAACGTATTTTTGTAATAATCGTATACTTTGCCGGCATAGTAGTTGGCATCTACATCCGCACCCTGAGAAACAGCATTGAATTTATTGTCTGGGTCTACAGAATAGTTACCCGGCAACAAGCTCCGGCTTTGTGCCGTTCTAGTTTCAATTACGCCTGACATCGGTTTTGTTACATCATATAAATAGTAAGTACCGTTTGAATAATAGGTATTTAGAGTTTTATAGTCTCCTAATACTCCGTATCCAGAGCCTGTTGTGGCACCATCCGCTACAGCATTATATGAATCTAATACATTCCCATTCACCGCATCCACATATACTACCCAGTTGGCCCCATAAGGTTGGATGAATTGCAGGTTAGTTTTGTAGGCCAGATAGAAATCATTTGCTTTTTTATAAACGACTAATTCGGCTTTTTCAACGGTATCTTTAAACTTCGCACCAGTTGGACCTGCCTCCGCATTTGTTAATGTTTCTTCTTTAGTTAAATTAATAGATTTCCAGGCTCTATCTAGCGCAGCATCCTTAGTCAGTTGTGCTTTCAGGTTTCCCTTAAAATAATTGGATGCGGCTGGAAAAACGTCGCCATTAATAGCAGTAATGATACCATTTTTATCGGTATGCACCTTGAATTTTGCCCCATCTACCGGAATACCTTGCACAGATTGAACAAAATTATAGTGTTTGCTTCCAAGCTCGTCGGTCTGAACATCCAGCAAAGTTAAATCTTTATCTGCATCTAATTGATACAGTGATTTATTATCTTTTAAAAATTGCTTTACGGATGCTTGATCTTTATAAGCCTTAGTAGAGAGTTTACCGTGGACGAAGGAGGGAACGGTTTGTCCCTTTTTCCAAGTAACCTTTGCATCCTTGCCAAACTGGCTTGCATCCTTTGAAACGGTAACATTATACGGAGTAGTGTTGGCTGCAGCCGATATCGGCTGCACTGCCCCAACCGTTAATCCTAATGCTAGCATGATAGATGTTCTTTTCTTCATCGTTTCCCAGCCTCCTAATCCTATATTTGTTTTTTATTGCAAAAATATCATATCACGGTAAAAGCATCCGCATAATTGGGAAAAAAGTGAGGAGAAAGGGGGTCAACTCCTGTCGATTCTTGAAATTCTATTAAAAATCCCAACGCTCATATTTGCAAGCGTTGGGAAAATTAATAAACCTCTATTCTCATGACGTGAAAATCCAAGTTGATTTCTTGACTATTTCTTCTTTGCTAAGATGATCTTTTCCATGCTTTTATTAATCAAATGATTTCCCGCTACAAAGACAGCAATACATATGATGACAGACCATAAACCTAAACGGCTTAAATAAATATTTCCAATAAAAATAATCACCAGCAGCCATCCACATTTAAGGAACCAATAGAGGAAGTGCATGAACTCCATCCTTTCACAAACACTTTATCATTATATTCTCTGAAACCACTTGAATTTTCAATCAAACAGCTTTCACAACTTACCATGCTTTTATCCACTTTACAGCCAATTCTTCCTGCCGCAGGTAAAGGCAGTTCTTACTTTCATAAAATCATACATCAGTGCAGCCTTTCTGCCTTTTTCCGTATTGGGATTCATCTTTGGACGAAGACACTCCATAAATTGCGTATCACATTGGCAGGATGATAATCCGCGGCTCAAGCAGTAATCATGTTTTTGACAGCAGGCATCTACATCATTTATCGGTGCTCCAGGGCCGCTGCAGCCAGGTCCGCACCACTTATATCCAGGAAAAATACAGAATGAAAAGGGACTCCTTCTCCTCTTACTTTGCATTGTAACACCTCCCTAACCTCTTTCTATTAGGGTATGAAAATTTAATTTGGATGAAATAGCCAAAATCCCTATTCAGTTAGTAGGAATATTAAACTTTTCTATTATCAGATAATAAGATATTTGATATAACTAACAAGGTATTTTGGGATACCCTATGGCGGGAATTTATCCATCCGTATAGATAAACAATCAGATAACTGTCGGATAACTGTTACCGATAACGGGGTTGGTATGAGGGAGGATCAAATTTCACAAGCGTTTAATCCATTCTTTACTTCAAAAAAAGCCGGGTCAGGTCTTGGATTAACGGTGTGCAAGCGGATCATAGATTCCTACGGAGGAGAAATTAAGATAAAAAGTAACCCAAACCAAGGGACACAAGTCGAAATACTTCTGCCATTAGTTTCACAATCATAGCTTCAGTTTTTAAAGAATTGGTACTTACTAAAAACGCTCAGAGTTAAATCCTCTGAGCGTTCCTGTTTCTTATGGTATTGGCAGTTAGACTACTGAGGTCTTTCGATTTCAAAAATCTCGCCGATTTTCGCATAATTATTACCCGCCAGGCGGCTTACCGCAGCTAAGCCTTTCGGGCCGATTCGTCCACTTTCATAAAGGTCACTTTCAATATGGTATTGAACAATTCTACCGATGATAAGATCACATCCTGGAGAATCCTCCCCGCCTATTTCCAAGGAATGCTCTAATCTACACTCCATTCTGATTTTAGCTTCCATAACACCTGGTGTAGAGACCTTTACGCTTTTTACAGGAGTTAATTGCGCTAGTTCAATTTCACTTTGATCTGGCGGGAGGCTGGCCGCTGTTTTATTGATTAATTCAACATTATGTTCATCGACAATATGCACAACAAATTCTTTTAAGTCTATTATATTTCTAGCTGTATCCTTTTGTCTTCCTCCTGAGCGTTGAATAGCTAACGATATCAAAGGAGGATTGGCCGATACAATATTAAAATAACTAAAGGGTGCGCCATTCAAAACACCCTCTTTCGACAAGGATGTTACGAATGCGATTGGTCTAGGTATAATACTTCCAATTAGAAATTTATAATTTTCTCTTTCGGTATTTTTAGATGGGTCTATTGAAATCATCATTAAGCCCTCTCCTCGCTATGGGTCTAGTGTAGATCCAATTTTATTATAGCGGTATTTACCAATTTTATGCGAATTAGAGTTTAATTAATACCAAAAAAGTCCCCAAAACAAACTGCCCGGGGACATAATTATTTAACTTACACTGCTTACTTTATTTCGGCCGCGATGCTTGGATTGGTACAATCCCTCGTCAACGCGGCTTAATAATGAATCAATCGTGTCATCCGGCAAAAATTCTGTAACGCCAAAGCTAGCTGTTAATCTTCCAACAACTTGGAAATCATGCGTGGCAACCGTTTCTCGTAAAAGTTCCGCTAGGTTAATAGCTCCCTGCCCTGTCACAGTAGGAAGGATAATAAATTCTTCTCCGCCCCATCGGCCAAACCATTCTCTAGCTGCAAGGTTACTTTGGATTAAATCAGCTAGCTCAATTAATATAGCATCCCCAGCTTTATGGCCATACTGATCATTAATCATTTTAAAATGATCAATATCGAAAAAGATCACGGAAAATGTGATATTCATTTCTTTAGAATCTTTTAATTTTTGTTCAAACCATCCGTCGATTTGATGACGGTTAGCAATTCCAGTTAATGAATCTAAATAGGCATGCCTTTTAAACAGTTGGGCTTCAGCATATACTTTAAAAATGTGCTGGGCATAATAAAGAACGACGATATAAACAAAATTTGCGAAATAGTATTGAAATAAAGAATCCATTGATTCAGTTGAGAGCCTGTTAAAATAAGTAAGACCATCTACCAGAGTAAGCAGAAAGATAAAAATAGAGAAGGTAAGCCCTTTCTTCACTCCTAATGTTAAGAAGATAAATACGATATAAATGGGCATCCAAACAATAAAGTCTCCTAGTGAGCCTCCGCTTGGGAGCAAATAATGAGCAACCGTGTCAAAAAAAGTAACAATATGGTAGACCGTTATTAAAGCTAAACATGAATACTCTATAAACTTAACCCAACGCCTTTTGATTAATAATACCCAGCTCAAAAACAGCCAAATGGTGAGGGCGTTGTTAATGATAAAATTTATTTTATATTCGTTATATCCATTTTGCATGACGGTATTTAAGATAAGAGCGATTACAATTAACGGAACAATCCAGAGATATACACCTCTCTTAAGATCGGCAAGTGAGTCAAACTGTTTTTTCTTCAAATGATCATCTCCCTAACTAATCAGCAATGATTAGTCCAGCCCAAGAGTTCTTTAAAACTGATATCTGCTTGTCACCATTCCTTACATTTACAGTCTGTACATTCTTAATTTTAAATGAAATGGTCCGGTTTTGATATAGGCTTTATACCATTTGTATTGGAGCATTTTGACTATTTCATGATATTTTTATTCCATCAAATCTTCTACCGCGGATAAATTATCCCTTCTTTTAGAAATAATTGGTTCCAATGCAGATCCATGCATAACAAATGGACCTAAAGCGAAATATATGTAATATTTGAATGGGATTTTTAGGAGGAATTATGGAATTTAAACCAACAGCGGGAGAGATTTCGAATTTGTGGCAGTTTATTATTGCCAATCAAGCTCACCTTTGTTTATTAGAATATTGGGATCATCACGCAGAGGATGAAGATTTAAAACGGATCCTAGAGCAATCAAAAAAAATAGCTTCTCAAATCGTTGATGATGGCCTTACATTATATAAAAGAGCAGGGTTTGCCCCTCCCCTTGGATTCAGTCTGAAGAGTGACGTGACACAAGAGGTACCTCGGCTGATGTCTGATAAGCTAATACTTTTTGTTCTTCATGTACTTTCCGAGTATGGTATATATGGGTACGGGTTAACCTTGGGAAAAACAGATTATCCGGAAGTTTTGGCCTTTTTTGAGACATGTCTCAAAAACTCAACAGATCTTTATAGGATGATTACGGAAATTATTCATAAAAAGGGATACGGACATCAGCCTGTTTACATACCAGTAGTAAAAGAGCCAGAAATGATTGAGCATCATTCTTTTATGTCAGGCTGGTGGGGTGACCAACGTCAACTTAGTGGGATTGAAATCGATAACCTTATTTTTAGCCTGCGAGGTGTAATCCTTGCGAAAACAATGTTAATGATATTTTCACAAATCGCTAAGGACCCTAAGGTTAAAAAATATTGCCGTAGAGGCAAAAATATAGCAGGAAAAAGGGTAGAAAGGTTTCAGTCCTTTAACACAGCGGAAAACCTCCCATTTCAAGCAACGTTTGAATCCGAGATTACGGATTCTTCCATTTCTCCTTTTTCCGATCGTCTAATAATGTTTGAAGTCCTATCACTCACACAAATTGCCATCGCTAGATATGGAAATGCCTTGAGCTTTGTCGTAAGAAGAGATTTGAGCAGTTTGTTCGGATTCTTAATTGTGGAAACCGGCACGTTTCTTGACGATGGGTTAAACTTAATGATTGAGTATAAATGGATGGAACAACCCCCAATGGCTACCCATAGAATAAAATAAAGCGGATATCTTCAAGAAAAACCACAATATGAATTAATTGAAAATGCCGAACATGCTTATCCCTTTTTCCACAAACGGGTACCTGATATGCTGTCAAGCCTTTATTCGGACCTATAAAAATGGCGTCGAACAACTAAACTAGTGTTCGACGCCTCTTTTTATCCTAAATGTTGATTCGAAGGTAAATGGTTCAATATTTGCTGATAGGCCGCCGCTTCCTTTACTAGTCCTTTAAATTGATACATTTTACTAATCTTGCGGATGGGCGAAGGGTTCTGTGGCTGCAGCTCCATCTCCCAAGCGAAACAATCGATTGCTTTGTCATATTGTTTAAACTCCGCATAATAGTCGCCTAAAGTCATCATCCGATCAGGATCCTCTACTAAGGCTGCCATTTCCTTTATTTTTCGAATAACCTCTGATGTTGGGAATACGACCTGAAACGCTAAGAGCTTCTCCTCAACAGAAGGAAGATCATACAAATCAAGCAGCTTAACCGACAATTGAAATAATTTCTCCTCCCATTGGTGATGGGGATGGTTATCAGGCAGATGCTTCAATGCAAGAATCCATTCCTTAATATGTGCTAAGACAAAGTCTGGGTCAGACTTTTCCCAAATCCGTTCTAGCATGTCATCATAAGCCGATGACAGGTCTTCAATAAATGGGAATAAGCACAGAGCAGCTTTCTCCACCCTCCCAGCCTGCAGCATTTTTTCTAGTGTGGGTTTTGCCTCAAGTAAGTTACTAAATGGATTAATATGGATCTGACTTAAGAGGAGTATCCAGTCTTCCATAGTGATAAATTGTAAGGCTATTTCTGTATATTTTTCCACTTTGCCGGCATCCGGGAGTTCTAACCACAGCATTAAGGCAACTAAACCATCTTGTTTTTTTAGAAGAAATTCTCTCTCCTTTTGTTGGGAACGATGTCTAAAACAGTGTAATTCCACAAATAGTGGGTCTTTTTCATAGAGAGAGGGTAAATCCTTGGAATGATAAATTAGGTGATAGGGATTGAATTCATGTGAATCCAAGCGTTCCTTTGCAGATTTTAATGATGGAGAGAAATCATGTAAGAGTTGTACGACTTGAAAGGATTTTAAAAATTTGCCGCTTCTTTTAAAGTGAAAATAGACTTTATCTAATAGGGTGATTAGCTGTTCTTTTTCATAAAAGGCGTCAAGTGTTGTGGCAATAAAGGCAACTTCCTGAAGCGGAAAATGGAGTTGCAGGTGGGAGAAAAGTTTACTCTTCGCAGGGATCGTAACGGATAGATGAGGCATTAGTGCTGCTAAGACTGGATGGGAAGAATCAAGAACGATTCCCTCGGTAAAGACCTTTTGAATAAATGTACCTTCTACGATATGATCAAGCTTAGCTCCATAAACTAAGGTGTTTTTATAATAGATTAGATACCATTTTTCGTCATTCTCGGTTAAAACCTCGATTACCTTGCTCCTTGCAAAAACCGCTCCACGGGCAAGTGTCCCTTTTAAAGTATGTTTTTTATCTTTGATCGAAATTTCATTAACCATTGCATTCGTCCCCTTCCTCACATGACAACTGGTTCTTACCTAAAGTATACCATAAGTTTGAAAAGGGGATGTTGAAACGGCAATCTGTAAAAAAGGGATCTCACCAACACAGAGCTGCCATTTTTAACAAAAATAAAAGGGCCTACTTCTTTTATGAAGTAAAGCCCAGCTTTAACTTATATGGAATAATCTTCGGGGATAAACACTTTTAACTGCTTTGGTTTTACATATACTTCTTCACCTGTTTTTAGGTCGAGACTTCGAAAATGTTCCTTGGTTAATTCAGCTTCTAAATAGTCGCCGGTATCTTTTCGAATTAATTCAACCTGGACCACTGCACCAATTTGATGGATATAGTTCACTTTTGCGGTTGCATAATCCTGCCTGTATTCTCGTTTGATACTAATATCATGCGGTCTGGCATACCCAACGGCTTCAGTATTAATAGTCTCAGCAAACTCAGGAGCATCGACTTCAAACTCCCCATGCTGCAACTTTCCATTATGCAAACGGCCTTTAAATAAATTCACATTCCCTAAGAAGTGGTAGACAAACGGACTATTAGGCTGTTCGTATACTTCCTCCGGCGTTCCAATCTGTTCAATTCTCCCCTCGTTCATCACCACAATCCGGTCGGCCACATCTAGAGCCTCCTCCTGATCATGGGTCACAAATATACTCGTAATTTGATAATCATCATGTAGCCTTCTAAGCCAACGGCGGAGATCTTTTCGTACCTTCGCATCCAAAGCCCCAAACGGTTCATCTAACAAAAGCACCTTTGGCTCGACGGCTAACGCTCTGGCGAGGGCGACACGCTGCCGTTGTCCTCCTGATAAGTGGGAAGGATAACGATTGGCAAAAGCCTCTAGTTTTACTAGTTTCAATAATTCATTGACCTTTTCCTTTATTTCACTTTTAGAGGGTCTATTTTTTCGCGGACGGACCTTTAAGCCGTACGCAATATTATCGAAAACAGTCATGTGGCGGAATAAGGCATAGTGTTGAAATACAAAGCCCACTTTGCGCTCTTTGGCACTCAATAGAGTAATATCTTCATCGCCAAACAGGATGACACCCTGGCTCGCTTCTTCAAGGCCTGCAATAATTCTTAATAGAGAGGTTTTCCCTGATCCAGAAGGGCCGAGGAGTGCAACGAGTTCTCCAGTTTGAATGTCTAGATTAATATGTTCAAGGGCTTGAAAGCTGCCGAACGATTTAGAGATGTTATTAATTTGAATGCTCATTTATGCTTCCCCCTCAACTGGTGCCATGGACTTATTTGCTTTCCACTCAATGATATTTTTTACAATTAACGTGATAATGGCGAACAGCGACATTAAAGATGCGACGGCAAATGCTGCCGAAAATTGATATTCATTATATAAAATTTCAATGTGAAGCGGCATCGTGTTGGTCATACCGCGGATATGTCCGGAGACAACCGATACTGCACCAAATTCTCCGATGGTACGGGCGGTACAAAGAATGACTCCATATAGTAAGCCCCATTTCATATTCGGCAGGGTGACCAGCCAGAACGTTTTCCAGCCGCTTGCCCCTAACGTCATCGATGCCTCTTCATCGGCTGTTCCCTGTGTCTGCATTAACGGAATTAATTCTCGGGCTACAAAAGGCAAGGTAATTAACAAAGTGGCAATCACAATTCCCGGAACAGCAAAGATGATTTTTATATCATGTGCCTGAAGCCAAGGACCAAACAATCCGTGACTACTGAATAACAAAACAAACACCAGACCTGCAATAACAGGTGAAATCGCAAACGGCAGGTCAATAATTGTAATCAACAGACTTTTTCCTTTAAAGTTAAACTTGGTGATCGCCCATGCTGCCGCAACACCAAAAATAGCATTAAGCGGTACGGCTATCACAGCGACTAACAAGGTTAATTTGATTGCCGATATCGCATCTGGACTGCTGATGGCTTCAATAAATACAGCGCTGCCTTTATCAAAGGCTTTAATAAAAATAGCCACGAGTGGTAAAACCAGAAACAAACCTAAGAATCCGATCGCTAATGTAATCAATACATAACGAACCCAACGCGGTTCAGCTTCCTTACTGGATTTCTGTATCTGTGGACTTGAGTATGGAAATGGAACATGTCCGGACATTATTTACACCCCATTATTTAAATAAATTTTCGATTGGTCCACCATTGTAATAAGTTAATAACCAATAGCATGAAAAAGGAAAAGACAAGCATAACGGCGGCGATGGCGGTTGCTCCCGCATAGTCATATTGTTCTAGCTTTGTCATAATTAGCAGTGGGGTAATTTCTGTTTTCATCGGCATATTACCAGCAATAAACACCACAGAACCATATTCCCCCAGCGACCTGGCGAATGCTAAGGCAAAGCCAGTCAGCGCCGCTGGCATCAGTTCAGGAAAGACCACTTTAATGAAAGTTTGAAGCCGGTTTGCACCTAAACTAGCTGAGGCTTCTTCCACTTCCTTATCCACGTTTTGTAAAACAGGCTGTACCGTTCGAACCACAAAGGGTAAGCCGATAAACATCAAGGCCACTGTAACGCCGAGCGATGTGAACGCCACTTTAAAGCTTAAAAATTGGCCAACCCAGCCATTTTCCGTATATAAGGTTGTTAAGGCAATACCTGCAATTGCAGTTGGCAAGGCAAAAGGCAAGTCTACGAGCCCATCTATGATCCGTTTGCCCGGAAATCGGTATCGCACAAGCACCCAAGCAATTAAAACTCCAAAAATAACATTAATCGCTGCCGCCAATATAGATGCACCGACGCTTAACTTATAAGATGCAACAACCCTTGGCTCTGAAATAGTTTGCCAGATTTTCTGCCAAGGGGCAGTCGCTGAATTGATAAAAATCATCGATAATGGCAAGATGACAAGAATGCTAATGTAGGTCATCGTAAACCCTAGCGACAGTCCGAAACCCGGCAATACGCCGGTTCGTTTCTTAAATAAACCCATGAGGTTGACCCCTTCCAATTTAGATACAAAGGGAGCACGAATGCCCCCTTTTCTTATTTAGGCTGATAGATTTGGTCGAATGTCCCTCCATCATTAAAATGTTTTTCCTGCGCTTTTTTCCAGCCGCCGAAATAATCATCAATGGTAACCATCTTAATTTCTGGGAAAACATTTGCATATTTTTTCAAAATTTCTTCGTTACGTGGTCGGTAGTAATTTTTCGCAATAATTTCCTGCCCTTTATCAGAGTAGAGATATTTTAGATAAGCCTCAGCTACATCTCTCGTACCCTTCTTATCTACTACTTTATCAACGACAGCCACAGGCGGTTCAGCGAGAATACTAAGCGATGGATTTACGACTTCAAACTTATCTTTTCCTAACTCATTCAGGGTAAGATAGGCTTCATTCTCCCAAGCAATTAAGACATCACCAATACCGCGTTCAACAAAGGTTGTTGTAGATCCGCGTGCTCCAGAATCTAGTACTTCGACATTTTTATATAGCTGACTCATAAAATTCTTGATTTTCGTTTCATCGTTACCGTATTTTTCTTGAGCATATGCCCAAGCTGCTAAGTAATTCCATCTCGCACCACCGGATGTTTTTGGATTCGGAGTGATGACCGAAACTCCTTTTTTCGTTAAATCATCCCAATCTTTTATCCCTTTCGGATTTCCTTTCCTAACCAAGAAAACAATGGTAGATGTATACGGAGTAGAATTATCATCTAGTTTCTTTTGCCAATCCGCAGAAAGTAATTGCCCTTTGTCAGCAATTTCGTCAATATCGTACGCCAATGCCAACGTCACAACATCTGCTTCTAGTCCATCAATAACAGCACGTCCTTGTTTTCCTGAACCGCCATGTGATTGTTGAATGGTTACCTGCTGGCCTTCTTTCTTTTCCCAGTATTGGGCGAATTCCTTATTGTACTCTTCATATAACTCCCTTGTCGGATCGTAAGAAACGTTTAATAACTGAACAGGGTCCTTTTTTTTGGTTGTTTCTGAGTTTGAGGCTTCCTCTTTTTTTGTTGATGTTTGCGTGCTAGACTTTTCTGTGCTGCTGCATCCGGCTAAAATAAGTGCCATTAACGTAAGGACAAGTGTCAATTTGTATAAATGCTTTTTCATTTTGATTCCCCCTTTTGATATAAAAAAGCTGCCTAATTTCTATCAAAACCTAAGAATGGATGCGCCTATTCTTTTAGGCAGCAAAAGCCCTAAGGATATGTAAAATTAAGCAGCCTTCAGTTGACTGATCGGCTAGTCTTATACTCTTTGGTTTTTAGCAGTAGAACGTCTTGCTTCAAAACGTGTTTTTTCCGTCTTGTCTATTTGTGTTATCGCTCCATCGTGTATCGTGATGATTACCGATCCATACTCGATATTTTTTAATGCCTCTAATATTACTTTCGTTCTCTCTTGATCCAATGCAGCCATTCGATCACTCTCCCACTTTATTTAATTCACTAATATCACATCAAAATACTTGGTTTTATGGATAAAAAATTTTAAAGGTACATTTGATTGACTACAATGTGGGCTGCATTTACTAATTGGATAGGTCATTGGGTGATCTCTCCTTTCTTTGTACACAAAAAGGCCTATACTCTTATTGTAGGAGTATAAGCCTTTGGTTGACCAATCAGCTTACTTTTTTAGTTTATATGGGCTTGAATTATCTTTATTTTATTCTGACTTTTCCGAGGTGTCAAGTGGGTTTTGAGATAATTTTACTAAATTATTAAAATATTTTAATTTTAAAATAGATTTTCTTTATCAATGCTGAGTCGGTATGCTTTGACTATGATACCGTCATTGGCAGGTACAAAGTCGTATTGTGGGATACGTTCAAATCCTAGCCGTTCATATAATCTCATTGCACCTGTCATAAATTCTCCGGTATGCAAACCGACCGCCTGGCAGCCTTTTGCTTTTGCCCTGACGATACATTCAGAAATCAGCCTCGTTGCAATCCCTTTACCTTGAGCGTCAGGAGCAACGGCAAGCATTCGGATTTCAGGATAATCCAGCTTCTCCACATTGCCTTCGTAAGCATCTATTTTAGCTGGGTATAACACCACACTGCCGACGATCGTCCCGTTTAAATCTGCTACGATCTTTTCAATATCAGGACTGGAATCCGCATCGGAAGAAATCGCTTTTTTCAAAGCTCTCCAATGACCTTCTGGAATGCTTTTTGCATGTATTTCATATGCTTTTATCCTTTGTTCCCGAATCAGCGGTAATTCCTTTACTACAGCATCACGTATAATCATTATCACTTAAACTCCTATTCTGTTTTCTCACATTTTATTAAAAATTTTTCAGACCTATTACTTAAATTTTCCAGCCCAAGCTTAATTTTAGGGGGTCCAACTTTTATCAGTCAACAAAAATATTTGATTATAAAAAATATTGAGAATTAATGTGCTTTACTTAAATAAAAAAGCCCTTGAACCTATCAGGAGCTTTTGAGGAATTACAAAGATTAATGAATGGAACGTCTATATTTATATTGCTTCCATTGATAATGGATAAAGCAACCGATACAAAAGCCTAGAATGGCTACAAATGCTGCCACTGCAACTAAAATAGTAAAAATATAACCCAACGTATTCCATCCCGCCCAAAAGCTAATAAAGCCTATTGCTAAACACGAGACGGCAATCTTCTGATTAAACTGCTGCTGCTCCCAATCTTCAGGAATATAAGCCTTAGGATCCTTCTTTAAAAATTGCTTTGCAAGCTGCATAATCGGATTAAATCCAAATAAAAGTCCGCTTAAACCTGAAAGAAGCGGTATTAATAAAAGCCACTCTATACCAGATACCCATGTTAAGACCACACTTAGAACAATAACCCATTGGTTTGTTTTAACAAGCGGACGAGGAATTGAACGTATATTGTCAGCCATCCAAAATACCTACCTTTCTGATTGGAATTCTATGGATAATATTTAATACAGTTTAACCTGAATTTAATTTTTTGTATAGTTAAACGGCCCTTCAACTAACAAAATCGTGTGCAAGCGTATGGTCTGTTATACCAAGACGTTTCAATACCAGTAGAACATTATCAACAATTACTAATTTTTTAGTCAAAAAAAGAAAGGCAGGCACTGTTATCTTTGCCATACCTTTCTTAATTAAAATGGTTTTAAGATCATAAGCGCGATAATGATAATGAAAATCACGTTTTCTAAGTATTCATAACGAAATAAGATCTTCGATAAACTCCAATACTCCTCAGGTATTTCCTCACCTTGATGTTCGGCCAACAATGCTTTTACAGGTTTTGACCTTGGTGATAATACGAGTGGTCCTATCGCAAGTGCAGCTAGAAATAAAATCAAACTTGTCACATACCATCCCATTCGAAACAGACTAGGATTTAGAAAGCCCATTGTTAGACCTGTTATCAGAAGCAGAGTACCGCCTGCCATGACAAAAATATGAAGTTTGTGTCGGAGCCTATATGAATGTCTTAATTCAGTCATGTTATTTCCTGATTTAACAACTGTTGTTAAGATCAAACCCGGTCCCATACCGATGATAGCGGAAAAAATATGAATAACCACGATTATTTTGTAGAATGATATCACTGCTAAAGCCTCCGTTCCGATTCCAATGATCCCATTCTACCATATTTATTTCTTAAATAAGTTGTGGACTGCTTTTTCCAATTCCTCTACTAATGGAAAGGAGTCTTGTGATTTCAGACTATCTACAATATGGTTATAGTACCATTCTTGCTTTTCCTTTCCTGCATTAAATTTACTCCAGATTTCATCCCCAATCCGTTGATAATCATTGGAGATAGAACGAATATTATGTAATTTGTCAGCACAAGCAACTGTGCGAATATCACTGGGAGCTCTCTTAAGGTATTCTATCGTATGCAATTTGCGCTGATCCCACGATAAGGATTTGTCCGGTTCAGAGCATCCTTCCACAATTTCTGCAATCTCGGCGCCAAATTCATGTTCAATCTCCACCAACGTAAGGTCAGTGTCTTCTACCGTATCATGGAGAATTCCGGCTGCAATTAGTATATCGTTATAACCAGCCTTCATTAAGATCATCCCTACCGCAACCGGATGAGTTATATAGGGAATATCGCTTCCTTTTCTGCGTTGATTTGCATGGGCTTTGGCTGCGATTTGCAGCGCTTTTTCAATGACATCCATATCTGAATCCTCCTTCTATCAGTCCTAATTTTACCAATTAAAAGAAAAATGTAAAAGGAGCTTGGTTGTCCAAGCTCCTCAAATTATTAATTAAGCTTCTTTACTTTTTTCCAATACAGTAGACCCCTTGAATAAAGGAACTAGAAAAAGGACTCCGACCACAAAAAGCAGTGCTGTTGTTTCATACATCGAAACTAGTGAAAAAGTCTTCTTCAACCACCCGCTTGTTGTCATTGTAATCACCATACAACCCATGAATATCGGGTTTAGTATCCCATTAACCCGGCCAATAAAAGCTGCATCGGTATTCTTTAAAATCATGGTATTAATTCCAATATGAACACAAGGCATAAACAAACCGCTGATAAATTGAGCGGTCAAGGTCAACCAAAACATATCGGAAAGCCCCATTACCAAAAAGCCAAGGGCACTGACACCCATACCAATCGCAAGCAAAATCTGCGGTGGTGTCTTTTTCGTGAAGCCGACTGTAAGGCCTCCACCCAAAATCATTCCGATTCCAAATGCCGCCATCAGCCATTGCAGCTGCTCTTTCGGCAAACCAAGCTGTTCAGTTACGAGAAATACAGCTAACGGCTGCGTAAGCCCCAACGCCAAGCCCGCTGCCGCAAAACAACCGCCAAGCAATGTAAGGGAACGGCTCTGCCAGACATATTTGAATCCAGCCTTCATCTCTTCAAGTAACGTCGTAGCTTCTGCCTTTTCTTCTACTTCATAATCTGATGGCAGTAAGAATAAAATCCCAGCGGAAAGTAAAAAAGCTACTCCCATGATGGCAATCGCCACATCGATTCCAAAACGTTGGTAAACAAACGTGCCAAGCACCGGGCCAACGATCATAAACAAAGCAAAGATGGTTTGGTAAATGGACATCCCCATTTGGATAAGTTCTTCTTTTACATGAAGTTTAAAAAGCTTCATACCGGCAGGCTGTGAAAACTGTGATAAGATCGACGATACCAATGTCGCAAAAAAGATAACCTTCCAGCCGCCAAAGAATAACGCGAGCAGGACCACAAAAATGGAAACAGCACTTAGAAAATCACACCATATCATCGTCATTTTCGGTTTCCAGCGATCAGCAAAGGTCCCGCCGATAAAAGAAAACAGAAAGATGGGAGCAAACTCCGCTACTGAAATCAATGATACAGCGACTGGGTCTTCATTTGTCTTTTCTACTACATATAACAGGATGGAGTAGTTTCGCACCCAAACCCCAATTTGAAGAAAGAACGTTGAGAGCAATAACGTCTGAATTACTTTATTTCGAAATAATGAACCAATTGAAACATTTGCATTTGTATTTGCTTGTTCCATAAAAAAACCTCCTTATCCAACAATCTGGACAGGAGGCAATACAGGGCATAAAACGGCCAAGCACTTGTTCACTTCGCCCTGCTTATTAAAAAAGCCCGCACTAATCCTATCCAGAATATGTTCCGTTTATCTGAATTTTTTCCAAAAAATAGGATTAGTCAATCATCGGACTTTAAGTCACCCTTTCGTTATAACGTATGTTTATCTTACTTTAATTCCTATTAAGAATCAAGGGACTTTTGTAACTTTTTGGAATTCTCTTTCTTACTCGTGATCAAGCTCCTCTGTAAGGTGTTTCGAGCTAAGGTTAAACTCTGTATAGTTATTAACATTAGGACTGTTATTTAAAATTTGGTGTGCATCCCACTGTGCCTTTAACGGTTGAATGTAATGTTCTGGTACAACAACCCCTCTTTTTTTCAAATGTGAATAAATGCTTTCAGTCATACTCAACGACCCCTTCCCTGTTCATTAAGAAGTGACATACTTGCTCCTCTATATAATTATACTATCTAAACCACATATATGATAACGCTTTCATTATTTTTTAATAAAAGAAAACAACGGTCATCTTGCAGCATGAACGTTGTTAATCGTTTAGATTAATACTATCCTTATCTAAATGTAATACCATATAAGCATCATCATAATATTTTCCGCCTATTTTTAAAGCATTCTTCTCTAATCCAAATTCCTGAAAGCCAAGTTTGCTATATAGCTGTTTTGCATGTTGATTACTGGAGGTTACGTTCAAATTAATTTGTTCGACTTCTTCGATGTCCTTTGCTTTATTGATGGCAGCGGTCATCAAGGCCATCCCTACGCCTAGTCCCCGCTTGCTTGGGGTGACATACATGGCAAAAATGTTTGCCCGATGGCGAATTTTCATCCGTTCCTCTTGAAGAAGAGTGACAACACCAATTAGTTCATCATGTTCAAATGCTCCAAAAGTGAAGTTCCCTTTTGCCGTAAAGTTTCGGGCTGCTTGTTCCACAGCATTTTCCCTTTTAACTGATTCCTCATAGCTAGTTAAAAAGGCCTCGGGATGGTTCTTTAATGCTTCTAGTCGTAATGCCCAGTAGGTTTCAGCATCGGGTGGGGTTAATAAGCGGATTTCCAAATTTGCTTTCTCCTTTCTATATTGCGTCTTTCAATTTTTTCCAACATAAGTTATAGCCCGAAATGTAATGCTAAAGAAAAAGGGGTAATAATGTGAAAAAACTTCTATTCAGTTTGATTATTACGTTTATTTCTATAGATATGGGATTATGTCAGTTCCCCCATATGGCTGCCGCTCAGCAAAAACCGATTCCGCCATATGCCAAATGGGGTACATTAGCAATGAAGAAGACCCAAGAAAGGTATCCACAAGCAAAAATTATCGATTATCTTCATGTAGGGAGAGTAACAGGTCCCAAATCCACCACAGAAAAATTTAAACTCTGGTTAAGAGATAACAAGAGAGAATTTGGTGTCTTTGTGGATATCGAATTTAACCCTGCGACTAACCAAGTCATTCATATCTCCTTTAGAGAAACAACTAGGTAACAAAGGGAAATTGAAAATTTGTCCCTCCTTAAGAATTGTGGTCAATAACTCTGATTGACTACCCTAGGGGCTCTTTTTCCACTCACTCGGTCGTCAATAAGGGCTATTGGCTACCTTGGGGCTCTTTTTTCCCTTTCTTCGGTCGTCAATAAGGGGCCATTAGTTTCCTGAGTCCTCTCTTTCCCCATGCCCCGGTCATTCAACCACAAGATCTGCTCGGTCTTGTGGCCGGTGCTCCTTTACATAAAGATCCTCCGCAACCATCCAATTATTTTCCCAGATATCACGTGCAGACTCCCCATCCCGTTCAAGACCTCTAGCCAGTCGTTTTTCGCGCGGGCAATCAACCCAAATCGTAAAATCATAATAACCGGCTAATTCATTTCTGGAGGAATATACACCTTCAATAATGACGATACTTCCAATTGGGACATCATGCCATTCCGCTAATTGGTCTGAATCCCAATCATAGCGCTGATAACGGGCAGGCCGCTCCTGACTGATTGGTTCAATTACTTGTTTCAAAACACGCTGCCAATCTACATCAGCACCAATCGGTTTTTGGATTGGCGGTCTTTGAATGATTTGTTTTCTTGGAAAATAAAAATCATCCATATGGACAATGGTTACATTTGGCCTTTTTTCCGATAATAGTTTGGCTAAAGTACTTTTACCTGAACCGCCGCAGCCATCAATCGCGATTAAAAGGGTTGATTGTTTACTTGGAAGGTTAGGAACAGAATTTATCCATTGTTCAAATGAAGGGAATTCCCCCTTTTTCACCTTAAACTCCACGATAAAATCCTCCTTTTTGTTACGGTCAATCGTTCGGACCAAACACACGATTTCGAATGTCTGGTGTCTCTCGTTTCTCAACACGCTGCTGTAAAGTTTCTCTCATCCCTGGGGCCAGAAACTCACAGGCGGCAAGTTCCTGCATTTTTTCAAAATCTTGTTTTTGACCATGGAGGATTTCATTGCATTTCTGGATGGTCCATTGAGGGCAAGGCCGTTCCAATAAGGTGAACGTTTGGCCTTCCTCCACTAGACCTTCTTTTAACACACGAAAGTACCAGCCAGTTCGGCCTGTGTTTTGTAATAACAAAGCTAACGTTTTCGTTTTGAACCGGCGGGCAGGCTTCCAGCAGGGCTGCCGTGGCTGCGAAACTTGAACAACGGCCTCGCCAATTTGAAAGGTATCACCAATTGAAATGGAGTCTTCTTTTACATGCTCGACTATAAAGTTTTCTCCCATTCCTCCTATGGAAATATCGGTAATGTTGTGTTCATTTTGCCAGTATGTATAATGCTCGGAGGAATAAGCAAACACGGCTTTCTCCGGTCCGCCATGATTTTTCTGATCATATTGGCCATCGCCCGTTAAACCTGTTTTTCCAACCCAGACCGCTCCTTGGACAGGTTCTTTAAAAATAGCACTCGTCCACTCACGTTCCATCGGTTGATTGGCCTCTTTTTTCCCAACTGTTTTTGGCAAGCCTGCATAAGCTTTTTTTAGCAGCATCTCTATTCCCTCTCTTCCCGTAATGCATTTGTCAGCATCCTGATCGATTTGATTACCTCGTTCACATTTTCTTGATCATTCATTTCATTTCTAGCATGGCGTAAAACTGGCCTTAGAGACTCTACAGAACGGCCAAAATCGTTCATCCATTCATACCGTGGAACCATCCACGTGTGGAAATGGTGGGTCGTATCCTCATTATAAAAATAATAAACATGTTCGATGCCTAGTACTTCTCTTTGCGCTTTTCTTATTTTTGTTAATAGGTTAATATAATCAATTTTCTCTACTTCCGTTAATTCATCAAAACCATAAATATGCCGTTTTGACGCTAAAATGATTAATCCTTTAATGGGGTAGGCGACATCCTGATGCGCGTGAAAGTGCTCCGTCTCAATGACAACTCCACCATCAGGTTCCACCATTCCGCTCGTTATTGCACAGCTTAAACATTCAGCCTCAACGGTGGTTCCGTTTGATAACGTTATTTTTCTCATTGCTTCCCCCTTTGCTCTGGAGCTTATCTTTTTTTAGTATAAAAGGAATGGGTCAAAAAAGGAATTAAAAGGTAAATAAAAAGAACTTACTTAGAGTTCTTTTGGATCTTGCTTTGTTTTTGGACTCCCCCAGTGGATTGGATGGGTAAGTGATGGAGGCAGCTTAGTCTGGGTATCTCCCTTGGCAGCATTGATTTGAGCTTGAGTGAGGAAAATACTCCCTGCCAGGTCAGCTCCGCTAAGATTGGCATCGCGGAGGTCCGCTCCAATAAAGTCGGCTTTTCTTAGGTCCGCTTCCCTTAGATCTGCAGCTATCAGGTAGGCCCCTCTTAAATTAGCTCCTCTCAAGTCGGCTTTTCTCAATTTCGCACCGATTAAACCGGTTCCTCGGGGTATCTTCTGTTTTGGTCGTGAATCGGCGCGGACGAGTTCACTAGTTTTTAAAAGCAATGTATTTATTTCCGCTCTGTGTGCCGGTACATCGAGTTGCGTAAGCTCGCCGGGACTGAGAAGTGTCAGCTTTTCTGTTTGTTCGATGGCTTGACGGAGTTCTATGTGGATGGATGCTGTCGCTTTTAATAATAGGGCTTCTGTTAGGTACCAAAGCATTTCATGAAGCTGCTGCATGATTGGGAATACTTTATACATCTCTTTGGCTGTTTCAGTGTGATTGCGCCAGTCCTTTCCTTGAAATGTGACTTGCGAAACTTTTTGTCCTGCCCCGAAACATTCATAGACTGTACAACCTTTAAATCCTTTTTGTCTTAAGTTTTGATGGATCCCGCAGCGAAAGTCTGATTGTAGATTCGGGCATGGTGTTCCACCGTTTTTGTTTAATGCGAAGTCCGCAGAAGCAGCAAACGGCAAGGCAACACAGCATAAACCGAAGCAGTCTTCGCACTTGGCGTGAAGATGCTCATGGCCGCGGTTATCATGTGAGAAAACCGTGTGATTAGACAATATGTTCACTTCCTTTCTATTTCCTTTTACTATAAAACAAAATGGAGGGATGTGGGAGTGGTTTTTTACTAGTGATAATGATCGGGAATTCTTTAGTTAGTTGAGGGATTAAATGGTTCGATTGGACACAGGTTAATAGATTTATTGGTAAATTGTCTTAATTGGGCAAACTCTAATCTGTATTTTTGTCTTTAAGCCTTACAATCAGTCCACAAAAAAACACACAAGCAATACAAACACTTGTGTAATACAAAATACCATTTTTACTCTTTATCCCTCGCCGGAGCAGCACCAACCAAATCTCTAACTGCCTTCCTCCATACCAAATACCCGTACTCCATTGTCGACAACGTCAGCCCCATCCAGGCAAATAGATACGATCCTGGATAAAACTCATATGTACCCTGTTGGACAGGCTCCTCATCTTTCTCTTTCTCCCTCTCAGCCCGGCCAGCAGCTATTTTTTCATCAGGAGGACTTTCAATCGTATCCAAAGACACAGCTGCCACCTTCTCCGAATCCTCTACTTCCTTACCTTCTACTAATTCAGGAGCATCGACAACTTCTATAGCAGTGGCCAACATATCCTCATCTGATACAGGAGCTTTCTCTTCAAAAGTTTCAGCCACACTAGTATTTCCATCCGGAAGCAGCGCCTCCACATGCCCCCCAGACATCGACTTTATAGCCTCCGTTATAACCTTTGCTATCTCTTCTTTCGAAAAAACCTTGATGGAGATCCAGCCGCGTGGATCCACCTGATAACCGTGTTCCTTAATTGTTTCCTCTGACATATATTTTCCGATCACGTAACCATTTCCACTTGGATGTAATTGGGTGGCCAAAACCTGTCCCTTTTGAACACTCTCAGGATAAACAAAGCTCACCTTTCCATTACCGTTCTTCTTTTCCTTCAACTTAAATGAATGAAAAATAGCCTTTTTTTCCTCAAAAGATAACACTCCAATGACTCCCTTCCAAAATACCTATGATTTTATATCTAAAAACAGGTAAAACTAGTAAAGAAACAGCCATCAACTTCAAAGTAAAATTTACCAATGTCAACATTATTATACCAGATAAATGGGACTGGGACTTAATTTCTTCCTATTTAAAAGGGTTAAATCCCATTTTAAAATTAAGTCAAAATGGTGAATGCTTTTGATTGGTAAAGAATGTTTATGAAAGTTTTTGGTTGATTTTTATCAAAAAAAACAGTAAGATAAAACCACAAACAAGTTTTGAAAGCGTTTTTAGGAGGCAAATAGGATGTTAGAACCTGAACGCCATCAAATTATTCTAGAAGCATTAAAGAAAAAAAATACCGTTAAGCTGCAAGAACTAGTCGAGCTTACGAATTCATCAGAATCAACCATTCGCCGGGACCTCACTCAGCTAGAAGATGGCAAATTTCTTAAAAGAGTCCATGGTGGTGCGGCCAGACTTCAAGGAAAGCTGCAAGAACCCAGCATGACAGAGAAATCATCCAAAAACCTTCAAGCTAAGCGGGGAATAGCTCAATACGCGGGAAGCTTAGTAGAAGAAGGAGATTGTATCTATCTAGATGCAGGATCCACCATTTTTGAAATGATTCCTTTTCTTCCTAGTAATATTGTCGTAGTAACAAACGGCCTTATGCATGCAAATGAGCTTCTCGACAGAAATATAAAAACATTTTTATTAGGAGGCTATATCAAGCCCACCACAAAAGCCATGGTTGGCCGCGGTGCACTTGAGAGTCTGGAACAGTATCGTTTTGATAAATGCTTTATGGGCGTAAATGGAATACACACCCAACTAGGTTATACCACTCCTGATCAAGAAGAGGCCATGATAAAACAACAAGCTATTAACCTAGCTCGTGAAGCCTATGTTTTAGCAGATGAGTCCAAGTTCTCTGAAATTGCATTTGCGAAAATAGCCGGACTTCACGAAGCGACGATCTTAACAAATGAGCTTGACCCTGATACGAAGGAGCAGTATTCCAGTAAGACAAAAATAAAGGTGGTTACTTCATGATTTACACATTAACTCTAAATCCATCACTCGATTATATCGTTGAACTAGAACAAGTCACTTTAGGTGGATTAAACAGAACAAAAAAAGAAACTAAATTGCCTGGCGGTAAAGGGATTAACGTATCACAAGTTTTAAAAAGACTAGATATAACTAACAAAGCCCTAGGATTCATCGGCGGCTTTACAGGCGATTATCTTGAAAACTACTTAAAGTCACTTGAAATTAACACTGATTTTGTCAGGGTTGATGGAGATACCAGAATCAATGTAAAAGTAAAGTCTGACTCAGAAACGGAAATCAATGCATCCGGTCCTAACCTTACGAAAGAAAACTTCGAAGCATTGAAGCAAAAAATTCATGAGCTAACAAGCGAGGATATCCTTGTTTTGGCGGGAAGCATTCCTTCCACAATGCCAACGAACACATATGAACAGCTCGCTGAGATTTGTAATGAAAAAAGCATTAAATTTGTCGTAGATGCTGAAGGAGACTTATTAAAAAAGGTGATTCCATTGCAGCCTTTCTTAATAAAGCCTAATCATCACGAACTCGGTGACCTTTTTGGTACAACACTCTCTACTTGTGAAGAAGTCATTCCATATGGAAGAGAACTTATCAAGCAAGGTGCACAAAATGTCATCGTCTCACTTGCAGGTGAAGGTGCCGTCCTTATTAACAAGGACAAAGCGATCATCGCCACAGTTCCAAAAGGAGAAGTCAAAAGCTCTGTTGGTGCCGGTGATTCAATGGTAGCAGGATTTCTAGCAACCTATGAAAAAACAAAAGCAATTGAAGAGGCCTTCCGCTTCAGCGTTGCCTCAGGAAGTGCAACTGCCTTTTCAATCGGGCTTTGTACACCTGAAAAAATTGAAAGTTTACTTCCGCAAGTAAAGCTCGAAACAAAATTATTCTAAAGGAGAATGACTATGAAGATAACAGAGCTTTTAACAAAAAATACAATCCACTTAAACATAAAAGGAACACAAAAATTAGATGTTGTTGAAGAGTTAGTGTCTGTATTGGATAATGCCGGCAAATTAGCTGACAAAGCCGAATATAGAAAGGCTATTATCGCAAGAGAAGAACAAAGCACAACTGGTATCGGTGAGGGAATTGCCATTCCTCATGCTAAAACAAAAGCAGTTAAACAAGCTGCGATTGCTTTTGGTCGATCAACGGGCGGCGTAAACTATGAATCTCTTGATGGACAGCCTGCCCACCTTTTCTTTATGATTGCTGCAACTGAAGGTGCGAACAATACTCACTTAGAAGCACTGTCAAGATTATCTACGATTTTATTAAATGAAGAAGTTCGCAAGCAGCTGCTTGCAGCAAAAACTGAAGATGAAGTGTTAGATATCATCAACAAGTATGATCAAGAAGATGAAGAAGAAACACAGTCAATGACTGGGAAAAGTCAGTTTATTGTGGCAGTTACTGCCTGCCCAACTGGAATTGCCCACACGTATATGGCAGCTGATTCCTTAAAGGCGAAAGCAAAGGAAATGGGTGTTGACATTAAAGTCGAAACCAATGGTTCAGGTGGAGCGAAAAACGTGCTGACAGCGGAAGAAATTGAAAACGCTGTGGCGGTTATCGTCGCTGCTGATAAAACAGTAGAAATGGCCCGCTTCAACGGCAAGCACGTGATTGAAACAGCGGTAGCGAACGGAATTCGCAAGCCGAAGGAATTAATTGAAAAAGCGTTAAAGCAGGATGCACCGATTTATCATGGTAATGGTTCTGCTGCTAGCAGCGAGAGCGGAAATCAAGGCAGAGGCGTTGGTGCAACAATTTATAAGCACTTAATGAACGGTGTATCCAACATGCTTCCCTTCGTTGTCGGCGGTGGTATTTTAATCGCCATCTGTTTCATGTTTGGTTTTAATGCCTTCAAGCCGGATGATCCAACTTATAATCCGATTGCTGAAGCACTTATGACGATCGGCGGCGGTAATGCCTTTGCTCTAATGGTTCCTGTACTTGCTGGTTTCATCGCCATGAGTATTGCTGATCGTCCTGGATTTGCAGCTGGTATGGTTGGCGGTATGCTTGCGAATGCCGGCGGCGCTGGTTTCCTAGGCGGACTTATCGCAGGTTTTCTTGCTGGTTATTTAGTAGTTGGTTTGAAGAAAGTATTAACTTTTATGCCAGCGTCCCTTGAAGGTATTAAAACGATTTTATTATATCCATTATTAGGTATTGCTTTAACAGGATTTATCATGTTGTTTGTTGTCAATAAACCTGTCGGTGCTCTAAACCAAGCTATTTCTCACTGGTTATCAAATCTTGGAACTGGAAATGCCGTGTTACTTGGAGTTATCCTTGGTGCGATGATGTCCTTTGATATGGGAGGACCAATCAATAAGGCAGCATACGTATTCGGTACTGGATTGTTAGCAAATGGTGTGTATGAGCCAATGGCTGCCATTATGGCTGCTGGTATGGTTCCTCCACTAGGTATCGCCATCGCAACGACTATATTCAAGAAGAAATTCAGCCAGCAAGATCGTGAAGCTGGTAAAGTAAACTACATTATGGGATTATCTTTTATCACTGAAGGTGCGATTCCGTTTGCAGCAGCCGATCCACTTCGCGTTATCCCTTCTGTAATGGCGGGTTCTGCTGTAGCTGGTGCTTTATCAATGATGTTCCATATCGGCCTTCGCGCTCCTCACGGCGGAGTATTCGTAATGCCACTTGTTAGCGGCAACTGGTTATTGTACTTATTATCAGTTGTAATTGGAGCAATTGTTTCAGCTGTCCTGCTTGGTATCTTGAAAAAGCCTGTAACAGAATAAACTATTCAAAGCACGATTTCCATTCGGGGAATCGTGCTTTTTTCATACCCACCATCAAATTATTGAACTTTTTCAAAACACAATTGACCTTATACTTTTTGCTGCTTTATAATAAAAGTGAGTAATCACTCATTTTCATTCCCGAAGGGGGTTTATCAATGTCAGCATCTATCGTGTTGAAAGATGTTAGTAAAAGTTTTGGAAAAAAAGAAGTTTTGCATAATATTAATCTTTCAGTCGAGCCAGGTAAAATCTATGGTCTAATTGGGCCCTCTGGTTCTGGCAAAACAACGCTAGTAAAAATGATTGTCGGTATGGACCGACCCACTAAAGGTGAAGTACAGGTATTAAATACAAAAGTCCCTAACCTGCACCTATTGCAAAAAATTGGCTATATGGCCCAAGCCGATGCTCTATACACCGACTTGACTGGTGAGGAAAATTTAGCTTTCTTCGCTTCACTGTTTAAATTAAAAAATGGAGCGCAAAAAGAACGCATTGCCTATGCTGCCGATTTAGTCAATCTTACATCCGATTTAAAAAAGAAGGTTCAAGACTACTCTGGCGGCATGAAACGCAGGTTATCATTAGCTGTTGCCCTCGTCCAAGACCCGCAAGTTCTTGTATTAGATGAACCAACAGTCGGAATCGATCCCGAACTGCGCCTTTCGATTTGGGCTGAAATCAACCGTTTAAAGCTAGAAGGCAAAACCATTTTAGTCACAACCCATGTAATGGACGAAGCGGAAAAATGTGATTATCTGGCTATGGTTCGAGACGGAGAAATCTTAACGAGCGGCTCGCCGCATGAATTAAAAACACAATATGGAATTGCAACATTAGAAGAGGTATTTCTAAAGGCTGGAGGCGTTAAAAAATGAGGATTTTTGCCTTAGTTAAACGAATTATCCATCAAATGCTCCGCGATAAACGGGCGCTTGCTTTGATGATGGTTGCCCCCTTATTAATTCTTACCCTTCTCCATTACCTGCTAGGAAGTAATACGGTCGATCCTAGAATTGGGGTTACCGGAGCAGATGCTTCCCTTGTAAAACAGTTAAAAAGTAAGGATATCATCGTCAAACAATATAACAACCGTTCCAACTGGAACCCTGTTATGGATCGAGATGATTTAGATGCTATTCTTCAAGTGAATAATAATGATATCAAACTAACACTTAAAAATGAGCAGCCTTCGGCCACTAAGGCCCTGTTAATCAAGGTCCAACAGGCATTCGCTGCGGAAAATGCAAAAAAACAATCAGCAAAAATGACCCAATTCCTTCAACAGATTCAGAGTAAGCTTCAAGGGGCACCAATAAACATCGAACTGGCTAAGGCTCCAAAAATTACAACGACATACATTTACGGTGATAAAGATACGACCTTTTTTGATCAGTTAAGTCCTATCTTAGTCGGTTTCTTTGTTTTCTTCTTTGTTTTTCTGATTTCTGGAATTGCTTTACTTCGGGAACGAACAACCGGAACACTGGACCGTTTACTAGCCACACCGATTCAACGAAGGGACATCGTTTTTGGTTACCTATCCGGGTACGGTTTATTTGCTATCATTCAAACTCTAATTGTCGTGATTTATTCAGTCAAAGTATTAGACATTATGCTGGTTGGTTCTTTTTGGAATGTGGTCATTATTAATCTGTGCTTAGCGCTCGTCGCTTTGTCCCTTGGTATCCTTTTATCGGCTTTTGCCAATTCCGAATTCCAAATGATGCAGTTTATTCCGATTGCGATTGTTCCTCAGGTCTTTTTTGCAGGGATTTTCCCATTCGAAGGTATGGCGGACTGGATGCAAGTAATTGCAAAAATTATGCCCCTATACTATGGCGGTGATGCTTTGGTTTCGGTTATGTATAAAGGTTTAGGTTTCAGTGATATTATCAAGGACCTACTTGTCTTGTTAGGATTTGCTCTTGTATTTATTATCCTAAATATAGTAGCTTTGAAGAAGTATCGAAAAATTTAAAGGAGTAAACCATGTTCGAACAAGAAGAAATGCTGATACAGCAGCTGTTTGATGAGGAAAAATTAACCGAGAAGCAAAGTAAAATACTTCTTGCAGCAATTGAATCGTTTTCCGAAAAAGGGTATGCCTCCACGTCCACAAGTGAAATTGCTAAAAAAGCTGGTGTAGCGGAAGGAACGATTTTCCGTCATTATAAAACTAAAAAGGATCTATTAATGGCAATTGTTGTTCCCATCATGGCAAAGGTGGTCGGCCCCTATATCGTCAATGATTTTGATAAAGTCTTAAACCAGCAGTACGACCGCGTCGAGGATTTTCTCAGGGCAACGATTGAGAACCGCAGGAACGTCTTAAAGAAACTTCTCCCTGTGGTTAAAATTATGCTTCAAGAGATCCCCTTTCAGCCGGAATTAAGGGACCAATTTATTGACTTGATTGCAAAAAACTTATTTGGCCGTGTTTCACATATAATTGAAGGGTATCAGCAAAAAGGGCAAATAATTGAAATGCCTGCCCTAAGCGTAGCCCGTCTCGTGATAACTAGTGTCATGGGCTACTTATTTTCACGTTATATTTTGTTCCCGGAAGCCCCGTGGGATGATGAATTGGAAACAGAGCGCACGATTCAGTTTATCATGCATGGACTAGGAAAGGGAGAATAGATCTTGGATTGATCCCCTCCCTAATTTCATAAATACAGTTTAATCTGAAAGGAGCAGAACAGGTGAATTATCGAATGGTAGAGCGTGAAAGTTTTCAAGTGGCGGGAATCAAGCGAGAGTTTTCATGTGTGAATGGTGAAAATCTAAGGGATATCCCTAAAATGTGGGAGGAAGTTCACGCCGATGGAACAAATGACTTGTTAGTTGAACTGAATAATGGTGAAATCAACGGGGTGGTGGGTGTTTGTGTAGACAAACATTATCAGCAGTCCGGATTAATGGATTACTGGATTGCAGCGGAATATGAAGGTCCCCAGCCGGAAGGTTTAGAGATACTTGATATTCCTGCGGCCAAGTGGGGAGTATTTGAAGTTCATGGTGCAATGCCAGACTCGATGCAGAATGCTTGGAAACAGATATTCTCAGAATGGTTTCCGTCTAATCATTATGAGCATGCAGCGGGTCCTGAGTTAGAAGTATATTCCGCGGGCGACCCTTGGAGCCCAGATTATTACTCTGAGATATGGATACCGCTAAAATAATACTAACTAAAAAAGCGATGCCGCTGTACGCATCGCTTTTTTTCACGGAAAATCACACGTTAAACTCATGACGAACAACCGCTGCCGCAGCTTGAACAGTTTGAACTTGAGCAATTTGAGCCTGAGCAGCTTGAGTGGTGGCCGCCTCCGTCTCCTGAATGATGATGATCCGTTGAGGCCGTGCCACAAAAAACAGCGGTTGTACATCCGCTCGTGTAGTTTCCGGGGTTCGCTAAAGCATAAAGTTTAACATGGTTCCAATACTCATCAAAATAATAGTAAGAAAAAAAGATCATCACCAGGGACAGAGAGGTCATTTCACCATATGTTTGAAGTCTGGTAAACTTACCTTTTTTATGGATTTGATACGTCGCTTCCGCTTCACTTAATTGTTTTTTCATCTGCGAAACCAGGTATTCAATTAACTCCTTATTATCCCCGCTTACTTTAAAGTATTTTTCCTTTAACGTTTCGCTAGGGCTCTCTCTAAGTTCTTTTAAGAGCTGAAGTTCAATAGGATGATTGAAAAAACTCCCCCATGATTTCCAGCTATATTTAGTAATTTGAAATAACTGTGAAAAAGTCCAGTCAAAAAATGCTCGTTCGTGTGGTGCTGGCTTGGGATTGGTGTTTGGTGAATGATGAAGCATCTGTCCGAGAAATCGTTCGGAAAAGGTTTGATACTTTTGTGTAAAAAGGATCATCGTATGCCAGACTTCATCAACCTCTTGGCTGAACATGGGAGTCGTCTTTAAGAGATTGGATAATAGGAAATAGCGCTTTAACTCAAACAGTCTCCATTCAAATTCATCCTCAGTTAGCTTTGGATTTTCTTGTAAAAAGCGTTCCATCACTTGGTGAACATAGTCATCATCAAGGGAATTATTTAATTTATCAAGTAGAGGTTCAATTGGGATATGGTCAAGGATTCCAAGCCGTGGCGGGATATTTCCCTTCAATAAAGCCGGCCTGTTGCTTTTTACAAGTTTCGTAACACCTGCCGTCAGCCCAATTAAAATAAGCCCAGCAATAATAATTCCACCCGTCATTTAATCAACCTCCCTTTGTTGCTTGTAAAAGTAGATTAGCTCAATAAGTATTTGATCCAAAGGGGTTTTCCTACAAACTGTGTACCACCAAGGATTAAGGCAGATTCATTGTGATTCCCCCTAGTATTTTTAAGTGTCAAGTTCATTTATGCTACCTTAATCATTTTTTTACTTTTACAACCTTTTGAATAACAGAACTTAGGCCAAAACCAATCCAGACACCTAGCAGATTTAAGATTAAATCATCAATATCCATGCTGCCGCGCTTGGTAAGATGCTGCATGGTTTCAATTAAAATGGTGCTTGCTGCCGGTATCAAAACTAACATCCACCAAGAGAGGTGCCTTGAAAACATACGAGCAGCTACACCGTAGGGTACGAATAATAGGATATTGGCAGTTAGATTGTAAAAAGCTATTAGAAAATTACTGTCTCCACCAAGGAATCCGCCTATGGTTTTAAAAGGGACATAATTTATTTGACTATACTCCCGATTTGCTGGACGGAAAAATAACAAAATTAGTAATCCTATGCTATATAACGTTATTAATATTTTTAAAATGAAAATAGAGATATTGATTGTACATTTCCGAACATAATAAATTACAAACATAGCAAGACCTGTCAGGCACATCCAGATAACGACCAGAACAATCGGATGAAGATAAGCTAGAAGCTTAAGCCACACCGGTAATAATAAAACATAGATTAGTTGTGAAATTCCTAAAGAAAACCATAACGATTTGGTATCCATTCTTTTCTTCCTGCCTTCGAATTGTTCCACTTAGGGAATTACGTTGCAAATCTCATTACCTTACTTCAATAATATCCCATTTACACCTATAATTGGACAATTTTTTCTAATTGATTTTATTGCTCTAATAATTCGACTAGGTGGTATCTTTCATTTGATTACTGAAGAACATTCTTTCTCTCGATCATCCATCTTTTGACCATCACAGCCTTGAAGAAGGACATTCTCCCTCTCGCTCAGCCAACTTTTGGCCTTCACAGCCTTGATGAAGGACACTCTCCTCCTTACTCAACCAACTTTTGGCCTTCACTATCTTGATGAAGGCCATATTATCTTCCCAAGCTACTTTTTGTCCTTCATCCTCCAAGCCACAAAAAAGCACAAGCAAGATAAAGCTTATCTGCTTGTGCTTCCGTATTATACAAAACCAACCGTCATCTTATCCGGATGGGAGCCTGCACGACTATCTTGATTTAATCCATCAATTCTATCCATATCCTCTTGGGTTAACTCAAAATCAAAGACATCGGCATTCTCGATAATGCGATGCTCTTTAATAGATTTCGGAATCGTCACTACTTCATTCTGAAGATCCCAACGCAGAATAACTTGAGCTACGGATTTATTGTACTTCTGGGCGATATCGACAAGAATAGGTTCGCTGAGAAGCTGTCCTTGTTTTAAAGGCGACCATGCTTCCAGCTGAATGCCTTCATTTTTACAGAAAGCGTGAAGCTCCTTCTGTGTTAAATGAGGATGATACTCAACCTGGTTCACCATTGGTTTAATTTCAGCAGAACTAATTAAATCTTCTAAATGGTGGATTTGGAAGTTACTTACGCCGATAGCGCGTATACGGCCATCTTTATATAACTTCTCAAATGCTCGCCACGTATCTTTATATTTATCTTTTCCCGGCCAATGAATTAAATAAAGGTCAAGATAATCAAGCCCAAGCTTGTTAAGGCTCGTTTCAAAAGCCTCTAGCGTGGATTCGTATCCCTGTTCAGAATTCCAAAGCTTTGTCGTAATAAACAACTCCGCGCGGGGAATGCCTGACTCTTTAATTGCTTGACCTACACCCTCTTCATTACCGTAAATCGCAGCCGTGTCGATGCTAACGTATCCGTTCCGTAGAGCGGCTTTAACAGATTCAACAACTTCTTCGCCTTCTTTTACCTTAAACACGCCTAATCCCATCCATGGCATTTTCACGCCGTTATGTAAGGTGGTTGTATCTTTTAAATTAGCTGGCATCAACTTATCCTCCCTAACAATCATTTTCCTCTTGCAGCTTGTACCTTTTGAATATACTGTTGTGCATACTCAGTGATTTTTTCATATTCCCCTGTTTTAGCAGGTGCAACTAAATTTCCTCCTATACCCACTGCTACACAGCCATTCTTGATCCACTTATCAACATTCTCCAAATCAACACCGCCGGTAGGCATAATGTTAATCTGTGGAAGCGGAGCTTTGACAGCCTTAACAAAATCCGGACCAAAAGCACTGCCAGGGAACAGTTTCACAATATCCACACCTGCTTCTAACGCACGCTTCATTTCAGTAAGCGTCATGCATCCTGGCATATATGGAACTTGATAAAGATTACATAGTGTTGCAGTTGCTTCATCAAATGCTGGGCTTACTACAAACTGGGCTCCAGCTAAAATCGCAATTCTAGCAGTTGCTGCGTCAAGGACGGTTCCTGCACCAATCACAACTTCAGGATTATCCTGATAAAGCGTTACCAATTCTTTAATCACTTCATCCGCGTCTTGGACTGTAAAGGTAACCTCAATCCCTTGAATGCCCCCTTGCACACAGGCTTCAGAGATGTTGACTGCCTCTTCCTTAGAATCAGCACGGACAACTGCGACTACTCCACAATCTACAACTTTTGATAAAATATCGATCTTTTTCAGCACGCTGATCACCACTTCCAATCTATTTTTCACAAATAATCTACTTCCATAGTATAAACCTATTTTATAGTATAACGAAAGTATCTACTTACCTATGATAACTTAGTTTTTAAAGTAGACAAAAAAAGGAACCCAGCTTAAAAGCAAGGTTCACTCCTAGTGTTTTCCTGGTCAAAATTGTTTCCTTTTTATTGGATAATAGAAAAAAACGGCAGGACGATAAGGGTTAGACAAAGGAAAAAAACAGCAACTGCGCTAAATTTCTGTTTCCCCTTCCATAAGGTAACACCAAAACCAAAAGTATAGACAGTAATAACAAACAGAACAATATAGGTCAATAAAAGCATACTATCCCCCTACCTTTAACGGTTTTGTTGGCTGCTTTCCGTAGTCAATAATCTCTACTTCCGGTTTGACTATAATATCTGCCTTTAAAAACGATTTTCCCCAGTTGAATTTTTCAAACTCCTGAATCGTTAAAAAATAGCGCCGGGCATAAAGCGGTAACGGATAGGGTACACCCTTTAATTCCTGTTGAGATTTACTAAATAAATTTTCATTCAGTACTTTGATTTCTCTGATAATACGTTGTTTTAAAATCCGCCTATTTTTTTCTGATGCGAAGCCAACCATAGATGGATTAGTCATAATTTCAACTTTTAAAGGGATGGTAATAATAATTTGGGGCTTGTTTCTTTTTAAATTCATTTTCACCTTATTATTTTCCCTTTTCATAATTCTTGCAGCGAAATTCCTCTCCTTATTTGAAAAAGGATTTGGGAAATCAACTAATATATCTTTGATGTCGGTTGTATCGTCCAGGATATTGACAATTCGAGTTTCCCGGCCAGTTAACTTATTAATCATCACACCATTTTTAAAAACAGCCGATCCAATAAATTGTGTATCATCCAGCTCCCCGCTTGCATTCACTTCTCCGGCCATATATTCATCCTCAGTTCTAATCTTAGGATTTTTAACCTTTTTAGCAGTCGTGTACATCGCCAAATAAAGGTCTGTTCCTCTCTCTAACGTTTTAAAATAACGGAATAACGTAGAATCCGGAATCATACCATTTGCAATCCCGTGGTCGACCATATATTGAAAATACTTATGCGGCCTAGTTTCCATTTTCGGTTTATTTTCTACAAAATAGTCACTTGCATTTTCTCTTGAAACTGCTAAATAAGTATTCTGACGGATTTCTTTATCCATTTGGGTATCCATAATCGTATTAACAAACTTTTTTTCCTTTGCATATGATTCAGAGACAATAATAATTCTTAGGAATTCGTAACTAATTTTTCGGGAGATAATCGCATTGGCTGTCCCTTTAGCAGCAATAAAATCATTTACATCAAACGAAATGACTTCTCGTGGCTTTTCGGTTGAACCCCCACCGCCTTGCATACTGCCAACCTCAGGATTAGCAAGCAGCATAGTTACTTTAATTTCCCCTTTGTGTTTGGATTTATCAATGCCTAATCCAATAACATAGGATCGATCTTCTAGTTCCTTACGATCCCAGCAGCCAGCTAATAGGCATACAATAACTAGAAATAACAATCCTTTACATACTATTCCTGTTTTTTGCATGTTTAAATTCTCCTCTTAACACAGCAGCTAACCAAAGTATCACTGAAATAATGGTAAACACAGGGCCCACAGCCGCTATAACAACTAATTTAGATTGAGCAATCTCTATACTTGATTCCGGCATACTACCAATTAATAAATAAATCGCAGCTAAAGCTGGAATTAAGTATTCAATATCTTTAATTTTAAAAATATAGCCAAACATCATTCCATTAATATATAAAAAGACTGTAAAACGAATAAATGCTGACAAAAGCCAAATGACAAAAAAGATGATCTCCACATTTGGAAGGTAGCTTCCCAAGGATATAAAACGAATAAGTGTATGGAATGGATAACCAATCGTACCTAATGACGTATCAAACAAACAAATATAAACCAAAACGGCTACACTTAATTGGAAGGTGATAAATAAGTATGATATCCATGTACCTTTCCGGACTTCTTTTCCGGAGCGTAAAAAAGGGATAATCATTGTGAGAAGAAAAAAGTCAGCAAAAAGACTTAGTCCGCGAACACTATCTTTTATTATTTTAAATGGCCCTGGCCCTAAAATAGGAAACACCGCCTGAATGGAACTGCTTTGGGCACTTAACATTAAGGCAATATATAAGAAAATGACAGCATAGAAAACAATAAGATAGGAAACAGAACCAATATGCTGAATTCCTTTTTTGGCACCGTAAGCACATATGGCCATTAATATCGCATAAATGACAAATATAGGTGTGGTTGGAAAATAAAATGTCCGAATGATATTGGTATAGGTTCTAGTATCAAATGAAATTCCAATCGAGCTAATAAGGAAAATAAGAAGGCAGACACAGAAACCAATGTATTTACCAAGTAGTTTTACGATTACAGAAAATAGATCCTTGTTTTGATACAACAAAAGAGTCTTATTCAATAAAAGGAACGGAATAAAGAAAATACCTGCGGCCAGAATTGGAATCATCCATGCAGCATTTTGTACTCCCTTGTAAAGCATGGTCGGGGTATCCTCGGTTACCTTAGCCCCGGCCATTAAAATAGAAATGGATACATATTCACGAATACCAAGCTTTCTTTGCTGCTGAACCATATATTTTTATCCCTTTCTTCGTCTAACTATATCCTTAGGTTTTAAATAACCCGGGCGAAACCTTTCTTTAATTGGAACATGGCGGATAATTAAATCCTTGGATGATATGAAATGCGGAGTCATCGGTGCAAAGTATGGAGTACCAAAGGAATCCAACGAAACTAGATAAAACAATCCAAATATAAATAATGACGTTGCCCCATAGATTCCCATCGTTCCTGACGCAAAAATAAACAAAAAACGGGTTATACGAATAGCAAAGTTAAGACTATGATCACTGATAATAAATGAACTTAGACCACTTAAGGCAATGACAATAATAACAATCGGACTAATCACATTGGCTTGAACAGCTGCTTGTCCTAAAATTAATGCGCCAACAATGCCAATCGTAGGTCCAATTGGTGAAGGAACTCGTAATCCTGCCTCTCGAATTAATTCAAAAGCAATTTCCATCATCAAGATTTCAATAACCGATGGAAAAGGAACACGTTCCCTTGTTCCAGCAATTGCCATTAATAAGTCCGGTGGAATCATCCCTACATGATAATTGGTAATTGCAATATAGAAGGAAGTCGAAAATGAGGCAATAAATATCGCCAAGAATCGTAAAATTCGGATGAAATTCCCGTATGGTGCCCTAAGATAGTGATCCTCCGGTGAATGGAGCATTGCCCAAAAGGTAGTTGGCAAAACCAAACAGCTTGGCGAGTTCGACATCAATAAAATAATATGACCTTCTTCGATAAAGGAGGCTGCCCGGTCAGGACGCTCTGTATACAACAGGGTTGGAAACAGAGATCTCGGCCGCTCTTCAAGATATTGTTCTAAAATACTTAAATCGAGTATCCTATCCGTATCAAGTGCGGCTAATTTGCCCTTTATGTTTTTGAGAATTTCATCATTTGCTAAATCTTTTTGATAAATAAGGAAGACATCATTCCTTGATCGTTTCGAAACAACTTGTGACTCCACAATCAGATTTTCATTTTTTATCTTTTTACGGATTAAGGCGATATTATCGATTACTTTTTCATTGAAGGCTTCCTTTGCCCCTATGACAATTACCTCATTATCCGACTTCTCTATTCCCCTGCCGCGGATATTGGTTGTTTCAAATAAATAACATTTCTTGTCACCATCAATAAAAAGAGCTGTAATCCCACCCGTAACAAACTCTGTAATTTCTCCTATGTTGGTCGCTGTCTTTTCCATAGAGTACGAGGTTATATCTTGAATCCTTCCAGAAGGCTGTTCGCTTTTGATTAATTTCTCGATGATGGTTTCCTGAATATTTTCGATATCCACCATCGTACTGATAAAAATAAGAAAAGCGCGACGGTCTAGTGACCGGATTGTAAACTCACGAACCTTGACATCGGTATTTTTCGGGACACTAAATATGGATTTAAAGATTTCTAAATTATGTTCATAATTACTGCTTATATCTTGGCCTTTTAGGTTGATTTCTTTTTGATTTGATTTTTCATTAAAATGTGGTTCAGTATTGAATTTTTTTAGGAGCGTCTTTAATATAGTTTGCTTCATTACGAACCACCTCCCATTTTTATATAGTTTTCCAACTTTAGGTGTGTTTATGTATATAAGGAAAGGTTTGGAATAATTGAATATAGAGGGATTTTTCTATAGGATAAGAAAAGTGAAAACTTTTTATGAATAGAGGGATTTTAAGATGAATGTACTATGGGATTTTGATGGCACCCTTTTTGATACATATCCAGCACTTGTGGAGGGTTTCGTCAATTTGAGCAAACAAAATTTGGATCGTACCGAGGTATTAAGGTGGCTTAAGAAAGATTCAAAAACGGCCTTCAAGCATTATGGAATCTCTGAAGAACTGAGGGGCGAATATCAGCGGTTATATAATATGCACTCTGTAAACAGCCTGCCTTTTGATCATATTGAGGAAGTGTTAGCAGCGGTCGATGAAAATGTGATCGTCACTCATCGCGAGAAGGACTCAACTTTGTTGCTGCTTGAGAAATTCGATTTATTAAAATACTTCCAAGAAGTGGTTTCTGTTGAAGAACAAGGGTTTACTCGGAAGCCTCATACCGCTTCGTACGAATATGTACTAAAAACTCGTCACATCGATTTGGTGGTAGGAGATCGGGATTTGGATTTAATACCGGCACGAGGATTAAACATTAAAACGGTTGCGTTTCAGAATCCTAACATCACTGCCGATTTTCATATTAATCATTATGCTGAATTTATCCCGAAGGTTCTCCATCACTTATAGAAAACGGTTCAGATTTGCACATCTAGAATAAATCTCAACCAAAAAGAACAAACTATCCCAAACAAAATCACCGTTTGGGAGTAACTTATGTCAGTGTTTTTAGAAATAATTATTAGAACCTTCACCGCCTTTATCATATTATGGATTTTTGTACATATTCTCGGAAAACGAACCATCTTTCAAAAAACCTATCATTTGTTTATCGCAACCATTACCATGGGTACGATAGCGGGAAATTTAACCTTTAATTATAAAATAAAATTTATCTATTTTATCCTTTCGTTTATCATTATGGGAGCCGTTATATTCACCTTAAATATACTTTCAATCAAGAGCCAACGCTTTCGCGAACGAATCGCCGGAAAACCTGTTACACTCATACAGGAGGGGAAAATCCTAGAAGCATCTCTTCAGAAAACTGGCTTTTCAATCGATATGCTGAAACAAGCATTACGGGGGAAAGATATCTTTAATATGGATGAAGTCGATTGGGCCATATTAGAGGTAAATGGTTCCCTATCCGTTTTAAAAAAAGCAGAATATCAGAATATCACCCGAAAAGATGTAAATTTGAATCCGCCATCTTACAAAGTTCCAGTAGAATTAATTATGGACGGTGCGATTTTATCGGAAAACCTCTCAAATTCCACCTACAATGAAGAATGGCTCAATAAAGAATTAGAGAAAAGAAATACCAAGGTTTCCGAAATTGCCTACGCTGTCGTAGGGACAAAGGGAAACTTGTATATTGATTTATATCAAGACAGCCAGCAGCCATCGAATTGATGGCTGCTATTATTTTTTAAAGAAAATCCTTTGAAAAACTATTGTGTAAAGATTTACATTATGATTCGATAGAATATAACAAAAGGGGGGGAGACATGAAAGGAAAAATGAGACTCATCACGACCATGCTCATCTTTGGAAGCATTGGGGTGTTTGTAAAAAATATTGAGATGTCTTCTAGTGAAATTGCGTTTTTAAGAGGGGTTATTGGAAGCCTGTTTCTGTTTGTTGCTAGTTTTTTACTTAAACATAAGCCATCGTTTAAGGCATTAAAAGAAAATGCACTCCTGCTCTTACTCTCTGGAGGAGCCATCGGGCTGAATTGGATTTTCTTATTTGAATCTTATCGTTACACAACCATCTCAAATGCCACCATTAGCTATTACTTTGCTCCCATCTTTGTCATGATCTTGGCTCCATGGGTTCTAAAGGAAAAACTGACGAGTGTAAAGATTGGCTGTATTATAGCGGCGATGATCGGCCTGTTTTTAATTGTGAATCCTGGGGGAGAAGGACAAAACCATACTCTTGGCATATTCTATGGTTTGTTAGCAGCGGCACTATATGCAAGCGTTATTCTAATGAACAAATTTATAAAAAACCTATCTGGCTTTGAAATTACCTTAGTTCAACTAATGACCGCAGCCATTGTGCTATTGCCTTATATTGGGTGGCAAGGGAATCTTACTTTCTCAGGGCTAAACTCCACTTCCATTAACTTTATCCTGATCTTGGGTATCGTTCATACAGGATTGGCTTATTTTTTATATTTCACCTCAATTCAAGAGCTAAAGGGCTCCACCATCGCAGTCCTAAGTTATATAGATCCCATTTCCGCTGTTATCATAGCGGCGATTTTCTTAGGTGAAAGTATAACAGTTATTCAAATGATTGGCGGTGTTCTAATCCTCGGCTCAACCTTCTTAAGTGAAAAACTAGAATTAAAATTGAATAAAGAAAGTAAGACTCCCACTACATCTCCGTAATGGGAGTCTTATTTTTAGTTGATTCAAAGGATGTTCATAATTCTGTAAAAACATTTCGAACAAACTTTGAACTTATCCCTATTGCCATGTTTTTAATGTGAAAAAGGAATATAGTAGAACCATAAAGAGAAAACAAATTTTGAAGGGTGGAATCATTTATGTTTAACAAATTTTTAAGAGAGAATAAAATTGCAGCAGTTATCTTAACTGTTTTACGTTTATACCTTGGCTACTCTTGGATCTCTGCAGGAATTGGAAAATTATCTAGCGGAGGGTTCGATGCATCCGGATTCTTAAAAGGAGCAATCGCCAACCCAGTAAAAGGTCCGGACGGTGCAGTCGTATTTGGCTGGTATGTTGACTTCCTTAAACACATTGCACTGCCAAACGTTGATATCTTTAACGTTATTGTACCTGTTGGTGAAACTTTAATTGGTTTAGGCTTAATCCTTGGCTGCTTAACCACAACAGCAATGTTCTTTGGTCTTATGATGAACTTCTCTTTCTTCTTAGCAGGAACTGTATCTCATAACCCAAGAGACATCTTTTTAGGCTTCATTATCTTAACTGCTGGTTATAACGCTGGTAGAATTGGTTTAGACCGCTGGGTAGTTCCTTTCTTAAAAAAAATGGGTAACAAAAATGCTGGTGCTGAAAAATCAAAAGCAATAGTTTAAATATAACGCGATAAAAAGACGATTCGGGATCCCGAATCGTCTTTTTTATGCTAACTATTTATTAAATCGGTTCCATATGAGTTATCGATGGCACATAACCATTTCCCTTGTGTATTCTTCTTAAACACATATGTTGCTCTTCGATCCATTGAGAACTCCGAGTCCTTTTTTTCGGCATCAAGCAGCGTTTGAGAAATAACCAAAGCGGTGTCTCCGGCTTCTAGGATAACCATTTCCCCCTGTGTTGGTACAAGACTGTTATTAAAATATTTAGCGATAGCAATGAATGCCTTTTTGATTTCCTCCCTCCCTCTAGCAACCATGCCAGGCTTTACAACCAAAATGGCATCCTCCGTGTAATACTTCATTAACGTATCAAAATCTTCCTGCTTTATGGCCTCGTCACACTTCTTAATAAACTCTTTTAATTCGTGTTCCATTCTTTTCCCTCCCTATAAAACATTTACATTTAATATTATTTTAATAGACAATTAATATGCCCATAACAATTAAGACATAGTTTGTTAACATTGGTCCTTTAAACTAAATGTTAGTGGGGATAGCATGCGTGGCTATCATGGTATTTGGCGTAGGCGGAGCCGGTACTAGTGGGGACGGGAAGATTGAATAACGATTAAGTTATGATGTTGTTCAATATCCCAGTATTTTATTTTTTGGCCAATTTTGTTTTTTTACAAAAAACTCGATTAAATAGTTGGTATACTTCATCTCCTTCTAGAAACGATAAGAATGGGGGTGAAATAAACCTATGAAAAATGAAAACAATGGCGGGGGAAACCAAATGAAATATAGTATTTGGAATACTCGTACCGAAGAAAACATTAATATAACGAAAGAGAAAATTACCGATGCTTTAGAGCATTCCCCTATGGAGTCAAAATCGCCAGAAGAACAACATGACTAAAGCAGCCGTAAAAGGTTGCTTTAGTTTCGCCCTAAATGCTTCAAGCCGTTTTGAATCATCCTCGACTTCTCCGGACTCTCTTTACCCCCGCCAAACTTAAATACCACAATCCCCGCCACAATCACCAATACCCCAAGCAAATGCTTAAATGTAAAAGGAACCTTATCTAACCCCATAAAACCCATGGAATCCCACCATAATGCAAACGCGAGCTGTGAGATTAAAGCGATTGAAACGGCAATTGTTGGTCCGAGCCTCTTAATTCCTTGAACGATACAGGTAACCACTCCTACTCCAATTACCCCGCTCATCCAATACCAAGGCTTCATTCCATGTAGCTGAAACAACCTTCCGCCTTCAAAAATCAGCCCCATCGTCAACGAAGCCAGGAATCCAAGTCCCAGCACCAGCGTAGTCGTCGCCCAAGAACCTGCGCGTTCATTGACCTTACTGTTAAATATATTTTGCAAACTAACTAACGAACCTGCTATTAACGCAAAAATGAATCCTACTATCATCCAATCCTCACCTAACCTTTATTCGTAAATATTGCCCCCGGCAAGCTTCCTTAATCCCTCTAAGTCCTTTACGAGAATAAAGCCTCTATTCCTCTCAATCAGACCTTCTTCGCAAAACTGAGTGATTACTCGATTTAGATGCCGGTAACTTGTTCCAATTAAGTTCGCAGCATCTTTTATACTGAAAACCAGCTCAGATTCCTCAACCGATACAGATAACAGGTAACTGGCCAGCCGTACTTCCACCGGATACATAATATTAAAACTCATTGATTTATTTTTAAGGTGAAATTTTTTCGTAATAATCTCTAATAAAAAATTCAGTAGTGGCGCATGATCATGTCCATATTGTTTCAACCAGCGATGATGAACACCAATCATCATCACCGATGATACCGCCTCGACCGTGTTGATAAAATCAATGCCCTGTACGTATTCAAGGTCCCCAATCACCTCAAGCGGCGTTTTAAAAGAAAGGATAAGGGTTTTGCCTTCAGGTGAATTCGTATAGATTTTGAGTTTTCCTTTAACAAGGATATATAAATATTGCGACGGGTCACCTTGAGAGCAAATCAACTCTCCCTTATCAAAACTATAAAGTAATAGATGTGGAAGGAGCTGTTCCGTAAATATGGCATCGATTTGATGCATCTTGATATAAAACTCCAATTTCCCACGATCGTTGATTTCCATCATGCACTCCACCTCCAATTTAAAAACGAAGTATTACCACACCAGCAATCATCAAGCCAATTCCAATAAATTGCGGAAGCCTCATCCGTTGTTTTACCAGTCCAAACCAGCCATTACTATCAATAATAAAGGTTAACGTTAATTGGGAAATCAATATGGCTGAAATCGACAAGGTCACACCAATCTTCTGGATCGATGTAACGTTACCAAAAATGATAATCGCAGCAAACGCACCACCAGTTAAATATAAAGGATTGACCAGCTTGAATCCCTGCCATTTATTTTCACGAACGAATAAAGAGACTAGCAGGGCCACCACAAATCCAGTAAACTGGGTAATCGTTGCTGCCTGCCAAGTCCCAATATCATCACCTATCCGTGTGTTTGCCACACCTTGCAGTGTAATAAAGGCCCCTCCTAAAATGGCAAATAAGTATCCTTTCATCTTTTATCTCTCCCTAAACTAGATTTACCTTTATTAAAAAGTATTTCTTCTTGTTCAGGATAGGACATATGTCCTCAACTTATCATTTTATTTTCGTCATTAGGTATTAATTTCCAAAAGTAATCAAGACTAACTATAGTAGACCCTAAAAATAGGAGTTATTTAGATGAGTCAAATAGCTTTAAATTACGCCATTCTATGTATTGCTTTATAGGTAACGGATTAGGATGTTTTTTTATAATAAAAAAACATGTCTTTCGTTATGGAATCTTACTAATTATTAGTTTGATTATCACATCATGTTTATGTCTACTTTTTTATTGGATGGACTTTTATCGATTTGTCCTCCCTCTTCCGCTCGTACTGCCAGTGGTAGCCATAAGCTATAGCCTCCTAGCTTTGTTTATTATAAGATTTAGACCCAAGAGGAGGACCTTTCCATTTTTCTTTATCACTCTTACTTTGGTTTTTTCCATCGAGGTTTTTCTTAAGGATTTTGCAGGGTTTATACGATTTAAAAACGGCTGGGATTATTGGGACTCCTATTCACTATATTGGGTTTTTACAAGGTTTTTTAACTATGTAGGAGTATACCTTGTACCTTTTAAATATCGAAATCCAATTGAATCAGACACTAAGGTATATTGGAGATTATTTTTATTAATAGTAATCTACGCTAGCTTAGGAGTATATATATTAAACCAAATTTGGACTTAAGGCTTTTTATTAACGTCTAAAAATGCCCCTTAAAGGGATAAAACAAACAAAGATGTGTAATCTAGAATTGTTAATAGTTAAATAAGAGTGAGGTATATTATGTACAGTCATATAGAAAAGATGGGCAGCAGATACCATTCATTAGAAGCACATATATGGATACATCAAGATGTATTTAGTATTCAATGGTGGACTATTGTCCTTTTAAATGCTTTATTTTTTATATTACTTATAATTTTAATTGATCGAAGTAGAATATTGTTAATTTCTTTAGCGTTTGTAGTAAATTTTATTATTGTTGGTCTGGCAGATGAAATAGGTACTTTTTACGACCGTTGGAGTTATCCCCACCAATTATTAATATTTACTCACCGCTTAAATGCAGTCGATTTTGCGATCGTTCCCGTACTGATGGCTTTGTGTTATCAATTTTTCAGTAAATGGAAAGTTTATTTACTAGCTGAAGTTATTATTTCTGCTGTAATGTGCTTTATAGGGATACCTGTTTTTGTTTATTTTAATATGTATAAGTTAGAAAATTGGAACTATCTATATTCTTTTATCGTTACAATTCTAATGTTTATCCTTTCAAAAATGATCCTTGATTTTCTACGTAATAAAGGGAAAAGGTATTCACATTAAAACCTTGGATCCTTTCCTTTGTTCTTTGTTACAAATAAATGAACGATTTATGATGAGGATGGCTTCGGCGATCCTTTTTTGCATTATACAAGGCGTTGTTAACTAATGAAACAAAAGAGATGGAATCCATCTCTTTCATATCTTGCATATTTATCCTAGTTTTGATTTTTAACTGGAAGAATGACAAAAACCTGGGTCCCTTCCCCTTCATTACTGGTAATCCGGATTTTACCGGAATGGGTCTGAACAATCCACTTTGCAATCGAAAGCCCTAAACCAGCCCCTTCTAAATGACGATTTCTCGATTTGTCACCACGATAATATCGATCGTATATATGGGGAAGATCTTCCCTCGAGATTCCAATACCTGTATCCGTTATTTCAATAATAACACGTGAATTCTTACAGCTGGTTTTAACGAAAATGGCTCCATTTTCTTTCGTGTATTTCAGTGCATTATCTAATAGAATGAGGAACAATTGTTTTAACCTCTCTCTATCACCGATAATGTTGATGGGCTCAATGTCAGCTGTTATCCGGATATTTTTTACAATGGCTAGTGTATTAAAATCCTTAACCACCTGATGCAGAATGTCATCTAACTGGAAGGTCTCATGAATCAATTGCAGCTGATTCGAGTCTGACCGTGCTATGGTTAGTAAATCGGAGGACATCTTTGATAAGTAGTTAATTTCTTGAATTGCCTGATGTATGACCTCACTTTCCTGCTCAATACTATGGTCTGGATGGCGAAATAAGTGTTCCAAATTAAGTTTCATAACAGAAAGCGGAGTACGCAATTCATGTGAAGCATCTGAAACAAATTGCTGCTGCTTTTCCCAGGATTGCTTGATAGGGATTAAAGCTTTATTCGCAAGATAGATTCCCGCTAATACTGCGATAAAAACACTTAATAAAGATCCAAAACCAATGACCAGCAGTAAATGAGATAACATTTCCTTTTCACGTCTGAGGTTATAGATCACCTGAATTTTTTGTACAGGTGAATAATTTTTATATGTTGATACAAATATGTTCATAAAGTGATAGGATTCAGTTCCAATTGTAATGGATTGAAGTCCTTCTTTATTTAACAACTTCGAAAAGTGTTCTGTATCAATTTTAGTAATCGAGTTTGTAGGGATAACTTTATTAAGTTTATGATCTTTCTCCCATAACAAATAGATAAGCCGATGATTCTCCTCCTTCTCTTGGTTGAACTCCTCCCCAAATTTCTCCTCCTCATGGAGTAAATGATCTTTCTTTTCCAAAATATTATTATCCACTTGATGGTACAAACTATAGTGCATATATAGATAAATCGAAGCCCCAAAGAAATTTTGGAGAATAAAAAAGACAAGTGCGTTCAGAACAACTAGCCTGAGTTTTGTTTTTTTAAACATCGGATTGACTACTCCTTCAACATATATCCCACACCACGAATAGTCCGAATCAACTGATCATAACCAAAAGGAACTAACTTTTTGCGTAAATAGTGGATATAAAGATCAACGATCGCGTCAGTCGTTTCTGATTCAATCCCCCATACTCTTTGAAAAATTTGGTCCCTCGTGAGGATTTGTTCTTTATTTTGAATCAAATAAATGAGTAATTCAAATTCCTTAATTGTCAATTTCAACACTTCTTGATGAATAAATCCTTCATGCTGATTTGTATCTAAGCGAATGGGACCATATATCATTTTCCCCTCTAATCCCATCTTCCCGGTCCTGCGAAGGAGCGACCTGACTCTCGCCAAGAACTCTTCGGTAGCAAAAGGTTTCACAATATAATCGTCCGCCCCAAGATCGAGCCCTTTTACTCGTTCCTCAATTCGGTCCTTAGCCGTAAGAAATAAGGTAGGTGTCTGAAATCCTTCGCTCCGTAACTTTCTTATTAAGGAGAACCCATCCATTTTTGGGAGCATAATATCAAGTGTAATTAAATCGTATTCAAATGATGATGCCAAGAAATACCCTTCTTCTCCATTTTCTGCTTGGTCTACTTCATATTCTTCATCTTCTAAAATAGTTGAAATGATTCGTCTTAAAGGTAAATCATCTTCTACGACCAATACACGCATTATTCCCTGCAACTCCTTAAAAATTTCCAAAAAATTTAGTCTTTCCAACTTTGGATTATTAGCTTCTTAGAGCCCTTTGAACTGGTTTTACCTGATTCCTAAGACCAGCACCTTTCGAAGAGGAACGTTTTTGGTAATAACTATAAATATTCCCTACAAACAGACCGACAAACAAATAAGTTAAGCCGCCAAAAAGCCCATAAGTAATGATTCCCGAAATCGCTGAAAGAACACCAAACACGACTTGTTTGCTATATTTAGCAGGTGAAGTAGGCGGGTCCGTAAGTATAAAAAAGCAAAAAAATAATGCCGCATTAATAAATGGAGGTCGAAGTGCATCCGCTGCCCCCCCTATATCGAAACAGCCCATAAGAAACAGCAATACAAAAAAGGTTCCTAAATAGGAAAAGACTTGCGGATATTTATTAACCCGTTCCGTTACAATGTAGCCGCCAATCAACAATAATGATATCATCCACCACGAAAGATCCCCAAAAGCTCCCCACCAGCTTTGTCCTGTATGAAAAATAAAAACCGAAAGGAATAACCCAAACGCAGCTGGATTAAAAATTGGTTTCTTCTTATACACCAAAATATGCTTAGACAAGATCGCAATAACAGCAGTTCCTGCTACCATGTACCAAGGAGTAGTTACACTTAAAACTAAAGATATAATTAAACCCGTAATAACAGTAGCATCCCTGCTGCTCTTTCGATTTTTCAATTTACTATAAAGCCTGTCTATAGCAATACATACCATAACGGCAACTAGACTATTTATTATACCCATTACGGTTTTTGCCCCGACTGACGCAATGATTAAATAAGCAGCCATGGCAATAGTGACATATCCCTTTGGTGTTTTTAACCATTTATTTGCTTCCACTTAAATTCCTCCTGCTCTAACCATTTGTAATTCAGGTGTAACCAGTATACCTTTTAAATTCATCTCTTCTAAAAATCCTTTCGCCTTTTCCCCACCAAGCAGGAAGGAAGCCGTAGAAAAGGCATCTGCCATCATGGCGAATGGAGCAATAATGCTGACACTTACCCATTCATTGGGTGATTGATGCGTTTTGAGGTTCACTAAATGATGTAAATCTGGTTTTACTAGATTTTTGCGCTCATAGCTTCCAGATGTGCAGATCGCCTCATCAGAAATCTCAACTGTTTCAATCAACTGCCCTTTTTGATATGGATGCTGTATCCCTATTTTCCACGGCTGCCCGTATTCATCGAGCCCGCCTGCAAATAGGTCTCCTCCAGCGTTAACTACAAATCCCTCAAAGTCCTTCAGTTCGTGTGCAGCCAAGTCGATTGCAAATCCCTTAGCAACAGCACCTAAATCAATAACTAAAGGCTTTTTTAAAGTTAAGGTTCGCGTTTGTTCATTTAAGAATATATCTTGATAGGTAACGGTATCCGCTGAATGACTCTCGATTATTTCCCCTGTTAGATAATGGCGATTAAATCCTTGCTGTTCCATCACTTTTCCCACCGCCGGATCAAATATCCCATCCGTCAACCTCGCCAATTCAATTGCAAAATGAAGAGGTTCAAAAAATAAGGGACTAATTTGAACTGGAGTACCAACTGCCTGAGTAGCCTGAATTAATTCACTTGATGATGTAAAACGACTGCAGGCTTGTTCTACTTTTTGAAAAGCGTTAAACGCTCGCTCAATCCTTGCTTCCGTCACATCCCTCGATTCTCTTGTAACAACCTGTATATCAACAAAGGTATCCATAAATAATTTCGTTTTTCTCATGTTAACCCACCTCGTTCTGGGCCTGGTTAAGCGCATCCTGTACAGCATCTTCAAATGCCTGCGTACTGTAGGTAGCTCCTGAAACATTCGTCACCTGAGCACTTTGCTTCTGCATGACTTCATTTGGCAGGCCTACTACGTCTCTTTCCGAGTAATGCATGGCAAAATCACTAATCTTAACAGCGATAATCTGATCGTTCTTAATGGTCACTTGTACATCAATGGAACCACGCCGATTCATTCCAGCACCAGTAAAGGTTCCATCTTTATAAAGGTTATTAACTTGATTGCTGCTGCCTTTAGTCCCATTTCCTGTTTGGCTCGTGGTTTGAACGTTTTTTGCTATATGTTGAATTGGCTGATTATTGACAGCCTGCGTATCAGTTGTATAAAATCCTGCGGTATACACTGCCGCAACTGCAGTAGAACAAAGGGCTACCCACTTTTTGTTCATTTTTTTCATTTCACAAATCCTCCTATTGTATCGTCAAAACTTCTACACAAGAACAGTTTAGCTTTGCAATCTTAGAATTTCCTTAGAAACATCGGTCCTCATCAAACTAATCATACTGGTTTTTTATGGAAGTCTAGAGATATGGGGGAATGAATAATGAAAATTAGCAAAAGGGGAATCTTATTACACATAAAAAAAAGGTGGATATATAGCTAAAAGAGTACAGATTGCAAAACAAAAGATGGAGCTGAATCCGGTAAACCAAAATTCATTGAGTTCCACCTTGTTGCCTCTCATAAAGGTAATCCTAGCGTAGTAAAAAATAAAAGGGCGAACAGTTCATAGCACTGTTCGCCTTCGCAGCAGCTTATAGGCTGACAGGCTTTTTACTCCCTGTCACCACTTTGTTTTGCTGTTCACCCAGATCAATGGATCCGTCCGGACTTTTGATTTGGCAGCGGATGATATCGCCATCCTTTAGATATCGTTCATTATTGGCTTGGCTTGCTAATAAAATCTCCAGCTTTTGCTGAGCAGATAAAGAGGATTTGGCAAGCTGTTCATTGACTTCTGGAGAAAGATTTAAAGCCACTCCACCAGTTGTCCCCGTAATAATTAAATCCCCTTTTGATAAATCCATCATTTCGGATAGCTCTGTCAAGGTCTCTGTCGGTTTAAAAAGCAGCTGACTTGAATTAGCAGATTGGCGTAACTCATCATTAACCCAAAGATTCAATTCTAAATTATGAATCTTTGCCACTTCATCTTGATCAAGTAAATACAGAATTGGACCAGCAGGGGCAAACGTCCGGTAGCTTTTCCCCTTTAACCACTGGCCTTCCGTAAACTGGACGTCACGGGCAGAGACATCATCCACCATCACGAGAGCGGCAATATATTGATGAAGATTATTGTCCGTCACCTCAACAGGCCCCGTAATATCTTTACCTATAATGAGCCCTAGTTCAATCTCATAATCTAATAATTTCACATGATCGGGACGAATAATTTCACTGTTCGCCCCACATAACGTACTATCCGCTTTACTGAAAAACAAGTTAAACGGAGGCCGGTTGGCTTCAAGTCCTGCTTCGGCACGATGGGAGGCATAGTTTGTACCTTGACAAATAAATCGTGCTGGTTTAGTGACAGGACTTAAGATCTCCACATCAGCAAATGAAACAGCCGTTGCAGATCCTTCTTCCTTTATCCTTCTAGCTTCTTCCGTTCCTACTTCTAAAAACTCAGCTAAACTGCGATAAACATTTTGTAATACGAGGATGGTATCTCCTGAAACAACGCCCCACTGCTCTTGATTATCCTTTTTAAAACGTACCACTTGCAAACCCATGTGTGTCATCCCTCTCTTTTTTAAAAATTAGTTCAAAAGAGAACAGTTTCAGACACTGTTCTCCATTTTTTATACTTATTGGTTAATTTTACAAGACTTTTGATGTATTTGCATTTAATAGGGCTGAATTTTCTGAGTTTTTCGGACGAACAGCCAGCCAAACTAATCCACCGAAAACAAGCAGGATTAACCCACAAAGCTGGAACGCACGTTGGAAGCCAGCTGCTGGACTTGTTGAGTGTTCAATGAAATAACCCGTTACATATGGCCCTACAATGCCGCCTAATGAAGTAAGTGCCATGAACCAGCCTTGAATTTTACCCTGGTGCTTATGTGAAACCAAATCTACTAAAATAGCTGGTCCCATAACCAAGGTAATACATCCAAATGTTAGCCCAAGCGATAATAATACAATGGCTAAAATATTCGAACTGACCATCGCTCCAAAAAAGTAGCTGACTGCTCCAGCTAACATGACTGGTCCAAGGACAAAAATTCGGCCCTTCACCACACTTTTCGTCTTATGGTAAAGCCGGTCAGAAATTGTTGAAAAGATAATTTGCGAAAGGGTAATCATAATCCAAGGCAGTGCTACAACAATTTTTAAAGTACCTTCGCTTAGGTGGCGGACATTTTCTAAATAATTCGGAAGCCAGTTCAGCCCAATCGTAAAGGACCAATAAGTGGCAAAACCACATAATGCGACAAAGATGAAGTTTTTCGAGAATAGAGCAGAGGTGAATTTTGACTCGTTCGATACAATTTGTGAACTATCCTTTTCTGTAGCAAGTTCCGTATCTGTAACCGCTTTCTCTTTTGCGATCCATAACCACACTAAAATCCAAAGAAAGCCTACAACTCCGGTTGTGATAAACGCTGAACGCCAGCCATAACTAATGATGAGGTGCATTAATATAGGGGCTGAAATGGCGACACCAAGCGGACCTCCAACTGAAACCATTGTTAAGCCAATACCTAATTTTTCTTTTGGAAGATATTTTGAGGCAGCTGTCATCGCTAAAGCGTATGAAGGCCCTTCTCCAGCTCCTAAAATAATTCTAGTTACCAATAAATACGCAAAACTGCTGACAAATATTGTCGAGAATTGAACGATTGACCAGACTGCTACCATTCCAGCAATTACTTTTTTCGCTCCAATCTTATCTGCAAGGCTGCCGCCTAAAACTGCTGAAAGTGAATACAGTAAGAAAAAAACACTTCCAACAACTCCCCATTGCTCGGGAGTTAATCCTAATTCCTTCATAATAGGAACGGAAGCAAATCCAACAATCGCTTTATCCGCATTACTGATGACTGTTAATAAAAATAACAGAAAGATGATCACCCATGCTCTTTTAGATACCGCACTTTTCTTTTCCCCCATAAATGGACCTCCTTAAAATTTACTCATTATTACTTATTTTCAAGACCTTCCCCCCCTTAAGGAAAGGTCCTGTTATGTCTACTTAAATGTAACCTCAACTTTCCCGATATGAGAAAATCCGGCTGTGAACCGATCTCCTTTTTCAGCTGCTACCGCTGCGGACAATGCCCCAGATAAAATAATCTCCCCTGCTTTTAACACCACATTGTACTCGGAAAGCTTATTTGCCAGCCAAGCCACACATTTAGCAGGATGGCCTAAAACATCTGAGCCATATCCTGTATTGATCAATTGACCATTTTTAAACAAATTCATTTCAATCGATGGCAGATCCATATCTGTGAGCGAAAACCGCTCATCGCCGATGACAAACAATCCGCTCGATGCATTATCGGCTATCGTGTCGGCCAAGGTAATCTTCCAGTCCGTAATCCGGCTGTCAACAATCTCTAAGGCTGGTGCTACATAATCTGTCGCATCAATAACATCTTCGGTTGTCACAGAAGGCCCTTTCAAATCCTTGCGGAGTACAAAGGCAATCTCACCTTCCACCTTTGGCTGGAACAAATCATCTAAATGGATCACCCCATTATTACTGACTTCCATGGAGTTCAAAAGAAAACCGTAATCCGGCTGATCGACACCTAACAGCTGCTGCATGGCAACAGAGGTTAACCCAATCTTCTTTCCAACAACCTTCTGTCCGCCTTGAACCTTCTGATCAATTCCTAAAAGCTGGGCCTGATACGCCTCTTCCATCGTTAAATCTGGATAGATTTCTGATAGAGGTGTGATCGATTCCTTTGCTGCTTCAGCCTGCTGCAAAAGCTCATGAACATGTTGAGCACGATGAATGACTTGATTACTACTCATAGAAAAAACTCCTTTTATAAAAAATAGAGCACTATTGGATAGATTCAAAATCATGTTAAACTATGAATCAATTTAATAGTGCTCTCAAAAGTTGGTTCTATTATCTTGTTACTAGTGTCTCATCCTGCTTAACAGCTTCTTTACCATTTTTTAATAAGAAGTCTGTTAATACAGCATTGAACGCTTCAGGTTTCTCCCACTGCGGCCAGTGTCCGGCATCCTTTATGACAACTAGTTCACTATTGGGAATCATATCCTGAATTGGTTTCGCTTCCTCAACAGTAGAGGTTGGGTCATGGTCTGTCCAAGCTAACAAAGTCGGAACATTGATTTTGCCGCACCATGATGGTTCCCAGCTGTATAACTTCCTAATTTCAATATCCTGCAAGCAGACAATATGATGAACGGCTTCTTGGTAAGAAGCTTGCGTATAAATTTTGTAACGAGCTTCAATCAATTCATCGGTGACTTGGCTCTTGTCATACATTAACCACTCTAGTCTAGTTTTAACATTCTCATAATTGGCCTCAAGAACTGCCTTTAATGTAGAATCTTTTAGTTTTTGCATGACTTCAGGCTTGTTATTAACGTTGCCCGGTGTATTCAATACCATCGCTTTTACATACTCTGGATGCTCAGCTGCAAACCACGCAGCTACCCAGCCGCCTAATGATTCACCAGATAGATATACATTTGTTAAACCTAAAGCTTGAATAACTCCTAATAAATGTTCGCTATAATAATCAATTCCATATTGGCAATCTGGTTTGGCTGTATATCCGTGTCCGACCATATCGATGCAAATTACACGGAAATGTTCACTCAAGCCTCGGATATTTCGAGCATATGCCTCAATATGACCGCCAGTACCATGAAGCAGAATCAACGGCTCCCCTGTCCCAGCTTCTAGTACTCTTGTTTTAATATCGTTTGCATTTACGTAATAAAGTTTGTATTCCAAATCAGCTAAGTCAGTCCAAATCGTCATTTAAATCTCTCCTTTTTTTTAAAACAATAAACCCCTTAAATGCTAACTTCGTATTCTGATGATGGTTTTGGATCTTTCTGTTCAACCGGCTGTCTAAATTGTACAATCGCCATCCCTGTTACCCATTCCGGAATTGGCTCATAACAAGCAACACTCGTATCAAAGTTTTGCAGTGCACCAAGCAGGACAAGCCAATTGCGAATTTCCTGACCGCCATTTCCTAGGTTTTCCTCAATATAATCCGCACTCCAGTTTCTTAATGCTGCATAATTTTTTTCAGTAATCAATCGTAAAAACTCCCGATCGATTTGTTCGTTAACAGGGCCTGATTTAATTCGTGTTACATTTGTTTCCCTTAACTTTAAATAGGTATCAAGCTGCTCTATTTCCTGACGGCCATTTTTTAAAACATTAACCAAGAATTGGTCTTCCGGTTTTTCGCTCTCAATCTTCGGAATCGGCACCCAGTGAGATAATCCACCTGAAGCGACAATCGCAACCTTAAGATCTGCATCCCAGGATTCAATCGCTTTACGGATGACTTCACCAATTTGGAAACAGCGATCCATTGTTGGCAGCGGCGGAGCAGACGTATTAACCGCAATCGGAACAACCGGTATTTGAAGATCAGGATTTAAAAAGTAAATTCCCTGTGTATGACCGTGATCGACCTTCATTTTTAACGTAAACGCTAAATCAACATTGTTTTCTAAACCAGTGTGAAGGATATGCTTTGCCAGGTCTTGCTGGACGGGGATAATGTATTTAGGCAGCTGCCAGTCTCCCCAGCCCTCACACTCACCAATTCCAATCGTAAAGGAAGGCATATGATCATAGAAATAACTATTAAAATGATCATCAGACACTAATACCATCACATCGGCTCCTGTAGCTTCGAGGTATTTCTTCATTTCAGCCGCTGTTTGAAGGAAACGCTGTCCTTTTTCTCCGCCTCCCTCTTCATTTGTCATGATCATCGGACTATGTGACATGGCCACGCCTGCAATAATTTTAGCCATTCGATCATCTCCTTTTCAGATTTTAAGATATTCGTAGTTTCCTAGCTTTAACAATTTGTTTTTTCCAGACTATCGATAATTTTCCTATGAAAGGAATTTCATCCGTACATTTCAGCGTAGTGCCATCGTTCATGACGGTGACTTCCGTTTGAACAGAACCGCTCAGATTATTCAACGAAACCCGATATCGTCCAGGCCCTGGAAGAGTATAATACGGATACAAGATGAATTTCTCCCCATTCCATTCGCACTGTGTTTCATAGAATTGACCAAGTAAATCGGGCAGTTCTGCAACTTTGCCGTTTAACAGCCGTTCGCGAATACAGGAACTGCTAATCTTCTCACCCCTAAGCTCTACCTTTGCTACCTTTGTGACATCTATCCGGCCGCCGGAGTCGCTCTTTAACCGATCCATATTTCCCGCCCCGCGAGCACCATATGAAAAATCAAATCCGGCCACTGCATGAACAACCCCAAGGCCGTTTAAATACTGCGCAGCAAACTGTTCTGGCGCTAACCCAGCAAAGTCTTTATCAAATTCAACAATATAAAACGTATCGACACCCATTTTCCTGAGCTTCGTCTCTTTTTCAGCAAGCGGCATTAAATAATGCACGTGTATTTTCCCATTACTGATAACAGTCTTGGGGTGAGGAAAAAAGCTCATGACAGCTAATGGTACTTGCTTTTCGTTTGCCTTTTGAAAAGCGGTGTTGATGACTGCACAATGTCCATGATGGAGACCGTCGAAACAACCAAGTGCCATCACATTTGGCGTCGCCTTTCTCTGCCATTCTGCCAAATTACTCCGGTTTAAACGAATTGTTTCCATAACAGTCTCCTCTCACGGTTCTTAAATGTTCACAGGCTCTAATTCTACTAATGAACGGTACTTTCCACTGTAAAAAATCAATGGCTCTGCATCTTCAAGGTGAATATCAGTGACCTTACCAATAAACAAGGTGTGGTCCCCTTCCACATGCTCAGAAGATACTTCACAGGCAACTTGGGCAACGGCACCAGGTAAAACAGGCTTTCCATCAAGGCGGTCAAACACTACTTCCTTTTTCAATTGCCCGGCAAAAATCATGGAAAGCTCTTGCTGATCAGCAGCTAAGATATTAACAGTGAAAATCTTGCTTTCTTTTATTTTGTTTAAGATTTTTGCTTTTTCTCCGATAGAAATAACCACAAGCTTTGGATCAAGCGATACGGACATGAACGCATTCGCTGTCATTCCGTGGACATCACCTTCTACATCAGTAGCTATAACGGTTACCCCTGTTGCAAACTTCCCCATCGCACTGCGAAACTGTCGATCATCCATTATAAAAATCCCCCTGTTAAACTTAAATTTGTAGTTCTTTATCCTCTAACTCCACTTTCAAAACCGAACAAATCCTTACCATATGCTGCAACAGCATCTTCATATAATGATGTCTTATGTGTAGCTACAGCAATGATATCCCGTAGGAATAACTCCATTGGGCCGCCTTTATAAAGGGCGCCTCCTCCTAGAGTTAACAGAGATCTTACCGCAATATCTGTGCAGAGCTTAATCGCTTTTGTACGAATGGCAAAGAATTCAGAAGGCGGTGTTTTACAGCCATCTTTTTCATAGTTTTCAAGCAGGTCAATATATTTTTCCAATAATGCCTCTGCCATGTGAAAATCTGTTGTCATTTCTGCTAATACCCGCTGACTTCTAGGTGACTCACTTTCTCTTACTCCATCCATTAAGCGCACTCGTTTTTCAGTCAGCACTCTGAATTCCTGAAGCATCCGTTCTGCCCCGCCCAGTGCCATGTAGCCGAACCCTACATAGAAGGAAGGAAAGAATGGGACATGATAGAAAGGATAGTCCACATCGTATTCTTCAAGCGGTGGTCTTCGAGTAAGTTCTGCCTGGTCCAAACGTAAAATCCGGTTCATTGGGACATATACATTTTCAGCAATAATTTGGTTACTTCCCGATCCTCTCAATCCAAATGTATCCCAATTGCGGATTACCTCCACTTCAGAAGTTTTTAACATCGGCAGGCAGTATACTGGTTTCTCGCTTTCAGGGAACTGAATCATCACTCCAACGCCAACCCAGTCACTGTAATTGATTCCGCTTACAAAACTCCATTTACCACTGATGCGATAGCCATCTCCATCACGTTCTGCTTTACCTAAGGCAGCAAAGATATCGGCAATTAATCCGCCATGATTGACAATCTCGTCTGCACCCTTTTCAGGAAGAAAGGCTGGAAGCATGTTGTGGAGTGGATATAAGTATGTCAGCCATGCTGCCGAAATATTATAATTGGCCACCTTGCGAACTACTCTGGCAAATGTTTTCAAATCTGCTTGTGGTCCGCCATATTTTTTTGGAAGCATCATCCGTGCAATTTGTGTTTCTTTAATCAAGTTCACAACATTTTGTGATATCGTGGCATTTTTCTCAGCCTCTAAGGCTTCCTGCTCCGCTAATTTTCCAATTTGCTCTGCGCCGGCTAATAATTCTTCGACGGTCACATCTTCCCCTTTTAATACGAAACTAGCCATTTCTTTTACACCTCTCCGTTTTTTAATAATAAAGTGATTGTGGACTACTGTCCGTTAGGAATTAAATTTGTTATCGCTTACATCTTCGTTTCAACTTGGGTTTTTAATATATTAACCTTGTAAATATTGTATAAAATTCAAAATCCTCATTCTAGAACAATTATTGCTCATCATTTTCATTTAATTAGACAAAAAATGTTCATCATATATTAGAAAAGCGCAAGGCGCCCGCCTATCGGCGTCAAGCACAAGACGAGCCGGCCGAAAGGTTGTTTTTTAACCTTTTGGACGGATTGGCTTGTGACCTCGAGCCGATGGCGCCTGGAGCTGGACAATTCACGAAGTCGAAAATTATACTTTCTTATCTCGTAGAAAAAGCCATCCGGTCTAGCCGGACGGCTTTTAATCTAAACTGAGTTCCCCCATCGCAATTAACGATTTTATAATTAAAAGTAATTGATGCATTTCGTTGGGATCACGTAAATCTTTTTCTAGTAAGCTTTCTATCCGAGTAACCCTATGCCTGAGACCGCTCATGGATAAGGCTAAATCATTCATCGTTTGTTCAAGCTTTCCACCGTTTAATAAAAAACTATACAAAGTTTTTAGAAGTTCGACCATTCTTGGATCTTCTAAGTTATATAAAGGACCAAGCTCCTGCTCGGCAATCATTCGAATCCCACTGATATTTTTCGAGTTTATCAGCACACCGACGATTCCTAGGGATTGAAAGGGAACAATCTTCTTCTTTACCGCTAAACGTAAGGCAATCGCAGCTTCTTCGTAACATTTAGGGGCTTGGTGTATATCGTCACCTAAACGGCTGATGCCCATCTTAAATTGACCTTGAGGATAATTTCCAATCATATAGTTAATATATTCTTGCATCACATCATAGATAGATTTTTTATCGATCGTTTCATTTGTAATCAATAACACCAAGTTGCCGTCCCGATGTCCTACTAATATATTATGCTTTTTTTCCTTAAAATAACGAAAGGTGGTTTCAAAGACTTGTTCCTGCAAAAGGAATTCATCTTCAATCGAACCCTGTATTTTCTTATATTCCATTACCGATATATAATAGTTCTGCTCAAGATCTAAGCCTGTATATTTGCCTCGCTTTGATATCTCATTTCCAGGCAGCCTGCCCTCTAAGATTTGTTCTAAAAAGCTGCCCTTCATTCTTTCAAAGGTTTCAAACTTGGTTTTTTCATTTAAGAGAATAAGAGAGGCAGCATTGGCAAAACGATCTAAGAACAAATAATCCTCTTCATGGTGATGGCCTATCTGATCATAGACAAAGCTGCAATAACCGATTACTTCTTTTTGTAATAGAATTGGGGTAATGAGACGTTCCTGAGTTTCAGTTTTGATGATTTTTTTTCTAAAAGGGAAAAATGGATTGGTTTCTAGCCTGTTGGCTTGGCGATAACACTCGAACTCTTCTTTAACAAGCAAATATTGTTCCTCTGGAAGGCCTGAAAAAGTTATTGTGCGAAGAGCGGTATCCTCCACGATAATGGGGATTTGAACCATTTCATAGACCATATCGGCTAACGTCTGCAAGTCAGTGCCATTGATAATCTCTTCTGTCAGCTTGTTTTGAAAATTAGCCAAACGTGTGACCACGTTTTTTTGGTCCAGGAGCTGATCATACGTATACTCTAGTTCCTTCACAATCGGTGTTTCATTATAAAAATCCAGCTCATGCTCGTCTTGAAGTTCTGTTTCCCATTCTTTTTTTGACTTCATCTCCCAGCAGCATTTCGAGTCCCCTTTCCCAACACAGGTAATTTCTCTAGCTAGAAGAGGTTCTCCAAAGATGGTCGTCATAAAACCGCTCGCAAAACCGATTAAGGTATGACAGACAGGACCATTCGATATTCCAAATCGTTTTAAATGTTCCTCGGCCTCATAAGAATCTATCCAAGTTCCGAACGAATGAAAATGTTTGATCCTTTGCTTCTCATCCACATCAAAATTACATTCATGCTTGATCCCTCTTATATGGCCATTTAGTATATGAAGGATCGGTCCATTCTTGATGAGATATTCGAGAGAGGATTCGGTTTGCAACGCTTCTTTAGCATTTTTCACACCCATTTCCCAGCCATAATGAAATAAGAACCCCTTAATTCTCTTAATCCCAATATTTTTGGCAAGCTGCTGCCTGAGGATACCGAAAACAGACGCAGATGTGATTATCTTCCGGTCATCAGCAACCTCCTCAAGGCTGTAACTTTCTTCCGAAACTATAACAGTCACGCTAACACATCCTCTATGAGATCAGTTTAAAAAGTAAGCGCTTTTAATATTATTCTAGTCTAAAGATTAAGAGAGTTCAAAACTTTTTAGTAGTGAGTTGGTGTAGACCAATCACCCAGATATCTTTTTTAAACCCATTTCACACAAAAACGATGCCCTTTCCAGTAAGCATCGTTTAAGTAAGCCGTCTATTATTGTTTCACTTTTAACCCCATCAATGAAGCAAACCCGATTGCCTGTTCAGGCGAGACTTCACACCCAGCTAGATTTTCAATCGATACGTTTAGTCGTTCAAATCGACAAGTACTAATATCAATCCCTTTTAACAGAGTTTGTTCAAAATGAGCATCATTAAGATCGCATTCCGTTAACTTTACTTTGATAAGCTTGCTATCATAGAAATTTGCGCTCTGTAACGAACTTTGGTGAAAGGCCACCTGTTTTAAACTCGCATCGACGAACTCGATGAAATTCGCCAAACAGTTTTCAAATGTAACATTTCCCAAATTTGCATCTGAGAAGTCGACGCCCATTAATTTGCAGTCCTTAAAGGTAACGCGGTGGATGATTCCTTCACTAAATCTGGCATTAGACAGATCACAGTTTTCAAAAACAACATCCGTCATATCAATCCGATGGAGCTTAGCATCAAGAAACGTTACATTTTTAAAGACAACTCCCGAAAGAATAAGTTTATTAATTTCGACCTCATCTGCTCGAGATCCCGTAACCATACAGTTGATTAACTGCGGTTCTTCTTCATGATAAAGATCATGGAAATTAGTTTTACTTAAGTTGGCTGAGATTTTGGGAGATTCGATTTTAAATCCTTTACTCATAAGATCACCTTTTAATTAGTTATTATTAGGTTACTCTATCATAAAGCAGTATCTGATAATAGGTCTTTCATTATGAAAAAAATTGTGTCATAATCGCAGCTATTATTAATTTTTAATTCAAAAAAAGAGATTGGATTTCCAATCTCTTTGCGTTATTAACTCCCCGACAATGATCGAATTCTTCTCAATGAAGGGAACAAATACATCCACAGACCGGCAACAATAATCGTTCCAACTCCTCCTATAAAGGCGGCAGGTACCGTGCCGATCAGACCGGCCACCGTTCCCGACTCAAATTCCCCAAGCTGATTGGACGTCCCGATAAAGAGTGAGTTCACGGCATTCACGCGGCCGCGCATTTCATCTGGTGTTTGCAGTTGGACAAGTGAGGACCTAATCACCACGCTGATGACATCCGAACCTCCGATTAAAAATAAAGCAAACAAGGAAACGATTAAACTAGTTGAAAGGGCAAAGAGCATTGTGGCCAAGCCAAAAACCGCCAGTGCACCGAACAATTTAAGTCCGATATTGTTTTTAAGCGGGTAATAAGCCAGTACCAATGAAACGATTAATGCTCCCACTGCCGGCGCAGTCCGCATTAACCCCAAGCCCCAAGGACCCGTATGTAAAATATCTTGGGCGTAAATCGGTAAAAGTGCCGTCGCCCCCCCGAGCAGGACAGCAAATAAATCAAGGGAAATCGTTCCCAGTATAACAGGATGGCGATAAATAAATTCTAAGCCTAAAAAAATCGAACGCAGCGAAACTGGCTCCGATTTACGAACAAATTCATGTTCCGGACGAATCATAAATGTTAGAATAGCTCCGACAAAGAGCGCAATTGTTGCCGTACTGTATACATATGAAGCTCCAATTGAGAAAAGTAAACCGCCAATCATTGGACCCAATATTTGGGAAGTCTGTCCTGCAGTGGTGGCTAAAGAAATAGCTTGCTGCAGCATCTTTTTCGGAACCAACTGCGGTAATAGCGCTGATGAGGTGGGACCTTCAAACGCCCGGCAAAATCCAAGAATGGCCGCTGCCACCAAAATTTGGTCTCTGCCGAGCCAGCCGTCAATATTGCCATAAAGGAGCAATCCAGCAATGAACGCTTCGATAATTTGGCAAAAGAAAACAATTTTTCGACGGTCAAACCGATCTGCCACTTGCCCAACTACAAAGGTCAAAAATACCATTGGAATAAACTGTGCAAGACCCACTAAACCCAAACTAAAAGCGTCACGTGTCAAATCATACATTTGCCATCCGATGGCGACGGACAGCATTTGAAATGAGGTTGATGCTAAAATTCTCGAAACCCAATAGTTCCGAAAAGATGGCATTTTAAAAAGTGAATCACCTGATTGAAGCAAAATCAAATTCACGCCCTTTTTCTCAATAATTACTTTAATTTTAGAAATATTATACTCCTTTTCATGTCGATTTTCATTCCTCAAGTACTTTAGTGCGCGCTGAGCGATGTTCCCTCATTTGGGATTCTGCCGATTCTGACTAGAATTTCGCAGACTTTTCATTTATACCGCAAAAATTCAACATATTTCCGTGGAAATTCTGTTAATTTCCTCAAAATTCCTTTTTTAGTTACCTTTTTCGATAATTTTTTAAGCTATAATAAAGAAAGGCATAATATATTTATCAATATAAATATACGAAACTACGACAATATTTTTTGCGTCATACTTTAATAAAATAATTTTTTGAAAGGACTTTTCATCTTGAAGCTAAAACGGATAGGAAGTGTACTATTTACTTTAACTCTTGTATTGATCTTCATCCTATTCTATTTGGATTCTAAACCCTCAACGGAATCACCAAAAAAACAGTCTGTTCCCATGCCGACTGAGCTCAATCCGATTGTAAAGGAACGGACCGAACAATTAATTCAGCAGGCGGCAAAAAAGGGGATTGTGGTAGTGATTACGGATAGTTTCCGTAGTGCAGAAGACCAGGATGAACTTTATGAACAAGGCCGGACAACAGATGGAAATATTGTCACTAATGCCAAAGGAGGAGAGTCCTATCACAATTATGGGCTTGCCATTGATTTTGCATTAGAGACCCCCTCAGGTGATGTAATTTGGGATAGGGAATATGATCGAAATGGAAATGGAAAAGCCGACTGGGCTGAGGTAGTAAAAATGGCCAAAACATTAGGTTTTGAATGGGGCGGCGATTGGAAGGGATTTAAAGATTACCCCCATTTAGAAATGAATTTTGGCCTGACCATTGCTGATTTACAGAATGGCGAGAGACCTGCCGACAGCTCTTTAACGGCAGATCTCGAAACAGACCAATAGATTATTAATTAGCACCGCATCTGTGGTGCTTTTTCATTTTCTAGATTTTTAAATTATACTTTTTAAGAACTCAGCAAATGCTAATACTTCTTCCGTTTCTACTTTTGTAAGTAAATACGTAGAGGACGTTGGTGGAGTAATTTTATCTGGTTTTATTTCAACCAGCTTGTTCAACCCAATTTCTTCTTTAACCACCGTAAGCGGTAAGAAAGAAACACCAAGTCCTGCCTCAATGAACCGCTTGGTTACTTCTACTTGATTCACTTTCATTGTTTTTACAGTTGGATAATGTCTCTTAATCATGTGCAATAGATCGTCCCAATAATCTGGATGGTTATGTGTGATCAGCCTATATTTTTGAAGGGCAGTTTGTTCATCTAAGGAAGGCTCATTGGGTCCAACTAATCTGACCGATTCGGTGTGTACCGTCTCTGTTTTGATATTTGTCTGTACAGGCAGGATTCTGCTTAATCCTACGTCGGCACTTCCAACACTGATTTCCTTGCCTATCTCATATGAACTCAGGACATTTATAATCACTTCGATACTCGGATGCTCATCTATAAATTGCCGTAATAACACAGGTAGAAAGGACGAAGCAATTTGTGGTGCAACAGCAATTACCAGCTTTCGATTATACCCTTGTTTCCACGAGTCAAAGTCCATCATTCCTTGTTCATAATTAGTGATTAACTCCCTCGCAAGGAATAGAAACTTGTGACCGGCTGGTGTAAGAGTAACTTTATTCCCTATTCTTTCAAATAAAAGGATGTTCAAGCTTTCTTCTAATCTTTTAATATGTTTGGTGACAGCAGGCTGTGTCAGAAAGAGCTCTTCAGATGCTTCCCGGAAATTTTCATATTTTGCAGAAATAATAAAGGTTCTTACCCACTTAATATCCATATTACTCCCTCAATAACAGTTTGTTATTAAATTTCTTATTTTTTGTTAATATCCATTATTTAACTCCTCCATTATAATCGAATCAACAGGAATATACAGTTTATTTTAAAATTTCTTACAAAAGGGGGCTGTTGCAAAATGGAACAAATAAGGGACACTTGGAATGCCAATTTATACGATTCAAAACATTCATTTGTATCGATGTATGGGGAGAGCTTAATTGAATTATTAGCTCCTCAAAAAGGGGAAAAGATCCTTGACCTTGGCTGTGGAACGGGAGATTTAGCAAAGCAATTATCTGATTATGGTTCAGAGATTACCGGGGTCGATCAATCTGAAAAAATGATTGAACAAGCAAGAGGTAAATACCCAACTATTAAGTTCATCGTTCAAGATGCAACAAAGTTAGCATTTCATCATGAATTTGATGCTGTATTTTCTAACGCTGCACTGCATTGGATCAAACAACCAAAGCAAGCATTAACGTGTATTTACAACAGCTTAAAACAAGGCGGAAGATTTGTGGCTGAATTTGGAGGCAAAGATAATGTTAAAGCTATATCGGATGAATTGATTCATCAAATAGAGGCAGAAGGATTCACTTTTAATAAGGAACTATTCCCTTGGTTTTTCCCGAGTATTGCTGAATACTCATCCTTAATGGAACAAGCAGGATTTAGAGTGACCTTTGCTCAACATTTTGACCGGCCAACTCCATTGGACGGGAAAAGTGCTATAAAAAACTGGATTAAAATGTTCGGCAGCAGCATGTTAGCAGGTGTCCCTGAAAGTAAAAAAGCCGGCATAATAGCAAAGGTGGAAAAAAATTTAAAAGAGGTTCTATATAGTGATGGCAGATGGGAAGGTGATTATAAAAGGATTCGTGTCATCGGCTATAAAGAATAATAAAGGGTAATAAAACGGGCACAATTACACTCAAAAATAAGCCAATACATACAAGTTATCAAAAAATAACCTGTATGTATTGGCTTATTAACTTTAAACAGCCATTATTGGAATCCCTTCATGAGATTAGGTAATAATTGTGAAATAACTTTTAATGGGTGGCTTGATTTTTGTGTAAGACAGAGCATAATTCCACCTTCGAAAGCAGCCGTCATCATAAGAGCAATTGAATCAGCGGTTTCTTTTGAAAGACCATCCTCTACTAACTTATTGGAATAGATCCCTTGCATCTTTATGTATAGGTAAGAACAGGCATTTCGGACCGGATCACTTAATGTTGCCAATTCGCTAACGATACTAGTAAAGGTGTACCCAGAAATCGAACCTTCACGATTATAGTTTTCGATTAATTTTTCAATCATAGCCAGTGTGGCCTCTTGCGTAGTTTGATATCGTTTGAAAATATCTTCAATGTCTGTCGTAATTGACTCACTCATTGACTTCAGACAGGCGATAAGTAATTCTTCTTTTCCATTCGGAAAATGATGATAGAGCGAACCTTTTGAAATGTTACATGTTTTTAAAATTTCGTTTAGCCCTACACCTATATATCCTTTTTGCTGGAAAAGAGTGGTCGCAGTGTCGATTATCATCGATTTTGTATCCATTTCCGTAGTAAACCTCCTCAGTACTTCTGTTTATTACACTATCAAAAATTTTTTCTATTTCAAGTTTTTGTTGTTAATCTTCTTATTCCTATACGAAAATACATACTAATGTGGAATAAATCCTCTGGTTTTACATTTTTATTTATTTTACAAGATCCAGTAAAATGGAACATACCTGCTTTTCTAATTACTGAATTCACCTATCTGTTACAGGAATTTCACAATAAATAAAGGAAAGACAAAAAGCATTCTACGACCGTTTCTTGAATGCTTTTTGTCCTTTTTTAGAGTATAAAATTTTTAAGCAGGTAAAATTATACAGGAGATCTATGATAAATACCGAATTATTTACCATAATTAAAGGGAAACAAGTTTTTCACCAGAACCCCAAAATCATTTGTCGGCAAATCTATATGGAGCAAGTATATTCTGCTTTCCTATTATCTTGAACAGCTACTCTTTCTACCGCTTCGGTCACCATTTTATGAACATTTAAATCTAATGGATGCGGAACCAAATCTCCAGGCTTGGTACATGCTGCGATCGTTTCGGCAGCAGCGACTAGCATAGGATGGGTGATTTCACTGGCTTGTGCGTTTAAAACTCCTCGAAAAATACCGGGAAATCCAAGAACATTGTTAACAGAGCGGCCATCTGCTGCATAAGCAGCTCCCTCTTGCAGGGCTACTTCCGGTTCAATCTCTGGTTTTGGGTTCGATAAGGCTAGAATTACCTGTCCCGGGCGTACCCATTGCTTTTGAATAAGTCCAGGAACACCTGTCGTTGCGATAACGATGTCACAGGTATTCATTAACATTTCAATACTATCAACTGGATGACCGCCATAGTTTGCTAACCGCGCCTTCGCATCCGGACTTTTATCTGCTCCAAAAACATCCTTTACTCCGTATGCCATAAGCATTCGAGAAATCGCCAAGCCTGCAGCTCCAAGGCCAATCTGTCCAACTTGTGCATTTTTTAAGTCAATACCGGCACTTTTACATGCTGAAATCGTTGCAGCCAGAGTGACAACAGCAGTTCCATGCTGATCATCATGCATAACCGGAATATCCAGCTCCTTCTTAAGTCGTTCTTCTACCTCGAAACAGTGTGGAGATCCAATATCTTCGAGTAAAATACCACTATACCCTGGAGAAATATTCATCACCGTCCGTACAATCTCATCCGGGTCTTTCGTATTTAGAAGAATCGGAATTCCATTAATGCCGGCTAATTGGTCGAAGAGTACAGCCTTCCCCTCCATAACTGGCATTCCGGCAACAGGGCCGATGTCTCCCAAGCCTAGAATCGCTGTTCCATCTGTAACGATAGCTACCGAATTACCTATACTCGTATAAATTTTTGCTTTATCCGGTTCTTTCTCGATGATTCGGCAAACATTGGCGACACCTGGTGTATAAACTCTTCTTAAGTCGGCTAATGTTTGAAGATCCACTTTACTTTTCATATGAATTTTCCCTCCTTCATGTGCGTGAAGGACTTCATCTGAAACAGCATGAAGACGAATTCCCCCGTCTAACCGGGAGAGAGCGTCTGCCAATTCTTCTATCTGCTCCTCATGATCGACTTGAACAGTAATATTACGTATTGTGTAATTTGGACCTACTTTTACCGTTTGTATTTCCCCTATATCTCCTCCTGTAAGACCAATTGTCGTTGCTACTTTCCCAAGATTACCAGGGATTGAAGGCGTTTCCACCATTAACGTCCGAATGATTTGTTTGCTCATCATCTAATTCCTCCAACTACTTGTCTATGAATGGGGAAGGGAAGAAGTGACTCCCATTTTCCTCTTTGATTGTAAATATTTTATTCCATTCCCTTTGACCATTTAAATAAGTGATTTCCTATTCGTAATATAAGAGTTGATATACATAGAACTACAAAACTCTACAAAAACTTACAATGGTAATTTATACACATGACCGAAAATTTGCTATATTTTAAATTCAACTTGGAAACACTCGACATATAGCAGGTAAGCAGGGAGAAGGGGTACCTAATTTGTTAATCATTTAAGATACCGATTTCGGGGGAAGCCAGAAGTACTTGAAAATAAAAAAAACCCATTTTAGAGTTCTGCCAATTAATCCTCTAAAATGAGCCGCTTCGATTCGAAATAAAGAACTTGGATAAATTTCTTCGTATTAATTCGCGTACTGGTAGGAGAAGAGTTAGGATTTCTTTGTAATTCGGTCATCTTCTTGCGCACAATCGTAAAATCAAAAAACTTGGAAGCATAATTTTCGAACTTGGGATTTGAGAAATCTGTTAAACCGAGTGAGGCTAAATGATTGATCGATTGGTAAATCGCTCTTCTTACCCTTTGTTCAGAGGCTCTTACTTCCCGCTGGATATTAATTTGTGCCGCGGGTGCCCCAATCTTTTTTAAAGTAATTTGCACAAAAATTTTTTTAAGAGGCGGAAATTGCTGTTCGTACGTATGATATTGTTCATATTGATCTAAATATTGGAGGATATCCAGTAAATCTTTGCTGCCGCTTTCACCTAAGATACCTAATTCAGATAATAGAAACTCACCAGCTGTAACGATACTTGTTTTCTTCAATGCATTTGCTGTTTCCTGTTTTGGCTGCTGTAAATTAAACACGGTATTTAATGATTTTTGAATCTCTGCAATCGACCTTTCCAACTGGATTCGCTCCATTACTTTTCGGATAACAGTCAACACTTCAAGGCGATTTATTGGTTTTGAAATATAATAATCAACATCAAGTGAATAGGCTTCACCGATTAATTCCTTTGATTCCACTTGTGAAATCATAATAATTTTACCTGTGAATTGCCCTTTTAAGCGGCGAATCGTTTCAATTCCGTCACGAACAGGCATTAACAAATCGATAAATAGAATATCCACGTACTTAAGGATCATTAAGTTTTTATCGAGCATGGAACCATCTTCGGCTTCTCCGATAATCTCGCCTAGCTCCTCATCCTCGATTATTCGCGCCAACATTAAACGATGCACCTCATCATCATCTACTATATAAAATTTCATCGAGTTACCCTCTTTCGACTAGGCTTTTTATCGGAAGTTTTATGGTAAAAATTGCCCCGGTATTTTCCGAACCATTTTGGAGAACCACACATCCATCAAGTTCTTCGGTAATTTCTTGTACATAAGAAAGACCAATACCTGTTGATGGCGTGCCGGCGTGATCAAATTTTAAAGTAAATCCTGGTTTAAAGATAAAGCTTTTATCCTTTTCGGATACTCCGGGACCATCGTCCTCTACTTGAAACCATACAAACTGATTCTCCAGTTTTACATAAATAGCTATTGTTCCCTTCTCCTCAATAGCTTCTACCGCATTTGCCACTAAATTATTGATCAACGATAAAACTAGATAGGCATGATATTCCGGATGTTCACCATCAATTTGATAGCGAAATTCAATCTTCTTTCCTAATGAACTGGCATATTGTTCATTTGTTCGGATAATGGCCGGGACAAGTTCTTGGATATCCATGTAATCGGAAAACTTTTCATCTTCAATCAACCTGAATAGTCCGGCAAAAATCCGTTGATTGTCTTTTTTGATATCGTGTACTTCTCCAGCAATTCGTAATGCCCTGTTACTAAATGACTCTAAGGAAAGTCCTGTTTGTTTCATATATTCATTTATGTCCCGATATAGATCGTATGATGTAATTGTAATATTTTCTGCGTTTTTTAGTACTTTTTTCAACTGAAAGGATTCCACATACAAATTCGATAACAGCATCAATAAGTAATGGTTTTTTTGCCGAATTTGCCGCTCTCTTATTTTTCCTTCATATAACTTCATCATACTAAAAAAGGAAAGCACAAAAAAACTGCGAAAAATGGCTATGATAAAGATCTGGGTTAGTATTGACAGGGAAAGGTAGTTTCCGTCAACTACGTGCTGAAACATCAGTTCCGTTAAACTGGAAATGATTTCAATGGTAATGCCTAATACTCCGATAATCCAAGGACGGCTGTGGAACTGATTCAATTTTAATAGATAAAACAGGAGTACGAACATAAAATAATAAAGGGAAGATGGATAGCGTGTTTGAACGGAAGCCAGCAAATCGAAATGATCCTGTGTAAGCCAGTCTAATCCTACCCGAAAGGAAAGAATAGATAGTGCTGTACAAATACCGAGTAAAATCGGTGAAATGCCCCGCAATAATAAGAGAGAAAAGAAAAAAATTGGCGTACCCAGACTAACACGGAATGTATCATGAAAAGGATAAAATTTTAACTCTCCCGCTAACGGAACTGCAACTAGAATAAATATAAAGACAAATAAATTACTTTTAATTAATTGGTTGATTTTCAAACGATTCACTTCCTGTTAATATCAACAGATATAAATATAAATAACGAATCCAACACAGGCAAATACCATCTATGCTGAATTCGTTATGCAAGTTTAGAAAAGTATACAATGGTAAAAACGAAAAGACAACTTAGTTTTAAAAGATACAGTTTATTCTCTGTCCAAAAGCGATGCCCCGGAAATGCCCGGGTTGGTCATTTCGTAAGGGTTTAAAATCAGATCAAGCTCTTCTTCTGTCAATACATCATATTTCAAGCATAATTCACGTACTGGTTTACCTGTTAAAATGGCCTCTCTTGCAATACGCGCAGCGGCTTCATATCCAATATGGGGATTAACAGCGGTAATGACTCCCACACTTCTTTCAACATATTCTTTTAACTGTTCCGTATTTGCTTCAATCCCCATCAGGCAGTAACCCGTAAACGTACGAAAGGCATTATTCATGATGCTGATAGATTCAAGCAAATTAAATACAAGCACAGGCTCCATTACATTTAATTCAAGCTGCCCTGCTTCGGAAGCTAGGCAAATGGTATGATCATTTCCAATTACTTGAAAGGCTACCTGGTTAATCATCTCGGCCATGACCGGGTTAACCTTACCCGGCATAATAGATGAACCCGGCTGACGGGCTGGTAATGTGATTTCCCCAAGTCCTGCACGGGGACCTGACGCCATTAACCGTAAATCATTTGCGATTTTTGACATGTTCATCATACATACTTTCAGCGCCGCCGATACCTCAGTGTAAGCATCCGTATTTTGAGTGGCATCGACAAGATGTTCAGCCCCCAAAAGCGGCAGTCCGGAAATAGCTGCTATATGTTTGACCACATTTTCGATATAGCGGGGATCTGCATTTAAGCCCGTACCAACTGCTGTTGCCCCCATATTGATTTCATATAAGTGCTGACGTGATTGTTGGATTCGTTTAATATCACGCTCCAGGACCCGGCTATACGCTTCAAACTCTTGACCGAGACGGATTGGCACGGCATCCTGAAGATGTGTTCGTCCCATTTTAATCACATCATCAAATTGATGTGCTTTCTGTTTAAAAGCTGCCAGCATCTGCTGCATCGTATCCAATAGCTTTTCAATTAATTGAAGAGTAGCAATATGAATCGCGGTTGGAAACGCATCATTTGTAGATTGTGACATATTCACATGACTATTCGGGCTTACATTTTTATACTCGCCTTTTTCTTTCCCAAGTAGTTCGAGCGCACGGTTAGCAATGATTTCATTCATATTCATATTCATGGATGTCCCTGCGCCGCCTTGAATGGGATCTACGATAAATTGTTCATGCCACTTACCTTCTATTATTTCCTCTGCTGCCTGAACAATGACCTTGCCGATTCCTTCATATAACCGCTTCGTTTCCATATTGGCTAGAGCAGCCGCTTTTTTGACAATGGCCAGCGCTTTAATTAACTGTTCGTGCACACGATAGCCTGTAATCGGGAAATTTTCAACTGCCCTAAGTGTTTGTATCCCATAATAAGCATCTACCGGGATTTCTTTAGATCCTAAAAAATCCTTTTCTATTCGTACTTGAGTACTTGTCTCCGAAGTTGACATGATATTTCCTCCTATGCTCAATAAAATTATGCTACATTTGACTCTTTAGATTCTTTAATGGAATCCACATATTGATCTGCTTTATCTTGGTCAAATTTTCCTTCCCATTTTGACATCACGATTGTCGCCAAAGAATTTCCGAGAACGTTAACTGCCGTCCTAATCATATCCAAAATACGATCAATACCCGCAATGAAAGCTACACCTTCTATAGGAATTCCCATTGAGCCAAGTGTTGTTAAAATGACCACAAACGACGCACCAGGAACACCAGCCATTCCTTTTGATGTAAGCATTAACACAAGCAGCAACGTAATTTGCTGCATGACGGATAAATGAATTCCATACATTTGTGCTACAAAAAGTGAAGCAAGAGCCTGATAGATGGATGAGCCATCAAGGTTAAAGGTATAGCCAGTCGGGATGACAAAGGAAGAAATTGATTTTGGGCATCCAAACTTCTCCATCTTATCCATAAGTCTCGGTAAAACAGCTTCAGAGCTTGCGGTTGTAAACGCCAGAATAAGCTCATCTTTCAGTACCTTGATCAGAAGAAAAATACTTGTCCCAGAAATTTTCGCAATTATACCAAGAACAACCAACACAAAAAATATCATTGTTACGTAAACAGCCAGCACCAATTTTCCCAGAGGAAGTAACGAGGCGGCGCCAAATTTTGCAACGTTTACACCAATTAGTGCAAATACTCCAACAGGAGCTAATTTCATAATAAGATTCGTTACCCAAAACATCGCTTCCAATATACCTTCAAAAAATGTCAGAACAGGCTTCCCTTTTTCTCCAATTGCTGCAATTCCCAATCCCAAGAAAACAGTAAAGAAAATGATTGGAAGTAAATCACCATTGGAGAGCGATTCAAATACGTTCGTCGGAACTAGATGTACAATCGTATCTGCTACAGTGGGAGTTCCAGTCGTTTTCATTGTGTCTTCATACTTTGAAATGTCATTTGCCTTAAGACTGCTCGTATCTACACCTGCCCCAGGCTGAAATAGATTTGCCGCCAATAAACCAATCGCTATAGCTAAAGTTGTAACGCTTTCAAAATAAAGCAGCGTCTTTCCGCCTAACTTTCCTAATTTTTTGATGTCTCCCACACCGGCTATTGAAGCGATTAATGCGGCGATAACAATTGGTACTACAATCATCTTAATTAAATGGATAAAAATGTCCCCTATAGGGCCTAAAATGGCTATCGCTGTCTGATTTCCGTAAAAAACGATACCAACGATAATCCCGAGAATAAGTGCAACAAAAATTTGTGTAGCCAATCCAAATCTTTTCATTGAAAAGCTCCCCCTTATTTGTTCTCAAGCATGTTTTGTATCTTTATCAGGACACATGACAGGCTATGTTTTTACTCTATTAGGAACCTACTCGATTACACAAAAATCTACAAAAAGTCTAAAATAAAAAAATATATTTTTTTATTATTACTATTTTTCTTTCTTTTTTGGAGAATGAATGGAGGCTGGCTGGGACGGTAGGCCAATGTTGGAATTAACTCGGGTACGTCAAAAAAACCCTTGCCAAAGGGGCTGTTGACAAATTAATAGGAAATTAGAAGACCTGTGTAGAATTTATTCTATACAGGTTTTTTAATTAGGGGAATTCAAATGATGGGTCGGAAAGACGATTATCAAAGTAAAATGGAGTTTATTGATTTAAATACTTTTGTTCCTTCAGATCATATTCTCCGCCAAATTAATGAAAAAATAGATTTTTCATTTATATATAACAAAATGGAAAAGTATTATTCGAAACTTGGCAGAAAATCGCTCGACCCTGTTCTTTTATATAAAATGTTATTAATCGGTTATCTCTTTAATGTGGATTCGGAACGAGAACTTGAGCAAGAAGTGCATTTAAATATTGCTTATCGTTGGTTCTTAGGACTTGATTTAACTGATTCTGTACCCAATCATTCTACATTTAGTCAGAATAGACGTAGAAGATTTAAGGATAGTACAGTTTTTCAAGAAATTTTTGATCACATTGTTAAGCTTTGCATTGAGAGAGGTTTAGTTACAGGAGAAGTTATTGTTACTGATTCAACCCATATAAAGGCTAGCGCTTCAAAAGGTAAGGTTGAAAAGGTAGTTGTGGAGAAGACTCCTTCCCAATATTTAAATACTGTTGAACAAGAAGCCAAGAAAATCGAAAAAGAGTTAGAGGAGAAGAGAATTGAATCTGGAAAAAAGAAACGGGGGCGAAAGCCAAAGGATATTTCTACTGAAACAATCTCCGTTGTTAAAACTGATTCAGATTCTGGATTATTAAAACGGCCTGGAAAGCCATTAGGTCCACACTACTTAGCATACACAAGTATAGATACTGAAAATGGAATTATAGTAGATATACATCCGAGTGCAGGAAACATAAATGATTGTGAGCCTTTTGTAGAAAGATTAAAAGTGATTCAAGAAAAATTTGATTTAGATATTAAAAATGTTGGGGCAGACCGAGGGTATGACACAACTCCAATTCATCATGGATTAAGAACCCTTGAAATTACAGGTTATATTAGTCCTATCCAGCATGATAATCCTTTTAATACAACTTCTTATCGGGATTTTACTTATAACAAGGAAACTGATACATATACCTGTCCGAATCAGAAAATACTTCACTTTACTCATCTTACATTAAAAGAAAATGGGAATTATTTTAAAACATATTCAGCTAAAACCAAAGACTGTAAATTCTGTCCTTTTAGAGATGCTTGCTTTGGGAAGACAGCCAGTAAAAGAACTGTCTCTCGACCTATTGCCCATGATTTATTGGAGGCAAATATGCAAAGAGCAAAAATTAGCGAGTACAAATATGTTCAAAAATTAAGAAGAGTTTGGTGCGAGGGTTCCTTCGGAACCATGAAAATCAAACACAATTTATATAAGACATATAAAAGAGGCATTGAAAAAATTCTTGAACAATGTCTCTTTTCGGCATTGGCATTAAACCTAAAACGGATGATTAAGGCAATCAATTAGTATCAAAAGATGTAAGAAGAAATTTCGAAATTCAATAAAATAACGACAAAAAAACAAAATGGGAAGAGAGACATCTCTCCCTTCCCATTTTGTCAACAGCCCCCAAAGCAAGGGTTTCTTATGAATAAAAGACATCATGAGTTATTTGCAATAATAATGCCAAATTCCTTTCTTCATTTCCTTATTAATTTTCCCTTGTAATTCAAGATAATCTAGAGTACCAATAATTTCTGACATAATATTGAAAAAGTGCTTTTCATATTTTTCTTTATATCTCAATTGAGCAATTTCACTTGCTGTTGAAATTCCAGATTTAATCATGTTTATATATTTGCCGGCTTTTACATCTATCTCTTTAATTCTCTTTTTTAATAAATCAACAGGATTTTCGATCATATAACCGTGACCTGAAAAAACGAGTTCTACATCCATTGACAAACATTTCTCTAATGACTGCCTTTGTTGTACCAAGGACTTGGTAAGGCTACCATAAAACCCACAAGTTTGTTCTCAACCTCGGCGACAAAAATCATTTATTTTTTTCGGATAAAAATTTTTCTATTTAGGTTCTTTGTTGTTCAACCGTAGTTTTTTTCTCGCCGGGTTCATATAACATAAAGCCTGACTCATCTACTTTTTTACTTAACTCTAAAATCTTTCTGCATCTATTACTTCAATCGGTCTTATTATCATGCATTTTTCCCCTTTAATAGGTTAATCTTTCACTAACCCTCCTCTTAGTTTAGTGATACCGAATTCAAGGTAGCCTTTTAGACAGCCCAACATAAAAACCCAACCTTCTTTATTGTCTATCAACTGACTTACAAAATCGGCATCGTTCTCATTGAATCCATCTTCAAGAATTTCAATGATGGTAGTAGAGTGATCTACCTCTTTTAATGTTATCGTTACTACGTGACCTTCTCCATTTGCCCCCCACCGGAAAGCAATTTTCTTATTGGTCTCGATTTCGATTATTTCTAATTCCAATTGTGCATTGTACTCTTCGTATCTCACTGTAATAGTCTTGCCTTGCTCCCATCTTTCAGAACTCGATGAGAACCAGAAGTTTCCGATTTTCGACGGATCTACAAACGCCTCAAATACTTCATCCGCAGGTCTTAAAATCTTAAATTTTGTAAGATTGTTCATACTTATCACCCTTCTTTTTTCGTTTATTCTCTAATAATTGAACTTATTCGTTCGCTTTATACTTTTACTACTAAATGATTGCGTACATCACATTGTCCTTGTATAGCTATTATTAGACCAGTTCTTTCCATAAGCAAGTCAAAATTCAACATAGAAAGGATGAAGCCTTTCGTTTAAACAATACTCAATTCTTTGCCTAAAATTGTTCCAGGTAACCATTTCCAATGCTTTATCAACTGGAAAGAAACCAACCTCTAGACTTTCCGATGAAGTTGACAGCTCCCCTCCGATTGGTTTTCCCAAAAATAATGTATTACATATTGATTCCCTTACGTTTTGATAAACACCACAAAATTTTATCACTTCGATATCTATTCCGCTTTCTTCCTTTGTCTCTCTAATTGCAGCTTCCTTTAAAGATTCCCCTTCTTCAACCTGTCCTCCAGGCATTTCCCATCCTCTTCGCGGGCCTTTAATTAATAAGATTTCTTTTTGCTCATTAAGTACGATAGTTGCCGCTGAAACAATATGTTTTGGTGTTGGCATAACTTGACCTCACATTAAAATAAGATTATTTATTAAATTCGCTGTGTCTTTCCTTCCACCTTCTTTAGCCTGTGAAAAAGTCTAATTCATTAAAAAGAGCTGGTCAGTTCATATGGGAAGTTCTTTTATAGTTCTTTTATAGTACTTTTAACGATAATTATTAGATATTGAAGAGTTTAGGAGGGGAAATTATGAGGGCTATCGTTTATAACGAATATGGACCGCCTGACGTTCTTAAATTAACAGAGGTGGAAAAACCTGTACCGGTGGACAATCAAGTACTAGTAAAAATTCATGCAGCATCCGTGAATTATGGCAACCTGGTTCTTTTGAAAGGCGAACCGTTCTTAGCCCGCTTTGCCTTTGGTCTATTAAAACCAAAATACTCCATCCCTGGAGGTGATATAGCAGGCCAGGTTGAAGCCGTTGGCAAAGATGTGACGCATTTTCAACCAGGAGATGAAGTGTTTGGCGACTTATCCGGGTGTGGATGGGCTGGTTTTGCCGAGTATGTATCTGTTCCTGAAAAAGCATTAGTACTAAAGCCAGTGAATTTGTCCTTTGAGGAGGCTGCTGCGGTACCAATGGCGGGAGTCACAGCGTTGCAGAGTCTGCGGGATAAAGGTAAAATTCAGCCCGGGCAGAAGGTGCTGATTAATGGTGCCTCTGGCGGCGTCGGAACGTTTGCCGTACAGATTGCGAAGGCACTCGGTGCTGATGTAACAGGTGTGTGCAGTACGAGAAATTTAGATATTCTGGAGTCGATTGGGGCAGACCATTGTCTTGATTATACAAAGGAAAGCTTTACTGAAAAGACGGAGCGATATGACCTGATTCTTGGTGTTAACGGAGGCCTCCCGCTATCGGATTATAAGCGTGCTTTAAATCCCAACGGTATTTTTGTTCACGTCGGAGGTTCCAGCTCTCAAATGTTTCAAGCCATGGCACTGGGACCTTTGATTTCTATGATTGGGAGTAAGAAAATCGGCAGCTTTTTACAAAGGGCAAATCAGCAAGATCTAATTTATATGAAGGAACTGGTTGAATCGGGCAAGGTAAAACCAGTTATTGATAGATGTTATAAGTTGAGTGAGGTGCCTAATGCCTTTAGGTATTTTGAAGAGGGGCACGCGCAAGGAAAAGTTGTCATTACGATTTGAAAAAGCATTAAAATACGAATAAGTTTTGTATTCGGATTATCTTCGGCCTTACCATGAGGATGCTGTCCGAATTTGACCCGCATTTGGACAGCTTAACCGCTATTTCATGAGGTTCCTGTCCAAACCTACCCTGACTTTGGACAAGCCTCCTCCTTTTCCCGAGGTTCCTGTCCGAATCTGACCTTGCTTCGGACTATCATCGGTAACTTCCTGCTACTCCTGACCAAATCACCAGATCATATAAAAGTTGCACATAAACCCGTTAGAAAATTTGTGAGCTTTTTGTTAACAATTGCAATAATCATATTTTCTCCATATTTTCTGCAAAGTTTCCCTGTAATCTAGAAGAGAAATTAGATTACGAGGAGGATACTTATGAAAAAATTCATTGCAACACTCACTTTTGTTTCAACAATGGCTTTAGGAACTTCCGTCTTTGCAGCAGGGGTGGCTGACTGTGCTCACATGGGTAAAGGAAAATGTGCAGCAATGTGTGCAAAAGAAATGAGCCGCGGTATTTCTGACTGTGCCACGTCACAAGATTGTCCAATGGAAAATGGATGCCAGTAATAATTAAACTATAATTTAAAAAGTGCTCTCCGTATGGGTAAAAAGAAAGCAGCCGCTCATCCAACGGCTGCTTTCTACAATACATATCTATTATGGAATTGTAGTCACATTTGCCAATTGGGTCACTTGTTCTTGAGTAAGAGCCGTTTCATAAATTCTCAGCCCATCCATTTTCCCTTTGAACGGAATATCCCACCAGTTTACACCCAGAGTAAAGACTCCAGTTGAACCTGTAAAAACATCAGAAATTCCCGCTCCAGTAAACTTAGCATCGAATCCAATAGGTATTAGAAGGAGCGAACATTAAATTGGGTTCAGTTGTTTCAGACGTTTTGGGTGTTTCAGCTCGAGATATGCTTAACGCTATTGCCGAAGGCGAAGAGGATCCTGAAAAACTAGCAAACTTCGCCAGGTTGTACCATTCAACAGGTCGTAATGAATATTTTAATAGTCTTTTGTAACATTGATTGCATAATTTATAAGGCTGGTCGGGATCATCGGACGGTTCTACCACATTAATTTCATTTATTTTACACGCTTCATAAAAATCACTTATCTTCACATTCGTGGAAATACTTAGAAGACAAGTTATTATTCGAGGGGGATTTGAATGGATTTTTCATTTCTCATATTAGGGTTGCAATATTTCTTGTTGGTTATGGGTGGTTGCTTGATTTTTTTCATTCTAGTTTTAATTTTCTCTAATAGACACACAAGGAGTACATTAAATCAAATGGAAAACGAAAAAATGAATGAAATACAAGGAATGTATCGGTGAACAGTTTTCTGTGTTTCCGCAGTTTAAATATTAGCCCTTCCGGCAAAATGTAAAAATCATCCGCTTAAGCTGAGAAGGGCTGTTATACGGATGAGTGTAAACATAGCAATTATAATCGACAATTAGAAGTAAAGGAATTCAAGCGTTTCCCAATGCGTATCGTAAAAGTCGTTTCGAAATATCAAAGTAGTGACCTATTTACAATAAAAAACTGGATATCGATTTAATCGTTCCAGTAGGTATGATTGATGTGAGGTTTTTCTTATCATTCTTCTTCAACCAATTTCACCTAATTTAGCGAACATTTATGTACTTTATTATTAGGACAATCTGCATCGATCCCTAGTATCGGCCCCACCTACGGCATATACATAAATTGGTTAATTTTAGTATTATGCCCAATTTATTTGTCCGTAGTTTAGTCTAACTTCAGGATAGGCCTAACTTTTGCTTTTACGAGCAAAAAACAACAAAAAGTCACCCGGATTGGCTCATCCGAATGTCTTTTGTCTACAATCTGAGGCGAAAAACAGTAGTTTTTCGCCTTTAATCTTTTTTGAATTAGAAAAAACCTATTGTACATTATTGAAGTACTAACTTATTAATTAGCTTCTCTTTCGCCAGCCAAGCTCCTCCAATGACCCCTGCGTTATTGCCTAGTGTGGCAATAACAATCTTGACACCATGTGCAACTCTCGGAAAAGCGAATTGAATAAATTCCTCTTTCAGAGGTTTCAGCAATGTATCACCAGCTTTTGAGACTCCGCCTCCAATAACGATTTTTTCAGGATTTAAGCCATTGGCTAAATTAGCAAGGGCCAATCCTAAATGGTAGGCAACCTCACCTATGACTCTATTGGCGAGTCCATCCCCTTCGTTTGCAGCGTCAAAAACACGCTTGGCAGACAGGGGCTGTCCATCATAATAATCTCGTAATATACTAGTCTCGTTGGTAGAAGCTAATTCCTCTATTGCCAAACGGACAACTCCTGTTGCGGATGCTACCGTTTCCAGACATCCTGATTTCCCACAATTACAAGGTGAACCATCTTTAGGAAATGATGTTATATGACCTATTTCACCACCGGCTCCATTTACACCATTCACAACCTCCCCATTGACGATAATTCCACCTCCTACACCTGTGCCTAATGTGACACAGATTAAGTTTTTAGCACCCTTGCCGGCACCTTTCCACATTTCACCGATTGCCGCAATATTAGCATCATTGTCCACAACAACCGGCAGGGATGTTTCCCTCTCAAGAATGGTTTGTAAAAGGAATCGTTCCCAGCCTAGGTTAACCGCCACTTCAACGGAACCATCCTCCGAATTCACAGGGCCCGGCGCACCGATTCCGATTCCGACTAACTGATTTTTTGTTTGATATAATTCTTCTAACTTTTGATCAATCGATTTTGCAATCGATGCAGGTATGTGTTTGCCCTTATTACTTATATCAGTATCGATCTCCCAGCTATAAATGATGTCACCCTGCAAACTGATAAAAGCCATTTTAATCGTGGTCCCGCCTATATCAACACCAACTAACCATCTTTCTTCCATAACCATTCACTCATTTCCTTCATGTTTTCCCACTCCGAAAAGCCCCATTTTTACAAAAGAGGCTCCTCGATTGAGAAGCCTCTTGTTAAGTTTGAGAATTGTCTAGCTCCAACGCCCAGTGACTAACGGGCGCTTCTGCCTTTCTCATTATTTTACAGCCGCAGCTGTTTTTTCAAGATTAACCCATTGTCCTTTTTCAGCGGATTCAAGGATTGCATCTGCAATTAATTCAATCTGGTAGCCATCATTGAAGTTAGGTGAGAATTCAGTACCCTCACTGATTGCTTTAAAGAAATCATATGTTTCAATGATCTTTGTTTCGCCGTAACCAATACCTAGAGCCGGAATTGGCCATAGTCCTTCACCGTAAGGAGTAGCTGGTCCTGAGTAAACCGTTCTAAAGCCTTTTGCATCACTTGGATCATCAGCGAAGCAAACTTGAAGCTCGTCACGGCGCTCATAGTTAAAGTATAAAGAACCTTTTTCACCATGAATTTCAAAAGTTAGGAAATTGTTGCGGCCATGCGCATTACGTGTTGCTTCAATCGTTCCGATTGCACCATTATCAAACTTAACCATCGTAATAAATTCATCATCCACGTCTACAGCTGCTTTAGGTACTTCGTTGCCACCGGCCTTCACAGTACCTAACTTGTCGATGCCGCCAGTTTGAATTGGTCTTTCAGGAATCCATGTTTTTGTGATCGCATTTACATCTGTGATTTCGCCAACAAGGTAACGAGCATAATCAACTACGTGTGTACCAATATCACCTAGAGCACCTGACCCAGCGATTTTCTTTTGGAAGCGCCATGATAATGGAGAGTTCGGATCAGCTGACCAGTCTTGTAAGTATGTTCCACGGAAGCTTAGAACTTTACCAATTCTTCCTTCTTCAATATATTTTTTCGCAAGCGCAACAGCTGGTGTTCTTCTGTAGTTAAAAGCAACTGCGTGTTTTACACCAGCAGCTTTTACTGCTTCTAACATTTCCTTCGCTTGTTCAGCGCCTAATGCTAATGGCTTTTCACAGATAATATGCTTGCCAGCTTTTGCTGCTGCAATCGCGATTTCAGCATGAGTATTGTTTGGAGTAACAATATCGATGACATCGATTTCTGGGTTGTTAACAACATCTCTCCAGTCAGTTGCATAGTTGTCAAAACCTAATCTTGCTGCCGCATCTTTAGCCAATCCTTCGTTAACGTCAACTACTGTATGGCGATGAGGAATTGCTGGTGCTGGCCAGAAAAACATTGGCATACCTGCATATGCAAGTGAATGCGCCTTACCCATAAATCCTCCGCCGATCATACCTACGTTTAATTTTTTCATCTTAGTATCCTCCCATATTATCTTCTTATTTTTAAAAAGTTTGATATTCCTAATGGATGAAACGTTTATGCTTGATTTACTTTATCAAACTGATTTAAATAGCTGCGGCTGATTTTAGCCCCTTGTTTTGGATCTGGGTAGCTGTCTAACTCAACTGTAATCCAGCCATCATAGTTTGCCTCTTCTAATACTTTAACCATTTCATCAAATTTTTGATGGCCTTCACCTAATGGTAAAAAATCTCCATTGGCATAATCTTTGAAATGCACATACTTGATACGATCCACATATTTTCTGATGACAGCCACAGGATCTCCACCGCCTGCTTCGATATGAGCTGTGTCTGGGCAAAGATTAATTTTTGTTAATGGCATTAATTTATCTAGTTGTTCAGGAGCCTGAACATTCGTTCCTAAATGAGGGTGATAACTTGCAACAAGATTATATTTTTCAGCAATTTCAACTACTTTATTAAGTGCATTACCAAGAGCCGTATAATCGGTTTCAAGAATGCCGTTTGCACGCACCGCTCCGCCGCCGATTACCAGGTGGATTGCACCTACTTCTGATGCGAATTGTGCTACACTTTCGATTTTTATTAATTCTTCTTCTAAAATATCAGGGAAAATAAAATTCCCGCCTGTATATACGCCAACCAAAGATAAAGAATGGTCATTCATTAATTTTAAAAATTCTTCTTTTTTATCTTTATATTGCATCAGGTTTCCATCGAAGATTTCAAAGCCGTCATAGCCAGCTTCCGCAATGTCCTTTACCGCTTCTTCCGTTGATCCATAAGCAAGGTAGTAATTATCCTTCACACAAGTCACACCTGCTGGATGACCAACTACGCCGCCCCAAGTATTTGTTTGATAACCTAATTTCATTTGATTACCTCCATATCTTTTGGAATTTAGTGTGCCATATTTCATCATAGAAAAACCGAGCAAACTCACCTTCAAAGTTAGTAATCGATTACATTTTTGCTAAAATTATTACTATTCACCTTCAATAATATTAATATTTAAGCTAAGTAATAAAAAAACCTTAATGTAATCCATTACATTTTTGTTTACAGATGAAATGCTGTTTCCTATAAGAAAGTAATGATTTATCCCTATCTATTACCAGTCCTCACTATCATCTGACAAGAAAATAGATGTTCTATCGCTTACATGAATTATTGTAATCGATTACACCTAAATTTGCAACAACTAAATTTCGATTGTCACAATTTGTTCACGATAAGCGTAGGAGGAAAGGAAATTGTAAATATAGTTCCCTTTCCTTGCGAACTATCAACATGTATGGATCCGCCTAATCGATCAATAATTTCTTTACATACACTTAAACCTAATCCAGTCCCCTTTTCTTTGGTTGAGAAAAAAGGGATATATAACAACGCCCTCGCTTCTTCTGACATCCCACATCCATTATCCTTGATGACAATTGTGGCAAATTCATTTTGAACAGACGCAGATAGATAGATTTCTCTTTCATGCTGATCGTCAATTGCTTCCATGGCATTCTTCATCAAATTCATGATTACTTGTTTTAATTGGTTAGTTGGGATATTCAGTACAACGTCATCACCGGCAGTGGAAGTAGAGAGTCGGATATCCCTTAATATCGCTTCACCTTCATAGAGCACGGCCATATCTTTGATCAGTTTATTCAGGGATGTTTTTTGTGCCAAAGGATGTTGTGGCTTTCCTGCATTCAAAAATTCATTAATGATTTGATTTACACGATCAAGTTCTTCTATCATCACATCCGCATAATATTCCTTGCCTATTTCCTTCAAATCAGGCTTTAGCAACTGAATAAAACCTTTTATGGTCGCCAATGGGTTACGGATTTCATGAGCGATACTAACTGCCAGCTTTTCAAGATGTTGACGATGGTCCATATCTAACGCTGCCAACTTACAGACTTGCAACGGAGCCACCATCAACTCGAAGGTTGACACCGTTTATAAAAGAAGCCTTGTTTGAAGCAAGGTACACAACAGCTGAAGCAACTTCCTCCACCGTCCCTGGCCGTTTCACTTCAACATGCGGACGATTTTCCTTAAGAAATTGCTGGATTGCTTCATCATAACTGATGTTCAGCTTTTTGGCATTATCCTTCAACAGGTCCTCAAGCATAGGTGTCATGATAAACGCTGGCGAAACCGTATTGACAAGGATTCCATCTGCAGCATACGCCTTAGATAGGCTTTTTGTAAAATTAATCAGTGCAGCTTTGGAAGCATTATAATGAGGCATGAACGCGTCCGGTTGAATACCGGATTCTGATGAAATGTTAATAATGCGGCCAAACCCTGTTCTTTTCATAAAAGGAATAATTGCTTTAGTTACACGTACAGTTCCAAAAAGATTGACGTCAAAAATATGCTGCCATTCGTCTATTTCTAATGATTCAAAGTCATCAAATCCACTAGCAATCCCCGCATTATTAACGAGGATGTCGACGGTTTTAAAACGATCAATAGCAGAAGTAACAAGATGGTCGACGTCTGCTTGTTTCGTTAAATCGGCTTGAATAGCAAGAACACGTCCTCCGGTTTTTTCGATTTCAGCCGACGCCTCATTTAACGCTTCCGCGCCGCGTGCACAAATTACAACGTTGGCACCTTCTTCCGCAAACGCCATGGCAATTGCTTTCCCAATACCTTTACTGCTGCCAGTCACAAGTGCGGTTTTATTTTTTAATTCCAGATTCATTTTTTCATCCATTCCTTTCTATACTAACCTGATAAGATTGTAGTTACCAAATAAGGATTAACTCTAGCTGATACCCAGCTCGGAGTTAATCCTTATGTTTGTCCTATATTATTTTTTCACTGAAGCCTCAAATAATTCTGCATGGATAGGTTCAGCAACAATGGGTTCAACAGCTTTTACGAATCTTTTAAAATGAGGGGTTTCCTCATGCAGTTGAATCGCTTCTTCATCCTTCCATTTCTCAACAAAGATAAAACTGTTCGCCTCTTGCGGATTTTCATAATATTGATAACTTATATTTCCGGACTCCGCTTGAGACGGTTTTGTTACAAGCCTTGCCTCTTCCAAGAATATTTCACGATAAGGCGCATTTACCTTTATGCTTGCATGAATGATAATCATGGTACATCCCCCTTAATTGTTAATGGTATTTCTAAAAAACTAACCTGCGTGTTTTTCTAATACTTTTTCGTTTTTATTATTTTCTTCAGAAGCAAGCTTCATAAACTTCATTAGATAAGCACCAAGGAAATACGTACCTGCGAAGATCCAAATAACCCCTTTTGCACCGATAAGTCCAATAAATAACCCAACGATTGCCGGTGCGATAAAGTAGGACATTCCTGCACCAAAGCTTACAATCGCCATCGCAGATCCTTTTTTCTCAGGAGCAAGAGATGCTACTAGAGCTGAAAGTGGGACGAAACCACAAAGCGCAATTCCCATAAAAATACCTGCTATATTCAAGGCTAAGAAACTGCTGCCAAATACTTCAGGCGTGTAAAGCAAGACAAGTAACATGACACCCATACCGAAGCTGCCAAGCCATTGAATCGTTTTTTGCCAGCCTAACCATTTATCACTGATGTAAGGAATGATTAGGTTAAAGATAATATTTGCAAACCACATCGTTCCCCACATTTGCAGAAACTGCTCAGTGGTAAATCCATAATTTGACTTCAAGTACATTGGGAAAAAGATTGGCAGGGAACCGATCCCCGTTGAATTGATAATCCGGACCACGCCGCCGATCGCCACTTTCGGCTGTTCGATACAAATGGTGAATCCACTCATTAAGCTCTTGAGCTTTTCCTTTGGATCTCCCTTTTGTTCCTTTTTTACATCACCTTTTACTACAATAAGACCTACAATTCCTCCGACTAATACCCATGCTACTGCACTCCACAACAACCCGATATATCCAATCTTCGGAAGCATGTAAGCAGGGAAATAACTTCCTACAACATAGAGCCCGCCGCTCCACGCTGCCCAAAACAATCCTACAGCTGTTGCCAAAATCCGCTCTGGACTGCGATAAGTAACCCACACTAAGAAAGAGTAGCAGAATAAAGGATAACCTAAACCACGAATCCCATAAGTAGGGAGCATAATAGCAAAATTGTTTAACTTTAAACCATATTCAATAAATAGAACCTGACCGATTAACCAAGTAACAAGACCGATAACCATTACCTTCCTAGGTCCCCACATCTCGGTGAGTACACCAGAAAAATAAGATGCGATAGCCAAGATAGCTCCATAAAAAGCAAACAGAGTGGCTGATTGTTGAACGGTCAATCCCTTTTCAATCAGATAGGGAGACAACCAAGCGTGCTCGAGACCATCACCGGCCATAAAAATTAACGTTGCAACAAATCCCCAAACGACTCCCATTGGAAGTCCGCCTAAAGTACGTTCTTGACCTACAAGCGTTTTCATTTTTAACACCTCTATTTTTATTAATTGGGTGCGGGGGACGCTTCTCATGCTTCGGAAGCATGAGAACCGTCCCTGTGCTTCCTTAAGCCCACCACATTTCCGATACTTGCTCTTTAAACAACGTTCCTTTTAACAGTGTGATGGCTTTCATTAAACCTTCATCGGTAGACGCAAGCATATCCTCATGTTCAACGGAAACAACGTAATCATATCCTACTGCACGAAGTGTACTGATCATATCTTTCCACATTTTTTCATTATGGCCATAGCCAACTGAGCGGAAGGTCCATGAGCGATCCAATACTTGACTGTAATGCTTCGTATCGAGAACACCATTCACCTTGATATTAGCTTGGTCTAAATAGGTATCTTTTGCATGGAAATGGAAGATCGCATTTTCACGGCCTAATTTTTTAATGGCTTCAACTGGATCAATTCCTTGCCAAACCAAATGACTTGGGTCAAAGTTAGCTCCGATGTTCAGTCCTGCATGTTCTCTTAGTTTTAGTAATGTTTCCGGATTATAGACAACAAAGCCTGGATGCATTTCGAAAGCAATCTGGTGAATCCCATGCTCTTCAGCGAATTTTGCTTCTTCTTTCCAGTACGGAATAACCACATCGTTCCATTGCCACTCTAAAACTTCTGTATATTCAGGAGGCCAAGAGCAGGTCACCCAATTTGGAAACTTGGCACCCGGATGATCTCCCGGACATCCGGCAAATCCATTGATAACCGGTACCTCTAACTGTTCAGCCAGTAAAACCGTTTTTCTCCATACATCATGCTCCTCTTTGGCAGCCTTTACATTAGGATGTAGAGGGTTGCCATGGCAGCTTAGTCCGCTGATGGTTAATCCCCTGCTTTCAATCGCTCGTTTGAACGATCTGATTTTATCCGGATTCCCTAACAATTCTTCCGGATTACAATGATTGTTTCCGGGATAGTTACCGGTCCCTATCTCCACCGCCTCTACTCCCATTTCGGCTAATTTATCGAGCATGGCTTCGAAAGGAAGATTTTGATATAGAACTGTAAACACACCTAGTTTCATACTAAAACCTCCTTTTCCGCCTGAACTTTGACCCATTTTTGCTGTTCATGGCTTTCTAAAATGGCATCAGTAATGGCCATTGAAATGTGACCATCTTCAAATGTGGCAAAATTAGCCTTATCCTTCAGTGGGTCTTTGCCATCACGTATGAAGGCATAATAATTTAACATCATATTTTTCAGTGCATCTGGCCAGCCTTCGTTATGTCCGCCAGGATGATGGATGGCTGATTTTGCTTCCGGTGAGAAGAGCGCTGGATCGGCAAGCAGGATTTCATTCGGCTTGTCCCTGTGCCCCATCCATAATTTTTCAGGCTCTTCTTGGTTCCAATATACAGAACTCTTGCTGCCATTAATCTCAAAGCTTAGTCGATTTTTTCGGCCTGCACTTACTTGGGAAACCGTAAATACTCCTCTTGAACCATCCTCGAATCGAACAAGGACTGATGCATAATCCTCTGTATTGATAGGAACATCTTCATATTCTACATCTTCAGTACTTTGTGTGCTGAAAGTGGCCACACTTCCAATTGCTTTCTTTCTAACTGGAATGACCGTTGCTAAATCAGCAAATACTTCTACAATCTTTTTACCGGTAACAAATTGAACGGTGTCACACCAGTGAGACCCGATATCTGCTACTGCGCGAGATTTTCCGCCGACTTCCGGTGCTAAACGCCAGTTAAAATCCGTTTCATATAGTAACCAATCCTGCAAATAGCTTCCGTGAACCAAATTCACTTTCCCAAGGTCACCGTTAGCAATTTTAGCTCGCAGGTTTTGCACACTCGCATGCTGTCTGTAATTAAAGTTCACACCATGTACAACACCCTGTTTTTGAGCCAATGCCAACAATTCCGCTGATTCTTCACTATTCATCGCAAGCGGTTTCTCTGAGATCACATGTTTGCCTGCTAAAATAATTTCTTTATTGATCGCAAAGTGCACATGGTTTGGGGTACAATTATGAACTACCTGAATTTCGCTGTCACGCAGCATTTCACGGTAATCTCCGTATGCTTTCGGAATTCCAAGTTCAGCTGCCTTTCTTTCCGCTTGTTCTTGACTCGTCTCGGCTAATGCTACGACTTCCACGAATCCAAGTCTTCTGATTGCTTCAATATGTGTCGGGCCAATAAAACCTGTCCCGATGATTCCTACTTTTATTTTTTCCATTTGTTTTCCGTCCTCCAATCGAACTTTTCGATTTACCCAAGAATGAGCAGAAGTCATACAGTGTAATCGATTACACTACCTTGCAAAAAAATATGTGTTTAGTCCTAGTAAATAAATAATTTACCTATCCTTCAAATCTCTATAAATGTAATGGATTACATTTATGTCGAAAAAAATTTGAATTTATTCATACTTTTAAATTAAGAAATAACCTTTCAGAATAAAATACCTTTTCACTTTGCACTAAAATATTTTACTCTTTTTTTCGACACCCTTATTGTAATCGATTACAGTATAGAATTCAATATTTTTTTTAAAACTTCCTCGATTCTTTTTTAATCAGAATGATAAAAACTGTTCTGGAACCAATAGAATCGCTGGTCCCCTAATAATGATAAAAAGGGAGTGAACCATTATTAAGTTCACTCCCCTTTTGTATTTCATTATTTTAATTCTAACAGGAATAGGCTAAACTACTCTTCGATGGTAAGTTCTTTGCATGATTCACGGACAATGAGTTTATCAGGAAGAATAAATTGATCTTTCTCTATTTCTTCATCTTTAATTAATTTTAACAGTAAACGCATCGCTTTTTGACCCATATCAAACGTTGGTTGTGCTACGGTTGTTAGAGCAGGTTCAAAAATCGATGCAAATTGAATATCATCAAAGCCAACAACAGATAAATCTTCTGGAACTCTTAAACCTTTAGATTTAGCAGCTTTAATGGCACCCATAGCCATTTCATCATTACCGGCAAAAAGGGCTGTAGGAGGATTCTCTAGTGACAAAAATTTCATCATTAAATTAAATCCACTTTCAAAAGAGAATTCGCCTTCCTGTACCAAACTTGGATCCACAGACAGGCCGTGTTGCGCCATTGCTTGATGAAACCCCCTACATCGATCCCGTCCAACGACAATATTCAAGGGTCCGGAAATATGTCCAATTCTCTTGTGGTTTAAGCTAATTAAATATTCAGTTGCCTTTCTTGCACTGCTAACATTATCAATGGAGACCGTAGGCAGCTTGGAACCCTCATAGTATTCACACGCCAATACTACAGGGTAATCCTGGGATAAATCTTCTAATATTTTTTGATCGGTCCTTGCCGTTAATAATATCAACCCATCTGCTTTTTTCTGACCTAATATCGTTAAAAAACTAGTTTCGCTTTCGACATCGTTTCGAGCATCTCCTAGAAGTACTTGATATCCGTTTTCGATGGCAACGGATTCAATTCCGCGCAGCACCGCAGAAAAGAAAGTATTGGTTATATCAGGAACCACCACAAGAATTGTTTTGGTTTCAGATCTTCTCAATTGTCTTGCCAGCATATTAGGGTGGTAATTTAATTTTTTTATGGCTTCTAAAACTTTTTCAGCTGTTTCTTTTTTTACAGTCCCTGTATTACTTATGACTCGGGATACTGTGGCCGTTGAAACATTTGCCATTTTTGCAACATCCGCAATTCTAACCATCTATTGCTTTCCCCTTCAGTGTTCGTTTACATTTATTGTAATCGATTACATTGAGAATTACAATAATTTTCGTAAATCAGCCATAAAACGGTATCATTTAAAAACATTTTTCTCCAACAACCTGAAATTAAATGTAAATCAGTCTATAAAAATTGGGCTTGCACCACATAAACATCTGCATTGTATAAAAAAATCGCGATTAGACCCTACTAAGGTAAGGCGGTTTTATTATCAGTATTTTAAAAAAAACATTGTAAAAGGCGGTAGTTATACAATGACTAAATTCCTGCTCTTTTTCTTATTCTTTGGGCTAAGTATAGTATTTGCTTTCCTAATTGATCTCCTGATGGGAGTAAAAGTTTCCCTGGCCATGAGTAATTATAAAAGAACCTTCTCTTTTATGACATTACCTGAATACCTCATTTCGTTCGCCTTTCTACTTACCATGATCATTCCGCCCATTTTATCTTTTTTTAAAAAAAAGAGAGACACAAGGAAGGCATGATCTTTACTTGTTCGGTTTTTAGTTATGATATCAGTTTGTTGCTAACTGAATCGTTTCCGAATCAAATCAACAAAAAAAAGAATGACAGGGATACCAACACAAAAAAACGGCAATATTTAGAAAAAATATCTTAATCCATTCCAGTTGAAACCGTACATCCATTTTCAAGTAAACCTCTGTCTAGTTTGAATAACTCTTGTACCTAAAAAAATCCCGTTCGTTGACGGGATTTTTCTTAAAAAGAAATTGTAGACAATGGACATAGCTAGATAAATCTTCTATGTCAAATGTAATATTTAATTTAAGGAATGAACCCATTTATGATCTGGATCATCATATGGTTTCAGTGTTCTTCCTTCCTCTCCAGCCATGAACCATAAATAGTAAATCTGGTAGCCCCCTGCTGCATTTACCGGATGATACCCTTTGTCAATTGCAAAGCTGTCTCCATTACGAATGATATATGCATCATCAATGCTGCCATCTTTTGTGTAATGAAGCTGTACGCCAAATCCTTGTTTAGGTTTCGCCTGATAATGATAGATTTCCTCCAGATTTGGCTCTTCAGGATAATGCTCTCCATCATGCTTGTGGGTGGATAACTAGACCATTCCCCAGGAAGATTGAAGGTTTCTCCTAAGATGATCCGCTGGACTCTACCATCGGCATTATCAGCAATAATATCATGAACTTCGCGTTTCCCATCAGTTGTACATAAAGCTGCATTATGAACGCCGCCTGTTCGTTGGAAATGGCTTAAACTTTCCTGCAAATTTGCCATTAACTTTCCGCATTGCTCCGTTGCAATTGTTAATTTCGTCTTCACTGTTTTTGCTGTTTTGACATCAATATAAAAGTAAATTGCCGGCCTTTACCGCAACAGCGCCAGATTGGCCACCTATAGAATTGGACTGACCCAGTGTTTTGGTGCAGGGACTTTTGAAATTTTTTGCGGCCCCGGATGTAATGTTTTTCCCATTCGCTTACCTCCTTGAAAATATTCCAATAAAAAACAGAATCATCCCTAATAAAAACGAACTCCTTTTAAAAAGAAGTTCGTCTACCATCATAAAATTAATGACTTCCCTAAATAATTTAAGGTACTATATTCTCAGCAACTTCACTAGATACTTCTCTTGAACGATATGGAAACAAAGTCGTTAAAGCGTAGTATACAATCGCCCCAACAAGCGCAGATGAAGTAAAACTTAAATCAATGCCGCCGACGACAGATACGAATGGACCGGTGAAAATGCTGGTGCTTGTAAACAACAATCCCACAATCAATCCAATCGTCCATGAAATAACAGCAGGAATGTTAAATCCGCTAGAGTACCAATAGCTGCTTGACGTAGAACTATTGTGTAAATCTAATGGTTTATAACGCCCTTTCACCAAGTAATGTCCGACAAGATTGATCGCTAACCAAGGTGACACACCCACGATAATGATAATAACAAACCCGTCGATTAAGTGTATCATATTGGACACATCCTGAACTCCGATGAATACCAAGAGAAAACCGACAATTGCCATAATTATGGTGGTTGTTACCCGTTTAAGCGTCCATCCGAGGGACTCGAGAGAAAGTCCGGCACTGTATAAACACAACCCACCGTTCGGCAGAGCACCAAATATCCCTGCAATCGTAATTGGAGCAATCCACCATGATGGAGCCCCCCCAATAATTCCTGTTACGAATGGAGTAGATAAATCCTTCACCGTTGACATCATAAATGATGCTGGTACCATTGCTAACCAACACCCGACAAACATTCCCAGGGATGTGGCCCCTGCCAATTTCGTCGAAATATGGCTATTGGGAACATATCGGCTATAATCCCCTACAAATGGTGCATACGAAATAGGCACCGAAGCTACTACTAGCATGGCGAGTGCCCAAGTCGGCCAAAAACCTCCTAATAAATAATGACCACCTTCGTAACTAACATTGAACCTTGAAGCAAATATAAACACAGATAGAATGACAATACTTCCTACCAGGTAGGTTCCTATTTTTTCAAACAAAACTACTACTTTATGCCCCATTATTGCTACTATTGCGGTTATGACACTGACGATGATACAACCTATCAATAATGTACCGGTTCCTTCTGACCAGCCAAACAACCGGTGACCTCCCGCGACGAAGGCTTGAGCCCCTGTCCAAACCATAAGAGCATAGAAACCAATCGCTATTACAATATTAAGAAGCGAACCAATAATACGGCCCTTTACCCCAAAATGTGCTCCGCTAGCTAGTGCTCCATTCGTACCTGTTCTCTGTGACAAAATAGAAATCGGTCCGATTGCAATGGAGCCAATCGCAAGCCCCACCGTCAATGCCCAGAATGCTGCCCACCAGCCAAGTCCGAACACAATCGGTAATGAACCGATTGCCATAATGCCAAAAGCAAACTGCGAACCACATAAGACGTAGAATACATTGGATGCCTTTGAATTCCGCTCATTCTCCGGAATCATATCGACACCCCGTGTTTCAATTGAAGAATGCTCTTTCATCTTAACCGTTTGGTTGCTCAAAATACATACCTCCGTTTAATGGTCATAATTTCTTTAAAAAGTACCATCTCTCGCAAAGAAGTTGTATTAAATCGCAGTAGAGTGATTCCATCTTTATTCAGTTTTTTCCATATGCAATGATACAAAATCATCCTTTTACCACAAGGCAATAATGAGTTTAGTCAATCAAGCCAGCTGTGGTTTAACAGCTTTCATTTCATCGATCACAATATCTCCATCTTTAACAATTAACTTGCCGTCCAGGTATAACGTACAATTTTTCATTGGTAAATCAAGATGGCATGGGGTATCGTTGTTCCCCCCTAATTCAGAGTTTGGCCCCAAGGAGAATAAGACATTTCCATAAAAGGCACGCCCATCCATGCCAAACACTTGATCATCGAAAGCGAGACTATGCCATTGTGCCCTTTCGTTAAGCCCCCAGCCAATGTGAGATATCGCGTAAGCTCGCGGGTCATTAAAACTTTCGATATAATCCCTCATCAGCATGGCGTCAAAACCGCCTTCAATGTCCGTAACAAATCCACCTTTTATCGTTAACTTTACTTGGTCTTGAAAATATCGGTTAAACGGGAAAAATATGTCCCCTTTATCCAAAACTACTACCCCGTCAACTCCGCCATCATTAGATGTCGCAGCAGAAAAACAACTTGGCAAGTGGTCCCATCTGCCTGGTTCATCAGCAAAACCGTATTCCGTAAGAATTGGATATTGACCTAGCTGATAGGTAACATCGCTGCCCGCCTTATTGGTGAATCTTAATTCTTTTGCATTCCTTAATAATTGGGTTGCATAAAGCACTCTCTCTTTGTCACTTTCTTTTGGAAACATTCTTTTAATTACATCGAAAGGTTCGACAACCAGCAGAATTCTTACTCCTGCATCCTGCAGTTCCAATTGTTCTTTAGAAAAAAGGAGGAGAACTAAGTCAATGACAAGGTCGGCCTTCTTCAAGCACTCAACTGCAACTCGGTTATCGGTTAACGGTGTAATGCCAAACGAACCAGAAGCTCCTTGTTTAGCTGGCGGCAGTTTCAATTCAAAGGCGTTCGCCCCGATCTCGGAAGCTGCCGTCAGGAACGCTTTCGCATAATCTGCTCTAATCTCGCCCGAAGTTAATACCGCCATCGTTTCAGACCGCTTTAACTTACACAATTCAAGTTGTTTTTTAAACAGGGAAACCATTTCTTGAAATTCAACAGTCATTTATTAACACCTCGTTTATTTTTTTGTAATTCCTTCAATAAATGAAACAATATAATCAACTGTTTGTTCTGGTGCATCTTTATACACCATGTGGCTTACTCCTTTAACCCTTTCAACCTGCATCGAAGAGTTGAGCGTTTTCAAAACCTGAAGTTCGTTTTCACGAATGGTATCTCCATGTTCTGCCGCTAATAGGGATGCAGGGACTGAAAGCATTTTGATATATACTTGAAAAGGCTCCAATAACAGAGATTGGTAGGATTCAATAATCGCTGGCAAACTATTATTTCGATATTCTTCCGCTCTTTCAGCTATTTGTTCATCTGTAAATGAAGGAAAGAAGCTGCGGAATAATTCCATATCCCCTTGATCAACAGCCTCCTTTTGTTTTAAAAACATCGATAATGGATTAGGATAGATCTCTCTCTGTCCTGGTCCGTTAATAGGAGGATCGATTAATACGATGCCGGAAATGAGAGACGGATATTGGCTGCCAAATGCAGCCGCAATCCGGGCTCCCATGGAGTGGCCAACCAATACCGGAGCAATGGGATTATCTATTAAAGCGTTTACAATATTCAGTAAGTCCTCTGTATAATCTTTTAATAGATAGCCTTCCTTAGGACGGTCGGACAGCCCTCTGCCCCTGGCATCCATTGATAAGGAATAATAGTTTTCAGGCATTAAATTTAGGACTTTTGCAAATGAAAGGCTGTAACTAGTAATTCCCGGCAAAAAAATGACGGGGGTACCAGCCTTATCTCCTTTAGTAATGAGGTGAATTTTTGCATTCAGACCGTTTACAAAAAGGTCCCCAAAAGAATGATTTTGCCTCATATTTATATCTCCTCTCAGGCGAACGAACCTAAATTTAAGCTCTAATCTTCTATCAAGCGACTTCCATTTTCACTAGTGATTACACTTCTTTTGGAAGACCAATAGATTTACGTATTTGGTTCATAAAAGGTGTTCGGTCGTATTCATGGTATAGACGCTCACGAAGCAATGGAGCTGGGAGTGCATTGACGTTTTCAAAAAGACCAACACGACCTGCATGAGAATCTGTGGTAATATCCCAAATAAAGTTCATCAATAAGTTTTTCTGCTTGGATGTTAAATCCCTTCCAACGAGAAGTTCCTCCAGTTTCCCGCCAATAAATGGATGATCATAGTCTTTTTCAGAGAATCTCATGACCAATCCCTGTCCGCATAATTCCTGAAGATGATGGATAATCCGCGGATAGTGTGTAATACCATAAAGTCGCCCGGCGGTAAGCATATTGACATCTGGCCACATCACGTCATCTTCAGTTGGTTTAGCTAGTTCCTCTGAGGCCAATACATATGCTCTCAAGGTTTGAGCATACTGAATCACTTCTGATACGATAGAACGTACACCTGGAATCTTCCCTGTTCCCAAAGCATCAACAATCAGCTGGGCAGCTCCGGCATACATTTCCGCTTTGGTTGCCAAACGAGAGAGAATATGCCAGTGCGCTCCTAATACAACCCCTCCATATAATTCATTAAGTTCTGGTACTCCATAGTTAAAAATTCTCCACTTTTCCACGAAAACGTTATCAAAAATCAAGAAGGAATCCATTTCTTCTCCTCGTGATTTAACCGGGTGATCATAGGTACTTGCCGCATCGCAAGAGACTGTTTCCCGACAGACAATGTGAATGCCTGGTGAATTTATCGGTACTGATAACCATAATGACTCTTCAGGTAACAAACCAGGACGCATCAGATTAGAGAGGATCATCTCATTTCCTTGGGACGAAATGGAACCTACCGCTTTCGCTCCGCTAATATAGATTCCTTCTTCCGTTTCCCTCACCACCCGGAGTAAAGCAGGAGTAGAATCGCCGCCTTTTATTTGGCTCCCCAATTCGACATCAAACAGGCGGGCACCAGCTGCCGCGGCTTTTGAACGGTCATTTTGAGGATCAACTAATACCTCAGGACCCATCAAGTTATTTTTTTGGGCATAGTCAATATAGTGGAGGACATTATCTGCATATTCAGGCCTTTTGCTGCGGAACTTTGAAAGATATGCCGCCATTCCCACAGGCACGAGGGGCGCCAAATCAAACGGGCGGCCAAACACCCCGAAGGTTTCCTGAGCAATATAATCCGTTAATTCCCTTCGGCTCTTCAAATCTTCTTTTGTTCTAGGAATCATCCAGGCTTTGGTCACTCGTTCCCCTATGTCTGACCTGATGTACGTAAGCTTATCCTGTGTTTCTGGGTTATGCTGGGCATCAAAGATGTTAGCCATAATATTTATACCACCGCTAGTGGCTGGGTGAGTGGTTACATCCTGAATCAGTTCGCCCTTATAATAAACGGTCCTGTCATCACGAAGACTCTCCTTATACATCTCGCCTGTTTTTAAATACTTTGAAACTACCGAAATATTTTCCATCCTTCTCCCCCTAAAAAATATTTACGAGAATCCTTGCCGATCACATTTTGAAGTTATCGAAGTTTAAACAGCTTATTATATTAGCCTCAAGTTGCTAAACTTGTCGAATTTATCATAGATAAAGTCTAAGGTGAGTATCAAAAAGTGTCAATATTCTAATAAATTCTCACAATATAGTATAATGAAATGAACAATTTAACTTAGTATAGAATGACGCTGGTTAGCTATTTCTAAGTCAATTTCCTCAGGAACTGCTGTAGACACAGACTGAAGAAACTCTAAAGTAACCCTATCTTTAGAAAAACAATTAATCGCAGCCTGGTCTAAATTCATTTCAATAAATTGATTGGTAGGGAAAATAATTGCTTTAGTAAAGTATTTGTTAGTAGAATTTTTCAGATTGACCCAATACTCCCCTGCAGGCGGCAGAATAAGGGCGGCATCTGGCACAAATAGTCCTTTATAATCATTCAACCTCTGGACAATCCTGCCGCACATTTCGTGTTGTTTACCCATAAGATCAGAAGCAAGCTTAAGATCACCATTATTTATCGCCTGGCGCACTCTAGTGCTGGAGATACGCTCATCAGCCAAATGAGTAAATTCGAAAATATCCGTCTCAAATCCCAATCTGGCACCTGTTTGTTTTAAAACTTCGGGGGTTCCTGAACCTTTATAGCCAAACCTAAAGTCCTTTCCAACAAAAAATTTTTTAGGGTTTAAACCCAATAGAACGCTGTCAACAAAATCATCGGAGCTAATGGTTGAAAAGCTATTATCAAAAGTATATTCAATGAGGATATCGACTCCAAGAGCAGCTATTCTCTCCGCTCTGGTGTGCGGACTGGTAATAAGAGACGATGGTAATTCAGTGTTGCTAAAAAAGGTTTTCGGTAGAGGGTCAAATGTTATGACAATCGTGGGGTAGTTATTTTTTTTACCCTCCCATACAGTGCTTGAAATTAATTGCTGATGGCCTTTATGTACGCCATCAAAGGAGCCAATCGTTATATAAGAGCCATGTTCTAATTCTGCTAAATGCGGGTTGAATAGATTTTTATAATATTTCAGGATTTTCCCTCCTCACTATATTGTTTTAGTTATAAGGGAATCCAACCTGGCCTTCTTTTTCATTAATCAAAAACGTTTAAGGCCTAAAGCGTTGATTGAAAAATTTATTCTTTTATTAAAGCTGTAAATAAACCCTTAGGATATTTAGCAGATACTGTTGTTATGATTTCCTCGGTAGTTAATACATCGGCATATTTCTGGCGCATATCGATAAGACTTTGTTCATGGGATGCTAATGAACGATCCCCTACCGCATCCTCCACAACGATTGGTCTGTATCCGTATTGCAGCGCATCAACAGCTGTAGCACGAACACAGCCACATGTTGTACAACCTACAATTATCACAGTATCAACATTCTGTGCATTCAGACGTGCAATTAAATCGGTCCCAAAAAATGCTGATGCATATTTCTTAACAATTAAGCCGTCACCATAACGAAAATCTAATCTGGGATCCACATTCACTGCACTGGTACCTGCTTTTAAAGTCTTTAACCCCTCCATCTTTTGGTACCATAATCCTGAATCAGCAAATGTATCATCATCATAAGAAATCGTAGTAAAGAATACTGGCAGATCCTTATTACGGATAATTTTCAAAAGCGCATTTACTTTATTTATTTGCGGGGTTAAATCGGAACCCATAGGCATACTAGGATCAGTAAATCCTTCAATCATATCAACAACAATCAACCCTGGTTTCTTACCAAAACCCAATAATTTTCCAAAACCTCTTTCTTTATACAAATCCTCATCACCTTGCTGATGCACCACAACAACTCTCCCTCCATAACCCTCCAAGACTAGTAACATACTAATCTTGGAAAGTCATTCATTTGAATTAGTTCCTTACAGCTGGATTAAATTCTCCAAATTGTCTATTAAAATGAAGCAATGGTGATTTAGATTCACCTAATATCACATCTTCCACGAACCCGATAAAAATAGTATGATCACCAGCTGTCACTGTTTGTTCAACTCTGCAATGAACATTGGCTAGAGCATTTTTGACATCATAATTAAAACTGCCCTTACTTTCTGCAAACTCCTCAAAAAACTTTGGTGCACCTGCTTTTGCTCCAGATCTTGCTACTTCAATTTGATCCTCAGCAAGCACGCTGACACTGAAACGTTGGTTATTAATTATCGCTTGTGTACTAGCTGCTTGTGTAGCTAGGCTTATTAAAATTAAAGGCGGCTCCATTGAAATTGAACAGCACGCACTTACAGTTAAGCCCCAAGGCCGGCCCTCGATTTCAGTCATGACAATTGTTACTCCAGTAGCAAGCCGGCTCATCGACTCTCGAAATTTATTTTTTACTTCATCCATTATAATTCCCCTCTTCAATTGGAAGTTTAGAGATGATATCCCCTGATAGTAGCTTACCTGCATTTGGCACATACGGGTGCAGATCAAGAGTTTTAAGAATGTTGTATACGGTTGCAACAGCTGCTGAAAGCACTGGTTTTCCGATTTCATTCTCAACAAGCTGAATTGCTTCTAATGAAGGCATCTGAACACAAGCGGATAAGACAACCGCATCAGCTTGGCTAATATCTAATTTTTTAACAATCTCTAGTAAACGCAAAGGGTCTTGACGTCCAACTTCCAAATTATCAGGGATTTCCAGACTAATCGAATCTGTTACTTGTATTCCGCTTGCCTCAATATAGTCAATCACCTGTTTCGTTAAAGGCTTCATATACGGGGTAATAATAGCGACTTTTTGAGCTCCTAATGTTTTAATGCCATCTACCAGAGCACCAGCACTGCTAATAACCGGTGTAGCTGCTCCATTTTCTTTTGTTGCATTAAATAGGCGCTGTTCTGACTCCAGATGATAACCGGGCCCCTGGCACATAATAGCGACAAGGCATGCATAGGCAAGAACATCACATCTGGCATCCGAAAGTTCGACAGCACAGCGGTCACTTTCTACATCCATTGCTTTTAATTCTTCTTTTGTAACATGTTTCATTCGCATCCTACTTGAGTGAAAAGTAAACGACAAATTCGGATCAACTTGTTCTCTCCAACGAAGCATTGCTGGAATTTCCGTTTCCATCGTTGTATTGGAACTAGGAACAACTAATCCTATTCGGTAATTTTTTTTCATTTACACGCCTCCAAAATAGATAGAACCTATTAAGCTATTGTTCTTATAAACTTCACCTACAAAGGAAGTCCGATCGACTTACGAATATGGTTCATAAACGGTGTTCGATCATATTCATGATACAAACGCTCACGAAGCAGCGGTGCCGGCAAAGCATTAACGTTTTCAAATAGAGCGACGCGGCCTGCGTGGGAATCTGTAGTAATATCCCAAATGAAGTTCATCAACAAGTTTTTCTGCTTCGAAGTTAAATCGCGTCCAACCAGTAGTTCCTCTAATTTGCCTCCAATAAATGGATGAGCATAATCTTTTTCAGAGAATCTCATGACCAGCCCTTGTCCGCATAATTCCTGGAGATGATGGATAATTTGCGGATAATGCGTGATACCATAAAGGCGTCCAGCTGTAAGCATATTGACATCCGGCCACATAACGCCATCTTCAGTCATTTCAGCTAATTCTTCAGAGGCTAAAACGTAGGCTCTTAACGTTTGAGCATATTGAATAACTTCCGATACGATAGAACGAACTCCTGGAATTTTTCCAGTTCCAAGTGCATCTACGATTAGCTGAGCAGCACCGGCATACAATTCAGCTTTGGTAGCTAGACGGGATAACACGTGCCAGTGTACTCCTAATACAACGCCTCCGTACAATTCATTGAGTTCTGGGACACCATAATTGAATATTCTCCATTTTTCTACGAAAACGTTATCAAAAATTAAGAAGGAATCCATTTCTTCTCCGCGTGATTTAACCGGGTGATCATAAGAACTGATAGGATCTGAAGAGACCGATTCACGGCAGACAATGTGGATTCCTGGTGCATTGATAGGAACAGCTAACCAAAGAGATTCTTCCGGTAACAGCCCTGGACGCATAAGATTGGAGAGAATCATTTCGTTCCCTTGGGAAGAAATCGAACCTACTGCTTTTGCACCGCTAATATAAATCCCCTCTTCAGTCTCTTTCACCACCCGGAGCAAAGCAGGTGTGGAGCTGCCTCCTTTTATTTGGCTTCCTAATTCAACATCGAATAGGCGGGCACCCGCAGCGGCTGCTTTGGAACGGTCATTCTGAGGATCTACTAGTACTTCTGGACCCATCAAGTTATTTTTCTGAGCATAGTCGATATAGTGAAGAACATTTTCAGCATATTCTGGCCTTTTACTGCGGAATTTCGAAAGATGTGCGGCCATACCCACTGGAACAAGAGGAGCTAAATCGAATGGTCTGCCAAACACGCCAAAGGTTTCCCGAGCTACATAGTCAGTCAATTCTCGGCGGCTCTTAAGGTCTTCCTTCGTTCTAGGAATCATCCAAGCTTTACTGACTCGTTCACCTGACTCTTGATTGATATACGTTAGCTTATCCTGAGTTTCGGGGTTATGCTGAGCATCAAAGATCTTAGCCATAATATTGATACCGCCGCTAGTAGCTGGATGAATGGTCACATCTTGAATTTTTTCACCCTTATAGTATACTGTCCGGCCATCACGAAGACTTTCCTTGAACATTTCACCCGTTTTCAAAAACTTTGATACTACCTGAGTATTTTCCATTTGTACTCCTCCTAAAAATAATAGAAAATCATGAACACCGATGGTTTGAAGTTATCAAAGTTGTATTATTTCTCTAAAAGTTACCTCAAGCTACTAAACTTACCAAAGCTTTCATGGTTTTATTTTATCTCACGGCACTTTTAGTGTCAATATTCAATTTTATTAAATTTTTCTAAAAATAAAAAAACCATGATTACCTGAGGATAATCATGGTTTTATTCAAATGCGCTGCTCATGGTTTCATACCTTTAAGAACCTTATCCAGATTCATTACGTCTGCATACCTTGCGTTTAAATCTACTAATGTTGAGTTCTGTAAGGTTTGATTTCGATCTCCTACAGCTTCTTTAGGAATGATAACTCTATAACCTCTTTGAAGAGCATCTACTGCAGTTGCTCTTATACTCCCACTTGTAGTAGTCCCAGCTAATATTAATGTATCAATTTGTCTGTCTTTCAAGAAAACATCTACTTGATCATCGTACAAAGAAGATATATATACAGTCGCTTTAATCAAATCATATGGATAGTCAGATAAATCTGGATGAATATTGACCCATGTGCTTTCGCGGTCTAAAATTTGAAGCGAGGGGAATTTTTCACACCATAATCTAGAAACCTTATTTTCAGTTTCATAAATCGTTTTACTAAAGATTATCGGAATCTTATCGGTAAGAGCTTGTTCGATAAGTTGTTGGGTGGCAGTGATTTGATGATCCATTTTAATAGCTAATTGGGAATGCGGTTCAGTAAATGCTATGGTAAAATCACGAATTAACAGAGCAGGTTTTGTACCAAATCCAATTTGTCCGGAAAACCCCTGATTAGAGAAAAGCTGTTGAACCTCATCAAGAATATATCGTCTTTGACCGCCAGGGGTATAAATAACCTTTAAGCCATATTCTTCAATATTTCCAGTTTTCTCCATTCGCCTTAATGTACTCGGCGACACTCCCAATAGCTTGGCAGCGTCAGATATATTTAACAGGTTTTCAAACATATGTAATCCTCCCGGCTTAAGTCAGCAATAAACATTCTAAAGTTACAATAAATTATCCATTATGTATTAAACTTACCATCATTATAGCATAGCAAAATAATTACTGGAACTAATTCCCTATAAACAGTAGACTATTTTTGTGTTTTTCCTGCGATACGTTTGCTTACTTAAATATTTTCACTATTTCTTATAACTTATGAACAATATAAGAGGCTTCTCACAATCTTGTGAGAAGCCTCTTTTTGAAAAATTCAATTTGTTTTTTCTAATTTAGAGATAGATAAAAAAACAACCACCTTACCCCCGATTGACTGTTGGGATAAGGTTATTGTATTGATTTAATCATCACTTTTAAAGATTGGCGGCAGTAGTGGTCGTAATAGAATTTACCACGTTCTTTGGACTTCCGGCGACAAACCCTTTTATATTATCCACTGCCAAATCCAAAAGACGACTCCGTGCTTCCTTTGTAGCCCAAGCGATGTGAGGAGTGATAATACAATTTTTTGCTTTAAGCAAAGGGTTGGTATCTTCTGGAGGTTCCACCGCCAGTACGTCCAATCCAGCGCCGGAAATAACTCCTGCATTGAGAGCCTCCGCTAAATCCTTATTGTTAACAAGTTTCCCGCGCGAAGTATTAATAATGAAAGCGGATGGTTTCATCATGGATAAATTTTCTGCGTTAATTATACCTTCTGTAACCGGGGTTAACGGACAGTGCAAGCTGACAACATCGGATTGTCTCATTAAATCAGGCAGATCCGCCCATTGAAAATTGGGCAGGTCAATATTCCGATGATTGTTGTTATATGCAAGTATGCGCATACCAAAAGCAGAAGCAATCCGTGCCGTCTGAAGCCCGATTCGTCCAAGACCGACGATTCCTATTGTTTTACCGGCTAGTTCAACAAGTGGGTAATTCCAGAAGCACCAATCAGGATTCCTTCCCCATTGTCCTTCCATAACAACATCACTGTGACGTTGAACATGATGGCAATGTTCAAGCAGCAGTGCAAATACCATTTGGGACACTGATTCCGTCCCATATGTTGGAATGTTGCTGACTACGATTCCCCGTTCTTCAGCAGCCTTCGTATCAACTATGTCAAAACCGGTTGCCAAGACTCCAATATACTTGAGATTTGGCAGTTTCTCCAGAGTTGCCTGGCATAAAGGAGTTTTATTGGTCAAAATAATCTCTGCGTTTGAAGCCCTTTCTATGATGAGGTCTTCCGGAGTCCGATCGTAAACCTCTGTCTTACCGATCTGCGACAATCCGTCCCAGCTTAAGTCACCGGGGTTCAAAGTATATCCATCTAAAATACAAATATTCATAAAATCACCCCTCATTTAATTGTTTAATGGCATAGGCAATTTTTTTACGCCAAATTCACAACCTTTTTGTTCAAGTGTTTGATCTACCCATGAACGGTTAACCGTACCGTTTTGGATTGACTGGAGTATATCCTCCTCTCGAATTTGTTGTTCCTTTATTAATTTTAATAGTTCTTCCGCGTGTCCGAGAGGAACAACCGCTAGGCCATCTTCATCTCCAACAATAATATCTCCGGGATGTACAACCAACCCTCCGACGGAAATGGGTACATTGATTTCGCCCGGCCCATCTTTATATGGGCCGCGGTGTGTTACTCCTCTCGCATATACCGGGAAAGTCTCGGATCTAATGGCCCCTGTATCCCTTATTGCACCGTCAATCACATAACCTGCAAGTCCTTTTTTAATCGCCAGCTTTTGCATAATCTCTCCAATTATTGCATTTGTGAGATCTCCTCCGGCATCGACGACAATGACATCTCCCGGTTCGGCCAAGTCAATGGCCTTATGTACCAATAAATTGTCTCCTGGCCTCGTTTTAACAGTAAAAGCAGTACCTACCAGTTTACCATCTTTATGATAAGGTCTAAGTCCGGAAGCCACGGCGTGCATCCGGTTTAAATTATCACTGATATGCGGGGTGACCACATTTTCAAACTCCTGTATTAATTCTTTGCTTGGACGGGCTTCAATGGGATAAATGCAAAATCCTAGATTCATAGTTTCTCCTCCTGGTCATTTTCTCCATGGCAGTGCTAACAAAGCGATTAACTTACTAAAGAACGCTCCACAATCTCAGCAATATCCAACGTTTTAACTTGTTCTTCTACTTCTTTTGCCTTAGTCCCATCACTGAGCATCGTTAGGCAATATGGGCAGTTGCTTCCAATAACGGTGGGATTTAACCTCAAGGCTTGTTCTGTCCTCTCGATATTAATTCGTTTCCCCTGTGTCTCCTCCAACCACATCATTCCGCCACCAGCCCCGCAGCACATGGAATTTTCACGATTTCGCTCCATTTCTGCTACTTTGACTCCAGGAATGGCTTTTAGAATTTCTCGTGGAATATTATAGATTCCGTTATAACGGCCTATATAACACGAATCGTGGTACACAATCTTTTCATTCACTTCACGGGTTGGTTTTATTCTTCCTTCTTTTATTAACTTGTGGATCACTTCTGTATGATGGTAGACCTCTGCCTCCAACCCAAATTCCGGGTATTCGTGCTTAAAGGTGTTATAAGCATGCGGATCGATGGTGACGATTTTTTTCACGTTGTTAGCTTGAAAGTTTGCTATATTTTCTTGGCAAAGCTGTTGAAATAAGAATTCATTCCCTAATCGTCTCGCTGTATCTCCTGAATTCCGTTCATCATTTCCTAGAATGGCAAACTTAACGCCCGCAAGGTTGAGAATCTTTGCAAACGATTGGGCAATTTTTTGACTTCGATTATCATAAGAGCTCATGGAACCGACAAAGAACAAGTATTCAAATTCTTCCGTCTCCTCAACCGTTGGGACATTGACATCGTCTCTGCTTTCACGCCATTTAATCCGCTCCCTGCGATTAAGTCCCCAAGGGTTGCTTTGACGTTCAATATTTTGAAAGTAGCGTGAGGCCTCATGCGGCATTTTCCCTTCAGTCAATACAAGAAACCGGCGCATATCGATAATTTTTTCAACATGTTCATTGGCTACCGGGCATTGATCTTCACAATTTCTGCATGTCGTACAAGCCCATAATTCTTCTTCTGTAATCACATCTCCAATTAGATTTGCCGTTACAGCTTCCGACGTTGCCGCTGCCTCATGACCTGGAAAAGCAAACGAAGGCATCCATGGTGTTCGCGAGGTAATTGCCGCCCCCTTTTCGGTCAAATGATCGCGCATTTTTTTCATTAATTCCATCGGAGACAGGGTTTTTCCCGTTACAGATGCAGGACACATACTGGTACAGCGCCCACACTCTACACAGGCATAAAGATCAATTAACTGGTTTTGACGGAAATCTTCAATTTTCCCTACCCCGTAAGTCTCCAGGGATTCGTCTTCGAAATTGATCGATGTCAGTTTTCCCACCGGCTTTGTATCACGTAAATACACGTTAACTGGAGCAAATAAAACATGAGCATGCTTTGACTGCGGTACATAAACAGCAAAACTAAGTAACGTAATAAGGTGAAGCCACCAAAAAACATAAAAGCCTACGCCGCCTGCCTCTCGGCTCAAGCCCGAAAACCATCCGGCTATCGTACTGGAAATAGGTGCGTATGGAAGGAAACCTTCTTGCCCCAACCATATATGTTCAAAACTTAGACTTAAAAAGATAGATAATACCAAAGTGGTTAAAAAAATGATAACCAAACCCGACTTAAATCCACGCTTTAATCGCTTTAGCTTTTCTATGTAGCGGCGGTAAAAGGCATATAGGACGGATAATAAAACGAGAAAAGTGGTTATTTCCTGAGATAAGCTAAAAAACTTTTGGGCTGTGCCAATTGGATATTCAAACCCTTTAAAAAACCCTTTAATGATCAGCTCAATGGCCCCAAACTGCAGGATAATAAATCCATAAAACATAATCACATGCATGACGCCGCTCTTGCGGTCTTTAAAAAGTTTTCTCTGTCCGAAGACGTTCACCAGTACTTCATTGACTCGCTTCTGAGTGTCTTTCCTCAAGTTCGCTGGTTTCCCCATTTTAATGAACGTTACCCGGCTATATACAATGTTGGTAAACAGATAAATTGCGTATCCTGTGATACCCAGAAAAGCTATAAAATTTATGAGACCGATCACCATATTCGTTTCTCCTTTCCTGTTACTTGTGTAAAAAAGAAGCTTTTCGCTTCTCAAGAAAAGCATTGGCAGCTTCTTTCACATCCTCGGTTTCATGCAGCATGTAGAAAAGCTCTTTCCCTTTATCCATAAATGTGGAAGAATCAGCAGCATAAAGTTTGATTGCTTTTTTAATGGCTTTTAAGGCAACACCTGGCAAGTTGGCTAAATATTGCGCCAATTCTTCGGCTTTTTTTACCCCATCCGAACTTTCAACGATTTCAGAAGCAATCCCAAGTTGAAGGGCCCTCTCGGCCGATATTGGCTTGCCGGTCAATACCAGGTTCATCGCCTTAGCTGGACCCACCAGTGAGATTAATCGCTCTAATCCCCCATTTCCAGGGAAGACACCGCGCAATACTTCTGGATACCCGATTTGAGCAGTGGATGAAAAGATACGGATATCAAAGGCACTGGCAAGTTCCGCACCCCCTCCTAAAGCATTGCCTTGAATATAGGCAATGGTAGGTTGAGGTGCATTCATTACCTCTGCCAGCATCTCATGTCCCCGCGTCCATACCTCACCGGCCGATTTATTGGCAATACGATCCGGGAACTCTTTTAAGTTGGCACCACAGCAAAAATGATCTCCTTTGGCGACGAAAAGGAGTACACGAACCCCAGAATAATCAGTAATGATACGGAACGTATTCGTTAACTCTTCTTTCACCTTTTCAGAAAGTATGTTCAACGGAGGGTGATCGAGCATTACCTTGGCTATTCCATTTTGAACAGAGAAATCAACTGCATTACCCATTTGCTCCTATCCTGCTTTGCTCTGCTGGCCACTCATATTCCTCCGCAGACATGATTCCGTCCACTTGCCTAATTCGAATGCTTTTTTTCCAATTGGCATCATCTTTTTGCGGGAAGTCTTCGCGATAATGACAGCTTCGACTTTCTCTTCGAAGTAACGCAGCCAACACGATCGACTTGGCTGTAATGATCATGTTACGCAATTCAAGTGCGGACTTGATGGTATCCAATCTTACAGAATATTTACCCTGCTCGAGGTCTTGTTCGGTTTTCAGTAAATACTCCCATGCATCCATCAATCGGGCTTCATTGCGAATAACCAGGCAATTCCGATACATATTCCGGCGAAGTTCATCAATGCTTTCAAGAACATCTTTTGTTCCATTTTGGCTATTTTCAATCCACTGTTTGATCGTTTGAAATTCCTGGATGCACCATTCTTGTGACGATAATTCCTTGCCGTGCTTCATTGAATAGTGTGCAGCTGCTTTTCCTGTTCGGTAGCCATAAACTTGCCCTTCTGCGAGAGAGTTCCCCCCGGGCCGATCCGGGCCTCGTAAACCTCCAGCCGTTTCTCCGGCGATGAATAAACCCAATATGTCAGTTTCACCATCTGGAGAGGTGATTTGTGTCCCGCCGTTCATACATTGAGCCACTAGACCGACTTCAAATTTATCCGAGTGTACATCAATGCCTTTGGATTTTAACACACGTTTTGTCTTCGGCATTTTCTCCTCAACAATCGCCTCAGATCCGGGAGCCATCTTACACCATACGCCTCCGTGCGGTGATGGATTGTCTTCTGATTCTCTTTGGATGGATGTGTCCAAATAGAAGGAATGATTGGATACGGTAAATGGAAAGGCCTTGTGGTTATTAACGTCCTTCACATTTACACCTGTTGGGAGATATCGCTCCAGGAACCGCTCCCCCTTCTGATTTGAAAGAATCGGATGTGTCTTCCAAACCGGTCCTGAAAGTAATGTCACCGGAGGGTTGATCACTCCCGGGCCGATTTGCACGAATTCCATATTTACAAGCGGAATCCCTTGCTGATACGCCATTGCATACCCATCCCCCGTCATATCCGGCGTACCTACACCATAAGTGTAAAGGAAGTGGGCGCCGCCACACGCTAAGATGACAGACGATGTTTGATAGAAGACAAATTCATTTTTGTCAATATCAAAAGCGATGGCACCAACGATTCTCTTTTCGTTATCTGTTACTAATTGAAAAACCATCATCTGCTCATCAATCGGAACGTTATTCTTTTTTAATTCCTTCGCAATGATGTTAAGAATATGTCTTGCCGTGACACCATTCACCCTGCATGTACGGGGATAAGTAGCAAAATCACTCATACCCTGAACAAGTTTGCCATTTTTTTGTTTATCAAAATTAAGCCCTAAATCGATCAGGTCATTTATCCTTTTGGGAGCGTCTTCAGCTAACGTTCGCACTAATGCAGGGTCAATAAAACCTCGTCCCGCATCCATAGTGTCCTGATAATGAATTTCCGGTTCGTCCCGCTCGTCCCCATGGCCAATCGCGGCCGCAATCGCAAGAAGCTCCGAAAACGCTGTTGCTGTGGATCCACCTTTAAGCCAAGGGGATTTAACAGCTATTCGAACCTGTGCTCCAGACTGATATGCGGTTAATGCTGCTTTTGCAGCTGCACCGCCGCCGCCAACTACTAAAACATCACATGTAATCGTCCTTGTTATTTCCCATTTTCCCAATGATCTGACCTTCTTCCATTTGCTTATTTGAATATATCTGCATCCATTTCTCTCAGGTTTGGTGAAATATTTACTTTAAAATCTATATGTGAAAGGATATCACGCTCAATATCAACCCCTGGGGCATATTCAATTAATGTGATCCCTTGGTCTTCCAATCTAAATACAGCTCGTTCCGTTAAATAGAGGACTTCCTGTTTGTTTTTCAGAGCGACCTTCGCATTAAAAGTTAATTGCTCTACCTCAGGAATGAATTTCTTATGTTTTCCTTCATTTAATATATTGACTTTTCCTTGTTCGATCGCAACATCCAACTTGCCACTGGTGAGCGTTCCGCAGAACATAATTTTTTTCGTTTTATGGACGATGTCGATAAAACCGCCGGAGCCTCGAAAAACACCGTTAAACATACTCACGTTTACATTTCCTACACGATCGATTTGTGCAAACCCTAATAATGTAGCTGATAATCCCCCACAATGGTAAAAATCAAACACTTGGGGAGAACTTATGATAGCGGTAGGATTAATATGGGCCCCGAACACCTCTTCACCCATCGGGACACCACCGATCGCCCCGTGCTCCAAAGAGAATGTAACATCATCAAAAAATCCTTCTTCTATAGCTAACTGCGGTAAACCTACAGGAATCCCGACTCCAAGGTTAATGACATCCCCCTGCTTCAGTTCCTTGGCCGCCCTCCTTAATATCACCTTTTTGGAATTCAATGGACGCGGCTTATATACTTGTTCTAACGGAAGTTTGATTTCGCCGGTCCAGCTTGGATCGTCCTCATCAAGCAAGCTTTGTTTTTGGTCCGGATCGATTACCACTGCATCCACCAGAATGCCAGGAATGGCTACGTCATGAGGATTCAGGGTATTGTTTGGCACTACCTGTTTCACCTGGGCAATTACAAATCCCCCACTGGCTTTGGCTGCCATGGCCATCTCCAAGCCGCTTAATGTTACAGGTTCATTTTCCAGCGTAATATTTCCGTTCTCATCCGCTGTTGAACCGCGAATAATCGCTACATGGATAGGAATGCTGGGGTAAAATAGATTCTCCTCGCCGCCAATCTCTATGACTTTTGATATATTCTCTTTGGTATGCTCATTCAGGCGTCCGCCGTCGTAGCGTGGATCCACATATGTATGCAATCCCACTTTCGTCACAAGTCCTGATTCGCCTGCAGCCATGGCCCGAATCCAATGAAAGATCGTTCCCATTGAAAAGCCATAGGCCTCGATTTCGTTTTCGCGGATCATCTCAGTAAGCCGTGGTCCTTCTTTTACATTAAAACTGCCGCTAATTAATCTTTTGAGCATTCCACGATTCGCCACATGTTCTAATCCGGTGCTGTGTGTTTTGCTCCAGCCTACTCGCACGGGTGTGATGACCGTTAAATCTCTTGGTTCTCCAGTGGAAAGGTAACGCTTCTCCAGCTCTGCCATTACTCTTTCCGGACAAAGAACAGAAATAAGGCCGCTGATTGTAATGTTTGCACCGTTTGGTATTTTGCTGACGGCTTCTTCGAAAGAGATTACCTTTGATTTCGTAGTAGTAAGCATTCTCGTTTTCCCCTTTCTAAATTTATAATTTGCTAACCTTAGTGATTTCGTATGAAGCAGCTGGGGCATCCCCCGGCTGTGCTGTGTGCACAGCCGCAGTGTTTACCGGGTCTGTCCCGGAAAAGAAAAGATTCTATTTTCGCTGGTCAAATTTTCTTCCTAATACTTCAGCAGCCAGCATCGTGCGATGAACTTGAACAGTACCTCCGGCAATGGATGCAGCCCGTACACAACGGTAATACCATTCCAAGGGATACTGTTTGGAGAATCCGTATCCACCATGAAGCTGTAAACAATCATCTGTAATCTTTTTAGCCGCCTCTGCTACATAAACTTTAGCAACACTTGCCGCATGCTTATCCGGCTTATTATTTGCTGCGGCCATACCCGCACGGTACAACAAAGTTCGTGCTGCTTCCAATTGCATAAACATGTCAGCTACCATCCATTGAATCCCTTGAAATTCGCATATTTCTTTACCAAACTGCTTCCGCTCCTGAATATATTGAACGGTTCTATCGAATGCAGCTTGGGTAATTCCTAAGGTTTGGGCAGCAAACCCTAAACGTACCCCATTATAGACTCCCATTAGGGCTTTGAAAGCATTACGTTCCGTCAATACATTTTCTTTTGGTACTAAGGCATCATCAAAATAAAGAGCCGATTGGAATTCACCACTCATATTTTCTTCAGGAACGCCTACTGTAAAGCCTGGCGTTCCGCGTTCTACTAAAATGGCGCCAATATCAGATGTCCTTCCAGTGTTTCCAAAGCGTGCATAGACAACAAACAGATCAGCTAAATGTGCCTCACTAACCCAAATCTTGGATCCATTTAATCGATAATGATCTCCTTCATCGACCGCAGTCGTTTTCATGTCTGTGGCCGCACTCCCTGCGTCAGGCTCACTCATTCCAAGTCCCACGAATAATTTCCCGGCCGTTATTTGGGGAAGGTATAATTTCTTTTGCGCCTCTGTGCCAAGGTGATTGATGAAGGAGGCGATTCCAATACTTGAGTGATATACCTGTCTTCCGCTGGTTGGACATACCTTGCACAATTCTTCTATCATTAATAGGGCATCAAATAAAGTTTGATTTAAGCCGCCATACTCTTCTGGCAAAGTTATTCCCAAAAAGCCCTGTTCCGCCAACATACGGGCATTTGACCAATATTCCTCACCTTCGAGCCAATGTGTCCCCATTTGTAATTTGCGAGAGGCAAAGTCGCGGGCTACATCTTTCCATTCTTGATTTGTTTCTGTCATGAGCATGTTTACATCCCCTTTATTTATTTTGATGCTGAATAAACCACTTTAAGATCAGTAAAGAAATCTTTTGCAGTTACCCCAATGGAGTAAGGACCAACCGCTGAATTTTTCAAGCCGCCAAATGGAACATGGGATTCACTAATGGTTCCGTTATTGATATGTAACATCCCGGTTTGTACTTCGTTGACGAATTGTTCAGCGTACTCCATGTTATTGGTAAAGCAGGAAGCTGCAAGTCCGTATTCAACATCATTGGCGATTTGAATGGCTTCGTCAAAACTATCTACAGGCGTTACGGTTAATACTGGTCCAAAAATCTCTTCCTGTGCAATTCGCATATCTGGTGAAACATCAGTGAAAACAGTAGGTTCATAGAAGTACCCCTTAGTCTGGCTCTCTACCCTTTTACCACCGTGAACGAGTGTTGCTCCCTCGTTCACCCCGATTTGGACGTAATTCTCGATGGTTTCCAAATGGTCTTTTGAAACCACCGGTCCCAAGGTCGTTTCCGGGTTCATTCCGTCACCGATGATGTACGATTGACATTTGTCTTTTAAGTAGCTGACTACGTCATTTACTGCCGAACGTTGCACCACGATACGGCTGATCGATGTACATCTCTGGCCAGTTGCTGCAAAAGCGGCGCCGCAAATTTGGTTAACGGCTCCTTTTATATCATTATAGTCATAGATAATGCCGGCATTTTTGCCGCCCATTTCCAATTGGACCGGAATTAATTTTTCTGCCGCGACTTGATAAATCGACCTGCCAACACCAGTAGATCCTGTAAAGGTTACTCCCTTGACAAGCGGATGGCCGATTAGAGGTGTACCAACTTCTCTGCCAGATCCAATTACTAGATTTAAAACACCCTTAGGCAAACCGACTTTTTCAAAAATTTCGACGAACTTAGCAGCAGTTCCGACAGTTATACTTGCAGGCTTAAATACTACTGTATTTCCAGTTGCCAATGCCGGAGCTATTTTTCGAAGCGGTGTTACGATCGGGAAGTTCCATGGAGAAATTGCGGCAATAACTCCCTTTGGTACTCTTTTTGTCTTTACCTCGATACCGGCTCTTTCGCTTGGGAGGGTCTGACCGTTCATTCTCGTAGCTTCACCTGCGGTATAACGTACTTCACTAATCGTCTTATTGATTTCCCCTAATGCCTCGTTTAACGTTTTCCCTTGTTCTTTCGTAATGATTTGAGCAATGGATTGACGTTCGGTGTATAATTGTTCAGTGAAACGATACAGCAAATCTGCGCGCTTAGGAGCCGGCGTACTGGACCAATCAGCAAATGCTCTTTGCGCCGCCTCCACGGCATGATTCGTATCTTCTACTGTTGAATTGGGTGCGATGATCACAATTTCTTCTGGATTCGCCGGATTTTCTCTTTGATATGTTTTCATATTTGATGACGGAACCCATTTACCATCAATATAGTTTTGAATTTTAATTGGAAATACGTTTGCCATGGAAACTCTCCCTTACCACTATTTTTTAAAGTGCTTTCCTCAAGATATTTTTCAAATCCTCTAAGGTAGTTACCTTTGGATTTGCTGCAGCCACTCCACTATCCAATGCTTCCTGGGCAACAATGTGAATTTCTTCTTCAGATAAGCTGACATTGTTTGCTCCGAGTGTTGGCGGAATATCTAAATCGGCAATTAGCCCTTTTACCGCGTCAACAGAGCGTAACGCTGCCTCTCTTGAGTTTAAGCCTTCCACATTCTCCCCTAGCAGAATCGCAATCTCTTTAAATTTTTCTTGATTGGAACTAGCATTGAATTCCATAACAACTGGGAGGAGGATGGAATTTGCTAAACCATGCGGAACTTTATAGTGACCACCTAATGGATGGGATAAAGCATGAACAGCGGCTACCCTTCCCCATATAAATGCTGCGCCGGCAATAGTACTAGCCAACATCATCTGTGAAGCCGCTTCCAAATTGGTGCGCTGAGCTACGAAAGGTCTAAGATACTTTGCAATCAGTCGAATAGCATGTAATCCCAGTGCTTCTGTGATTGGCTGTGCTTGATTGGACGTATAGGATTCAATAGCATGACTCAAGGCGTCCATTCCGGTAATCGCTGCAAGGCCTCTAGGAAGCGTGGTGAGCAGCTGTGGATCGAGGATCGCCGCTTTCGGATGCAAGTTCTGGCTAAGGATTCCCATTTTATATTTACGTTTCGTATCTTTCAGCACCATTGCATGGGTAACCTCAGATCCAGTTCCTGCAGTAGTTGGGATGGCTATTACATCGGGTCCGCGATTTGGAAGTTTGTTCTTTCCTTCATATTGGCCAAGATCTCCAGGATTAGCGACTGCTGCAGAGACTCCTTTTGCAGTATCAATCGAACTTCCACCGCCTATGCCGATCACAGCATCACATTGATTATCTAAGAATAATTGTTTAACGGTGTCCACTACTTCAAGTGTCGGATCAGGTTGGACCTCTTTAAAAACGGAATAGCCGATTTCGGCTCTAGTTAAAATATCTTCTAATCGATCCAGTAACCCGGAGTTAGCAATGCCTGGATCTGTCACGATTAGAATCTTTTGATAGTTTTCAGCCCTAAGAATTTCCGGGAGTTCATTAAGCTTTCCAACTCCGTAATGAATTTGAGTGAGTACGCCGAACTCAAATGAATCGATTAGTAGGTTCATAATTTTCATTCCTCCATAAAATTTTTACTTATTATCGGTTATCGATAATATATTTTTAAAATAACACCAATTTTCCGATTTGTCAAAATAAAATTATCATTTATCGATAATATATAATAAAAAAAAGAGTTATATCTCCCCTGTGTAGCATGCTTCTTTTAAAATAACAAATTAAAAAGTTATTAATCTGTACAAAGTGTTTCACTTTTAAATTTAATTAAAAACTTTTATTTTTTTCATAGTCGACGTGTTCATGCAACGCTTTAATACAACCATTCAAATCATGTGATTTTATAGCGTTTAAGAAAGGATCATGAATGGCAGCAACTTCAGAAAGATTGATGAAGCACGCTTGGCTTGTAAGATACCAAATTCGATTAAGTTTTGACACCAACGTCTCCCACACACTATACATGAATTTATGTTCTGCCATGTGAAATATTTTTGAATGGAAATTAATATCGGCTACCCTTAAGGAGTCCAAATCATTGGTTTCACCAGCTCGAACCATATCAAGGTAAAAATTTTCAAGGTCCCTTAAATCTCCAGCTTTTAATCTTTCCAAACTTCTTTTGATTGCTAATTCCTCCATTATGATACGGAAACAATATAATTCCTCCGTTTCTACCATCGATATGTTTGATACAAAAGTTCCCTTATACCGAATGCTTACGACCAGGTCTTCTTCAGCCAGCTTTAATAATGCTTCTCTAACAGGGGCTTGGCTCACACCGAAATCTCTTGCTACTTCCAATTCAAGGATCCTGTCTCCCGGCTTAAGTTCTCCTTTAATGATTAAATCACGCAAAGCTTCATGAATCTGGTCAGAAAGCGATTTGTTCACAATAGATCTCTTCATAAACGCCTCCTTTTGAGTAAATTCGAAATCGGTAATTATCGATAATATATAATCTATAATCAATATAACATTATTATTGAAAATCGTCAAAATTTTTTTTATATTTAAAAAATGTGTTCAACCCTATTTCTGGCATAAACGTCATTTTCCTAGATCATTAGCAATTGAATAATGTAATGAATGGATATTCATTACATTATGTGGTACAATACTATAAAATCAATTTCGATTAACGATTATCGGTTATTAACAAGAAAAAGGAGGGATATTATGAAAAATTCCATTGTTAATAAAACTCTTTCAGAGCAAATTTTTGAAGCACTGCGAGAAAAAATAATTAAGGGAGAACTTCAACCTGGGGACCGTATAGTTGAATTAGAAGTGGCAAAGAACTATGGTGTCAGTCAGGCACCTGTTCGTGAAGCATTTTTAAAATTAGCGGAAGAAGATTTGGTCGTTACCCAACGAAACAAAGGCACATTTGTTTCGAATTTCTCACTTGATGAAATTGATCAATTATATGATTTTCGTCTCACGGTGGAAGAATTCGCAATTAAAAGAGCTTTTGAAAGATTAATTGACGAAGATGTAGAAGAACTCAAAAATTATCATAATGAGATGGTCCTTGCTGGAGTAAATAATGACTTAGAAAAAATTAGGATTGCAGATGAGGGCTTTCACACAAAAATATATAAAACGGCAGACCATAAATTCCTGAGTAACGTTTGGGAAACCTTGTCTTCCAAACTAAGCCGAATATGGTACCTAAACAGCCAAGTGTATTTTACTGACCTTTCTGAATTAGCGAACATTCACGAACCCATATTAAGGGCTTTCCAAAACAGGGATTTGGATGGCTGTATCCATGCATTTCATGAGCATGTTAACTACGAGCGACAACAAAGAGCTTCCCTTCCTTCAAGTTCGGAAGTACAATCCAATAATCATAAATGAATTCGCGAATAAAAAGGCCGACCTAAGTTCATAAACTTGTCGTCGGCCTTTTTTGGTCTGCGGTTAGTAATTAATATCTAAACGAAACATGTTTTGAATGGGTAATTTTTAATTAAACAGTCCTAGTTTGTACAACTTCCTCTTTGGCCGCTTCTGATTGTAACGGTTTTACAAAAAAGGCGACTGCCAGCGCACCAATTACACCCAAGCCTCCCGCTAGGAGGAAAGCACTTGTAAAATGTCCAGTAAATTGGACAATAAATCCGGTGACTGCTGGACCTATAATTCCTGAAATATTTGCCAGCCCATGTACAAAGCCACTGACTCCTCCAACCTTTTCACCGCGAACTACATCCTGAATAATCGACCAATAAATTGGTGCAGTTAAGTATGTGAAGCCAACACCAAATGCCATAAATATAACAATACTGGTTACAGATGAAGCGATTCCTGCTAAACCAACACATATAGCTGCGCCTATCAGAAAAGTAACTAACACCAATTTTCTTGAAAACATGAGTTTCCCTGTTTTTTTGAATATATAATCTGTCAGCATCCCCCCGCCAATCAATCCAATCGCGCCAAAAGTCCAAGGAATCATGGTTACAAAACTCATTTTCATTATACTCAAGCCTTTAGACATAGTCAGATAACTTGGAAACCAGGTCAAGAAGAAAAAGATGATGTAGTTATAAGCAAAGAAGGATACTGCCATTACTAATATAGTAGGTTGTTTAAGATAATAAGATAATGGAAGGCTCTCTGAAGATGACGTATTTCCTTGCATTTGTCCATCTCTAATCACTTTAAGTTCTTCTTTGCTCACTTTTGGATGCTCTTCCGGCTTGTCCGTGACTGTTTTGATCCAGAGAAGCGTCCATAACAACCCGATCAAAGTAATGACTACAAAGGACCACTCCCAACCGAACTTCAGTGCAATAAAGCCTACTATCGGTCCCGAAAGAGCACCACCAATTGGAAGACCTGCTTGATTGATGCCAACCGCACGCGCCCTTTCCTTAATTGGAAACCAATTGTTAACGGCTTTATTTGCAGTTGACGAAAAAGGACCTTCACCTACACCGAACATTAAACGGACAATAAATAAAGAGATAAAGTTGAAAGCAGTCGCTGTTAAACCACAAAAAATCGACCAGACCACCATAGATGTACCAAAAACTTTCCTTGGTCCGAAAACATCTGAAAAATATCCGCCTATGAAGTTAAACAATGCATATCCAATGAAGAAACTACTTAGAATTAGTCCCATTTCTGCAGGCTCTAGGTGAAATCGCTTTGATATAAAAGGCATGGCTACGGATAAAGCACTACGATCAATATAATTTATAATCGCGGCAAGAAAGAGCATAAAGACAATATACCATCTGAAATTCCGAAACATACGAACCCATCCCCTATTAGGTAATTTATACGAACATGGTCATGTGTGTCTATGGTGTGTCTTTGCTTAGGTTGAAACAGGAACTTTTTTTAAGCGTTTTCATTTATAGGAAAAATAAGAAATAAAGCACTTCTTCTTCTATAAATATATAATCAACTATTTGACTTGACTTAATAAAATTTTGGAAAATTCATTGGTCAATTGTGGGACGATCTCGAACAAATCTCCTACGATTCCATAGTCAGCCACTTCAAAAATTGGGGCCTCATGGTCTTTATTTATTGCAACAATAAATTTGGAGTTGGAAATGCCCGCAACATGCTGGATTGCACCAGAAATTCCACATGCAATGTATAAATCAGGCGTTACAACTTTACCGGTCTGGCCAATTTGTAACGAATAATCACAGTAATCTGCATCGCAAGCTCCACGTGATGCACCAACTGCCCCTTTTAATACATCTGCTAATTCTTGTAAAACTTTAAAACCTTCGGCACTTTTTACTCCTCTCCCGCCAGCAACAATCACCTTGGCCTCCGTTAAATCAACTTTTTCAGCCGCCCTTCGAACGATCTCTTTGATTAGCAGAGTAAGGGTAGGTTTCTCAACTGTATACGGAATAGTTGACGCCTCAGAACCATACCGGATAGGTGTTATATTATTAGGACGTATGGTCAAAAATATCGGAACACTATTAAACTGTTTCTTTTCAAATAGTTTCCCAGAATAAATTGAGCGTGTAACCACAATGTTATCACTGCCATCCAAATTTATGTCGATACAATCACTAGCCAAACCAATTTGTAATCTTGCCGCTGCCCGTGGAGCAAGGTCTCTGCCGTTTCCAGTATGCCCCATAACAATAACATCAGGTTGAGTTTCTTGAATAATTTTAACTACAGCATGAGTATATAATTCAGGGTGGTATTCATCATAATCGGAATCTTCAATTATATATACCTGCTCAGCACCATATTGTGAAAGCAAATCCACTTGTTTTGCAGAATGGGTTCCAAAAACGGCGGAAATTACCTCCCCTCTCCCAGCAACTTGCTTCGCAGCAGTTAGGGCTTCAAGGGAAACATTTCGGATTTTGGGTCCTTTCATTTCTCCGATAACGAGAACTTTTCTGTCCATAATTTACCTCCTAAAATATTTTAGCTTCTTCAAAGAGGAGCTTGACCAACTTTTGGCTAGTTACACTTGGCTCTCCCTCTATTTTGGTGCAAGCTTTACGTTTCTGGGGTTTATATCTTTCTACGACATTTGTTTTTTTAGATATATCCACGCTCTTTTCAATTAGATCGGATACATCTAAATGCTCCAGTGATTTGCGTTTTGCCTTCATTATATTCGGTAAAGACGGATATCTAGGTTCATTAAGCCCTTGCTGACAAGTAATTAGAACAGGTAATGTAGTTTCAACTTTATAGGTTTCACCTTCCACATCTCGCTCCGCCAATACCGTTTGATTCTCGATTTGTAGTTTGACAACGGAGGTAATGTGGGGAATTGAAAGCTCTTCCGCAACCCGTACACCAACTTGGCCTGCACCGTTATCTATGGATTGATTCCCTGTTAAGATAAAATCAAAATTTTTATCTTTTACGTATGCAGCTATGACTTTGGAGATGATAAATTCATCACTTTCTACATCTTCAATTAAAACAGCATGATCCGCCCCCATTGCCAGCCCATGACGTAAAGCGCTTTCAGATCTTTCCTTACCAATTGTTAGAACGATGACTTCTCCCCCGTGCTCTTCTTTTAATCGAAGTGCCTCTTCAATGGCATATTCATCATATGGATTAACGATCCATTGACTTGTTTCTTCGACTATTTCTCCTTCTTTAAGTTCAATTTTTTCTTCTGTATCAAAAGTTTGTTTAATACAGACCAATAGTTTCATGAAATCACACCCTTCTTCTATTTTTTATTATTGATTATATATTATCGATTATATATATAATATCATGCGGCTCATTATTTGTCAAAATATTATTCCTACTCTGTCAAAAACTATCCTACTTTTTCCCTCACCCAGTATTCCGCTCGCTATCAAGTTATTAAAAAAGAGGCTTCAGAATTTGAGCCTCTTTTAATAGCTGGTAATATTTTCCGCAAATTAAATAGACTTTGGCGTTACTTGGTGCTAAACAAGTTTTCGTAATAAAAAGGATGAAGACTCCTAGGGTCTCGGGGAGACAGAAGAAATAATATGGTCCTCGCTTTTATTGTGTATAAAAACTAACCTCGGTTTAGTACCGAGGTCAGTAAGTACCTATTTTATTTATGCCCACCACATATCGGTTATTTGCTCTTTAAACAGGATACCCTTTAGTAGAGAAATTGCTTTACTTAGCCCTTCATCAATCGATGCAAGCATGTCTTCATGTTCAATCGAAAGAACGTAATCATACCCCACAGAACGGAGTGCACTAACCATATCCTTCCACACTTTTTCATCATGTCCATACCCTACTGAACGGAATGACCATGAACGATCAAGGATATCGCTATAATGTTTTGTATCTAGGACACCATTGATTTTGATATTGGCTTGATCTAAATAAGTATCCTTTGCATGGAAATGGAAAATGGCATTTTCCCGGCCTAATTTCTTAATTGCTTCAACAGGATCTATTCCCTGCCAAACAAGGTGGCTAGGGTCGAAATTGGCGCCTATATTTTCCCCGGCGTATTCTCTTAATTTTAATAGTGTTTCAGGATTATAGACTATAAAGCCTGGATGCATTTCAAAAGCTACATTTATACCATGTGACTTGGCATATTGAGCTTCTTCCTTCCAGTATGGAATAACCACTTGGTTCCATTGATAATTCAGCACATCCAAATATTCAGGCGGCCAAGAACATGTAACCCAGTTTGGATTTTTAGCACCCGCATGGTCACCAGGGCAGCCAGAAAAACCATTCACAACCGGTACCCCTAAACGTTCCGCCAACAAAACCGTTTTTCTCCAAACCTGATGAGATTCGTTAGCAAACTTTTTATCGGGATGCAGCGGATTTCCGTGGCAGCTTAAACCACTAATCGTTAACCCTCTGCTTTCTATTGCTTGTAAGAAACCTCTGGCTTTTTCCGGTGACTCCAATAATTCATCCGGATTGCAGTGATGGTTGCCGGGATAATTCCCTGTCCCTAATTCCACTGCTTCTACACCCATTTCAGCTAATTTATCGAGCATGGCTTCGAACGGAAGATTTTGATATAAGACCGTGAAAACTCCTAGCTTCATATAAGTACCTCCTTGCCAGCTTGAACCTTCACCCATTTCTGCTGCTGGTTACTTTCCAAGATAGCATCGGTAATACACATGGAAATGTGGCCATCTTCAAATGTAGCAAAATTAGGTTTGTCTGTTTTCAAGCTCTTGCCATCACGAACAAAAGAATAGAAATTCAACATCATATTTTTCAATGCATCCGGCCACCCTTCATTATGGCCACCAGGGTAGTGGATTGCAGACCTTGCTTCTGGAGTAAACAGGGAAGGATCTGCTAGCAGAATCTCATTTGCCCGGTCCCTGTGTCCGATCCATAGCTTTTCTGGCTCCTCTTGATTCCAGAAAACAGTGCTTTGACTGCCATTGATTTCAAAGCTTAATCTATTTTTCCGTCCAGCACTTACCTGGGATACCGTAAATACTCCTCTTGCCCCATCTTCAAAACGGACAAGAACGGAAGCATAATCTTCTGTATTGATCGAAACATCTTCATACTCTTGTTCCTCTATATTTTGTGCACTAAACGTAGCAATTGTATTTTTGGCTTTCTTTCTGATAGGAACAACCGTTGCTAAATCAGCGAAAACTTCCACAATTCGCTTTCCTGTTACATATTGTACTGTATCGCACCAATGGGAGCCAATATCGGCAACAGCTCGAGATTTCCCGCCTACTTCTGGGGCGAGACGCCAGTTGAAGTCTGTTTCAAACAATAACCAATCTTGCAGATAGCTTCCATGAACCAAGTTCACTTTTCCAAGGTCACCGTTTACAACCATTGCGTGTGAATTTTGTACACTGGCATGCTGTCTGTAATTAAAGTTCACCCCATGGACAACACCGTGTTTTTCTGCTAGTTCTAGTAATTCTGCCGATTCTTCACTATTCATCGCCAGCGGTTTTTCAGATATGACATGCTTACCTGCCAAAATAATCTCTTTATTAATGGCAAAATGCAGGTGATTCGGTGTGCAATTGTGCACGACATGGATATCGCGGTCTTGTAGCATTTCACGATAATTGCCATAGGCTTTTGGAATCCCGAGTTCGGCAGCTTTTTTTTCTGCTGCTTCCTGACTGGTTTCCGCTAATGCAACTACTTCTACAAATCCCAGTCTTCTGATGGCCTCAATGTGAGTAGGACCGATAAAGCCGGTTCCGATGACACCAACTTTTATCTTTTCCATTTATTGTGTAATCTCCTCTCGCTTTACAGCTGCCAGTACATCTTCGATATAAACCTTTTCTCCTGTTTTTGCAGACTGAACAGCTCCTAAAACCATGGCCAAGCTATTCAAATTATCTCTTCCAGATGTTTCAGGTTCTCTGTTTTCATGAATGGATTCAGCAAATTCTTGTAAGCTTGCCAAGCGCTCTTCCAACTGTAAATCTACTAAACTTACCTCTAATTTTCCATTTTTTTCAATTGCACCTTGCATAAATACAGATTTAAAGACGTCATGAGGTGTTACTGTGACCTCATTATTGGCCCAAAGAATTTCTCCTTCTTCACCTTGTATACGCCAATCTCCATCCCAGGTTGTTTCCCATCCACGTGAAACCCAGCTTCCTGTATAAGAAACGACTGCACCGTTAGACATTTCAAAAACCACTGAAGCAACCGCATTTCCCTTAAACGAGCTCCATGTAGGATTCCATGAATGCGCTTTTACGGAAACGGGCTCAAGACCAAGAATTCCTCTAATTTGATCAAAATGGTGAATAGCCATGTCAATAATCAAAGGTTCATCCATTTCAGTTCTAAATCCTGTAAAATCAGGTGATTTTTGAAAGTTAATATAAACGCTTCCCAACTCACCAATCACATTTTGTTCAATTACTTTTTTGACTGTTTGAGGTGCTCTTTTAAAACGGTAATTTTGGCTAACCATAATATTACATCCGCTGCGCTCTGCTGCTTCTACGATTTTCTTGCAATCTTCCAAAGTACCCGCTAAAGGTTTTTCTACTATACAATGAAGTCCATGTTCAAATGCCTCCAAGGCGATATTTGCATGATAATCTGGCGGAACTAGGATTAATACGGCATCTGCCTCAACTTCTTTAACGGCTTCTGATAAACTATTAAATGCTGTTTTTGGGTTAATTTGATAATACTGACATGCTTTATTCAGCAGTTCCTGATTAATATCGACAACCGCGGCCAATTCCCAATGAGGTGAGTCCAATACCACTTGAGTCCAGCTCCATCCCCAGCCGCCAAGACCAACCTGAATAATACGTAATGAATTTGTCATAATTTCCTCCTAAAAATGTTATTTTTTAATTGAAAAGGGTGATAAATTATCACCCCATTCTTTATTATTTTTTAAATTTATTCCCCCAAAGATTTGGATCGTCTGCATTTTCTTTTGTGACTAAAGTTGGTGGAGTGTATTGCATTTTTGGAACTTCTTTTCCATTAAGATGATCGACAGCCGTTTTAACCGCTAACGCACCCATTTCAAATGGATCCTGATTAATAGTGGCATCTTGTTCACCATTTTTAATTCGTTTCAATGCCTGCGGAGTTCCGTCAACACCTACGAGCATAATATGTCCTTTTTCGCCTACCTTGCTGGTTTTAGAAATTTGTCTTAGACCGCTTAGAACTCCGCGCTGCATATCATCGTTATGAGTAAAGATGGCGTTGATCTTTGGATTTGCTGTTAAAGAATCAGCTGTAATGCCTTGAGATTTTTCTGCAGACCATTCAGCATTTTTTGTAGAAAGTTTAAAATCTGAAGACTGTCCCATTCCTTTATCAAAACCGCCGCCTCTTAAAATGGCGTGATAGGTTCCTGGTGCACCCGTCAGTTCTAATACAGAACCTTTTCCTAACGTATCCATAATGTATTTAGCTGCCATTTTTCCTGCTTCTTCATTGTTAAAAGCAATACTGCTCACAACATCAGCGCCCTTTGAAACAACAGCATCTACCGTAACAACTGGAATACCAGCTTGATTTGCTTTTTTCACACCTGGAACTAATTCATCAGAGTTAGCAGGTGATAAAATGATTAAGTCAACTTTCTTTGCAATATTGTCTTCAATTTGTCTTAACTGTGTTTGACTGCTTGATTGCCCATCAAGTACTTCAACATCAACGCCCTGTTTTTTTGCTTCCGCTCTAATTCCCTGGTCTAACGCAACCATAAATTCAAAACCACGGCTCCACAATAATACGGCAATTTTCTTTTTCCCATTTTTAGTTTGACTAGAGGAAGCATTTTTTTCAGTACCACTAGCTGATTGATTATTAGAGCTGCAACCTACCAACAGACTAAACATTAAAGCGAATAATAGAAGACCTTTAACAAATTTCAATTGAAACACCCCTTTAATGTGAATGATTTTTCCCATCCTCTTTATTTAGGCACTCTTTAAGAACTTTCGACGGTAGACGTCCAGCAATGCTGCTACTAATATCACGCTGCCTTGAACAAGTGAATCCCATGCAGGCGGAACGGAAAGCAGGTTGATGGCGTTTGATACCAATGAGATTAAAATGACGCCTAGAATGGTTCCTAATATATTTCCTTGACCTCCGAAAAGACTAGTCCCTCCAATAACAACGGCTGCAATAACGGTTAATTCAAGACCTGTTCCAGCAGTAGGACCCACTGATTCCAAACGGGCGGATAATAGTAGTCCCCCAATTGCAGCTGTTACACCAGATATCACATATGTTAAGGTAATAATTGTCTTGGTCCGGACTCCTGAAAGTCGGGCAGCCAATTCATTCCCTCCGCTTGCATATACCGATCTTCCAAATACCGTATTTTTCAAAATAATATGGGCAATAATTGCGAATACCGCTACCAGAAGGATTAAATATGGAATCGAGAAAAGACTTCCTGTAGCTAAAGTAACAAAACTATTTGGAACCGGATCGATATTAGCGCTATTTGTATAAATGAGCACGATCCCTCTGGCAATACCCATCGTACCTAGTGTTACAATTAATGGTGATAATTGTAATTTGGTAATAAATAATCCATTGACTAATCCGAATACTGCGCCAATCAACACCATTATGATAACGCCTACAATTACTGGTACACCATTATAAACAATTAAACCTAAACCAAGGGCAGAAGATACCGCCATTATGGCCCCCACCGATAAATCAATACCGCCTGTTATAATGACAAACGTTACTCCTAGAGCTAATGTGACAAGAATCGTCGACTGCATTAATAAATTAATAAGGTTCGTTTTTGTAAGAAAAACGGGTGACATTAAGCTGAGTACAATACCGAAGGCAACAATGACAATTAAAAGTCCAAGACTTCCTAAATACTGTTTAAGTTTTTTTCGTCCCTGTGTTTTGTCCTGCGAAGATACCAATTCAATCTTTCTATTAACTTGCGTCTGCTCCTGTTGCAAACTTAATCACCTCTTCCTTCGTAATCTTGTCATCTTTAAGTTCTGCAACATTTCTTCCTTCTCTCATAACGATAATTCTATCGCTTAATGCTAATAGTTCCATAAGATCAGAAGAAATAATAATTATTGCTAAGCCTTGAGCAACAAGATTTTCAATCATGGCTTGGATTTCTGCTCTTGCCCCTACATCCACTCCACGGGTTGGTTCATCAAGAAGTAGAATTTTCGGATGAGTGGCCAGCCAACGAGCCAAAACAACCTTCTGCTGGTTTCCTCCACTTAAGGAACTTACAGCCGTTTCCAGACTTGGTGTCTTAATTCGAAGTTGTTCTTTATAGCTTTGAACAATTTCCCTTTCACGGTTTTGATCGATAAAGCCAAATCTCTTAATATTATTTAAGATAGATATGGAGGCATTATCCTTCACACTGGCATTTAACACTAAGCCCTGTGTCTTTCGATCTTCGGTAACAAAACCGATACCATGTTTGATGGCATCCTGCGGGCTTTTGATATTCACCTTTTGCCCATTGATAATGACCTCACCTGCATCAATCGGATCGACACCGAACAAACATCTAAATATTTCCGTCCTGCCCGCTCCGACAAGCCCGCCTACACCTAGGATTTCACCTTCATGTAAGTCAAAGGATATATTTTCAATTGCACCCTTACGCGTTAAATTCCGTACTTCAAGCACTTTTTTGCCATGAACCGGCTTTCTTGTTCGTTCCAGGGAAACATCTCTTCCTACCATTAATCGAACAATATTGTTTGGAGTAATCTCCTTTTTCGTCGCGGATTGAACTAATTTCCCGTCTCTAAATACGGTGATCATGTCCGCCAGTTCAAATACTTCTTCTAAACGATGGGAAACATACATAATGGCCATGCCTTTATCCCGCAAATTTTTCACGATTTGCATCAGACGCTGTGTTTCGGATTCGGAAAGAGAAGCAGTTGGCTCATCCAAAATCAGCACTCGTGTTTCCCTTGAAAGAGAACGGGCAATTTCTACTAACTGTTGTTCACCAGTAGATAAGGAAGATACAATCGCATTTGGATCAATATTCGCTCCCAGCATTTTCAATGCCTCTTCTGCCCGTTTCTCTACGTCCTTCCAATTGACCAATTTCCGGTTATTTTTCGGCCAATGTCCCAATGAAATATTTTCAGCAACCGTTAAATGCGGAACGAGCAGTAATTCCTGATGGATAACCGCAATTCCATGATTTTGGGAATCTCTTGGACTGGAAAAAGCAACAGGCTCATTATCGATGACAATTTCACCACCTTGGTCCGGCTTATAAAAGCCGGCCAAGATTTTAATAATGGTTGATTTTCCTGCCCCGTTTTCCCCTACTAAACATTGAACTTGCCCGCCATAAATCGTAAAGCTCACATCGGTTAAGGCTTTCACCCCTGAAAACGATTTACTGATGTTTCTCAGCTGCAGGGTATTAATCATACTAATACAGCCTTTTTGAGAAATTGTAACCCTTCTTCACCCAGAGAGTCTTGAGAAGGTGCTAACGGTCTCCATTGTGAAACAGCGCGTGCGATTTCTTTGATTTCAGTTGTAAATGATTCAATAACAACCGGTCCATCATAGGATATTTCTTTCAATGCCTGAAATACCTCATTCCATGGAATATGTCCTGTTCCTGGCGTACCTCTATCATTTTCACATGAATGGAAGTTGAAAATTTTGCTGCCAGCCAGTTTAATAGCTTCTGCAATATCCTTTTCTTCAAGATTCATATGGAATGTGTCTAATAAGAATCCAACATTATCACAATCCACTAGTTCCAAAAAGTCTAAGCCCTGCTGAACCGTATTAATAAAATCAGTCTCAAATCTGTTTAAAATTTCAACTGCTAATCTAATACTCTTTTCTGATGCATAATCGGCAACAATTTTCATGTTTTCAGCTGCCCAATTCCATTGTTGTTTCTTTTCGTCAGGTGTTAGTAACCGCGTTTTACCAGTAGCTGAATACATTGGTCCGGACACTAACGGTGAACCGAGTTCGGCAGCAATATCGATACAAGTTTTAATATATTCAATGCCTTGTTCACGTATCGCCGCATCCTCTGAGCTGATGTCCCGGTTTGGTCCAAATGCCCCGCACACTAACGCTTGAACACCCGTTTTATTTAAATGATTACGAATCGCAGCTACATCAATCGTTTCAGGATCTTCAATACAAATTTCAAGATAATCAAATCCAATATTCTTTACTTTATCAATTAAATTCAAGGTTTGGTTGGAAAAGGGAGAGACCCAAATAAACGTACTAGCACCAAATTTCATTCTTCTTCCTCTCCTTCTTATTTTGTGTTTGCGAAAAGGGATTTTTCTAGTGATTTAATATGATCAATTGATTTTTTTGTATAGTCATCGAAGAATTCTAATCCTCCGCCTTTTTTCATAACCCCAAACGGATCAGCAGCAGCCGGTAAAATTTCAAAAGTGATATGTCCTTTGTAATCAATATCCTTTAAAGCTTGTAAGGCTGGAACAAAATCAATATGGCCAAGACCAGGTGCCTTACGATTGCTATCAGCAAAATGAATGTGGATTAATGCATCTTTGCTTTTACGAATGGCTTCTGCAATATTATCTTCCTCAATATTCATGTGGAATAGATCGCCCATGATTCCTACGTTTGGAAGGTTTACTTCTTTCCACATATCCATTGCTTGATCTAATCGATTCAGCATGTACGTTTCATAGCGGTTCCACGCTTCGATACAAAGGTTAACATTTAATTTGGCTGCATATTCTGCGCCTTCACGAATGCCTTCAATCGCCCATTTCACTTCATCATCAAAATCAGTTAGTGATGCGGTCTTACCATTTGACGTTGGAGCTACGATCATGACTGGACATTCTACTTCAGCCGACATATCTGCTACTCGTTTAACATAATCAATTGCCTGTCTGCGTTTATTTGGATCCGGATGAGCTAGGTCTCTTTCTGCATTATAAATCGAGCAAATGGAACCAACAGTGATTCCGTAATCGCTTACAAGATTGCGTACTCTTTTTGTATCATAAGCATCTGGCTCGCCTACTAATTCAATCGCGTCATAACCAAACTTTGCTACGCGCTCAATACTTTTCTCAACATCTTCTCCAAAATAAACTAGTGAATCAAAACTGTACTTAAACATGCTAAATCCTCCTAGAAATTTTTTAAGATAAATCTTTTAAAAGCAGCTTGTAAACAACTTATAGAGTATGAAATACTGTTGTTTATCAACTGGTTTGTAAGATTTCTTGTCTCTAATGTTACTTTGATTAATGCTTTCAAACAATTAACAATATTGAGTCAAAAGTTCACAATCTTGCGGTTGTTAAAATATTTTGTATTTTCAATCTTTAATTCTGTACTAATGCAAAAAAAGATCATACGCCGCCTGATACAGGAGGCTGTATGATCTTAAATTAGTAAATTATGAAGAAGTCTTCACACATGGGCTCATTCCATTCATATGGTGAATGATATCTTCTTCAGTGATATTGTCATTCTTAAGGTTAGCAACTATTCTTCCCCTGTACATAACCAAAATGCGGTTACAAAGCCCAAGCAGTTCCGTTGTATCAGAGGAGATAACGATCACTCCTTTTCCTTCTTGTGCCAGCTCATGGATTTTAAGATAGATTTCCGTCCTGCTGCCAATATCCACACCTATTGTCGGTTCATCTAATATATATAGATCACTTTCCGTGATAAGCCATCTGCCCAGCATCACTTTTTGTTGATTTCCGCCGCTTAAATATTGAATATTTTGATCAATATGATCCACCTTGATATTAAGATCAATCACTTTTTCAAGGGTCTGATCCGCCTCAATATTCCGATTAACCAATTTTAAAATGTTTTGCGTTTCCAAACTGGCAATGGTCATGTTATTGGCTACACTCATATTCATAAATAATCCTGATGTTAAGCGATCGTCATTAACGTAGCCAAATCGGTTATGGACAGCATGAATGGGATGTTTAAAATCGACTTGATTATTTTTCCAGTAGATACTTCCACTATCTTTTTTACTTTGTCCAAAAATAATCTTTGCAAGTTCAGTTTTCCCTGAACCTGCTAAACCCGCAATTCCAATAATCTCACCTTCATGAAGGATGAGATTGACATCTTCTACATAAGGTTTTTGGGTTACATGCTCAATCCGCAATAATTCCTTACCTGTTGATGTAATAATTGGAGGATAATAATGTTTTAGATTGTAACCAAGCATTAGATTGGTCATTTCTTTCAATGTGATATCTTTAACTCGATGCGTTGCCACATGTTTTCCATCGCGAATAATCGTCACCTTGTCACATATTTCGTGAATTTCGTTTAATCGATGAGTAATAAAGACGATGCCAACACCTTGATCTTTATATTTTTTGATAATCCTAAAAAGGTTTTCTCTTTCCTGCTCCGTTAAATTTGCTGTCGGTTCATCCATAAATAGAATTTTCGATTTTTGAACAATCGCTTTTGCGATGGATATTAAATAATGCTGTCGTACTGGGATATTGCTTACTTTTTCTTTCGGATTGATGCTGACACCTAGCTCGTCGAGAATTCTTTTGGCTTCTATTTTCATTTTTCTATGATTCACAAAAAATTTAAATTTTTTTGGCTGGTTCCCAAGAAAAATATTTTCCGCCACACTCATGCCCTGGACCAAATTAGGGATTTGATGAATAACAGAAATGCCTTTGCGCTGTGCGCTCTGAGGACAATCAAAGTGGACTTTTTTGTCATTCACTTCGATCACTCCGCAATCCGGTTTAAACACCCCTGATGCTATGTTTATTAGAGTGGATTTTCCCGCTCCATTCCCACCAATTAGAGCATGAATTTCACCGGCTTTTAATTCTAGACTCATATTATTTAAGACTTTATTATCAAAAAAGGATTTGCTGATATGATTTAGTTTTAATAGCATCCTCCCACCACTTCCTTAAAACAACTCAAGGATTTCCCTCTAGTTTAGAATACAAATTCTTCCTTGTAAAATTAATTTAATTGTTAGAAAACTATAGATTCTTGTGGGATATTGCTATAGTTATTGAATTTAGTAGCTTATTTTTCAATAATATTACTAAATTTTATCACATTTTTGACAAATTCTATTAAATCCCCATTATAAGGGAAAATGCAGAGGAGGTCCTATGGATAAATTACCAGCATTACTACAAACTCCGCATTTAACCTCAGCCGTTGAACTCAGCCAAGTCCGGAAACAAAAATGTAAAGCATTACATAAGCATGAATCTGCCGAGATTCTGTTTATCCAGGATGGCACAGCAAACGTTGATGTAAATGGCCAAACATATACTGTCAATAGAGGAGATCTTGTCCTTATTAATCCTAACACGGAGCATGAAACCCTCTCTTGTGTTGATAGCAGTTTGAAAGGATTCTCCTTATCCTTTTGTGGTTTACATTTATCACCGCTTCCAGAGGGATTTATGATAGCTTCGGATGAAAAGCCGGTATTGAACGTTCAAGAGCAGCATATCACCATTCAAAAATACATAGAGGATATTTATGAGGAATTTAATAATAATGATCCTGGTTCTCAAGAGATCATTTCCTCGCTCTTAAAAACCCTAATTATCAAAATCCTGCGTATTTTGTTTACGACAGATTCTAGTCAAAATGCCACTATTTCGGAAAAAGTAAAAAAATATATTTCTGAAAATTACAATCGTGACCTTTCCCTTAATGAATTAGCCAGCGTTGTTTTTGTAAACCCTTACCATTTGGCCCACACGTTTAAAGATGAAACGGGGATCGCCCCTATACAATATCTGATTACTTATCGAATTGAGGTAGCAAAAACCTTGCTGTTAAGCACAAATTCGCCGATAAGTGAAATCGCTTCCAAAGTAGGTTATCCAAATGCCAATTATTTTAACTTATTGTTCAAAAAGTACACCGGTTATTCTCCAGGTAAATTTAGAAAAAAATCATCCTAGCGAACTACTACAGTTTTTTAACATAAAGGGAAGGCTGCCACTAATATTCCAAATGGCCGCCTCTTTTGGGTGATGCAGACTAAACCCCTACCATGATTTTAATGACCTCTTTATTGTATAAAGCATCATTTATTCCCTCGATGATTTGCTCCAAGGCAATGGTTTTGGTAATGATCTCATGAGGGTTAAAGAGGCCATTTTTAATTAGTTGTATCGCCTGCTGCCAAGTTCCATAGCTACCTGCATATGAACCGACAATGGTAAGCTCTTTACTAAAAATATCAAAAGGCTTTATATCGATAGCAGCATCTGCCGGCGCAGCTCCATACGCGATTATGGTTCCACCGTGTCTGACCATTTCAAATGCCTGTCTATAAGTATACGAGGATCCCACCGCCTCAAATACAAAATCAGCCCCTCTTCCTTCTGTTAGCTCCTTTACGGCCTCAATGGGGTTTTCTTGGCCGGCATGGATGACATGGTCTACACCTATTGCTTTAGCCTTTTCAATCCGGCTTTGATTGAGCTCGGTGAGGATGACTTGCGCGGCCCCATTTAATTTTGCCAGCTTTCCTAAGGCCAATCCCATAGGGCCTGCACCAATGATCGCTACCGAGCTGCCTATGGTCATCCTGGCCCGCTCTAAACCGTGAATGGCACAAGCGAGCGGTTCTATATAAGCCGCTTTTTCCCAATCCATTTCATCTGGCAAAGTATAGATATTTCCTTGCGACACCTTTACATACTCTGCAAAGGCACCGTCCACATGAACGCCGATTTGCTTAATAGATTCACATAGTAACTTCTGACCAACACGGCAAAAATAACAATGATTACAACTTATATTTATATCCGCGGTAACTTTGGCCCCAATAGCAACAGATTTTACCTGTTTTCCTACATTTACGATTTCCCCCGAAAACTCGTGGCCCATAATAAGGGGAAACGGAGCTGGGAAGTGGCCCTTAAAAATATGAGGATCAGTCCCGCAAATACCGCATTTTTTCACCCTAATTAAAACCTCATCTTCCGAAATTTCCGGGATAGGGACTTCTTCCAAACTTAATTCTTCCTTCTTATGAAGGACAGCTGCCAACATCTTTTGACTCAAATCAATCACCCACCATAATTTCTGATAACCAGTTACTGTTAATTTCTTTCTATAGTAATCTTATTAAAATTTAAATTATAAGAAAATTAAATATATTGATGTATTTATATACTATATTGGGGATTGATGCATTTTTTATAGCCATTTGACACCAAAAGAGGCTTCTCGAGTGAGAAGCCTTTTAAAATGTTATTCTACTGTTATGGCATTTATTAGATGACGACCAACAAACATACTGGGTTCTAACGATTGAGATACCTCCCGTTTCGAACTAATTTCACTTTTTCTGTATTTACCTGGTGGAGTCCCTGTCACCTTTTTAAAAAGTAGATTAAAATAATTTGGATTTTCGTATCCAATCATAGCCGCAATTTCTTTTACAGACAGATTAGAATGCTTCAGCAACCGTTTTGCCTCTTCTATGCGACACTGAATCAAATATTGTATAGGAGGCTTCCCCACTTCCTCTTTAAAAATATGCGCTAAATGGTAGGGGTTTACATAAACTAGATTGGCTAAATGGTTTAAAGTCAGCTCTTGTCTGAAATTCACTTCTATATATTTTTTTACATCAAAGCATATCGAAGAAACGGATTGGTGATCTGAATTTTTCAGGAGGCGAGTAATTTTAATAATAGCTGCTTGCAATATGGAAGAAATGACATCTTGGTATCCAGCATGTTGGGTACGATATTCCCTTAATATAATTGTTAAATAATTATTTATCTCCATTTTTTCTTCTTGTAAATGAATAATAGGAAAATTATTTGAATTTGTGATCCAACCCTTATCATTACCATTGATATGCAGATTTGACATATTTAAATATATCGCTTTAAAAGTTCCATCCGTGTATGGTTTTCTTTCGATAGGACTAAAAGGATGAAGAATAATAAGATCTCCCTCTTGCACGATAAATGGTTTGTTTTCATAAACAAATTCTGCACACCCCTGTTGAATATAGATAATCTCTGTAAAATCAGAATCAGATTGTTTTTTATCCCAATTGGTTTGTTTTTCATTTATTTCTTTAATCGTAATTAACCGGGGAGTATTTAAAAGAATTGCAGAGTATTCCATGCCCTTGCCGTATGCCTCCTTTCATTATAAATAACACTAAGTAGTCCTTTTTGACTAAAGGTAGACTTTGACTGCTTTTTAATAAATAAGGAGTTTTTCTTAAAAAAAGAGGCTCTAAAAATTGAGCCTCTTTTTTTTCAGCTGTTGTTATTTTGCTGCACCTTGAATAGATTTTGGTGCGTCTTGATGATATACAAGTTTCCATGCACCTAATACATTTTCTTTCGTTACATTTAAAGCAGGAACGGCTACATAAGCAGGTGCTTCTTTACCAAGTAAAGAATAACCGGCTAAAATCGCTTCTGAAATCCCCTGGTCATATGGCAGCTGGGCACCTAGACCTTTAATCAAACCATTTGAGGCGATATCTAAAGCTACGTTTGTCCCTAAATCAATGGTCGTAATGACAAAATCTTTCTTTCCTGCAGTACGGGCTGCTGCTAATGCACCTTCAGCCGGAACGTCCCAAACGACAAACATTCCATCAAGGTCACGATTTTTGGTCAGCATACCTGATGCTACTTTTTCTCCATCGTTAGGCCCAATGATTCCGCCGCGTTCCACGATTTTGATGTTTGGATATTTTTCCTTGATTGTTTTTTCAAAGGCTTCTGTACGCTGTTTGGTTACAAAATAATCTGCATCATGATAAATGACACCGATCTTTCCTTTTCCGCCAAGCTGTTTTGCCATGATTTCCGCTGCTTGAACACCATTCCCATAGTTATCTGCAGATACTACGCTCACATAATCTTTACCGGCTTCTAATCCTTTTGGCTTATTATCCATGAACACAACTTTGACTCCTGCATCTGCCGCTTTCTTAAAAGCGGATGCAGTTGAAACAGGATCTACTGGAATCCCAACAATAATATCTGGCTTTTTAGCTAAAACCGTTTCAATATCGGATACTTGTTTCTCTGCCTTGAACTGTGCATCTGTTACTGCCACTACTTTAATTCCCATTTTTGCAAAGGTTGCTTTTAATCCATCGATTTGAGCGGTTGCCCAGTCATTCCCAGCATAGTGCATGACAATCGCCGCTGTGTATTTTCCTTCTTTAATCTTTTGTACTTCTTCTTCCGTAAGCTTCAATGTTTTTGCTGAAACAGCCGCTTCTCCACTTGGACCTTTACTTAAAATTTCTTGATCAGGGATATCTTGGTTGATCGTTATTGGACCTGAAACTGCAGCTGTTTCTTCTGTTTTAGTGCTCTCTGTCTCTTTGCTTCCGTTGCTAGTTGTGCTGCTATCCTTCCCGCAGCCGACAAGTGCGATACTAGTAATAACTAGAATCATAGTGATAATAGATAGTAACTTTTTCATGATTAGCCCCCCTATTGAGCATCAGATTTTTTTAACACTTTGATTAAAGTATCGAATTTTAATTGTTGTTATGTATCACATCCTCTCTTGAAGTGTAATCGATTACATTTTTCTATTAATTAAAAATTATTTTTTACTGTTTTTCTTTAGGTGATTATGTTTTCTATTAAAAATGTTTTAAGTATGTGAATAGATTTACAGGGCGAACCAGTTGCAATTAAACGCCTGCATCCGCCCCGATTATATTTTTTTCAATTAGGTTATTACTTACACCCAATTCCTTTTAACTTTTCTGTTAAGTAATCAATCGATGTTTTTGCATACCAATCAGGATCTGCTTTTCTTGTACCAAATCCAATTTCCATTGAGAGGTAGCCCTTGTAATCGATTTCCTTTAATGCTTTTAATACGGAATCCCAATTAACCGTTCCTTGTCCAGGCGGTAAACGATCGTCATCCGAAATATGAACATGATGCAACTTATCTTTCATTTTATAAACATAATCACTCGGTACTTCATTCCGATATAGGGCATGGAACGTATCAAACATCACTTTCACATTGGATTCACCTGATTCTTCTGCCAACTGCAGGGCATCATCTGCCGATTCAATTAAATTACAATCAGCAGCTTGAGGTTCAACTACTAATGTGATTCCAAGGTCTTTCGCGTATTTTGCCACATCTTGCAAACCTTCGCGGCTATACTTCCATGCTTCTTGTTTGTTCATACCAAAACCAAACCAGCCGGCAAGCCACATCACAGTTGGGCATTCCCAGTCATGCGCTAAACGAATGACTTCTTTATAATGATTAATCGTAAATTCACGCTCTTCTTTCAAAGCTGAACTTGGATTCACTCCCGGTCCTCCTCCAGGTGCGGGAAGCATAGCAGCTACATTAAGATTATTTCTTTTTAAATGCTGAAGAATTTCCTTACGTCTTTGTGTGGATAGATAATCAGGCCATGCATGCGGACTCGCACAACCTATTTCAATTCCATCATATCCAAATGCAGCAAGTCGACTAATCACTTCTTCTAATGGATAAAAGGGCAACATGGATGGAAAAGAATTATAAACCCAAGTATTAAATGAAAGTTTCATCTTTTGTTCCTCCTCAAAAATTAAGTCATAAAGCAAACTTTTGTTATTCAATGAGATTATTCCCAAACAAACACAGCTTTTTCCGTCTTTCTTTCGTCAAACAAACGGAAAGCTGTTTCCGCTTCTTCCAATTTAAATTGGTGAGTGACCAACTTTTCTACAGGCAGATTCTTTCTAACAATAAACTCCGCAATTTCATCAAATTCTTGAATTGGGAAGTACCAAGAACCCATTACAGAAATCTGTTTTCGAATTAATTGCGCACTTGGTTTGATTGTTGTCTCTTTACTTTCCCCAATAAAAGCGACACGTCCATGTGCTCTCACGCAATCTAATGCATCATTCTCTCCGTAAGGGCTTCCGGAACAATCAATCGCAGCATCTGCACCAAGACCCTTTGTAATACGAGCGATTTCTTCCTGAACATTCATGGTTTTACCATTGATCGTATAATCCGCACCCAATTCCTTCGCAAGCTCCAAGCGCTCATCCAGCATATCAACAGCGATTACTGTTGCGCCTAAGCCTTTAGCGATCATGACACCCGCACCGCCCATAGGACCCATTCCAAAAATGACCAGGTAGTCTCTTCCTGAAATTCCTAATCTCTTTTGCGCATGGTAAAGGGTTCCTACAGCGTCAGTTGAAACAGCGGCCGTTACGAAACTCATGCTATCTGGCAGTCTCATACAGTTTTCAGCTGGAACGACCATGTACTCTGCGTCACCGCCGTGAGAGTCAAAACCGATACATTTAAATTCTTTACAGAACATTTTGTAGCCGCTCTTACAATGAGCACATTCACCGCAGCCAAGAGCTAAGTAAACAGCAACTCGGTCACCCGCTTTGTAATTGGAAACGCCAGCTCCTACTTCCGTGATAACTCCTGCTGGTTCATGCCCTGGTACCGTGCAGCCGCATTTTGTTCCTTCAAAAACGGAAGTTCCATAATATAAGCTCATATCGCTTCGGCAGATCGCTGATGCTTTTAACTGAACTAATACTTCCCCTTGGCCAGGCGTTGGTATTTCAACCTGACGAATTTCTACCTTTTTATCTCCTGGAAAAAACACAGCATTCATTGTTGTCATCGTACTGCCTCCAATTTAATTGAAATTGTTAAAAATAAGCCCACTATATTTCCGGTTTGTCGAAAAATGGAGAATCTATCAAATTTCCTTGAGACGGGAGGTTTAAGGACCAGACCGCCATTTGGAAGCAAGAGAACCGTCCCCATGCTTCCTTAAGCCCACCACATCTCGGTAATTTTCTCCTTGAACATGGCCCCTTTTAGGAGAGTAATAGCTTTGCTTAGTCCCTCGTCGGTGGAAGCAAGCATATCTTCATGTTCAATGGAAACTACATAATCATATCCCACCGCTCTTAGGGCACTGATAATGTCTTTCCACATTTTTTCGTCCGAGCCGTATCCGACTGATCTAAATGTCCAAGAGCGGTCTAAAATTTGGCTATAATGCTTTGTATCTAAAACACCATTAATCTTGATATTTGCTTGATCTAAATAAGTGTCCTTTGCATGGAAATGGAAGATCGCATTTTCCCTGCCAAGCTTTTTGATGGCCTCGACCGGGTCAATTCCTTGCCAAACAAGATGGCTCGGATCAAAGTTTGCTCCAATGTTTTCGCCGGCATGCTCCCTTAACTTTAGTAGAGTTTCAGGATTATAAACTACAAATCCTGGGTGCATCTCAAAAGCTATTTGATTAATGCCGTGCAACTTCGCGAATTTTGCTTCCTCTTTCCAATAAGGAATAACGACTTCGTTCCATTGCCAGTTCAGCACTTCTAAATATTCCGGAGGCCATGAGCATGTAACCCAGTTTGGATTTTTTGCACTTATATGATCACCCGGACAGCCGGAGAAGCCATTGATTACAGGAACTTCCAAAAGTTCTGCAAGTAATACCGTTTTTCGCCAAACGTCATGTGACTCTTGAGCAATGTTTACATTTGGATGAAGCGGGTTACCGTGGCAGCTTAAGCCGCTGATCGTTATTCCCCTAGTTTCAAGCGCCCTCAGGAATGATTTTCTTTTTTCAGGAGATTCAAGCAATTCATCCGGATTACAGTGATGATTGCCGGGATAATTCCCTGTCCCCAATTCAACGGCCTCCACACCCATGGCTGCCAGTTTATCCAACATTTCTTCAAAAGACAGGTTCTGATACAAGGGGGTAAATACACCTAATTTCACGCAAGTACCTCCTTGCTAGCCTGAACCTTCACCCATTTCTGCTGCTGGTTACTTTCTAAGATTGCGTCTGTGATACACATCGAAAGGTGCCCGTCTGTAAATGTCGCAAAATTAGGCTTGTCTGTTTTCAGGCTTTTGCCATCGCGAACAAACGAGTAGAAATTCAACATCATATTTTTCAAAGCATCCGGCCAGCCTTCATTATGGCCTCCAGGATGATGAATAGCAGACCTTGCCTCCGGCGAAAACAACGCCGGATCCGCTAATAGAACTTCATTTGCTTTATCCCGGTGCCCGATCCATAGCTTCTCTGGTTCTTCCTGGTTCCAGAATATTGAAGCTTGACTTCCATTAATCTCAAAGCTTAATCTATTTTTCCGTCCCGCACTGACTTGAGATACCGTAAAGGCTCCTCTTGATCCATCCTCAAACCGGACAAGAACAGATGCATAATCTTCTGTATTAATTGGTACATCTTCATATTTCATATCTTCCGCCGTCTGTGCCCCAAAAGTAGCTACGTTTCCTGTCGGTTTCTTTCTTACTGGAACAACAGTTGCTAAATCGGCAAAAACTTCGACAATCCTTTTACCTGTTACAAATTGGACGGTATCACACCAATGGGAACCAATGTCCGCTACTGCGCGTGACTTTCCGCCTACTTCCGGCGCCAAACGCCAGTTGTAGTCTGTTTCATATAATAACCAGTCCTGCAAGTAGCTTCCGTGAACCAAGTTCACTTTCCCAAGATCACCTTCAGTGATTTTCGCTTTTAAGTTTTGTACACTCGCATGCTGTCTGTAATTAAAGTTCACCGCATGGATGACGCCTTGTTTTTCTGCTAACTCCAACAATTCTGCTGATTCATCACTGTTCATAGCCAGCGGTTTCTCTGAGACAACATGCTTTCCAGCTAAAATAATCTCTTTATTAATGGCAAAATGAAGATGATTTGGTGTGCAATTGTGCACGACCTGGATTTCGCTGTCTTTCAGCATTTCTCGGTAATCACCAAAGGCCTTCGGAATTCCAAGCTCAGCTGCCTTTTTTTCAGCCATTTCTTGACTGGTTTCCGCCAAACCAGCTACTTCTACAAAACCAAGCCTTCTGATGGCTTCTATGTGAGTCGGCCCGATAAATCCAGTACCGATGATACCAACTTTAATCTTCTCCACCTTTCTTCCTCCTGTTCAAAATTGATCGTGTTGTTCAAGGATGCAAATTTATAGACCTTATAGGGTCATTCCGCTTTTTTTGAAAAGAATTCCGCCGCTTTTATCATTAATTCCGCTAATTTCCGAGGAAATTCCGCCAGTTTTCTCATTAATTCCGTCAATTTCCGGGGGAATTCCGCAGAATTTTGCTATTATTCCGCGGAAACCTCTATTAAAAATTACCTCTTCAACGCTTTCTTACCGAAAGCCACCGCCAAGATAATGATAATTCCTTTGATAATCATTTGCTGGCTGACATCAAGACCCATGATAATCAAACCATTGTTGATCGTACCAATCATTAAGGAACCAACAATCGTTCCGATAATCGTTCCTACACCGCCAAACAAGCTTGTTCCACCAAGAATAACCGCAGCGATAACAGAAAGCTCATCGCCTTCACCGAAGGAGAAACGTCCGGCATTCATACGGCCCGCATAGAGAAGACCAGCTAAACCAGCCATTAAACCCGTTGCAAGGAAAACTATTAGCTTGATTTTCATTGTCTTTACACCAGAGAATCTAGCAGCATTTTCGTTACCGCCTGTTGCCAATACCTGGCGGCCAAATGATGTCTTACGAAGTAATATATGGGCAATCACTGTAAATACTAGAGTCCAAATAAGTAAAACAGGAATTGGACCAATGTCCCCTGAACCAAAGATGAAATTGAAATTTGCGTCTACAATCGGAACTGGAGCAGTATCTGTAACCCACATCGCAGCACCTTTAACGGCTCCCATCGTTCCCAGTGTTACCAAGAAGGAAGGAATCGCTACTTTTGTAACAAGCAAACCATTGATTAATCCAACCACAAGTCCAGTACCTACACCGCCGATGAGTCCACCAATAATGCCATAACCCGCTTGGATGGCTAATGCACCGACTAGAGAAGAAAGGGCAGCAATGGAACCAACAGAAAGGTCAATCTCCCCTGTACTAATAACAAATGTCATTGCCAACGCCATCAAAGAAATCGTCGCTGTTTGTCTAACAATGTTTAATAAGTTCCCTGAAGTTAAGAAACCTTCATCACTTAAGCTGATAGAAAAATAGATTAATACGCCCACGAAGGCAAAATAGACAATATAATTACGCCACTCGAATCCCTTCAATGAAGGAGTTGCTGGCTTTTGAATACTAGAAACCTTGGATTGCATATTGTAATTCCTCCTCTGATTTAATCTCCCTGCGGGTCATTTCCTTTTTAATTTTCCCATCATGCATAACGATGACACGATCACTCAAAGCAAGCAGTTCTGGAAGTTCGGAAGAGACCACAAGGATTGCCTTGCCGTTTTCGGCCATGGCTCTAATAATCTCCACAATTTCCGTTTTTGCACCAATATCCACACCAATCGTTGGTTCATCCAACATCAAGACAGTAGGGTCGTTCGCCAGCCATTTAGCTAGAACGATTTTTTGCTGATTACCGCCCGATAACAACCCGGCCTTTTTAAAAATATTATCCGTTTTAATATTTAACTTCCTTACAAATTCATTACTAATCTCATTGGATTTCTTACTATCAATAAAAGCTCCTTTTTTCACCTTCGAAAGAATTGGAAGAATCATATTATCCTTGACACTATGTTCAAGGACCAATCCTTGCATCCGGCGGTCCTCCGGAATCAGTGCAAGTCCGGCTTCTATGGCATTCTTAGGATTCTTAATGGATTGTTTTTGACCATTGATATAGATGTCTCCACTCTCAATGGGATCAATCCCGAAGAGATTTCGAAGTAATTCCGTTCTTCCGCTTCCCATCAACCCGGCGATTCCGACGATTTCACCCGGCTGAATTTTAAGATTAATATCCTGGACATGTTCGGCACTTAAGTTTCTTACTTCAAAAATGGGCGGCACGTCCGTTGCGTAGGAACGTTCTTTCCATTCAAACGCTTGGTCAAATTGCATACCGACTATATGTGAAATTACAGTATCAAGATCGGTTTCACTGCATTTTTCTGTTGTGATATATCGGCCATCACGCATAATCGTGATTCGGTCACATATTTCAAAGATTTCATCCATCCGGTGAGAAATATAGATGATGGAATAACCTTTTGCTTTCAATTTGTTAATAAAACTAAAGAGTACCTCAGTTTCATTTTTGGTTAAGGACGAGGTTGGCTCATCCATAATCAGAATTTTTGCTTCTTGGGAAAGTGCTTTGGCAATTTCCGTCATCTGCCAATAGCCAACCCCCAAATTTTGAACTACATCATTTGGTCTAATATCTACGCCTAATTCTTCAAGCAATTTTTCTGTTTTCTTCTCACAATCCTTATCATCGAGCAGCCCTAATGATGTTTTCTTCTCACGAGTAAGATAGATGTTTTGGGCGACGGTAAGGGTAGGAATTAAACTAAACTCTTGGAAAATCATCGATATATTATTCTTTTGAGCATCATCATAACTTTTAATGCTTACCGGTTTTCCTTCAATTAAAATCTCGCCGCTGTCTGCAGAGTATACGCCTGTGAGGATTTTCATTAACGTCGATTTCCCGGCACCATTTCCCCCCATCAAGGCGTGAACTTCACCTTTTTTGACGGAAAAATGGACATCGTTTAAAACGGTAATCCCATTAAAAGCTTTATTAATACCTCTCATTTCGAGAATCGGTTGTTCCATCCAAGTTCACCTTCTTTTTATGTTAGAGGCTGCTTTCAAAAGCAGCCTCTATCCTTTTTTTAAAATTATTTCATCGCATTTTTTACTGTGTCAGGAGCCTCTGTTCCGTAGATTAACTTCCATTCATCTAATACATTCTCTTTCGTAACTTTGATTGATGGTGAAGCAACATACGCTGGTGCTTCTTTTCCTATTAGGGCATAGCCGGCAAGGATCGCTTGTGCTACACCTTGGTCATATGGCAGCTGTGCTCCAAGACCTTTAACAATTCCATCTTGTGCAATCGAGATTGCTACGTTTGTACCTAAGTCAACTGTTGTAACAACTAGGTCATCCCTGCCAGCCGTTCTTGCTGCAGCCATAACACCTTCAGCCGGTACATCCCATGGTGCGAAGATACCATCAATATCATGGTGTCTTGTCAACATAGCAGATGCTACTTCTTCTGCCTGATTTGGACCAGTAATCCCACTTTTTGCGACAATCTCAATATTTGGATATTTTTCTTTGATTCTTTTTTCAAAAGCATCAGAACGGTTTTTGGTTACAAAGAAGTTTACATCGTGATACAAAATGCCGACTTTACCCTTTCCGCCAAGTTTTTCAGCCATAATGTCTGCTGCGGTTGCTCCGTTACCCATGTTGTCACCAGACACAATACTGATGTAATCTTTACCTGCAACTAAACCTTGTGCAGCACCATCCATGAATACTAACTTTACGCCTTGGGCAACAGCCTTTTTATAAGCTGGTGCGGTAGATACGGCATCAACTGGAACAGAAATCATAATGTCCGGCTTTTTCGCTAAAACGGTTTCGATATCATTTACTTGCTTTTCCGCTTTGAACTGTGCATCTGTTACAGCAACGATCTTGATGCCCATCTTCTTAAATGTATCCTTCATCGCACCAACTGCGGCATTCATATAGTCAGTACCAGAGTAGTGCATAACAATCGCCGCTTTATAATTACCTTCTTTAATCTTCTTTAGCTCATCTTCCGTAAGCTGCAATGTCTTAGCTGAAACGGCCTGTTCTCCGTTCGGCCCTTTATCTTGTACCGCTAAATCAGGAATCTTTGGATTGATCGTTAGTGGTCCTGAAGCTGTTTCTGAGTAGTTTTCATTCTTTTTCGTGCTCGCTTGTTCAGATGTAGATTTTTTTCCGCCACACCCTGCAAGAAAAACACTTAAAACAAGTAACAGTAAAACTGTAATAGAAAAACTCTTTTTCATTTGATTACCTCCACTATAGTAGTTATTTAGTTGAAGCTCGTTATTTGTCGGTACCACCTTACAATCTATAAGTGTGGCACCACCCCCTTTTCATAAATGTAAGCTTAATAGAATATTACTAGTAATGGATTACATTCATTTAAGTTATAAAACCAGGCTTCTATGCATTCCAAAAAATGTAATTGATTACACTTTTTCCTAAAAAAATTTCACATACTGCTGACAAGACTGTCTTACAATCAACTGGTTTGCTAAAAACATTTGCTCGTGTTTGATTTCCTCTTTGTTGATGAGCCTCAATAGTAATTCCGCCACTTTCTCACCAATTTCAAACGCGGGCTGGGCAATTGTTGTCAGACCTGGTTCGAATATGGACGAGAATTTCAGATTATCAAAACCGAGAACCGAAATATCCTCTGGCACCTTAAGCCCCTTAGATTTAATGGCTTTAATGACTCCCATTGCCATTTCATCATTTGCAGCGAAAATCGCAGATGGGAGTTGACCAATGGCAAAAAACTTCATCATAAGGTTAAAACCGCTTTCAAAAGAGAAATCACCTTCCTGGACTAACACAGGATCCACGATAAGGTTGTTGCTTGACATTGCTTGATAAAATCCTTTGAGACGGTCTCGGTTCAAGACACTATTGAGAGGTCCAATAATGCAGCCAATTCTTTCGTGTCCCAAATCGATTAAATATTCCGTTGCATTTCTGGCACCGCTTATGTTATCAATCAAAACAGTTGTGATGTTGGAACCTTCCATATACTCACACGCAAGGACCAACGGAAATCTTTGGGCTACCTCTTCAACGGTTGCTGCATCCGTTTGGGCAGTTAATAAAGCCATTCCATCTGCTTTTTTTTGATGCAAAAGGTTTAAAAACCACTTTTCTCGTTCCAGATCATTGCCTGTATCGCCGAGTATAACTTGATATCCATTTGTAACCGCTACTGCTTCAATCCCCCTAAACACCTTTGAAAAAAACGGATTTGTAATGTCAGGCACAACAACTAGAATGGTTTTAGCAGAAACAATTTCCTTCTTTGCTACATCTACAATCCCTACCATCTTTGTTATTTGTCCTTTCTTGTTTCTATATTTGAATTGTAATCGATTACAAAATTGTCGTCTAATCATCTTCCGACAAGGTTTTTTTCCAACTGAAATCGTTTTCTATCCTTTTGGACACAATCATCATTCATTCGGACAATAAAATCATAAATTTTTAAAAAAAACAAAAAAATTGAGGTCCGGTAAACCCGGACCTCACAATGATTTATTTTTTTGTAATTCTGCTAACTTATTCTTGGAAACTTTTGCTGTCTCCTCATAATTTTTAAAATATGCTTTGTACGTTTGCCCTGCCGTTTCAATCCTCTTTAAATATTGCAAATTAATAATATAGGAACGATGGGAGGCTACAAAACGGGAATCAAGGAGTTCTTCAAGATTCGTTAACGCCTCATTTACCTCTATTTTTTGATCAATTGTATGGATGACGGCCTTTCGGTCCGCTCGTTCAATAAAAATAATGTCATCTAACGGTATAAAAGAAAACTGATTGGACTGTTTAACCATTAAATCCTTCTTAACGGTTGGGCGCTCTCTTTCGGCTGGAGTCTTAGCAAGTGCAGCTGCTCGTCCTAACGCTGCATAAAGACGGTCACGGTCAATAGGTTTGACAATGTAATCGATTGCATTTACACTAAAAGCTTCTAAGGCAAACTCATCATGCCCGGTGATAAAGATAACTTGCAATGACGGGACTACTTTTTTACAAGATTTCACCGCTTCCATCCCATTCAACAATGGCATATTAATATCAACCAAAATGATGTCTGGCTTTTCTATCATCACCTTGCAAATTAAATCCTCACCATTAACGGCTTCTCCAACCATTTCATAACTCTGCAAAGGTTTAATGAGATGCTTCAATAGTTTTCTGGATGGTGCATGGTCCTCTGCAATTAAAACTCTCAAAAGATCACCTCATATTAAAAGCTACTATTTAAGTGGAACATTAATATAAAAATTAATAGATAACATACTACTATTTGAAATCGCTGTCAAACTAACTACTCTCAGTATAAGGCAGTTTAAGCAGGATAGGAAGTATTTTATTATTAAATAGGTATGGCTGTTTTTTGCAGTTTTAAAGAAGAATTACTGTGGACTATACTAAAGCTATGGCTTCAGGAAAATGCATGATTATTCTTTCGGAAGGCAGGGTATAAAAATGGAAATCACCCCTAACGAAAATTTATATAAAGAAGTTTTACAAACCATGTCTGAATGCGTCATTATTCATAAAAAGTCGGGTAGAATGATTGCGCTTAATGAAAATGTTGAAAAAGTGCTGGGTGTTAAATCCGAATTATTAACGGAAGCAAATGTCCGCCAATTAGATTATGTAAAAGAAGACGGATCCTCCCTACCCTATTCGGAATTGCCTGGAATCATCACCCTCGAACAGGGGATTCCTTTCCATGATTATGTCTTGGGAGTAAGCGATCGAAATAATGGGACTAAATGGCTTTCCATTACTTCAAAACCACTTAAATTACATAAAGACGGGGAACAAGCCGCGCTTGTGACCATATCGGATATTACCGAACGAAAAAAGATGGAACAAACAATCATTCAGGCAAAAGAAGCGGCGGAAAAAGCAAACCTAACCAAATCGGATTTTCTTTCCAAAATGAGTCATGAACTCCGGACCCCTTTGAACGGAATCCTTGGTTTTGCCCAGCTATTAGAAATAGATGAAACCTTAAATGAGGAGCAGCAGGACTTTGTCCAAGAGATCTTAAGCGGAGGAAAGCATCTATTAAGCTTAATTAATGATATTTTAGATTTATCCAGAATCGATACAGGCCAATTAAAAGTTTCAATTGAAGAGGTAGATCTGCTGACCATTATCAATGAATGTATCCATATCGTGCAGCCGCTTGTCATGAAAAAAAGAATTACAATTCATAATCAAATGGACCATTCGCAAACCGTAACCGTTCTTGCCGATCCGATTCGCCTAAAACAAATCCTACTTAATCTTCTCGATAATGCCATCAAATATAACCGGGAAGACGGCAAAGTCATGATTTTCTCTTATATGAAACAAAACGAGGCAGTTATTCATATCGCCGATACAGGAGTCGGGCTTTCAGTTGAAGAATATCAGAAAGTGTTTGTCCCATTTTATCGGATTAAAGGGACACAAGAGGAAGGTACGGGCATTGGATTGTCTTTGGTCAAGCAGCTTGTCCAGGTGATGGGCGGAAAAATCAGTGTGACAAGCAAAAAAGGAATAGGCAGTGATTTTTGCTTTCGACTCCCTCTTCCCTATGAATTAAAGGCCGCGATGCAATGGGGTGAAGAAGTGATCGATCTTCCAGCTAAGAATGGCAAGACTGATCACTACTGTTTGCTATATGTGGAAGATAATCAATCTAATTTAAATTTGGTCATGAGCATCCTGAAATCGGAACCCTCCTATACAATCTTAACGGCACGTTCCGGAAAAGAAGGATTAGAACTGGCTAAGACTGAAAAAGTCGATTTAATTCTGCTGGATCTTAACCTCCCGGATATCCATGGTTTCGAATTATTTGACCGTTTAAAAAAGGATGAAAATACGAAAGATATCGCGATTATTGCGGTAAGTGCCAATGCTATGCCCCATGACATCCAGCATACATTAAACAAAGGGTTTGATAATTATGTGATAAAACCCATTAATGTGAAGGGATTCTTAACAACGGTAAACGAGACTCTAACGAGTACGATCAATCAAAATATTCCCGAGCGTAAAATTTTAAGTACAGGTCCATACGGTGAGGAAGCTGTTTCTGCTAAAACACTACAGTTATCGGTAAAGGATCTAAAGCAACTGAAGGATAAAAAATATAAGGCTGCCATTTCCATGCACTATACAGATAATGATTGGTCCAGGTCTCAAGTGGAAGGGCTAAAAGCTACTTTTAAGAAAATAGGTATTGAGGTAGTTGCGGTGACAGATGCACATTTTAAATGGGAGAAGCAAGTGGAAGATATTGAAAACATCTTAGAATTAAAGCCAGATATTATAGTAGGGATTCCTGTTGATCCGGAAAAAACGTCAAACACCTTCCAAGTTGCGTCGAGAACTGGGGTTCATCTGGTCTTTATAGACAATGTACCAAAGGGATTACTACCTACAAGGGATTATGTAAGCATTGTATCTGCTGACAATTATGGAAACGGTAGTGAGGCAGCACATATTATGGCCGAGAAATTATCTTACAAAGGCAAGATTGGGGTTATTTATCATGCTGCCGACTTCTTCGCCACAAAACAAAGGACAGAATCATTTGAAAATATGATAATGAAACATTATCCAAACATCAAAATTGTGGACCGTAGAGGGATTGTAGGTCCATATGAAGGAGAAATTGCAGCAACTAGTATGTTAACGAAAAATAAAGATTTGGCCGGAATCTTTGTTGTATGGAGTGATCCTGCCGAAGGAGTCATAGCTGCAGCACGTAAGGCAGGCGCTGATCATCTAGTTATCACAACGATTGATATGGGGGTTAATGTTGTATTAGAAATGGTTAAAGATGGACTTATTAAGGGATTGGGTGCCCAGCTGCCCTATCAACAAGGAGTAGCGGAAGCCATCTTGGCAGGTTATGCACTGATTGGAAAACAGGCTCCAGCTTATGTAGCTGTTCCCCCTTTAAGAGTAACAAAAGAGAATGTTCTTGATGCTTGGAAGTTAGTTTATAACGAGGAAGCTCCGGATATTATTAAAAGGTTTATAACTAATGAATGAAATATATAAATAAAACAGGAGAAAAAACCAACCTTTCGAGGGTTGGTTTTTTCTTAAAGTTCGACCGGCATGGGTGCAGTCTCTAGGGTGAAAGTCCCGAGCCATGTAGGCAGTAGTAATGGTTAGCTTAACGCAAGGGTGTCCGTGGTAATGCGGAATCTGAACGAGGCGAGCGGCAACCCTCCGGTCTGAGGAACACGAACTATAAGGCTAGGTATCATTGGATGAGTTTGCTTTACAAAACAAAGTCCTTACTGCCGAAGGTGGTACAGAGTAAATGAAGCAGATCTAAAAAGCTCAGAGTCTCCTCCCTTCAAGTATTGGTTAGATTAAGTGCTAACATTTTACACATCCCTACTAATTAATATATTTGTTAATTAATATGGATTATCATTAATTATAGTAGATTATAATCGAGATTGGTATGATAATCTCTGAAAATTATTTAAACACTGCGTCTGTTTCACAGCCCATCTTACACGCCTGTTTAATTATTTAGGTTTTATTCTAGCAATCGTAATCTTCCACTAGACTAATCAAATATGAATATAAAAAAAACGGATGGCTTCTCCGCCATCCGAATGCTACTTTTTGTTTTATTGTTCCGATTCCATTTGCAGCCAGGCTTGTGACCATTTCTCAATTTCTCTAATGATGGGCTCTAAGGCTAGTCCTTTATCGGTTAGGGAATATTCAATACGTACCGGTGTCTCGGGGAACACCTCGCGTTTAACAATTCCTTGATTCTCCAATTCCTTTAGACGCTCCGAAAGAACCCTTCCACTAATTCCCATAGAAGATTCTAGTGTGCAAAAGCGTTTCGACCCTGTTAGCAGCTGGTAAATCACAAGACCTGTCCAGCGCTGGCTCATCATCACCATGGCTTTTTCGAATCGAGGACAAATTTCAGGTTGATTCATGGTTTCCCCTCCTATTCATATTTATCATATTACAAATCATAACAAAATTACAATACAATATAAAATTATTTGACACAACCTCATTTCAAAAATATAATAAGTTACATAAAGTAAGTGAGTTATTAGGTCGTATGATATAATAACATCAGCAGCATCATTATAATCATAATTAATTGTTCGTTACCAATAAATTTTTATTAAATTAATCCTATATATTGAGACTAAATAAGGTGGTCCTTAAACATGAAACTTGAAGCAGATGTTTGCATTGTCGGTGGTGGTCCAGGCGGCGCATTATTAGGATATTTGCTTGCGAAAAAAGGTATACCAACCATCGTTCTCGAACGTCACACAGGGATCGACAAAGAATTTCGTGGCGAACATCTCAATCAGGACGGAGAACGGGTTTTAAAAAAATATAATCTGTATAATAAAGTACAAGACGCTGGGCTCCTTTTAATGGAACGCATTGAATACTGGCAGCATGGACACGTAATAAAAACTGTTACACCGGCAGCTGGCGAAGAGCACGTCGGTATCCATGTCCCGCAGAAGAATCTATTAAGTGTATTAATTCGTGAATCAAAAACCTATCAGAATTACAAGCTTTTAATGGGGACAAAAGTGACTGAATTAAGCTTTAATAATAATGGGGATGTAACAGGTCTTAAAGCAACAAAGGGAGACCGAGAAGTAACCATTAAAAGTAAAATCGTAGTTGGAGCCGATGGCCGTTTTTCAACAGTTAGAAGACTAGCGGAAATCCCCTTTTCAACCATTAAACATGGGTACGACTTGCTTTGGGCGAAAATCCCAAGCCCAGAAGGATGGGAACCGACCATTAAAAATGCACTTATCGGCGGCAAGCAGCTAGCACTGTTTACCCAGCAGGGCGGATTTATTCAGATTGGCTGGAATATTGAAGAGGATTCGTACCCAGTATTGAAAAAGCAATCATTTGTACCATTTGTTGAGCAAGTGATTGAGGCTTTTCCAGAGCTGACAGAAACTGTTCATCAGCACATTCAATCATGGAACGATTTTATCTTATTAAAAGTTCAAAGCAGTCAATCACCTGTATGGGCGAAGGACGGGGTTGTTATTATGGGGGATGCCGCTCATACGATGAGTCCTACAGGTGCCTTTGGGATTAATTGCGCTCTATTAGACGCAGATGCGCTAGCTGATATTATCGAGGAAGCACTCGACAAAAATGATCGGAGTGCCGCACAATTAAGAAAATTAGAAGACGCTAGGCGGGCTGATGCAGAGAAATTACAGATGCAGCAATTGATAAAAGAACAAACCTATCAAGATAATTTTAAAATTCCTGCACTGCCAACAGGCGTTTAGAAACCAATAAAAACATGGGATTGGGGAAATGATTATGGAACAAGTTCAATTAAAGGCGGATGTCCTTTCATTATTAGAGGATAAAATAAAATTGATAAACAAAGGCACTGAGGCCATCTATCTTGTCGGTCCAATTAAGCTGCCAGTTAATTTATATGGGGAAACGATTGAGTTTAAATGGTACAGCTGGTTAAAGACCGAGCATGTTACAGAAGATTTCCAACAAGTCATCCAGCACTTATCTTCTGCTAAATTAGCGGAATTTCAACAATCAAGTGTCCTTGTTTACGGCGATTTTGAATACGGAGATGATGCCCTGATTCGGATGCACTCCATCTGTCACACTGGCGATATCTTTGGCAGCAAGCGCTGTGATTGCGGCTTCCAGCTTAGACAATCCATGAAAATGATTGTCGAGCATGGTACGGGTGCCTTATTCTACCTCGCTAATCACGAAGGCAGAGGAATTGGTTTATTTAGCAAGGCGATGGCCTATATTCTTCAAGAAAATGGATATGATACAGTTGAGGCGAATGAAGGGTTAGGTTTTGCTGATGATACTAGAAACTATGATGACGCAATTGAGGTATTAAAGGCACTACGATCAAAGCCAGTTACACTGATTACCAACAATCCGAAAAAACTGAAAGCCTTGAAAAATGCCGGTGCCCCACTTTCAGGCAGAACGCCATTATGGGGCGATGTTTCTGAGTACAACGAGAAATACTTAAAGACAAAGGTTAATAAATCGGGACATTTAGAGTAGCTTGGATAGGTTTGAGAAACAGGATGGTACGAACCATCCTAATGGCAGGAGGATATAGGTTTTATGAATGATGAATTTTATATGCAATTGGCATTAAAAAACGCCCAAGCCATGAAAGGTCAAACCGACCCGAATCCGCTAGTTGGCGCAGTGATTGTTAATGACAACCGAATTCTAGGAGTTGGGGCTCATATGAAAGCCGGCGAACCGCATGCCGAAATCCATGCTCTTCGAATGGCAGGGGGTCACGCCACGGGAGCGACCATCTATGTAACACTTGAGCCTTGTTCCCACCATGGCAGAACAGGCCCTTGTGCGGTCGCACTTGTCGAGGCCGGAGTTAAAAAAGTCGTCATCGCGACGTTAGATCCGAATCCTGTTGTCGCAGGAAACGGTGTAAAAATCCTTAAAGATGCCGGAATTGAAGTCGTGATTGGGGTTTGTGAGGATGAATCCCGCCAAATGAATGAAGTATTTAATAAATTCATCGTCGAGAAGAAACCATTTGTCACCTTAAAAGCAGCCACAACTCTCGATGGCAAAACCGCTACCCGTACAGCTAGCAGCAAGTGGATTACCGCTCCTGATGCACGCCGCGATGTACATCAGTTAAGAAGTGAAAATATGGCGATCCTTGTCGGGGTCAATACAGTGGTTGAAGACAATCCTGAATTAACCTCAAGAATTCCAAATGGACGGAACCCGATTCGGGTCATTTTGGATTCAAAGCTCAGAATTCCTTTGGACGCTAAGGTGGTAACCGATCAGCAGGCAGAGACTTGGGTTTTTACTAGTGAAAATTACGACAAAGAGAGACGAAAACAGTTAGAAGAACAAGGCATCTCCGTCTTTGTAACCAGCGGCTCAAGCCAAGTTGATCCTGCAGATGTGATGAAGACCCTCGGGGAAAAGCTTGTGTCCTCCGTGTTAATTGAAGCTGGTGGAACCATTAATGCTGCTCTTTTTGAAAAACAGTTAATTGATAAAGTTGTCCTTTACGTGGCTCCTAAGCTAGTCGGGGGACAGTCCGCCCCTACCTTCTTAGAAGGAACAGGTATTGCGGAGATGGGCAATGCTGTTGAGTTAGCCAATCTAAACGTTTCGCCAATTGGGCGAGACTTTAAATTTACAGGATATCCGATATATTAAAAAAGGACGGTGCTTGTCACCATCCTTTTTTTCTGAAAGAGGGGTTTACATGAGATTTGGTTTCGATATTGATGATACACTGATTAATTTAAGAGAACATGCTTTCCACATTTATAATAAAAAGTTAGGCCAGGAAATCGGACTCGAGGTTTTCAATGCGTTAAAAAAGGTCGAGATTCATGAACCATTTGGGATGACAGCAGAAGAAGGCTCGCAGATGTGGAAAAATTCATTAGAAGAAGTCTACTACACCAATTGTCCAGCCTTTTCAGGAGCGGTGGAATTGCTTCAGGAGCTTGATAGGCAAGGTCATGAAATTTTTTATATAACCGCGCGTTTTAAGGAGCATGGCGAGCGGACAAAAAAATGGTTGCTAGAACACGGCTTCCCTGTTCATGATGAAAGGTTTTTCTGGGGAATGAAGGATCACGAAAAGGTTAACATTATTAAGAAATTACATTTGGATTTTTACTTTGATGATAAACCTGAAATTTTAAAGACACTATCTGAAGAAGCTGTAAAAGTCTATCTGAAGGATCAATCTTATAACCGGGACGTAAATATGCCAAGGATTGTAAATTGGCCGGAGTATCAAGCATTCATTAAGGAGTTAGAGAATTAAACCGTGATGTCTTTCCCGGTATCCACACCGTCAAAGAACCTTTAGCTCCATCACAAACCATTATGATATACTAGTATAGGTTTGTTTTTCTGAAAGGAGTCTATTTAGTGGAGTTACAACATGAATCAACGGCACGCACGAAATCGACATATATTTTTTTATTAATTACTGGAATAGTACTTGTGGCGTTTAATCTGCGTCCTGCCATTACATCGGTAGGTCCGTTAGTGGGAATGATCCAAGAAGATGTGGGACTTGCCCATTGGAGCGCAGGTTTGTTAATGAGCTTCCCATTACTTGTATTTGCGACGATGTCCCCCATTGTTCCGAGGATAGCAAATCGTATATCCAATGAGATGACGTTACTAGTTGGTCTGATTGCACTTGTTATTGGTATAGCAATTCGGTCCATCCCCATGACGTTCTTCCTTTTCACGGGGACTCTTTTAATTGGAGTGGGCATTGCCGTCGGAAATGTGCTGCTGCCCGCCGTGGTAAAAGATAAATTTCCCGAAAAGTTCGGTCTAATGACAAGTGTTTATTCTACTTCAATGGGATTGGTTGCATCATTAGCATCAGGATTGAGTGTTCCTCTCGCGAAAGATTTGGATCTTGGCTGGCAGGGAGCGCTTATCGTATGGGCTATACCGGCTGTAATAGCGATATTATTATGGATTTATCTGCTAAGGTATAATCAAGGTGCGGAGCATGCAGGAATCAAAAAGGCAGCATCAAGCTCTAAGGAAATGTGGCTCTCACCTCTTGCCTGGCAAATCGCTATATTTATGGGCTTTCAATCCTTTTTATTCTACGTAACGATTTCATGGTTACCTGAAATCTTACAGAGTCATGGGCTAAGTATTGGAACCGCTGGCTGGCTCCTATCCATTACTCAACTATCCGGGATTCCCGCAAGCTTCTTCATCCCTGTCATCGCAGGACGGTACCGTTCGCAGATATGGATCGCTTTCGTTTTAGGGCTGTTGTCTATTATCGGCTATGCTGGATTACTATTGGGTTCATCCTATCCCGTCTTAATCATAAGTATTATCTTTATTGGGGTTGCATTGGGCGGTAACTTCCCATTAGCACTAAGCTATATTGGTCTTCGCTCTCGTAACGCTCAGCGCGCTGTAGAGTTATCTGGTATGACTCAATCAACTGGTTATATTCTTGCCGCCATCGGCCCTTTGCTTATAGGCTACTTGTATGATATGACCCGTTTATGGACTATTCCACTTATTGCTCTAACGGTCGTTTCTGTCGTTCTTACAGTTTTTGGTATGATATCAGGACGGAATCGGTATGTATAATAAGCCAACAGTCTTCCTATGGTAAAACTTTAGGTTTTCATTTTCCAAATACTAATGAAGTATTTGGAATAAGAAAAAATTGACAAAGGCATCGCATTTTTGCGGTGCTTTTTGTATTGGTGATGAAGGTCCACCTATTATCTGAGTTAATCAATATAATCATTTTATTTAATTTAGATAGAGAACCCTTTCGGTGAAATAATCAGACTTATTGACGACTGTTATTCAAAAAATAAGGCCGCAGGGTCGACAATAACCCTTATTGACGACCGTAATGCAAAAATATTAGGCCGCAGGGTCGACAATAGCCCTTATTGACGACCGTAATGCAAAAATATTAGGCCGCAGGGTCGACAATAGCCCTTATTGACCACCTTAGTGCAAAAAAATAAGGCAGCACGGTCGACAATAGCCCTTCTTAACGACCGCAGTGTAAAAAAATGAGGCACTAGGGTAGACAATAACCATTTTTGTTTGAAATAGTTACCGGAGCCCGTTACTCTTACTCCGTGGCTTTTTTTTAATCAAACGTTTGATTAGTTTTTCTAACCCTTACCTACCAAGGGAGTTAAGGATATAATCAAGCGTTTGATTAGTTTTTTTCTTTCAAAAAAAAACCTTGCCAAAACAGCAAGGTTTCCATGTATTTCTTATCATCGATTTTAAAATTAAATCCTCTCAGCCTTTAAACAGTCAAGGCTGCATCTTCACCTTTTTTAAATTCTGGAAGCCATTCCCCGTGAGCCTCAATTAAATCATCGCAAAGCGAAACAATATCATCCAGCGATAATTCCGCTGCCGTATGTGGGTCTAACATGGCGGCTTGATAAATATATTCCCGCTTCCGTGTAATCGCCGCCTCAATGGTTAACAGCTGCGTATTAATATTCGTACGATTCAAGGCCGCAAGTTGCTCCGGAAGATCCCCTACATAGGTTGGAGTGATGCCGCTTCGGTCGGCAATACAGGGAACTTCCACACAGGCTTTTTCAGGTAGATTGCTAATTAATCTGCCTGTATTCAGAACATTGCCGCCGAATTTAAATGGAATGTTAGTCTCAATGGCTTCAATAATTCGGGAACCATATTCTTTAGAGCGGACATGATCTAATGCCTTATTGTTTACTAAATCCTCTCTCATCGTTTCCCAGCGCTGGATTTGTTCTTCACAGCGGCGTGGATATTCATCAAGCGGTATATTAAATCTTTCAATTAACTCCGGATATCTGGATTTAATAAAGTAAGGATGATACTCAGCATTATGTTCAGAGGATTCCGTTACATAGTAGCCAAACTTATCCATCAATTCGAACCGCACCATATCATGATGTTTCGTTTTTTGCTTTTCTCTTGCCCTTCTCTTAATCTCAGGGTAAAGGTCTTCCCCATTTCTTTTTACTTCCAACAGCCACGCCATATGGTTGATTCCGGCAATCTTTTCTTGAATCCCTTCAGGATCCATTTCAAGCGACTTAAATAAATCTTTTGTACACACTTGAACACTATGACACAATCCGACTGTTTTTATAGACGTAAAACGGTTCATCGCACCTGTTAAAACGGCCATCGGATTCGTATAGTTTAAGAAAAGAGCATCCGGGCATACCTCTTCCATGTCCTTTGCAAAATCAAGCATCACGGGGATCGTTCTAAGATTACGGAAAATACCGCCAATGCCGACCGTATCCGCTATCGTCTGGCGAAGCCCATATTTCTTAGGAATTTCAAAATCAATGACGGTACTTGGACGATAACCGCCGACTTGAATGGCATTAATGACGTATTTGGCTCCCCTTAAGGCATCCTTACGATTTAGATAAGCCTTAATCTCAATATTTTTATTTAAACTTTCCTTTAAATTTTGCAGCATATTCTCAGAATCTCTTAATCTTTGTTCGTCGATATCAAAAAGGGCGAACTCAAATCCTTCTAACGCAGGAACAAGCATGCAGTCCCCAAGAACATTTTTTGCAAATACCGTACTTCCCGCACCTAAAAATGTAATTTTTGACATATTATTTCCTCCCTATCTTCTGTAATTTACTATTTTATTAGGATAAGCTTGTCAGTATGAAAATCTGCGAAGTATAGTCCCCCCATTGCAGGGGCCCAGAAACAGCTTGATCCAGCTGAATACCAGCATTCATCAGTTCATCCCCATAAAAAGAGCCATGTAAACCTTTAATTTTATATTCTACATCATCACGAAGGCCTTTTAATAGGAGTCGTTCATAGCCTGCATTTGGTTTTCCGAGCACCTGATAACGCCCGGCGATGGCTTCCTTCTGATCCTCAGACACAACCATCCAGCTCGTCACATTGCCATCTTTTTCGAATGGACTAAGCAGGCGGTAAAAAGTGCCTGTCTGTAGCAGTTTGCGGTTTTCTTTGTAAAAGTTGATTTGCTCTCTTACTTTCATTTTTTCTTCCTCAGACATTTTCGTTACATCCAATTCATAGCCAAATGCACCAAAATAAGCAACATTCGCTCTTGTTTCAAGGCTTGTCACTCTGCCAACCTGGTGGTTTGGTACCGCAGATACATGGGCCCCCATCGAACTTAATGGATATACAAAAGATGTACCGTACTGAATTTTCAAGCGCTCAACAGCATCGGTATCGTCACTCGTCCACGCTTGTGGAGCATAATAAAGGAGTCCCGGGTCAAAGCGGCAGCCTCCGCTCGCACATGATTCAAAAAGAACATTAGGAAATTCAGTAGTCAGTCTTTCGTATAAATCATAAACACCTAAAATATAACGGTGCGCCACTTCCCGCTGCCGATCAGCAGGAAGCAATGAAGATCTGATTTCCGTCATATACCGGTTCATATCCCATTTCACATAGGAAATCGGAGCTTCACCCAAGACCTTTGCCATCATTCCATATATGTAATCCACGACATCCTTCCGGGAAAAGTCGAGAACATATTGATTTCTTCCGTGCGACTGCCGTCTATTTGGCACGTGAAGAATCCAGTCCGGATGATTGCTGTACAACTCACTAATTTTCGATACCATTTCGGGTTCAAACCACAAACCAAACTGTAGGCCTAATTCATTGATTTTTTCCGCAAGACCGGTGATACCATTTGGAATCTTTTGTTTATCAACAAACCAATCACCAAGGGAGGTGGTGTCATCATCACGCTTACCAAACCAGCCATCATCTAGCACAAACAATTCAACGCCTAATTCTTTGGAGGCTTCGGCCATTTCAAGAATTTTCTGTTCATTAAAATCAAAATACGTGCCTTCCCAGTTATTAATTAATACCGGTCTTTCCTGATCGCGCCATTTCCACCTGGCAAGTCTTGACCTGTACAATGAATGATATGTTTGACTCATTCCATTTAATCCACTATCTGAGTAAACCATGACGACTTCCGGCGTTTGAAAACTATCGCCGCTTTGAAGCAGCCAATTGAAATCAAATGGATGGATCCCCATTGTAATCCGTGAAACATCATAATAATCCAATTCTACCTGGGCAAGGAAATTACCGCTATAGACCAAACTAAAACCATACACTTCCCCTTGATGTTCATTGGTATCAGGACGCTTTAACGCTAGGAATGGATTTTGCTGGCTGCTGCTGGTTCCTCTTAAACTGGAGATACTTTGAATTCCAGACTCTAGCTTTCTCGTTTTTACATGGCGCTCCCTTGCCCATGCACCAGATAATTGAACCATCTCAAAATCAGCATCAAAGAAATCGACACTCGCACTCATCGCTCTTGTAAGATTTATGTTTGCCTTCCCGTGGTTCACAAATTTCACACTGCGGGTGATGGCACTGAACTGTTCAAAAATGCTATAGTACAAAATTAATTCAACATCAATCAGATCATCATACAAGATGATTTCTAATGTTGATGCTTCATTTTCCTGCTCTACATAGGTGGATGGAAGTCCTTCGAGCTTTGGTTTACCGGAGTATATTTTATGACCCTTATAGACAAAGTTGGTCACCCTGCTGCCATTTTCCTGCATAACCTGAAAAGCAGGTTCACGAAAATCAGTCGTTCCATAAGATGGATATTCCTGTTTTGAGGTATCTAACGAAAAGGACAAATCCCCTTCGAACACACAAGCAACATTCGCCTTTGCCTCACTTGTATAAAGGTGAGAAAAGGAGTCTCTGTGCCGAAGCTTTTTCCCGAAATATAAATGTCCTAATTGGTTGTTTTTTAAAATATTGAAGATATAACTAATTTTTTCAGACTGAAGGTGAAATTCCTTTGAGTCTTCATTGTAGTAAATGGGCATTTGTGTTATTCCTCCAAACTATTAACCTTTCACTGAACCGGCAGATAAACCTTGAATAAAGTGTTTTTGTAAGAATAAGAAGAGAACGGCCATTGGCAGTACAGCTAAAATTGCGGCTGCTGCTACCAGGTTCAGGTTGTTTGTATTCGATCCAAAGAATCCTGACAGAGCTACTGTTATGGTTTTCACTTCATCCGCCTGCAGGAAGAAAATCGCAAATTGATAGTCATTCCAAATATATACGCAGGAAATAATTAAAATAGAGGCTGTTACTGGTTTTAACAATGGAAACACCACTTTAAAGAAGGTTCCGATTGTACTGGCTCCATCTATTTTAGCCGCTTCTTCCAATTCTTTTGGAATGGTAGAACGGATAAAGCCTGCATATAAGAAAATCGTTAAGGGCATAAAAGAAGCGACGTTATTCAAAATGGCGATAAGATGGGTATTCATCAGCCCCATGTCCACGACCAAATTATATAAAGGAACTAAAGCGGTTAATGGCGGGATGACCATCACAGAGATAAAAACCATATACATATATTTATTAAGCTTCGTTTGCCGTCTGGCAAGCGGGTAAGCAGCTAAAGATCCAAATACAATCAGCAAGAGCGCGGAAAAAAAGGTAATAATGACTGTATTGATAAACGCATTCCCTAAGTTTGCCATTTCCCATGCTTCGGAAAAGTTGGCGAATGACCATTGTTTAGGAAAAGCCCACTTGGAGCTGAAATCCCCTCTTGCTTTAAACGCGGTTGTAATTAGTATATAAAAGGGGATTAAGTGAAATAAGGTAATGGCAAGAGCAATCAGTGTTAAAACAGTCTTATTTCGTTTATTCAGGTAATTCATTATGCCTCGACCTCCTTGCGTTTAAAGAAAATCAATGTGGCCAAGCTGATGATGAGGATGATGACTGCCATTAAAACACCCTCCGTTGCTGCATAACCTGCATCCTGTCTATTAAAATATAAGTCATACATAAAGGTAGACATGGATTGCGAGGCATTCCCAGGTCCGCCGCCAGTTAGCGAAATAATCACATCAAATAATTTCAACCCTCCAATAATATTTAAAACCATATTGATCGTGATTGAAGGCATTAATAATGGTAATGTAATATTTTTAAACTGCTGAAAGCTTGAAGCACCATCAATTTGAGCAGCTTCGTAATATTCCTTTGAAATACTTTGCAGGCCTGCTAAATAAATAATCATCGCTACCCCGACAAATTGATAAGTATTAACAAACACGATGATCCATTTATTCATATTCGGATCGGCTAACGCATTGATTTTATCTAGACCAATAAATTGCAATAGATCATTTAGGGCTCCTCCTTGATAAGCAAAGAAGAAATACCAGATATAACCCATAATTAAAGGACTAATGATGACCGGCAGGTATACAATCGTCCGTGTAATTGCCCGCGCTTTAATACTCTGGTTCAATAATAAAGCATAGAGCAACCCTAAAATATTTTGAAAAATTGTACTGCCAATACCGAAAATTAATGTATTCCCGACAACAAGCCAGGTATCAGGGTCTTTTAGTAACCTCGTATACTGGTTAAATCCCACATAATCATAGGTTTGAGAAAAACCATCCCAGTTGGTAAATGATATTTTTATTCCCATAAGGAATGGATAAACAATGAAAAAGCATATGACGGCAAGTGCCGGCAGATACATCCACCATAGGGATGATTCTTTCTGAACTTTTAGTTTAACTATTTTTTCTTTAGTCTTCGTGGGTGCAGCCTTTTGAGTTTCCACTTCAATCATCAGTATTCAGCTCCTATAAAAGATCTTTTACAGTTGGAGGATATAGAGGCAGCCTGCTTGTCTGCCCCTATATCTCATACCAAGTTCTTCTACTTTTTCTGATCCTTTAGACGCTTGAATTCCTCGCCGACTTTTTTCGATACTTCTTTCGGTGACATTTTACCGGATAATAATTCTTGTCCAGTTGCACCAAGAACATCCCACATACCGCTTGGTAAATAAATCCGGTCAAAATATGGCTGGACTTGAACATTTTTAAATGTTTCATAGTCCTCAGAGTAATAGTTTTTGGCATCTGTATTTGTCAAACCTGCCGGTAAGGATGTACCTTCTGCAATTTCTTTTACAATTTCCGGCTGTGAAATATACTCGAGAAACTTTTTGGCTTCTTTCTTGTGTTTTGAATCCTTCCATACTGCAAGTGTATGGCGTTCTCCGCCGATCCAAACCGGATCGTCGCCCTTATGAATGACAGGCATTGGGATAACCCCTAATTTCACTTCAGGATTTAACTCTTCTACAGATGGTCCTAACATCCCGCCGCCGATAATAAACCCAATTTTATTTTGAGCCATCAGTTCCGTCATTTGCTGATTTTGAGCGGTTAATACATCTTCGTTCAATAAGCCCTTATCCTTCATTTCCTTTAGTTTTTCAGGGAGGAAGGTGTAGTCGGACCAATTTATATTTCCTTCTAATAATTGTTTCTCGGAATCAGGATTCGACTTGGTAACGAATAATGGAGTTAAAAACTGGTCAAAGTATTGACCAAATGACGATTTATCCGAACCAGCGAACCATAATGGAGTGACTTCGCCTTTACTTTTCTTTTTAATCGTTTCAAGTGCAGTCATGAATTCATCAAAAGTGGTTGGTGGTTGAACTCCATACTTCTCTAGTAGTGATTTATTATATGTAATTCCGTCTTTCGCCTGATTTAATGGATACGCATATACTTTCCCTTTGTCATCTTTCAGGATGGGATCTAAGGCAGGATCAAGGTTTTTTACCCAATCCATATCGCTTAAGTCTTCCACATAATTTCCGTAACGCTTTTGGGCCCAGCCGTGGGTATCAAATAAATCCGGCATATCATTGGCAGCCATTTTTACACGCAGCATACCTTCATAACCATCAGCAGGATAATTATATTTAATATCTATCTTAGGATTTTCCTTCTCAAATTTTTGGATGACATTTGTGAGTGTTTTCTGGTCAGCTTCATTTGTTACGGTAGAATATAGTGATAATTTTACTTTGCCGCCTTCACTTGATGAAGAACTTTTACTAGAGCAGCCCGCAATGACGGTGGTAAGAGAAGCAGCAATAGCTAAAACTTTTAATACTTTCCTCATATAAATACCCCCTGGATTTCCAAAAGTAATGGATTGATTGCCGATTTGTTATCAAAAACTACTTTCAAAATAACAATAATTACTAGACAAGTTCACTTGAGCATAGGAAGGAGGCACTATATAATATAGATACTCCTTTTTCTGGAGGGAGTCTGGGGTTTATTCATCTGCGTAATATGTGATTGGCCGTCACAAATAACAATCTATAAAACTCTAAAGTAGATTACGGATGAATAAGCCTCTTCCTATCTTTCTTTCATTTGCTTCATAGAACCATTTTTCAGGATATTTCGATTGTTTTTCTATGGCATCACCCCCTTTAATAAGATATTTAAGCATGCAGACAGCCTATCTTACAGCACCGCAGCTTTGTCTAATGACCAATTCAGAAGGCAATATCACTTTTAATGGGAGTGTTCTTCCATTCAATCGATCCATTAATAGTTTTACTCCTGTTTGACCCATTTCTTTTGTATGGACTTTTATAGTAGTTAGCGGTGTACTTGTAAACTGAGCAATTTCGATATCATCAAAACTTACAATGGCGACATCATTTGGAACTGAAAGCTCAGCTTCCTGTAATGCTTTTAATGCACCAATAGCCATTGGATCACTCGCGATAAAGAATGCTTCCGGAAATTCCCCTAGTTTAAGCGCCTTCTTCATTAATTCGTAACCATGCGTCATTTGATACTCTCCGATAAATGTCCAACTTGGATTGTATATTCCTTCTCTCTTCATCAGCTTCTCAAAGGTTGTAAGACGTTCATCCTCAATCCTAACTTTCCCGCTATTTACATGTTCCTTTTCTTCTCCGCCAATGTACCCAATCCGTTTGTAACCCACGTTCAATAAATGCTTCACTGCTAATTCTGTTGACTTAACAAAATCAATTACCACTGAGTCATAAAGGGTATCATCTGGAGAATGGTTAATATACACAACGTTTTGAATACGATCACTAACTTTTTTTAAAGCTATTTCACTAATTCTGCCAATTACAATCAAACCATCAAAATCATGGATTAGTTGATTGGAGCCTGTTTCATGAAGCCGAAACATACTGCTTGATGTAATTCCTTGCTTTAATAATTCTTCCTCTACTCCCTGGCGAATCGACAAGAAGTAAGGGTCACTCATTTCTTCTTCTAGTGTTTGGCATAGTAATATCCCAACATGGGGTGTTTTTTTGGCAGCATCCAAATGTTTTTCGGCCTGTCGTTCGAGGATCGTCTTATAACCGAGTTCCTTTGCAGATTGTAATATCCGTTGTCGGGTCTCCTCTAAAACCGATATGGTCTGATCATTATTCAACACTCTTGAAACAGTTGTGGGAGATACATTTGTCATATTTGCTATATCTTTTATTGTCGCCATCTTAAACCTCTCCACTAATAAATTTACTTATCTTCCATAAAATATCACTAAATCATTTACCATGTTCTACTTTATAATATCAACTAATGAAAGGGTTTTCAATATTATTTTTAGAAAATTCAGTAAAAGTATTACCAGTCTTTTTAAGGGTGCTAATCTAAGTCAACTGTTGGCCTGTATCAAACTTTTACAACCTCTAAACTCCATTTAACTGTCCTAAAAGTTTTGGCAGAATAAAGAATGTGGATTTATTAGGGTAATAACGATAAATAAACCTACTAAATATATCACTAATTTTTTTAAGACAACAATAGAAATGAATAGGTTAGTTTATAGAAATAATCCCTACAGTCTGTAAGGTGTTACCCCGATTACCAACTTGCTTAGACCCATACAACAAAGAAAGGTCAACCAGCAATTTGGTTGACCTACGGATTTTTTTTCATTTATATTAAGGTTTCTATTTATAATTGATTCACCAGTTGATTCATTGACTTTAATTTCGATGACAACTCAAGAAACCACTCTTCATCCCCAGTTGATAAAGCCAAGTCGATTAGAAATTGAATTTGCGCCTTGTTTGACACGTTAGAAACAGGCAGTCTCTTCACACGTTCACTTAACATTGAAACCTTTTTTCCAATGATCTCATTATTGTCACTCGTAACAACAGTTACCTTAACGATTCCTGAAGTATCAAGTGATTCAATAAACCCCATGACTAATTCCCCATCCCGTAATGTTCCCTTAATCCAATCACCTGTTTGTAACAACATTCTTTTCACCCTCCTAAATATTTTAGTCTTTTTATGCCTGTTAGATTTAATCTGTAATTTTTTTTATTACAATTTATCTAAAAAGAAATCTGCGACCAAAAATCAGCTACAACGCTTATTCTTCTTGATTAACAAGGTCGATAATTTCTTTCAGTGTATAGTCCTTTAAATATTCACCCAAATGTTCTTCAGCACCTAAGAAGATAGAAAATAGGACTCTTTGCATATTCGCACCTACAATACACCGTTCATTTGAATCTGGACACTTCGGCTGCAGAGCACCTTCAGAGGTGATCTTATAAATATCCCAGAGATTAACTTCATTTAGTTCTATAGCAAACAAAAATCCGCCGCCAGGTCCCTCTTTTGATTTTATGAATCCATGTTTTTTTAACAAACTTAGCACTTTACGAATCCGCACAGGGTGTACACAGGCACTCGCTGAAATAGCATCACTTGTCGACATCCGGTCGGGCTGCAGCGCAAGAAAAGTTAAACTATGAATGGCTAGTGTAAAATCACTATTCATGGCCTGCCCTCCTAAGAAATAAAAACTGCAAATCACCTTATTATTTCATTTATTTTTTGCATCATTAATACTATTTAGTAACGTACTGTAATAATAAACGTTACAGATTAGCTTGTCAAATATCTAGATAATTAGTGCTAAACCATCTCCCTCAAGCAAGTATAAATTTAAACATTCCATTGTTTTTTAACTTGTTCTTCTGCTATCATTTTAATTTTTTCCCATGGCAATTCTTTTTTCACAAGGACATTTGTATGATAATTTCTTTCTTTATAATTAACTGTTACGAATACTTCAATCATTTCTTTTTTCCTCCTTCATTATTTATTCTTTAATTGGCCATTCTTTGTAATTCAGTACTCAAGAATGTGCGAAGCTTACGAGGCAGAAAGCTGCGGATTTCCTCGTCGTTATAGCCTACCTGTAATCTTTTTTCATCCATGATAATCGGCCGGCGCAACATTTTTGGGTTCTCCATGATTAATCTGTAAAAATCATTAAGCGGAAGAGATTCAATATTTATATTTAATTCCTGGAAGGCTTTCGAATTTGTTGAAATAATTTCGCTAGTTCCCTCTTCAGTCAAGCGAAGAATCGATTTAATCTCATCGACTGTAAGGGGATTAGATAATATGTTTCTTTCAATATAGTCAATATGATGTTCCTCAAGCCACGCTTTTGCTTTACGGCAAGAACCACAGCTTGGAGTCGAATAAAGAGTCACCATGCGTTAAACACTCCTTACATATAATTTGGTATACATGAGATATCAGTTAGGTAGGTACCCCAATATGAGTTGGATTAAACTTAGTGTTATTTTAAAACACCTAACTTTACAAAACCTTAAAATGTAATAAAAAAAATTACAGTTTAGTTACAGTAACACCTATCACCTAACTCATTTTCATCTCCTATACTGTAACTTTAATCTTTACAGTTAAAAATGTCAAATGGAAGGTATTGGTTTAATGTGAAATTTTTATTATCAATCTGAATACCGGAAATCTGTTCTAAGCAGCCCCTGCCCTTCTCAAGTCAGCACTTATAACTGAAAAATATTTCTTTACTTTTTATAAGCACCAATCTAAATTTTAAATAAGTAATACAATTTTCACCAGAGACAAAAAAGCTAAGACGGGAGATTAAAAATTAATATTTAAGATTAAGGGAGAGAAACAATGATGAATAAATCTATTGTAGGTTTAGGAAAATTCACCTCCATATTGGCAGGAATCCTTTTAATCGTTGCCCATGTATTGAACCTTGGTACAAGGGACTATGGCTCGGTTCCTGGAAGTCTACTAGTTTTCCTTGCACATCTCCTGCTTGTCTTTGTGTTTTTCAGTTTGTTCGCTTATCAAGGGGAAACAAATGGAGTCGTTGGATTCTTAGCCATGCTTCTCGGGAACATTGGCAATGTCATCGTCACAGCGATTGTCTATGTTGAAATGGTGGAGGCTTCCATGGAAAAAGCAAGTCCGGTCTTCACCACACCTGTAAACGAACCAATCCAAACGTTTGGACCGCTTTTGTTTGTAATAGGGATGATTCTTTTAGGTATTTCGATTATACGAGGAAAATTGATGCCAACCTATACAGGCTACCTGCTGCTCATTGGCACGATTGTGTTTGCGGCAGCCAGTGTGGCGGGTGATTACCAGGCGATCATCGAGGTCCTTGGGGCATTATTTACTGGGGCAGGATTTATTTTTGCAGGAATTAAACTCAAATCGTAGGTTCATATATTCAATCAGTAGTAGGCTTACTGGCAGTAAGCCTTTCTTATTCATTAGTATACTTACAAGCCTTAAGCTTTTTAACGAGGAACATCTTGATACTGCCTAGAAATGTCAACGCATATCGGAGGCTGCTCTTAGGCTCTTTCAGTGTAGTAGCATGAATCAAATGGGCAAAGAAACCAGGATAAACAAAAGGAGACTACAAACAGCCTCCTTTTAAATTACATATTCATCATATCATGGCCGGCTGAAGAACCTGATATTAGGGAAGGATCAATCATTCCGAAGATCATGGCAATGTGCGCTACAATTAAGAAGATACTAACAAAAACTGCATGGATTTTCAGCTTTTCTTCTTCTGTTTTGTGTCTAAAAATTAGCCCTAAATCAAGTAATGCCATTCCTAAGAATGGAACGATCCCGAGCAGATAAAAAGTTACAGCAACAACGTCAATCCATCCTTTCCATTCACCGTTTACTGTGAGCGGAATATAGGCCGTTTTCATTAAGTAAATGAAAATACCTGTAAAATAGATCCCCGCAAAAATACCGGTTACTTTATTTAATTTTTTCAACACACCGTCTAATTTCCTTGTGAATAAAATAGCAATTTCCGTAATCGCCAAAATCTCGGCACAAATAACTGGAACCGCCATAAAAATCAATAAATTCCAAGGCTGATTATCTGCTAGTAACCCCATATAATGCGTCATGTTCATGTTTACCTCTCCTTTATATTTCTAATACACTAAATATAATGAAAAAGTATGCAGAAACTTAGCAGAAAGGTTGAAGAAAATGTGTAAAATGTCGAATAACATCTATACATTCACAGTTTGGACAAAGCCTGTTTTATAAGCTTTGAAATAAAAAAAATTTTCGACTATCTGCTAACAAAAAAACCGTAACCCACAAGGATAACGGCTTTAACGATTACTTTAATTTTACGAATTGGGAAGTTCACTTGATGGTTAATGCCCTTTTATATTCATTTGCTGTTGATGAGTAGGATTAGAATCAGATCCCGCTATAAATACATAAACTCCATAGCCAACCATTACTATTATTAAATAAGCGCTAGCTAAAAGTGCCCACTTTTTCCACATGATGCTCACCTCTACAATTTTACTTTTTGTAAACGTAACGCATTAAGAACAACCGATACTGAACTGAATGCCATTGCTGCCCCTGCTAACCAAGGTGCCAGGAATCCAAGAGCAGCAACAGGAATACCAAGGGTATTATAGGCAAGGGCCCAGAACAAATTCTGCTTAATATTACGAATGGTCTTTTTACTCATAAAAATCGCATCGGCAATACTATTTAAATCTCCACGAATAAGGGTGATATCGGCTGCTTCCATTGCAACATCGGTACCAGTTCCAATAGCCATTCCGATATCTGCAACCGCAAGGGCTGGAGCATCGTTGATTCCATCACCAACCATTGCAACTTTCTTCCCTTCAGCCTGCAATTTCTTTATTTCATCGGCCTTTCCTTCAGGAAGAACTTCAGCAATAACCTTTTTTATACCTACTTGTGAGGCTATAGCTTGAGCAGTCTGTTTATTATCCCCAGTAATCATAATTACTTCTATTCTTATATCTTTGAGGCGACTTATGGCTAATTTGGACGTTTCTTTAATCGTATCCGCTACAGCTACCATCCCAGCGTATTGGTAGTCGATAGCGACGAGCATTGCTGTTTTACCAACCTTTTCTAAATCATTCATTTGATCATAACCATTTTCTACAGCAACATTGTATTTATTCATTAATTTTCTAGTACCAATTAATAGTTCTTTTCCATCGACTTTTGCTTTGATACCAAATCCGGGTATCGCCTCGAAATCCTTAACTTCCTTTAAAGAAATCCCCTTATCCTTAATTCCTTGAACAATTGCTTTTGCTAGTGGATGTTCTGATTGTTTTTCAGCGGATCCAACAAATGATAAAAATTCATCTTCTGTTAGAGTTGAGGCAGTGAATACATCTGTTAAAACAGGTGTTCCGTTTGTAACAGTACCTGTTTTATCTAATACAACCGTAGAAATTTTATGGGTCATTTCCAAATGCTCTCCACCCTTAAACAAAATTCCATATTCCGCTGCACGACCTGAACCCGCCATTATAGACGTTGGCGTTGCTAATCCCAATGCACAAGGACAAGCAATAACTAGAACTGCTATCAATTTTTCTAGTGCTTCCGCAAAATCGCCAGGAGACACCCAAACATACCAAACGATAAAAGCTACTACAGCTAGGGCAACAACAATCGGAACAAACACACCGGAAATCTTGTCCGCAAGACGTTGTATCGGTGCCTTAGAGCCCTGCGCTTCTTCTACTACTTTTATAATCTGAGCTAAAACAGTATCTCTGCCTACTTTTGTTGCCTCAATTAATAAAAATCCGTTTTTATTGATCGTAGATCCGATTACCTCATCCCCAATGGTCTTATCAACCGGGACACTCTCTCCTGTAAGCATTGATTCATCAATGGCCGAACGACCTTCCAATATCTTGCCGTCTACCGGTATCTTGTCACCGGGTTTAATATGAACAATATCGCCAACGATTACTTTTTCAATGGGGATTTCTTGCTCTGCTCCATCTCTTTCAACAATCGCTGTCTTTGCTTGGAGACCCATCAGTTTTTTAATCGCCTCTGATGACCTTCCTTTCGCCTTTGCTTCAAAAAGCTTTCCAAGAATAATCAGCGTAATAAGAATGGAACTAGTCTCATAGTAAAGTTCAACGGAATGAGTCATATTTCCAATAGACAGCAGTGATAAATATAAACTGTAAAAATAAGCTGCAGACGTACCTATAGCAACGAGGACATCCATATTAGCACTTTTATTTTTTAATGCCTTATAGGCTCCAACATAAAACTGCTTACCTATGAAAAACTGAACCGGGGTAGCAAGGGCAAACTGTACCCATGGATTCATAAACATCTTTGGGACCCAAATAAATGAGGTGAAGGAAAAGTGCCCGACCATTGCCCATAAAAGCGGAAATGAAAGGATAGCCGAAAAGATAAACTTCCCTGTTTGTTTTTCAATTTCCTTTTGTCGATGATCACTTGTTTCTTTAGCATCTTCCTTTATTTGAGCACCGTAACCAAGGGTTTCTACCTTTTTAATAATTTCACTTGGGTTTAGAACCGCACTGTTATACTCTACAGTCGCTTTTTCAAGTGCCAAATTGACATTTGCTTTTACGACACCATTTAATTTAGTTAAACCCTTTTCTATTCGTGTAGCACAGGCAGCACAGGTCATACCGGTTATGTCAAATTCCGTTTTTTCATTAACAACATCATAACCAAGATCTTTAATCTTTTTTTCAATTTCTTCAATATTTATTTTTTCTGGATTATATTTAACATTTGATCGCTCTAAAGCAAGATTAACATTTGCTTCTTCCACGCCTTCTAATTTATTAAGACCCTTTTCAATTCTTATCGCACAGGCTGCACAGGTCATACCTGAGATTTGTAAATTAGTTTCTTTTACATTTTGACTCATAAAAGCCAACTCCTTATACCCTATAGAGGTATATTTTTTTGCGAAAAGAACGTGCTATTACTAGCACGTCTCTTTCAATATTTATTTCACGTCGTATCCTTGATCATCGATGGTTTCTTTAATCTTATCTAATGAAACCTCTTGGTTATTAAACTCAACATCCACTTTAGCTGCTTTTAAGTCAACTTTTACGGAGCTAACACCGTTTAGTGCACCAACACTTCCTTCTACTGCTTTCACACAATGACCGCAAGACATGCCTTGAACATTTAATGTTACCTTTTCCATTTTAAAACTCCCTCTCATTTATTTTTTTATTAGTCTTTGTATAGTAGTTAGCAGTTCATCCACAACTTCATGGTCGCCCTCTTGAATTCTTTCGAGCACACAACTTTTCATATGGCCTTCCAAAAGAACTTTCGCAACACTATTTAAAGCTGCTTGGGTGGCTGCAATTTGCGTAATAACATCATCACAATAGGTGTCTTTTTCAATAAGACCTTTAATACCACGAATCTGTCCCTCAACTCTATTTAATCTTGAAACAAGATTTTGCTTCGTTTTATCTGAATGATGACTTTTTCGTTCCGACGTTAAAGGAGCACAGTGTTCATTAGAATGATTCAGGTTAACAGGATCGTGATTATTCATTACCATCTCTCCTTTGATTTAAATTTACCATACCCCCCTATCCTATGTAAATAGGCGTTATTGAAATTTTTTTATTTTTGTATCCGACTTTCACAATTTATTCATAAGTTCTTGTGATTGTTCAAAATAGTTATTCTATCTAGAAACAAACTTTTTACAATATTAACTTTAGCAGATATTATTAACCTATCATTTTTTGGTGGAATTTGTTAAGAAATTTGGAAAACTATTAAATCTGCAAAGTTTCTTCAAAATCTTCTTCTATTATTAAGGTATAACTTTGATACGGTGGTGGCGATATGAAAACAATTTTACTTGTCGATGATGAAACTCGAATGCTTGACCTTTTAGGTCTTTACATAGCTCCTCACGGTTATAAATGTGTTAAAGCTACCTCAACAAAAGTCGCTCTGACTTATTTTGAAAAAGAAAAAATTGATTTGGTAATCTTGGATATTATGATGCCAGAAATGGATGGTTGGACAACCTGCCAAAAAATAAGAGAGTTTTCAGATGTCCCCATTATTATGCTGACAGCCAGGAGTGAAACGCCAGACATCATAAAGGGTCTAAAATTTGGGGCTGACGATTATGTGACAAAACCTTTTAATGAAGAGGAGTTATTAGCCAGAATCGAGGCATTGCTAAGAAGAACGAGAACTTCAACAGAAAATCAGCATTTTCTTGTTTTCAATGGCCTAGAATGGAATCAGGAATCTATGGAATTAAAATATAAAGGCCAAGTCATTTCGGTCACACCGAAAGAATTTGCTTTAATTGGTTTGTTTCTAAAAAACCCTCGAAAAGTTTACTCTCGTGAACATTTATTGTCATCTATATGGGGGCTCCAGTCGCAAATAGATGATCGAACGATTGATTCCCATATTAGGAATTTACGTGAAAAGTTAAGGAATGCAGGATTCCCTATAGATAACCACCTTTTTACAGTTTGGGGGATTGGATACAAATGGGTAAAGGAAGATCCTGAAAAGAACAGGTAAATTGAGGTGTACGGCATGAAAATATCCATTAAATTAGGTTTATGGTTTTTTATTAGTATAGTTTTTATCGAATCCTTTTCTATGATTTTCTTACATGATAAATTAGTACACTCACAAGTTCATCAGGAACTGCAAGCACTTCAAGCAAGAGGCAATAGTCACCGTGCTGTATTAGAAATTAATTCAGATTCCGCAACCCTTCATCACATTAGTCTAATGGAATCGCAGACAGATACTGAAGTGGTGATTACAAATACCAAAGGAGAAATTTTGGCTTCTTCAACTAAAATCAATAAAAACATGGAGGGCTTATTAAATAAACGTATCAATAACCTTCCTAGAAGTGGTAGAATTCTTCAACCAGATTGGCAAAACGAAAAATATATTGCAACCATTACTGCATTTAATAATAAGGATGAAAAAAAAGCTGGTTACGTGTATATGTTTAGAAAAACGGATGAGGTTCAAAAGTTAATCTCGCAATTGAATAAACATTTTCTTTTGGCCTCATTATTAATCCTTATTTTTATGTTAATTACTGTTTTCTTTTTATCCAAAGCACTAACAAAGCCCCTTATTTCAATGAAAGAAGCAACCAAAAAGCTGAGTAAAGGGGATTTTTCCGTAACACTTCCACCTCCTTCTAAAGATGAGCTTGGTGAATTGTCCCAATCGATACAGACGCTGGCAAATGACTTAAACTATTTAAAACAAGAGAGAAATGAATTTTTGGCCAGTATTTCTCATGAACTTCGAACTCCCTTAACTTATATTAATGGGTATGCTGATATAGCTAAAAGGAAGGACCTTGATGAAGCTGATAGATTTAAGTACCTCGATATTATCCGTGAGGAATCTCAACGTGTGAGCGAATTACTTAAAGAATTATTTGATCTGGCAAAATTGGACCAAAATACGTTTTCAATTTTTAAAGAAAAAGTCGATTTATGTGTCTATTTAAAATCGATTTATCAAAAGGTTTTACCTGCCTTTAAAAATAAGGGAGTAGCACTAAAGCTAGTCTGTTACCAAACTATTGATTTGAATATAGACCCATCCCGCTTTGAACAAGTAATATTAAATTTGTTAGATAACAGTCTTAAATATTCAAAAGAGAATACGACCACGTATTTAAGCGTAAGTGAGGCGAATGAAACAATTGAAATTACAATAAAGGACCAGGGAATAGGCATTCCGCAAGAATATCTTCCTTATATCTTTGACCGTTTATATAGAGTGGAAAAATCCCGCTCAAGAGTTACCGGCGGGTTTGGATTAGGCCTTTCTATTGTTAAACAAATAGTTGAAGCTCACGGAGGAGAAATTTCTGTTGAAAGCCAAGTGGGACATGGAACAAGCTTTACAATTAGCTTAAAACATTAAAAATAGCATAAACTAATTAAAAATGAAGGATACCCTCCTTCTTTTTAATTTTTATAGGCGATGATCAATCTCTTTTTTTCCTCTATAAGGACCAGTAAGTTACCATATCAAAGATTCCTAAGAGTAGCATCAGGACACCGGAAATTCGTTGAATAACCATACCCAATTTTCTTCCCTTTTTCATAATTACTCCACTTCCACCAAGGTACCAAATAACGAAAATCACAACCAATAATGGAATGGCTGTTCCCAGAGCAAAAGCAGGAGGCAGAATAAAACCGTATGGACCAGCAAGTACTACTGGCATTAAGGTCACAAAAAATAGGACAAACATAGTTGGACAGAATGCAAGTGAAAAACTAAGTCCTAACATAAAAGAAGCAAATGAACTTTCATGCTTGTATTCTTTCGAAAGCTTTAATAAATTAAATGATCCCTTTAATTTGATAATCCCCAACATAAACAAACCAACAAAGTTTAATAAAGGCCCCATTATTTTTCGAAGCCAAGGAAAATATAAAGGTAGATCTTGTTCAAATCCTCTTCCTAGCATCCATACCAAAACACCTAATAATGAAAAAGCTACTACTTTTCCTAGTGTGAAATATGTGACATCCCTCCAAGCAATTTTCCTTTGTATAGAGCGGTTGCCATAAAAAGGGTTAATGCACTAATATTTCCTGTAAGCTGACAAGGTGCCAGTGCTCCTACTAATCCCAAAATTAATGCAAAGACAATGGGCCAGGATTCTAAGCTATTTGCCATATTAAAAAATGGTTTGCTTAATACTGCACTTATTTGGCTTAGTAAATTGTACATAAAATCACCTTACATCACTATTTTAATAGAAATAGGTTAACATAAAAAAATATAGAAATTGTGGAGAATGATAATTATTGATTGCAATTGTTCGCAAATAAAAAGGGATTGCAACTCAATCCCTTTAACCTCTAATTTATCTTATTCATATTTTTATGCGTTTCTGATTATTTAGCAGAAAGTTCACTTTCTGTTACCCATTGGTGGTTTGTCACCTTTTCTCCACCAGTTGTAGGAGTGTAATCAACCATATATACTGTTGTTTTTTCAGCTGAATCAATGGTTCCAGTTGCTCCTTTCATACCCTTCATGTGGTCTGCTTCTAAGGTAACCTTTGTTCCAGGTTCTAATGCTTGATCACCAGCATCTTTAATTTCTTCTTGAATCACCCATTTATGATTTTTTACCGGTTCTCCCCCTGTAGTCGGTGTATAGGTAACAGCGTAAGCAATTGTATCATATGCACCTACAATCGTCGCCTCAGCACCATTCATACCTTCCATATGATCTGCCTTTATGATTGCTTGGCTTCCTACTTTATAGGTTGGATTTTCAGCTGCTTTTAGTCCTTCAGGAACTTCACCTGAACCAGAATGATTCATATCACCCATATCCATATTTTTATTATCGTCCATCTTCATATTTTCATGGTCCGTCTTTGAACTTTTGTCAGTAATGTTATCATTACTGTTGTTAGAACACGCTGCTAACATTAACATTAATACTAAGGAAAAAACACCAATCAACCATTTTTTTCTTTTCATATGAACCCTCCTAAACTTTGATACAAAACATATCCTACTATAAAATTGTGCAGAAAGTATGGATTTTGATAAAGAGGGGATTTTTTTATTACAATAAATGTAATCACATTACTTCTTTTTTAATTTGTGATATGTAAATATTCTTTAGCCTTTAGCAGCCTCATTTAGCGTCTTGAAACGTCCAAAAGGTTTTAGACGTACTACTCTTTTACCGATGCGATTCTCCCTTTTAACTATCCTTAACGAGAATTTTGTAATAAAAGATGATATCATTATCACTAACATATCACCTTGTAGGGGGCTATCATGAAGAAGCTAGTTAAAGTAGTTGCAGCAATTATTGAAAACGAAAAGCAAGAAATTTTATGTGCACTAAGATCTCCTGAAATGTCTATTCCAAATATGTGGGAGTTTCCAGGTGGAAAGGTAGAAGTAAACGAAGATATTTATTCCGCCTTAGAAAGAGAAATTACTGAAGAGTTAAACTGTAAGATTGAGACATTTAAAGAAGTATTTAATGACAACACCCATGAATATGAAACATTTATTATTAATTTAATCTCTATCAAGTGTAGAGTGGTTGAAGGAATTCCCACAAAAAGTGAACATTCTAAGCTAATTTGGCTAAAAAGAGAAAACCTTGAGTCACTAAAATGGGCCCCAGCTGATATTCCTGCGGTGGAACAACTAATTCAAGAAAAATAGTCTTCTCACAATGAGAAGACTATACTTTTTTTGTAAATTCCGTAAATAAAGTTGAAGGAATTTCGTTTTCTAATTTTAGTATTACAGTGATTGGCTTTTCACCTTCAAATTTAACTGTATTCCCTTTTCCAATATAAATGAAAGGCTCATTCTTTCCGTCGATTTCTCTGTACTTTCTTACAAATAGATGAAGATTGATTCCCTGACGTTCATTATAAATAATATTTTGCCCTCTCTCTGTATCTTGGGAAGTACTATTTGGAGTTTGCCATTGAAAATAACGCTCATCGATAAATTTATCCTTATAATTAATAGTTTCCTTAATATCCTCTTCCTTATGGAGATCGATAAATAAGAAATAATTATTCCCATTCGTAAGAAGCCCTGAACCCCTAAAGGAACTATGGATTTTACGATAATTCGATAACAAAGCTGCATCCACCATTTGGTATTGCTCAAATAATTTAAAGTGTGGGACACTGTAGTAGTCCGCTTTGAATTCCTTTTCGTACCGGAAAATCCCATAAGTGATGATATCTTCAATAAACCTTCTGTAATCCTCATTTTCTAATACCGCTTTAAAAAGTGGCGTTTTAATGAGTTTCCCATTGATATAATGAACTAACTTCGGCTTATTCTTAATCTGGACACTGTCATAATAGTTTTGATTTAAGCATTCAAAAGCATGAAAAACACTATCATCATCAACATTACTAACCATTTTTAGGATTTGATGTTTAGCGATATCTAAATTTATCTCCTCGTGGTCTAACAAATACCTTATGATAACAAACTCATAAATCCTTTTAATCGAAAGTTTACTTGATAGTTCCTTTAATGTCCCTTCAAAATCTTCATTTTGTAAAAGCTTCTTTAAATAGTCATCCTTTTCAACTTTGGCCACGAACTGTAAGTATGTTTTTTCTCGATCAATGAATTTAACTGGATCAGGTGCTCCATCATATTTCATATAATCCATTAACAATATTGGAATTCGACCCTGATTTAGCTTTTTAAATTCAAAATACTCTTCCTTTAAATACTTCATGGAATTGAAGTTTTCCTTATCAATCTGAGTTAAAATCCTTTCCTCAGAAATCTTATCCATTTGTATATGAGTACACCCTGGAATATTCGCAAAACCAGTTGCAACAGCTACTTTTAAGCTTTCCTTATCATAATACCGGCTTCCATTTAGTGCTAAAGCAATCAAAAACGTTTTATTATGGTTCCCTATGAAGTCAAGGACCGTTAAGAACTCTTTATTAGCATACTTACGTAATCCTCTTCCTAATTGTTGAATAAACACAATAGGAGAGTTGGTGGGTCTCAGCATTAAAACAGTATTAACAGAAGGAATATCGACACCCTCATTAAAAATATCAACGGTAAAAATAAATTCTAAATCATCATGATCACTTTCTAAACTGTTAATATACCGTTCACGTGTATCAGATGAATCGGCACCATATAAACAAACACTATTATAGCCCTTCTTTTTAAACTCACTTGCCATATACTGTGCATGCTCTATGCTTATGCAAAAACCTAACCCTTTTCGTTTCTCACCATCATGTCCATAGAAATCCATTTTCTCAATAATAAAATCAACCCGTTCATTAACCTTTAACCTCTTGGTGATTTCCGTGATATCATCAATATCTACATCACTTAAATCGATGCCTTCAATATCCGTTATTCCAAAATAATGAAACGGAATAACCAACTCATCCTCCAATGCCTCATGTAAACGTACCTCGAGTGCTACATTATTATCAAAGAGATCAAACACATTATAGCCATCACTACGTTCTGGGGTTGCGGTCATCCCTAGGGTAAACTTTGGCTCAAAGTAATTAAGAACAGTTTGGTAAGTTGGACTTGTCGCATGATGAGCTTCATCAATAATCAGATATTCAAACTCTTCCCTTTCAAATTCATGAAAACACTTGGAAATAGTTTGTATGGTGGCAAATACATAATCCACATTTTTTTGCTTATGATTACCGGTTAGTAGGCCAAAAGAAAGACCCTCATTCGGTAATAGCATTTCGAAAGTATCCTTCGCTTTCTTTAAGATCTCTTCTCTATGTACGATAAAAAGTAATTTCTTAGGTTTATAACTCTTCACATCGAATGCCGACATGTACGTTTTTCCTGTACCGGTTGCTGCAATGACAAGTGCTTTCGTTTCGCCAAAGCTTCTTAGTCTTTCGAGATTTTCGGTAGCTCGCTTTTGCATTCTATTTGGTACAATATATTGTTTATTTTCATAAATCATTTGATGCGTGATCTGAGTGCTCTTAAAGCTCTTAAGGAAATCCTCATATCTCTTAATAAAATCCTCATCGGCATTCTCACTCATATTCCAAAGGTAATCATATTCCTTTAAAACATCCTGTATAAAACGGCCATTCTCTTTAGTGATAATTTCAACATTCCACTCAATATTGCTTTTTAAAGCGCTTTGAGTAATATTTGATGAACCAATAATCACCTTATAGCTATCTCTATACTCGAATATGTATGCTTTGGTGTGGAAACCAATTTCTTTGTCAGTAACAAACACCTTTAAATCTACATTCTTAAACTCTTTCATTTTTTCTAGTGCCTTTGCATCTGTAAAATTAAGATAAGTAGATGTGATGATTCTACCTTTAATCCCTTTTTTCTCTGCTTCTTTTAAAGGATCAAGGAGGAGTTGAAGGCCGCTAAAATTTATAAATGCGACGCTAAAATAGAACCGCTTACACTCGCTCATTGATTTGACTAACTCTCTTAACAAATTACCCTTTTCCGAGTTTACGATTAGTTTCTTTTCTACCGATTCCATGGTATTCTCCTGACTTATCTCACCATTAAGTTTGTACTGTTATTTATTGGATGCTTGTGGAAATTGTACTATATTTCATGGTAAATAAAAAGATCCTCTCGTCAAGATTTGAGTTGAGGATTTTTTTATTTGACCTTAATGGATTTATAGCCTTTAAAAACTGCGAAAAAGAGGCACAACCCATGTATGGATGTGCCATATTGTTTATTGGAGATCAAATTGTTTTTAATGCTGTTTCCTTTTATGCAAAGGCCTGTTTTAGTTGTTTTCTTGCCCGATATAGCCGTGTCTTAACAGTAGCTGATTTCAAACCGAGCAGGCGTGCGATTTCGTTTTCCTTTAGACCATATTTTACTTTAAGGGTCAGAACTTCTTGGAATTCCTTAGATAAACTCTCCATTGACCTGTCCACATCTTTTTGAAAAAGGCGTAGGGCAACCGCTTCCTCAGTGGTCATCCTAGTTACCCCATGACTCAACAATGGTTCCATTTGGGCAGAGTCAACAAGCATCCATCTATTTCTTTTTTCTGATCTTAAAAAGTCTATGGCAGTCCTGGCTGTAACGGTAGACAACCAGGCACCTAATTTATTGGTATCTTCGATTGTATCCATTTTTTTAAATATTTTTAGAAACGCTTCCTGAACGATATCCTCGGCCCAAAGCCTGTCATGAGTGTACCTAAAGGCAATATGGAGCAGACGATTTGCGTACTCAGAATATACTTGATTAAAATCAATCGTTCTCAATTCCCCACCATCCTACATAAAATGATCCTTAATGAAATCCGGAGCATGCTTTTCATCAAAAAACATGACTTCGTAATAATGGGCAGAGCCGAAATAAAAGACAGCCATGTATTCATGATTTGAGTCTGCACTTGCGTTATTTAGCATTTGTTCTATTTGACCCTTATTGGTTACATCCATAGTATCTTTGCTTTTTTCTATGTCACTTTTAATTATTTCGATATCTTTCGGATTTTCAGTTCCACCTTTGGCTACAAGTACATGAGTAACATCATCGGAGCTTGGCTTTGCGTCTTTCAGCAATTCCTTTTGCATTAGCCATTCAGTCAAATGATGATAGATGGGCTTAAATTCAAAGCTCAGAAAGTGGTCATTACCTAGATAAACTTCAATCGTTGAGCCCTTGAAGTAACGGCTATCTTCATATGATTCAGCCAGTACATCTTTCCTTAAAGCCCCAATCACTTCTTTTATATCGTTGGAATTAGACAAGGTAACTCCCCGAGAAACAGGCCCGTTTCCCCCAATAGTGAGGGTTTTAATTTTATTTTGCTTTAATTTAAAAATCTCATTTGAGGATAGCTTATATTCCTTTGATTCATAGATTGGTTTGAAAAAATCTTCATAAAGACGTTCATTGACACTGTATTCCCTTGTCACTTTGCTCCCATTTTTCAATTCATATTGAATATAGAAATTCACAGATTGATAGTTTTCCTTTTGCTGATTAACTTTTTTATCTGAAAGAAGCTGCTGGTGAAGCCTGCGGACGGCCTCAATATTTGCTTTTTCCTTCATCGGCAGTGGTCTATAGTAATCTCCATAAATTTCATCATTTGTATAAAAACCGAATTGATTGGAGAACAGGACGGTTTTGATTTGTTCTTCTTCAGGAACTTTATTTTCATAGAATCCTAGAATGTGAACTCCTATAACAAGGACAGCGGTAACTGCTAAATAAACGATTAAACCTTTAATACGTCCGAAAACCCGCCAAGTTTTTCTTAAAATCATTTCAGCTCCTAAAAAGCCTATCACAGCCCCGATGACATAACCGAAAATGGTCCAGCTAAAGCTTCCATAGGAAACTTCCTGAAAGTACGAACCGCCAAGCAGCATCATACAAAATGTAATCCCATATTTAAAAACGGAACGTATTTTTGGAAAGGCAATCGCCTCTGACGCTGCTTCTAGATTTCTTTTTTTATAAAAAAATATTGAAAGCCCATAGAGCACGATGATTAAGAGTATGTAAACCATCCCGTCATTCCATTGAAACTTTCTGCTGTCGAGGACAGCCGCATACGTAATGGGAGACAATTTTTCAAGCTGTCGATTTAGAAAATAATCGCCTGGAAATCCATAGAGTACTATTTTTAAATTAAAAAACACCAACATCGTAATCCCAATTGGGAAAAGGAGAAAAACATAGGCTAGAACTGCCTGGACAATTGACATTCCTGTCATCATGGCAATAAACAAAGCGGCTGTGTATAAAAGCAACGTGATGACCGAAGTCGAGCCAGCCCAGTAGAATATATCCTTTACACTGAACAAGTTACTGAAGTCTAGAGTGTTATGGATAAGAAGGATGATGAATGTAATTACTGAAACAGGCAGGATTAAAAATACCATCCCGGTCAAAGCATATTGATGAAAAATCCTTTCCCTTTTAAGCGGAAGACTATGCATAAGGTCTGATGCTTGTTTTACATGTAGAAAGCGAAATAAGAAAACCGCCAGGATAACTGGGACAATAACAATTAGTCCAATTTGAAAGGTAAAATTAACAAGAAAAAGATTGTTAGGTTCTGGATAATAACTTTTGGTTTCGTCAGAATAAATCATTAATAATTGTATTGGCAGAGTAAATAACAAGCCTAGAAAGTAAACAATCGAAACCCAGCCAGTACTTCGTCCAATTTGAAGCAGTATTTCTTTATTAAACCAAGACATTCTTGATGGCATAACCGATATCCCCCATTTCATATATAAAGATCTCCTCAAGCGTAAGAGGCAGCAAGTCAAAAATGACAGGGTTTGTCTGAAGAATTTGTCTCTCTATTGCTTCCTCATCGCCTCTGACAATGAATAGGAACACACTACCTCTTTTTTCTGTATGAAGAGGATTGAGATTTAATAGCAGCTTGTCTGGAGGAGTACCATTTTTATAGGCAACCTGTATTTTATGAATATCGGCTTTCAGATTATCCAATTCTTTTTCGATTAAGAGTGTGCCTTTATGGATAATCCCGATATGATCGCAAATGTCTTCAATCTCACGCAGATTATGTGATGATATTAGAATGGTCATTTCTCTTTCGGCGACATCATGAATCAACAGATTTTTGACTTTTTTCCGGACAACAGGGTCGAGGCCATCCAATGGCTCATCCAAAATTAGAACCTCCGGATTGGCAGAAAGGGCGAGAATGAAGGCAATCTGTCTTTGCCACCCCTTTGAGAAGGTATGGATTTTTTTATTCACATTCAAATCAAAAAGCTCGGCCAGCTTCTGAAACCGTTCTTCCGCCCAGGTTGGGTAGCAGCTTTTATAAAAACGGGCCATCTGCTTTGTTGTATATTGCGAGAAAAAATGGGGCTGATCAGGTATGTAAAAGACTTTTTGCTTTAGACTGATATTTTCAAATACACTTTCACCGTTAATGGTTACTTCTCCGCGATCCTGGCGATATATCCCTGCCAGCAGTTTAATAAGTGTGGTTTTCCCGGCGCCATTTGATCCGATAAGACCGTAAATGGAGCCTTTGTTGATGGATAGATTGACTTTTTCCAGCGCTGTGAAACGGCCAAATTTCTTGTTAACACCTTTCATTTCAATCATTGCTTTCGCCTCCCCCTTTTGCTTTGTCCAGGTCATGAATTAATTTGATGATGTCACTCGCTGGGATTCCCAGATATAAAGCTTCTAAGACAAGTTTTTCAAGTTGCTTACTTACAGCCTCTATTTTCTTTAAGTCCTTTATTTGATTGTTTGGATGGACGAAGCTGCCTTTTCCTTTAATGGAGTAGATAAATCCTTGGATTTCTAATTCTCGATATGCCTTTTGAATCGTATTCGGATTGATCGTGAGTTCGGTAGCTAATGTTCTTACTGATGGCAGCTGTTCATCCGGTTTTAATACTTCATTGATGATTAGCTCCTTCATTTTATCCACCAGCTGTTCATAAATCGGCTTTCGGCTCCTTATGTCTAGTTCAAACATTACGGGGTGCCCCCAATCTGTACTAAGTGTACTACTATTCGTAGTACAGTTTGATTATATTCCAATGCCTTCCAAAAGGAAAGACCATTTTTAGTAATTTTTTACAAAACGGTCAAAAGCGATATGTAACAAATGAATTGTAAGTGGGCAGTTACTGGAGAGTTTACCAGATTAGACGGACACATCTTGGGATGGTTTGGCGTGGATGTTCACAATTTACTTCATAAATTAACCTTAACGAAGAAATTGTCAATTAATCTTAGGAATCACAGAGAACATGAATCAAACATTGAGTTTGAAATCACAACGAATATAAATAATTTAAAAATTTAATTATGCACAAAATACGACAATGTTCGGTCATGACATTATGTAGAATATTAGTATAATTTACTACTATTTCAAAATATAGGTAATACATGACAGTCTTAAAATGCTAACAGCTGGATGATCTGGTATGGGGGGAATTTTTATGGAAAGCACGGTAAATATTCAAGAAATTGAGAAACAACGCCTAAAATCAACTAAATGGTATGCAAATTGGAGGTTTATTACAGCAAGCGCCCTCATTATTATCGTACTCATCATTGGAGCAGGCAGCTACTATCAGGCAAACCACTTCAATCGAGAAATCAACATTAATAACATCAAAGTCGGTGGAATGACGGCTGATAGGGCACTTAATAAATTAAAAACAACCGTATTTAAAAATGTTGTCTATGTCGGAGAACAACAGATTTTAGATGGAAAAGATACAACGATGGGATTTACGGAGAAAGATCTGCCCGCTATCAAAAAATTATTAAAGAACCAATGGACTTTTTTTCCTTCTTCAAAAGCTAAGGATTATTCATTAATGCCCAGCACTCAGGAGTTTTATCGAAATCAGACCTTGAAAAAACAGGTGGAAGAAAAGCTGTTAGCCATGAATCAGAGTTTAAAAGCGCCACAAGATGCGGCGGTTCATTTGGAACAAGGCAAAATAGTTGTCTCTAACAGCATTAGCGGAGAGAAATATGATGTCGCCAGTCTTTTGAAGGACTATGACAAGCACGAATATATTAGTGAAATCCGGCTCAATCCAGTATACATACAGCCAATTAAAGAAGACAGCGAGTTTATAAGAAATCAACAGAAAAAGTTGGAAGAATTCCTAGCAAAGACCGTCGATTATAAGGTTCAGGATAAAGTTTTTACGTTAAACGCCAGAGAATTAATAAAAAATGCGTCTATTTCAAAAGATTTGCAGATTAAGATTGATGATGCCGTTGATATTAAGAATAAGGTTGCTGAAATTAACAACTCCCAATCTACATTAAATAAAGATTTCACATTCAAGACCCATTCAGGCTCGGTGATATCAGTTAAAGGTAAAGGCTATGGCTGGGCCATAGATGTAGATAAAGAGGTAAGGAGTATTAAGAAGGCCTTTGAAAATGGGGAAAAATCAGTCACCGCCTCTAATATTTACGGAAATGGCTGGAACGGTGAAGGCTACGGATATGATAACACCACGAACAATGGTATTGGCGATACGTATGCTGAAGTTTCGATTGCAGAGCAGCGCATTTGGATTTACAAAAATGGAAAATTAGTCGTCACAACGAATGTCGTTACCGGCACACATAGTACTCAACATGATACATCACCTGGAGTATGGTATATTCTCTATAAACAGACACCTTCCGTACTAACAGGCCGAGAAAACGGAAAAATCACTTATCAGGTCAATGTTGATTATTGGGCTCCTTTTACAAATGATGGCCAAGGGTTCCACGATGCCAGCTGGCGAGGCAATTGGTCAAGTAATGCCTATCTTACTTCAGGATCGCACGGCTGTGTCAACACTCCGCCAAGCATTATGAAAACCGTATATAATAATCTCAGCACCTATGAGCCGGTGGTTATTTATTGAGACATCGGAGGCTGTCCCAATAGTATAACTATCTAGGAGCTGCATGCACATAGCAATTAATCTGCTAGTATGTCAATAATTAGTGCACTAAGGAAATCTAACATTTAGCATTTTATTGTTTTAAATCTTTATTTTAACAGAGTCTTACCCTCATTAAAAATAGAGCACCTTTACGGATGCTCTATTTTTAATGAAATAAAACCAAGTCCCGTTCATTTGCGGTGAATACCCCTCGATCAAACCGTACAAGCACTAAACCAGTTTTCAAATAACAAGGATGAATTACCACTCCGATATTTCCATCCAAACGACCTTTTCTAATGACTTTATCATGTGTATGGAATTTCATTGAAAGACCTCCTTGAATTAGCAAATTGATTAGCGTTTGGTACTTCTATGAATCGACTATACAGCATTGTAAACATGCTGTTAACTTTTCCGTAAGAAAATCTAACAGCATTTTCACCGCGGATAAGGTCGACAGTTCCTTTAATAATGAAGAAGAAGAAAAAATCTAAACAGAAGAAAAAAGAAGATTTCGGAAGTGCAGAATTTTACTGTGCCTAATGTAATTATAAGTTAGAAGTTGAGTGGGAAATGATATGGGCCATTTAGGAATGCACCCATGGTATGTTGATTATCATTTAAATGATTCTTTTATCAGCTGCGATAAATGTGGTGAATTTTGTGATGACGAAGATCATTTAGAAGTATCGAAGCCAGTGCCCTTTATTACAGATGATGAACTTCCATTTTGAAGGAATAACATGGGACGGTTTTCTTGCTCAAAAGTCTGCAAGAGAACCGTCCGTCCATTTGTTCTTCCTTAAATAAAATCCAATAGCTTCTTTGATTTTCCCCCTATAAAAATCAGATAATCTCTAAGAGGATAGTAAACAATTTTTTCGGGTTGATTAAAGGTAAATCCTGAATTTTTCATTAAAACCATTAAATCTTGAACTGTTAACTTTTTTTCGTATACCTGATTAAATCGATATAAGACAAATTCCTTCCATTTCCTTTGGCTGCCATTAATATTTTGCTGACCATTAACATAGTAGGCTAGTACCTCTTCTTTTAGTTTGTCCCTTTTATTATCATTAGCTCTTTCTACAGGTGTGGTATTAGAAGTCGGATTCTCTTTCCCCTAGATATTAGACATCTCTTCAATAATTCTTTGGTGTTTTACATTGTCTTTGCGAGCAGTTCATTGATTTCATCTACTAGTGTTTTATTAGATATTTCCTTCCTACTCATCGAAGGTTTATAGGAGTTAGAAAAACTCTTATATTCCTCGGCCATTTTGCAAATGAATTTATCACTAAAGTTGCTCGGGGGAGGAGTAGAGGAAGATAGTTTATAATGTGATGCCGAAATTGTAAAACAAAAGGGAAATGGATACCTCCAGTTCCTTTTTCACACTTCTAATTTATTCATGTTTATAATGCTTTACCTAGATGCAACTTAATCGCAAGGTGATATCGTTAACGGGGATAAAAAGGGGGGTGAAGCCTAAAAAAAGAAGCATGAGAAACGTCCCCTTATTTCCGGTCAAAATGCATAAAGGTTTGATCTCTTCTAGCACCTCTTAAAAAATTTTACATAAGAAATATTTCCTATTACAAAATAACCATTTTTAATTTTTCCAATAAACAGATAAAAAGATTACAAGAAAACATAAAAATACCACAAATGCATTCTTCAGATGTTTCATTATAATGAGGTTGACAACAATTTGATAGCGTTTTCAAATTAGTGTAGTACGGAGGTGAAAAAGTAAGTAAAGAGAAGAATTAATTCAATTTAGGGGAGGTTGGTAAGGTGATTAAAGTAGGAAAAAAATTCAAGAAACTTGTGTGGTCTACACTTTTATCGAGTGTAGCTGTCGCAGCCATAGCGGGCGGAGCAGTTTCTGCACAGCCAACACAGGCGAACGCTGAACAGGCCGCTGTTTCAACCCAGCAGCCTTGGATGGATACGTCGCTTTCGCCTGAAAAACGAACAGAACTGCTTATCGATGCAATGACGCTAGACCAGAAAATCCAACAGCTAGCCGGGATGCGCGGAGTAATTCCGGAGTTGGTGGAATGCGGAAGCCCTGGCAGGCACATTCCTGGAATCTCTGAACTCGGGATCCCAACGTTTAGAATTACCAATGGTCCTGTAGGTCTAGGCGGCGGTGACTGCAGCCCGCAGGATAAGGCGACTGCATTACCTGTTGCAATTGGACTTGCAGCCAGTTTTGACCCCAGTCTTGCCTACGCTTTTGGAGACCTAATGGGTGGTGAGGCCCGCACGCTTGGGCTGCACGAACTCGAAGCACCAGGCATGAATCTTGCACGCCTGGGCGAGAACGGCCGCAATTTCGAATACATGGGTGAAGACCCTTATCTCGCTGGTGTTTTAGCCTCTAAAGAAATTAAGGGTATCCAAGATAATGATATTATTGCCATGTCGAAGCACTATGTACTTAATGATCAAGAGCAAAACCGTATGTCAGTGAACGTTAACATAGACGAAAATGTACTTCATGAGCTTTATCTGCTCCCATTTGAAATGTCAGTAAAGGATGGCAACGTTGGTTCAATTATGTGCTCCTACAATCGTGTAAGCGGAACCTATGCCTGTGAGAACGAGTATCTGTTGAATACCGTTTTGCGCGATCAGTGGGGATTCAAAGGGTACGTTCAATCTGACTTTGGTGCCACCCATTCGACTGCTCCGGCGCTTAACGCCGGATTGGATTTAGAAATGCAGAGTGCTAGATTCTTCACAAATGCTAACATTAAGGCCGCGCTTGCTGACGGCAGCTTAACTTTGGATACCGTTGACCAAGCTCTCAGTCGCCGGTATGTCCAAATGTTCAAATATGGAATTTTCGACCGTCCGATTGTACGCGGTACCATCGATGCAGAGACGAACGGTTCGAAAGCGCGCGATATTGCAGAACAGACAGCTGTATTGCTGAAGAATGAGGGTAACCTGCTTCCGCTCGACCCATCTGTTGATTCTATTGCCTTAATCGGTAAGTCGACCTATGTAGACGCTGCCGTTGCAGGTGGAGGCGGCAGTTCGCGGGTAAGTCCGCTATATACCGTTTCTCCTCTGCAGGGACTTCAGAACACTTTAGAAAAGATAGGTTCTGATGCAGCAATTACCAAGGTGACAGTAGCTGCAGACAATAGCAACCTTGACGAAGCTATAGCTGCAGCGAAGAATGCAGACGTAGTTATCCTAATGGCTGGAGTTGTAACCAGCGAGGGCCGTGACCGCCCAAGCTTGTCGCTGCCTGATAACCAGGATGATATGATATCTGCTGTTACTGAAGCAAACAAGAAAACGGCTCTCGTCCTTAAAGACGGAGACCCTGTGCTTATGCCATGGGTTAACAAAGTTCCATCTATCCTAGAAGCATGGAATCCAGGTCAAGAGGACGGTAATGTTGTCGCTAACTTGTTATTTGGGCTTGCCAATCCATCCGGAAAGCTTCCAGTGACCTATCCAGTTTCCAAAGCGGACACACCAACCAGCACTGAAGAGCGCTATCCAGGCGTTAATCAAGGTATACTCGATAGCACTGGAAAAGAAATCCCGCAAGTGTACTATTCTGAAGGACTTGAGATGGGATACCGATGGTACGATGCCAAAAACATCAAACCTCTTTTCGCATTTGGTCATGGTTTGTCTTATACAAACTTTAATATCTCTAAACTAGTTGTTACGCCGAAGACGACCGACGGGACTAAGAAAATTCAGGTATCCTTCTTTGTCGAAAATACCGGAAAAGCAGCTGGTGCGGAAGTACCGCAAGTATACTTAGGTCTGCCTAAAGTTGCGAACGAACCGCCTAAACGGCTTGTTGGATTTGAAAAAGTCTGGCTGAAACCAGGTGAAAAGAAACGTGTGACGATTACGATTGACCCAGCAGCAAGTAACCATCCGCTGTCCATCTGGGATTCTAATGCTGATACTTGGAAAACTTTAGATGGTGAGTACAAAGTGTACGTCGGCAACTCTTCTGACAACATTACTTTGACGGATTCAATCAACGTGCGGACCCCAGCTGGCCATAGTAAATAAGGTATTCCTTTTATTATGGTAGTGAAAAAAGGATTGTAAAATAGGGGTTGTCTAAACAGTAAAGAACTGGCGAAAAACATCTTGTTTTTCGCCAGCTTCTTTTTTGTTCAAAACCTAATAGCTACAACTTATCCATGAAACCTTCCATTGATTACAGTTTTTCCAAGTTTTCTAATTAAAGAAGAACTACTATTTTAACTCATTTTTTCCTACTTTTTTCTTTCCAGGTGTAAATCCAATTTTCCAGTCGGTTAAATATTATAGAAAAATTTTTCGTGAAGCTAGAGTTGCTCGGGGGAGGAGTAAAGGAAGAGAACCAATCGATCCTCTAACATGGGGTAAAAATTTGGAGTATTTATACTACTTCTTGGGTTGATCAAGAGCTTGGTAAGCTAATTGGTACTTTCCTCCATCAGCCACTTCTGAATGGTATAAAGCCTTGAGAGCATTGTTTTTTTCAAGACCGTGCTCTGCCTTCAACTCTTTTAAACGTGTATGCAATTCTTTATTATCCTTAATTAGCTGCTGCATTTGCGATTTCATATACTTCAAAATAATTACCTCCTTTCAGAACGCCAATCCGTTCCACAAGTATAGCATGGATAATCTTTATTTAAATAAATCTATATATTGCAAATCCTATGGATGAGAAACTTCACGATTGATATAAAACTCTCACCGCTCAAATATTTTTCCATATTTCACAAATATTTCATAAATAAACATTTTTCTCTTCCTTTAGGCTCTATACTTACGAGTAGTTAAAGCATATTCCCTCTCTTAACCTCATTTGTTATTTCCAACACCCTCAAAAAAATGAATGCAGGTTGATTTATGAAAAAAAGAAGTCAAACCAAGCCTCGTCCTACAGAAACCTAGCCCGAGGTTCGAATGCGGATACATCATTTCACCAATCCCAATGAACGTCAGGAATTTTTGAAGAATTTGGCGATTAGTTCTGAATTTGAGATGAGATACCGCGGTTTACTAGATTACTATGGAAAAGAGTTACCATACTTATTATATAAGGGGCCTTCCTTATAAATTAATTGAAATAGGAATGATCATGAGCGGCATTATTGGTAAAAAAAGCGCAGATCTAACTTGGAATTGGTTTCAAACGGATGGAATCTATCCTCAAAGAGGGAAAACCTACACTACAATCGAGAGGTAAGTAAGGTAAGGTAAGGTAAGGTAAGGCCATATCATTGTTTTGCTTTCGAAAAAATGGCTTATTCCATATCCCCCATTTAAAATTATTTTCTTCATTAAATGGTGAAATATTCCTTACTGATATAGGTTTATTCATTCTTAGGGGATATTTAATGTTATTTTGTGGAATAAGAATCAATGTGGAATACGAGGATACTCAAATGAGAATCTTATTAATGATAGTTCAAAGTAACAGACAAAAATCTAAATGAGAATTATAATGAATAATAGAGAATCTTATTGATTAATTAAATTTCATCACAATGAAATTTATTTGGTGATTCCACTATAGCAAACTTCATAAACATTCCTGTATTGCTATTACTAACAAAGTAAAGAAGTTGAGTCATTCTACTTGACAATACAATAAGTTGTATATGATAATACTTATTGAATTAGAATTATTATAGTTTACCAAAAACTATCAAATCATATCTAGGAGGAATTTTGATTATGTCATTAATCGGAAAAGAAGTACAAGCATTTACAGCACAAGCTTACCATAACGGTGATTTTATCACTGTATCTGAACAAAACTTCAAAGGTAAATGGAATGTTGTTTGCTTTTATCCAGCAGATTTCACATTCGTATGCCCTACTGAGTTAGAAGATCTTCAAAACCAATACGCAACATTAAAAGATCTTGGTGTAGAAGTTTACTCTGTATCAACAGATACTCATTTCACTCACAAAGCATGGCACGATCACTCACCAGCGATCAGCAAAATTGAATACATTATGGTTGGTGACCCTAATCAAAAGATTTCTCGCATCTTTGATGTATTAGATGAAGAAGAAGGTCTTGCACAGCGTGGTACTTTCATCATCGACCCAGACGGTAAAGTTCAAGCTATGGAAATCAATGCAGATGGCATCGGCCGTGACGCTAGCACGATCGTGAACAAGATTAAAGCAGCACAATATGTTCGTAACAATCCAGGTGAAGTTTGCCCAGCTAAATGGCAAGAAGGTGGAGAAACACTTAAGCCAAGCCTTGACCTTGTAGGTAAAATCTAAGCAGTACTTTTAACATTCTAAGGGAATTGGAAGCTTCCAATTCCCTTTTTCAGTACATAATGAAAACGACAATATTGAATCTTACAGCATCACTCTTCTTTTTAAGCCGAAAGTTATAGGTATTTTTCACTTGACTGATAATGAATTTTATATGATAATAATTATTGAATTAGAATTATTATTATTAACAGAATTATCAACTGACTCGCAGGAAAAATTAAAGGAGTGAGAGATTAATGATATTAGATAAAGATATAAAAGCACAGTTAGCCCAATATCTTCAATTGATGGAGGGCGATGTACTGCTTAAAGTCAGCGCAGCTTCCGATGACGTTTCTCGTGACACACTAGCTTTAGTAGACGAATTAGCTAACATGTCTTCCCACATTAAAGTAGAGAAGACTGAATTAGAAAGAACTCCAAGCTTTAGTGTGAACCGCATTGGTGAAGACACTGGGATCACTTTCGCAGGTGTTCCTCTTGGACACGAATTCACTTCATTGGTTTTAGCTCTGTTGCAGGTGAGTGGAAGAGCTCCTAAGGTGGATCAAAAGCTGATCGATCAAGTCAAAAATATCAAAGGCGAATATCATTTTGAGTCTTACATCAGCTTAACCTGCCACAACTGTCCAGATGTGGTACAAGCTCTAAACGTAATGAGCACTCTGAACCCTAACATTACACATACGATGATCGATGGTGGTGCGTTTAAGGAAGAGGTTGAAAGCAAAGGCATCATGGCCGTACCAACTGTATTCCTAAATGGAGAATCATTTGGCAGCGGCCGGATGACACTTGAGGAAATCCTCGCCAAGATGGGCAGTGGTTCAGATGCATCAGAGCTATCTGATAAGGAACCATTTGATGTACTTGTTATTGGGGGCGGCCCTGCTGGTGCAAGTGCAGCGATCTATGCGGCGCGTAAAGGAATTCGTACGGGTATTGTGGCAGAACGTTTTGGCGGCCAGATCATGGACACCCTGGGCATTGAGAACTTTATCGGTACGAAATATACAGAAGGCCCTAAACTTGCTGCAAGTCTTGAAGAGCATGTAAAAGAGTACAATGTCGATGTCATGAATTTACAGCGTGCGAAACGTTTAGAGAAAAAGGACCTTATTGCTGTCGAACTCGAAAACGGTGCGATTTTAAAAAGTAAAACAGTCATTCTTTCAACAGGTGCCCGTTGGCGTAATGTTGGTGTCCCTGGCGAAGCAGAGTTCAAGAACAAAGGTGTAGCCTACTGCCCTCATTGTGATGGTCCATTATTTGCCGGAAAAGACGTTGCTGTTATTGGCGGTGGTAATTCCGGTATTGAAGCAGCGATTGATCTTGCAGGTATAGTAAATCACGTAACTGTTCTTGAGTTTGCGCCAGAATTGAAAGCCGATTCTGTTCTTCAAGACCGTCTAAACAGCCTTCCTAACGTGACAGTTATTAAGAAAGCTCAAACAAAAGAAATTACTGGTACTGACAAGGTAAACGGCATTTCTTATATTGACCGTGAAACAGGAGCAGAGCATCACGTTGAATTGCAAGGTGTGTTTGTACAGATTGGTCTTGTACCAAATACGGATTGGTTAGAAGGAACACTTGAACGTACTCGCATGGGTGAGATTGTTGTCGATAATCATGGTGCAACAAGCATCCCTGGAGTGTTTGCTGCAGGAGACTGTACGAATAGTCCGTATAAGCAAATCATTATTTCGATGGGCTCTGGTGCTACCGCAGCATTAGGTGCGTTTGATTATCTGATTCGAAACTAATTCTACAAATATTATTACGTTACCACAAAAAGGGAATTGGATTCGTCCAATTCCCTTTTTTATTTCCTTTTACACAATCCACATCTACCTTTTACCTCTTCTTGTTAAATTTTTAAAATTTTTCTCTTCATTAATCGATAGATTACTTTTCTGCTTCATTCATAACGGGAGATAACTTGTTTAAAAAGTCTCCTAAATTGCTCCCGATCTTCTTCCGTTAAAGGCTTGGGCCCCTTTGTTCGCTTGCCGCTTTTTCGAGCCATTGCACTTAAATACCGTGTTTGTAATAATTGATCAATGTTTTCATTTGTATAGCTAAATCCTTTATGATGAAGGACTATACATTTTTTTGCTAATCCTAGCGATGCAAGACCATAATCTTGCGTCACAATAATATCTCCCGTTTCTGCTAATTTCATAATTCGGTAATCGGCAGCATCTGCACCAGAATCCACATAAATGGTTTCTACTCCTGATGGTTGTTCCACATTGGAAAAATGGGAAAAGCTTGTTACTAGGATCACAGGGATGTTTGCATTCCTTCCTTCAGCAATAATAATATCCTTTACCGGACAGGCATCTGCATCTACATAAACTTTCATCTGAATCTCTCCTGTAATGAAGTTCGAATTAATAGTGATACTATTGATTAATTGAGCTTTTGTCAAATGGTGTAAGCTTGGAAACCTCAATAATTCAACTTTTGTTTCCACAAAAAAAAAGCAAGAGAACCGTCCCCTTGCTTACCCTTCAAGTATCATAACCCCATAGCCTTCCATAGTTATGTTCCCATTAAGTGTTTGCCCTGTTAATTTTTCTTTTATAGGTTTTTTCAAGGTGATTTCTTTTGGATCTTTACTATAGTTTAGCAAATAAATTAGGGCCTTTTCAGTATCCATATGTTTTCGAATTGAGAGTTCAACATCTTCTGGAAGCTTTAGTAAATCTGAAGCAGGTGAATTAATCTGCATTCTATCTACCAGAAGATTTACGATCTCCTGGTTAAAAACAGCTCCGTAATAGTAGACATCACCATTCCCAAAAGTATTTTTTACAAGTGCAGGCTGTCCATCATAATACGCATTTTTATAAGTCCCCAGCACCTCGGTCTGATCTGATTCAACATGTAATATATCATTGAAAGATTCTGCTATAATTTCCTGATGTTCTTCTACACCTAGAATTGAGATTTTCGGTGGTGCCTCGTTAGGACCAATCATCGTAAAGTCATCGACGGTCACTCCACAAAGCTCCGCAACTGGCCCTGGCATTGGTGTTAAATAACAATGACCAGAATTATCCTTATAACCTGTCCTGCAGCCAAATACAATCTTGCCGCCTCTATTAACATAATCTTTTAGTAAGTTCGCCTTCTCCTCCGGCATAACAGCTGAATGAGGGTAAACAAGCAGCTTATATTTTAAAAGGTCCTCTACTGTGGAGCTTTTAGTTAGGAATAATGCATCAACAGGAATATGTCGTCGTTGAAGGACTTTAAACCAGGCCATCTCACTCTGTGAATTGAAAGGACCATACCACCGATCTAACTCCCCATCCCATTCATTGTCATAATCTTTAACAATCGCTACATCCGCTTGATATTTGGAGCCAACGATCTCCTCCCCGATCATTTCCAATTCTTTCCCCACTTGTTCAGCTTCTAAAACACGGCGATTTTTACGATTGTCGTAATTATGAATTCCATGCCAATAGATTTCAGTTCCAACGGCTGCTGTACGCCACCTAAAATAGAGCAGCATGTCAACACCGTGTGCAATAGATTGATAGGTCCATAACCTGAGCTGACCCGGCTTTGGAGCCGGCATATCCATCCGATTTACCCAGCCGCCAGGACCTGATTGCTGTTCCATAATACAAAAATTAGAAGAGATGCTTCGTGCTACACTTAAATTCCAGCTCCATTTTCGGTCTAACAATGGATTTGGTCCTTTGTCTGGATAGATTGAGCTAAACTGCGGATAAGAGTCGTAAGAAAAAAAATCAAGACATTCATCAGCCAGCTTATGACTATCCAAATGGCCAAAAAGTCCATTGGTCGTAATCCACTGATTTGGTGCAAGATTTCGAATAATATCCACCTGATTTTTAGCAAACGCGATCGCACTATCTGAGAAAAAGCGTTTCTCATCCAGTGCTTGGTGAGGATTAGGAGAATCACTCACCGTTGGCCGTGTCAAGTGAACCTGACTCCATTCTGTATAGCTCTGATTCCAAAAAACCGTTCCCCAGCGTTGATTTAACTCAGTCAACGATCCGTATTTATTTTTTACCCAGCTTCGAAATGCCTGATGGTCGGCCTCAGAATAAAACACATTCATTTCGCAGTTAAGTTCATTATCAATTTGCCATCCTATTACAGCTGGATGATCTTTATAATGTTCAGCCATTTTCGTTGCAATTCTGGCACAGAGTTCTAGATATATAGGTGCGTTATAATTGTAATGACGGCGCTGACCATGTTGATATGGAACTCCCTCCTGAGAGACATTCAGTACTTCAGGGTACTTACTTGTTAACCATGCTGGGGGTGTGGCCGTGGGAGTTCCAAGAATCACTTTTAACCCGAAACTGTGCGCTAAATCTATCACTCTATCGAAGAAATCAAATGAAAATTCTCCTTCTTTTGGTTCAAAAATGGACCAGGCAAATTCAGCTAACCTAACCACAGAGAACTCCATTTCTTTCATTCTCTGAAAATCCTTCTCCCATAAGCTTTCTGGCCAATGTTCGGGATAATAGCAAGCTCCTAGAGCAAATGTATTTGATTTAAGTGCTTTATCCATTGGTTCTAACCTCTCAATTCATATTTACAATGTAAAGTTTTAACCTTTCAAATGAAACTAAAATCACGCTTATTAAAATTAGGATTTAACCCCTCCCATAGCAATCCCTGAAACAATATGTTTCCTGAGGATTGGAAACATGATCAACATTGGCAAAATGGAGAGGAAGGAACCAATTAAAATTAACGGATATAATGGTTGCCCTGTGCCTGCCGCATTTAAGTTTGCCGTCCAGATTTGTAAACCTACCGTTAAAGGGTAAAGGCTTGTTTTATTTAATAGAACTAATGGTAAGAAAAAGTTATTCCAAGACCCTATGAAAGTGATTAAAAAGAGTGTCACTAGACCTGGACGAATAATTGGAAGGGCAATTCGAAAAAAGATCCCGTAGTCGCTTGCCCCATCGACTCTCCCAGAGTCAATCAGTTCATTTGGCATGGATTCCTTGATAAAGACCATCATGAAATAGACACCGAATGGATTTACAATCATTGGTAATAGGACGCCAGCGTAAGTATTGATAAGACCTAGCGATTTAATCATCAAAAAGACAGGTATAGCAAGTGCAGCTCCTGGAATCATTAATGAACCTAAAACGGCAACAGTTAAGAAATTTTTCCCCTTAAACACATATTTTGCTAGAGAGTAACCTGCCATCGAACTTACAAAAGTTCCCAAGAGGCCCGCGCCTACAGCATAGATAACTGAGTTTAAAACCCAGCGCCAAAACATCCCATCTTGATAAGAATTTAACCATTTTAGATTAGCCATAAGGCTTAAATGCTCAGGGAAGGCGAGCATCGATGTAGTAAATAATTGATTCGTACTTTTGGTCATCGCGACTAGCAGCCAATAAAGAGGAAATAAAAAGTAAGCAGCCATTACAATCATCAGAATCATAGAGAGTGAAGTGGATATTCTTTCTTTTTTCGATTTGCTATGATTCTCCCGTTGAAGATTAGTTGTTGTAAATGAATTCGATTTTAGGCTCATATAGTCTTCTCTCCTTCTCCTGTATAGGATATTGTCGATGAACTCACCGTTGTATGACTAATGATTTTATTTCTAACTTTCTTCTTCTTAGCTGTTGTTCGTTCAGAAGTGGCATACATAAACAATAAGGAGGCAATAAAAGTAATCAGAACCAAGGTAATGGATAGAGTTGCAGAGTAGGTGAAATTTCCATAGGCAAACGCCATATTATAGATATCCATATTTGGTGTAAAAGTAGCCGGAATACTTGTCAGAGAAGAAAGCACATATGGTTCATTAAATAATTGGAGTGAACCAATTATCGATAAAACGGTGGTCATGACGATAACCTGCTTCAGGAGCGGAAGTTTTATATGCCATGCTGTTTGGAACTCATTACAGCCATCAATCTTTGCAGCATCGTACAGTTCGATCGGGATAGAAGTGAGACTTGCAAAATAGATGGTCATATTATATCCAGTCCATGCCCATGTAGCCATGTTCATAATCCCATACAAAACGGTTCCTGAATCCAATAAATTAAGCGGCTTTCCGCCTGTAAAGATACCAAAAATACTTAAAATAGGATTTAGGTCTGGGGAATACAGAAACCCCCACATAATCGCGGCGATGACACCTGGTACGGCATATGGCAAGAAATAAATAACTCGAAATAAAGCTTTGTTTTTAACATAGCGACTATCTAAAAAGAGAGCCAAAACTAAAGCCAAAACTAGCATAATCGTAACTTGAACCACCCCATAGTAGGCAACACGGTAAACGGCATACCAAAAGCTTTTGTCCTCCCACGCCGTAAGATAGTTTGTCAGTCCAACAAACTTATAATCCCCTTGGATATTAACGAACAAGCTCAATATGAGCGAATAAACAAAAGGAAAAACAAAGAATAGAGCAAATAAGATCAGAAAAGGTGTAAGAAATATATAGGGAACACGTCGAATCTTTAACATTACCATCCCTCGCGTTTCTGCATTTTTTTAATTGATTTCTCTTACCATTACCTGTTATGATTACTTTCTTAAATTTCTATTTCTAAGGATGATTGTCTTCTCTTTAAGAACCAAATAATAAGGGCAATAACGATTAAGATAATGACAACCGGTAAGGCAGGCGTATTAAGAGCGGCTAAAGGTTGTTTAGTTGAGCTTTCTGCACCCTTCGAAACGACTTTATACCCCGCTGATTTTGCAAAAACAGTCACTTCATTTTGCAAATTATCAAGCGCTTGATCCCATGTTTGTTCTCCACCAGCTGCTTTAGTAAATTCGATCGTCATTTGGTTGTACACGTAATCCGTCCATGGGCTCCATTGGTAGGAGGTATCAACAGATGCGGCTGCTTTCGCATAGATTGGACCAGAAATTTGATTTTTAAGAGCTGGATTAGGCGCATTCATCTCAGATTGCTGGATGCCATATTTATTTCCTGGCACCTGGCCCCGGCCGCCCTTAGTCGTGTCAGTAACATCGAGCTTTTCAGCTGCAGCACTTGTATTGATCCAAGCCGCAAAAAGCGCTGCCGCTTCAGGATATTTCGATTGTGTGGTTACGGCATTGGTTGATCCGCCCCAGTTACCGTCAACAAATTCCCCATTTGCCTCCCATTGAGGAATATCAGCTGCATTCCAGTTATCGGTTCCCTTCTTCACATACGGTTGGATCATGTAGGTTGGCGACCAAGCGGCACCCGATACTGAAGCATACAATCCCTTACCAATGTTGCTTTGCCATTGTGGATTCCAATCATTTGTTGCATGGACAACCCCTTTTTTAATTAAATCCCCCCAAAAATTTATCACTTTCTTTGCTTCAGGACTATTTAAATTAATCTCCCAGCCCTTAGATGTTTTCGTGAATGGTCTGGCGCCGGCCTGCCACAATAATCCCGTAATAAATCCGCCGTCGTTTACTGGGAAGTAAGACATATACATATCCGGATTCTGCTTGTGTAACTTTTCGGCTTCTGTTGTAAATTCATCCCAAGTTTTGGGAACTGCTAAATTATATTTTTCAAATATGTCTGGCCGATAAAGTAAAGCCAATGGCCCGATATCCTCTGGAATGGCGTAAATTTTGCTGCCTTGTTTTACCTGATTCCATGTCCAAGGTTGAAAGTAGGATTCGTATTGTTTTACATATTTTGAAATGTCCAAAATTCCACCTGTATCCACAAACTTAGGGATGTACTGGTACTCAATCTGTACAACATCCGGGGCCCCAGCTCCTGCTTTAATAGCAGTGGTTAATTTGTTGTACTCCGCGTTTCCACTTCCGATTAGCGGGTGATCCACTTTAATGTTCGGATACTCTTTGTTAAAGGCTGCAATAACTTTGTCGGGATTTGCAGTCCACGTCCACCAGGTGATGGTTGCATTTTTCGTGTACTTTGGGTAAGTTGGTTGTTGAACTGCCTCCGCAAAACTGGTTGTTGTGGTTGTGAGAAAGAAAATACAAAGAACAAGCAATGTTACTATAACTCTTCTTTTTTTCATAAACATCCACCTCACTTTTAGTATTAAAATACTGAAAATTTTTAATAGTTTAAATATAATTTTGTATGTAAACGCTGTCAATAATAGTTTTTACCTATAGAAACGCGCTGTTTTCCTTACTTTCCACTGAAACTTTCTATCTGATACACGACCCTTGTCCTAATAATGCATGCTTTTATAGGGTAAGATACTATTCCTGATACTTAGCTCTTATAGGTATTTTTTCATGGAAAATAATTCTATTTTTATTGTCTTATTATAAAAACAGTCACTGTTTTGGCAGGAGTTGAATTAGTAATGAAGAAAAGCTTACTTGCCGGTCTTGTTTGTCTGTCTATCACAGCCGCTCCCTATTCCGGTTGGGCACAGTCACTTCAAAACACAGAAATTAAATATAGACAAATGACCTTACGTCCAATAACCACGGATGTAATGGTTATTGCTCATCGCGGGGCTTCTGCCTACGGACCGGAAAATACACTGGCAGCCTATAAGCAGGCGATAATGCTGAAGGCGGATTATGTAGAGATTGATTTGCAAATGACCAAGGACGGCCAGTTGATTGCCATGCATGATGAGACACTGTCGAGAACAACCAATGCCAAGGAACTTTTTCCTAATCGCGCACCATGGCGGGTAAAGGATTTTACACTTGAAGAGATCAGTCGTCTAGATGCTGGCTCCTGGTTTAATAGGACTTATCCGGAACAAGCAAAAACGGAATACATCAGACAACGTGTTCCAACGCTTGTGGAAGTAATTGATTGTGTGAAAAAGTATGGAAACGGAAAGGTCGGTCTTTATATCGAAACGAAAGCACCAAGTGCTTATCCAGGAATGGAAGAGAAAGTAATTGAAATCTTAAACAAAGCCAATGTCCTCAATGACCGGAAGCTTTTCCTTGAATCCTTCAGTGAACAGAGCCTTCGTACATTGAAAAACTTTGCCCCACATATAAAACTGATTCAACTTTATAAAAGAGGTATGCTGGCCGGCAAAAATGTGTACCAAGAATTCAAGCGAATCTCGGAATATGCAGTTGGAATAGGTCCTACTAAGGGGCTTGTTGGCCGGAGGTTAATAAAGGCCGCTCATCAGAATTATCTTCTGGTCCATCCGTGGACCGTCAATTCTCAGAGGGATATGGCAGCCCTGCTTGCACTTGGAGTGGATGGTCAATTCACCAATAATACTGACCAGCTTGTGGATTTACTGGAGAAGCCGTTTATATCACACGGAGTTTCCAACGGGGAGGTAACGAACACATCAGCTATTTTATGGGCCCGAACCAATGGAGACGCACGAGTTCAATTTGAAATTTCAACTGATAGCCAATTTAAAAACCAAACCATTGTCAAAATGGGGCAAGCGGATAATGAGCATGACTTTATCGTAAGTGTAGAATTTATCGGATTAAAACCTGATACAAAATACTATTACCGAGTCCATGCGATCTCCAGCAAATATACGGTTACCGGTTCATTTCAAACAGCTCCCGAGGAAAACCGTAACTAAACAAAGGGACGGTTCTATTGCTTTTAGAGCAGGAGAACCGTCCTAGATTTTGAAGAATTGGGCTTAAATTTCATGAATATATTAATATAAAAAGCCACCAAAACTATTTATTTACTAAATCAATACGCTCATTCTTCTTGAAACGCCTGTTTTCATTGCCGTGGAAGCAACGGCGTCTGCTACATGTGCTGCTACTCTCTGGTCAAAAGGATTTGGGATGACATAATCAGCATTCAGTTCTTCCTCTAAAATTAAACCGGCAATCGCATGGACAGCCGCAATCTTCATTTCCTCATTGATTTCCTTTGCTCGAACATCTAATGCACCGCGGAAAATCCCCGGAAACGCTAAAACATTATTGATCTGATTTGGATAGTCCGACCGTCCTGTACCTACTACCAATGCTCCTGCTTGTTTTGCTTCTTCAGGCATAATCTCAGGTACTGGGTTGGCCATGGCAAAAATAATCGGATCACGCTTCATAGTACGAACCATTTCTTTTGTTACGGCACCTGCTGCTGAAACTCCCACAAACACGTCAGCACCAACAAGAGCATCGGCCAAGATTCCTTGTTTTTGTTCTTTGTTTGTAACCTCTGCCATTTCCTTTTTGAATTCATTCATTCCAAAAGGCCGCCCCTTATAGATGATTCCTTGTGTATCACATAGAATTACATCTTTTACTCCCATCCGAAGCAAAAGCTTTACAATCGCCACTCCTGCTGCACCAGAACCGTTTACCACGACACGAATATCTTTTAGCTTCTTGTTTGCTAGTTTCAGAGCATTGATTAAACCAGCAGCTGTTACAATAGCCGTACCATGCTGGTCATCATGGAAAACAGGGATATCACAAACTTTCTGCAGTTGAGCTTCGATTTCAAAGCATTGAGGTGCAGCAATATCTTCTAAGTTTATTCCTCCAAAGGTAGGCTCCAATAATTTGACCGCTTCCACAATTTCTTTTGTATCAGTAGTATCTAAACAAATAGGGAACGCATCTACATTCGCAAATGATTTGAATAACACGGCCTTCCCTTCCATTACCGGCATAGCAGCCTTAGGACCGATATTTCCAAGACCAAGTACAGCTGTTCCGTTGGATACAACCGCAACGAGATTCCCCTTCATTGTGTAATCATATACCTTACTCTCATCCTCATAAATATCCAGACAAGGTTCTGCAACACCGGGAGAGTATGCTAAACTTAAATCTTTTGCATTTTGTAGTGGAACCTTAGAAGTTACCGCAAGCTTTCCTTGATGTTCTCTATGCATCTGTAATGCTTCATCTCGTAAAACTGACATATTCTCCAAATCTCCCTCTGTTATAAGAAAAGCGCAAGCGCCTTGGTCAGCCCCGACAAGCATAAGACGAGCCGGCCGAAAGGTTGCTTTTTAACCTTTTGGACGGATTGGCTTATGACCTCGAGGGGCTAGGCGCTGGAGCTAGACAATTCTCAAAGTTATAAACTTTTATACTTTCTTATCTAATAAAAAAGGGGCACCTTTCCTAATCCGATGATGCCCCTTACTTATCTTCCATTGTGACAGCAATCAAATCTTAGCAGGAATTTTTTTATATCCATATAACCAGTCAATCATTTCAAATTCCTTAGCTTCCTTATTCTCTAAAAGAGTATTACGGAGCAAAATGGAAACCGGATTTTCAGCGTGGATTATCTCTCCCCAAGTACGTGCCGATTTTTGCACCTTTGCTGAACGCGGAATTCTTTCTTCTTGATAGGCTGTGAATGCTTTTTCAAAGTTATCCCCATAAACCTTAAGCATATCAGCTAAATAAGAAGCATCTTCTAACGCTTGGCACCCACCCTGTGCCAAATATTGAAGCATTGGATGTGCAGCATCACCAAGCAGAGTGAAATTCCCTTTTGTCCAATTCTCAATTGGCTCACGGTCATACATTGGCCAGCGGATTTGGCGTTGTATGAACGATAAAGCATTTTCAACAAGAGGGTGACACCCTTCAAATACTCGATCCATTTCTTCAGGAGTTCCCCAGTCATTAGATTCTTCCTTATAATTAAGGCTTTTAAAAACAACAACTTGGTTATATAATTCTCCCCTGCGCACAGGATACTGAACGACATGAAGGTTCGGACCGATCCACATAATTACATCATCCATATTTGCTCCGGAACTAATTTCAGAAATAGGAATCGTGCCCCGATATGCTACATATTGGGAACAAATTGGCCGATCATCGGAAAAATACTTACGAGTTTTTGACCAGAGACCATCTGCTCCAATAACCGCTTTTCCTGTAAATTGTTCACCCCTTTGATTTATAACCGTTACACCGGCTGGAGTTTCTTCAACTGTTTCAATAACCTGGTCATTAATTAGGCTGATAAGCGGATTCTTTTCACAAGCCTCGAATAATACTCGATGTAAATCTGAACGATGCAATACAATGTAAGGAAAACCATATTTCTCCTTAAATTCTTCCCCTAAATCTAAGACCGATAATTCCCTTGCTGTGTAAACATCTTTTAATACAAGTCGTTGTGGAAAAACAGCATACTTTGTGATTTCATCAGCAAGCCCAAATCGGTCAAGGACTGCCATAGCATTAGGTCCCATCTGAATCCCTGCCCCAATCTCTCCAAACTGAGGTGCTTGTTCGAATACCACTGTTTTCTGACCTGCCTCTGCTGCTGCAAGTGCAGCCCCTAATCCACCAATTCCGCCGCCAATCACAAGTACTGCTTTTTCTAAATTAGTCATTATTCCATCCCCCATTTTTAAATTTAAAGTCTATTCTTTTAAAAAATACCGCTAAACCGCATTCCATTCTTTCACTTTGTAAACGGATTCATTTTCATGATTCATTGGGTCATTTTTCACAACCATTCTTGCTTCCTCTAAAGATTTCGCTTGCAACACATATGCTCCTCCGGTTTGGTCTTCAAATCCACCCGCAGTAATTAGTGTTTGAACTTCCCTCAAATTCTGTAAAAATTCACGATGGTCTTGAATGAAATTGCCTGTGAAAGAAGGTTTTCTTTCAATCAATACCAAATATTTCTTCATTCCATCACCTCAGATAAACATTTTCTTTTGATTTATCGAAATAGATAACTCTTTTCTCTATTTATATAATAGATTAAATTTTATAATGTTGTCAATATTATCAAAAAAAAATGTATTCAGAAATCTAGATATTAACTTTGGTAGTGGGATATGGGTAAACTGCTATGCTAAGATAAGAATAAGAGAGGGTTTCTTATAGGAGGTTCACGATGGAAGGCTTAAAAAAAGGAACAACCATTCAATCATTACAAGTAGGAATGGGGATTGTAGATTTAATTGCCAAACAAGGAAAGCCGTTAAAATTTACAGATATTCACGATTTAACAAAGGTTACAAAAAGTAATTTGTATAAATATTTAAATACCTTTACTCAATTAGGGATCCTTTATCGTTACAAAGATTCCGGAGAATATGTTCTGGGAAGCAGGTTGATTGAATACGGAATGTCTGCAGTAGATCAAGAAAATGTTATTGACCGAATTACACCATATCTGCAAGAAATTAATGTGAAATGTTCGAGTACCGTTCTTTTTTCCAGCTGGACTCATAATGGTCCTATGGTCGTTAAAGAAATTAACACAAACCGAGGGTTTAATATTGGAGCTCAGAAAGGAACACTTCTTCCCATTCATTCTTCAACAGGGAAATTGTTTAGGGCCTTTATGGATGAGCAGCTGATTCGTGAATGGAAGGAGAAAGAATTCATCCAGCTTCCTCAAGAAAGGGTCATAGAACTTGAAGAAGAACGCAGATTCATTCTGGAGAGAAAAATTGCCTTTGCAAGGGAACCCCTAGTTTCATCTGTATCCTCCATTTCTTTCCCTGTATTTAACTTCAAAGAGAAACTCCTAGGAGCAGTAACGATTGTAGGCTTTTCCGAGTCAATACCTCAAAATGAAGAAGATGAACTAAGTCATTATTTGATTGAAATTAGCAAAGAGATATCAACTGGATTTGGCTATCGGGCTACTGTAGATTAGAACGATTTTTAGAGACTGCAAACAAAAAAGCGGGGAAAACCTCGCTTTTTTAATTTAATAATTAAATTAATAGAACCAAAACTCCATTCACTTGCTTGCGCTAATTTGCAGAAAACTATTAATATTTAATTTTTTTATATTGAAATTTAGTGATTCTCTGTTTATAATCTCTAAATAGATAACAATATTCACTATTTCTATAGTGTAGGTGATGTTTAATAAGCAAAGTGACAAAAGTAAATGCATTTTCGTAAGCGTTATCATTGATTTTCAGGTAAAAATGAGGGGGAGATTATTTGGCAGCCATTAATACAGCAGAGGTTATTGCTAAAAGTAAATTTAACCGTTTTCATCTAGGCTTACTTTTATGGAGTTTCTTTATTATTTCATTTGATGGATATGATTTGGTGGTATATGGGACCGTAGTACCAACCCTAATTGAAAAATGGCACCTCTCTCCTGTCGAAGCAGGTGCTATTGGAACATATGGATTATTTGGGATGATGTTCGGTGCTATACTCTTCGGAACACTAGCAGATCGTATTGGAAGGAAAAGCGTTATTAGTATTACGTTAATTCTGTTTAGTTTATTTACATTCTTATGCGGCTTTGCAAATACACCTACTGTTTTCTCAACCTTACGCTTTTTTGCAGGATTAGGACTGGGAGGAATTATGCCGAATGTCATCGCATTGTTGACCGATTATGCACCAAAAACAATGAGAAGTATGGTCGTCTCCATTGTGCTGTGCGGCTATTCGGTCGGAGGAATCCTTGCTCCATTATTAGGAATTCTTTTAATGCCTAATTTCGGCTGGCAATCCATCTTTTGGTTTGCAGGTCTGCCTCTATTACTTTTGCCGTTTATCCATAAGCAATTACCGGAAACGGCTAGCTATTTGATCCGAAAAGGGAAAAAGGAAGAATTACTTTCCACTCTCGTAAGGCTAAATCCAGAATTAAGTTATAATCAAAATGACGAATTTGTAGAAATCAAATCAAAAGAGTCTGACTTTCCAGTTATTGGTCTATTTAAAAATAAGAGGGTATTAAGTACCCTTATGTTTTGGACTGCCTTTTTCAGCTGCTTGTTGATGGTTTACGGTTTAAATACTTGGCTTCCAAAGTTAATGATTGAAGCAGGATATGGACTAAATTCAAGTTTAGCCTTCTTAATTGCCCTTCAAGGCGGTGCCATTATAGGAACGCTGATAATCGGACGGCTTTGTGATAAATACGGTTCCAAAAGGATGCTTGTCCCAATGTATGCTTCAGGTGCAGTTGCGTTGACCATCCTGGGATTTGGAGGAAGTTCCTTTTTGATTTACCTCTTAGTAGCGATCGCAGGTGCTGCGACAATTGGTGCACAAAATATTGTACAGGCCTATGTATCCCAGTACTATCCCCCATCCGTCAGATCCACTGCCTTAGGGATGGCATCTGGCATCGGCAGAATTGGCGGTATGCTTGGACCACTATTAGGAGGATTCCTCTTATCGATTTCTTTACCTATACACATGAATTTCATTGCATTTGCCATTCCAGGATTAATAGCGGCATTAGCCCTTGCATTAGTGCCAGCGAAGAATGCCCACATCCATGAAAGCAATACCACTTCAGAATCTGTTATGAAAGTCACCAATCTATAATGAATAAAGCACAGGGACGGTTCTAATGCTTCATTGAGCAGGAGAACCGTCCCTGTGCTTCTTTTATTTTGAATGATTAGATAACACGTGCTGTAACGATTCCTTCGATTTGGCTTATTTTCTCTACCAATCCAGGAATGATTTCGCCGTTTACTTCATCTTCAATGTCAATCATCGTATAGGCAAATCCGTTGCGGCTTCTATTTACCATGTCAGCGATGTTCAGATTATAGCTAGAAATAGCTGAAGTGATCTGCCCAACCATATTTGGAATGTTTTTGTGGAAAGCTGCGACACGACGTTTTCCTGTGTAAGGAAGCTCAGCGTTTGGAAAGTTGACTGAGTTTTTAATGTTTCCTGTTTCTAAAAATTCCTTCACCTGACGAGCTGCCATAATTGCACAGTTTTCCTCTGATTCCGCTGTTGAAGCGCCAAGATGAGGAATGGAAATCGTATTTTTCATTTTTAATACAGTTTCATTCGGGAAGTCTGTAATATACCTGCCAACGGTCCCTTCTTCAAGTGCTACCGCCATATCCACTTCATTTACTAATTCACCACGGGAGAAGTTCAAAATATGAACACCAGGCTTCATAATGCTAAATGTATTTTGATTAAACATCCCTTTTGTATCATTGGTTAAAGGCACGTGAACAGTAATATAATCTGACTCAGCGAACAACTGTTCAATTGTCATAGCCCGCTGTACATTACGAGACAAGTTCCATGCTGTATCAACAGAAATGAACGGGTCAAACCCGATTACATCCATATCTAAATCAAGGGCATCATTTGCTACAAGCGCACCGATTGCACCTAAACCGATAATCCCGAGCGTCTTTCCTTTAATTTCTTTCCCTACGAATTGTTTTTTACCTGCTTCGACAAGCTTTGGTACCTGATCTCCTTCGCCTACTAAGGTCTTTGTCCAAGCCACACCTGCAAAAAGGTTTCGAGAAGAAGAAATCAATGAGGTTAATACCATCTCTTTTACGGCATTCGCATTCGCACCAGGTGTATTAAAAACAACAATTCCTTGGTCCGTACATTTGTCGACGGGAATATTATTGACACCAGCTCCAGCACGTGCAATTGCTTTTAAGTTATCGCTAAAATCAAGTGAATGCATATTAAAACTACGAACAACAATAGCATCAGGATTTTCACTGTCATTATCAATTGAAAAATTCCCCTTATTGAATACCTTTAACCCGCTTTCTGCGATATTATTTAATGTTTTAATTGTTTTCACGTTGTCTATAACTAGTGTGCTCATCTTGTATACCTCGCTTTAGATATGATAGTTTTTAATTTCCTCAATAATCCTACATCAAGCAAAACTACTATAGTTACTTTCTACAAAATTATGGAAGATCGCCTCCTAATATATAGAAAGAGGTAAGGGATCCTTCTTCTTCCCTTACCTCTGCCCAGGCGAACGGCTTCGACACTATGTGCTCCCTCACGGTTATCCGTGTTTCGCCAGTTACACATAGCCTTTTAAATTTATTTGTATTTTAACAAATATTCGAATACTTTTCAATTGAAAAATAATGTCTATTTTGTTTACCAATATGCACCATTTAATATATTGGGCTTGAGTTATTCTATTTATTTTTTAACATATCAAAAACTTGCTCACATCTTTATCTCCAGGGTCCTGATAAATTCACAATCAGCACATCATCTGCTGTTGGAGTTTCCACTGGTTCTACTCCCATAAAGTGGATATCTTTCACTTAACAGTTATTTTTAATTATGCTCCGTTTCTTGATATAATAAATCAGTTAATAATTTTGATGATTATTATTACTGTTTTTCAGATTACTCTTGAGGTGAAGATGAAATAGATATATTACTAAATAAACAAAAATTGGATGTTAACCAAGGACTAACGACTTATATATACACGTACGCCTTTTCTGAAGATGAGCGCTCATTGTGTGCTCTGGAAATGCGATCTTTTTTCGGTGATGTATCTCAATCAAACGTTTTGGAATCCTTCGTAAAAATTGATCCGACGCGAAGTCCGTTTATGAAAGAACGAATTAGTGTGATATATGAAGCGCAAAGCCTTGAGGATCTGTACAAGCAGGTAGAAACTTTACAAATGAACGGGGTAACTTTTAAAGTTATATATGTAAAAAATAGGGATCTGCTAAAAAATAAACAAGACGAATTCGAGAAACGGCGTGAAATTGAACGGAAAATCGGGTTACACATTAAGGGTAAAGCAGATCTTCGTCATCCAGATCGATTATTTGGAGTCATGCATGTAAACGAAAAATGGGTATTCGGTGAGTATGTAAAAAGTGAGTCGGTTTGGTTTAGACACCAACAGAAGCCAAATGGTTATTCCACCGCACTCAACACACGTGTTGCTAGAGCGGTAGTCAATATCGCCATCCCAAATCCAAACGGAATTAAGGCAATCGATCCATGCTGTGGAATTGGCACCGTCCTCGTCGAAGCCCGATCAATGGGAATTGATATGGTGGGAAGCGACCGAAATCAGCTGATTATCCCAGGAGCACGAGAAAATATGATACACTTTGGTCTAACTGGAGAAATAAACCTAGCAGATATGCGTGAAATCACCAACCATTATGATGTAGCCATTATTGATTTGCCTTATAATTTGTGTTCGGTGATAACCCCTGAAGAACAGCTGGAAATGCTTCAGAGTGCACGAAGTTTTGCAAATAAAGTAGTCGTGGTCACCGTTGAACCCGTCGATGGACTCCTAATAAAAGCAGGTTTTTCGATTATTGATCGAGCTGTTGCTAAAAAAGGGGTATTTATTCGAGAAGTGGTTATTTGTAATTGATTGAGCTCTATTTAAAGCTATTCAATTCATTATAAAGCAATTTTTATGTTAAAAGGATGTTTAATGAAAAGAGGGGTACGTAATGAATAAAGAATCCATATATGGATTAACTATAGATCAATTGACAGCATGGCTGATCGAGAACGGCCATAAAAAGTCGAGGGCACAACAAATTTGGGAATATCTTTATCAAAGGCGCGTTACATCTTTCTCTGAAATGACAGATGTTAATCAGGCGTGTGTTCAACTCCTGTCAGACAACTTTGTGATCCAAACCTTACAGGAGCATATTAAGCAAGAATCAGCCGATGGAACGATTAAGTTCTTGTTCAAATTGCAGGATGGCAACTTAATTGAAACGGTTTTAATGCGCCAAAAATATGGCCTTTCGGTTTGTGTAACCACGCAAGTAGGATGTAATATAGGATGCAGTTTTTGCGCGAGCGGTTTATTAGCGAAAAGCCGGGATTTATCCAGCGGAGAAATTGTCGAGCAGATTATGAACGTCCAACTGCATCTGGACAAAAAAGGCCAAGGAGAAAAGGTAAGTCATGTGGTCGTAATGGGAATTGGTGAACCATTTGATAATTTTGAAAATTTATTAGACTTTATCAAGGTGATTAAGGACGATAGAGGGCTTGCAATTGCTTCTAGACGTATCACCGTATCAACCAGCGGTCTTGCGGACAAGATTGTTGAATTTACAGACAAACAATTGCAGGTAAACTTGGCTGTCTCCTTACATGCGCCAAATAATGAGCTTCGCTCTCGTATTATGAAAATAAACCGTGCCATTCCCATTGAAAAACTCATGAAGGCGATGGAGTATTATATAGAAAAAACAAATCGTCGAATTACGATTGAATATATTCTGTTAAGGGATGTAAATGATCATAAGCAAGAAGCCGAGCAGCTTGCCTCACTTCTTCGTCCTCTAGGACAACAGGTCTATGTGAACTTAATACCTTATAATCCAGTGGATGAACATAGTCAATATCAAAGAAGTGAACAGGAGTCGGTTCTCTCGTTTTATGATACGTTGAAAAAAGGCGGGGTTAATTGCAAAATCCGCCAAGAACATGGAACAGACATTGATGCCGCGTGCGGACAGTTACGAAGCAAACAAATTAGAAAAGTATAAGCTCAGTAATCTTAAAAGAAGGTATCTAAAAGATTTTTAGATACCTTCTTTTTTTACCTTTTCCTTCAGAGGACCCATCTATTGTTATTCAGTAAATTTTTTAAAAATCAATGTGGCATTATGTCCGCCAAAACCTAATGAATTTGATAGGACCACTTGTACATCCTTCTTCTTCGCCTTATTTGGTACATAATCTAAGTCAAGTCCCTCATCTGGTGTTTCATAATTAATGGTTGGAGGAATGATGCCTTCCTTGATGGCAAAGAGAGATAGAATAGCCTCAATTGCTCCGGTCGCGCCCAATAGGTGGCCTGTCATTGATTTGGTCGAACTTACCGAAAGCTTATAAGCATGTTCTTTAAACACTTCTTTAATCGCTAGGGTTTCGTATAAATCATTATAATAAGTGGATGTCCCGTGTGCATTGATGTAATCCACTTGCTCCGGTGAAATCCCGGCATCTGCTAATGCGAATTTCATTGCACGCTGGGCGCCCTCTCCATTTGGCGCAGGGGTTGTAATATGATGAGCATCACCTGTAGCCCCATAGCCAATCAGTTCTCCATATATGTGGGCACCACGGGCCAAAGCATGCTCTAATTCTTCTAATACGATAATTCCAGCGCCTTCGCCAATCACAAATCCATCGCGGTTCTTATCAAAAGGCCGGCTTGCTGTGTTGGGATCTGGATTCTTTGAAAGAGCAGTCATATTAGAGAAACCAGCAACAGTCATCTCCGTAATCGTTGCTTCTGTACCGCCTGCTACCATCATATCCACATCACCCTTTTGAATCACACGGAATGCATCACCGATGGAATTGGCCCCAGACGCACATGCGGTCACCGAACAATTGTTCATTCCTTTTGCTCCAAGTTCTATGGAAACTTGACCTGCCGCCATGTCCGGAATAAACATGGGAATAGTAAACGGATTTACCCTTCTTTGGCCTTTTTCAATAAATTTCCGATGCTGTTCCTCGAATTCCCCTAAGCCGCCAATTCCAGACCCAATCCAAACACCGATGCGTTCAGGCTGAATGTCCACACCGATCTCAATGCCTGCATCCTGAACGGCCATTTTACTAGCAGCAACAGCGAACTGACTATAACGTCCCATTCTTCTTGCTTCTTTTTTATCCATAAATGCTTCTGGCTTAAAGTCTTTTACTTCAGCAGCAATTTTGACATCTACTTTATCTACATCAAATATAGTTGCAGGACCAATACCTGAAACCCCTTTTTTAATGTTATCCCATGTTGTAAGAGCATCATTCCCTACAGGAGTAACGGCTCCAATACCTGTAATCACTACTCTATTCATTTTAATGCTCTCCCCCGCCAATTTAATTAAATCGCAAACGAATCATCTGCATTTCCTTATATTTTAACTAATTCAGGGGGTTTAGGGAAGCACGGGGACGTTTCTCATACTTCCGGAGCATGAGGAACGTCCCCGTTCTCCCACATCTTCCCAAAAGAAAAGCCGTTCCTTCTATATAAATGAAGGAACGGTTTTTCAAATTAGGCCAATTTTGGTTTAAATTCACCTGTGATGGTTTGATGGCCTTTATTTTGTTCGTATGCTTGTGTTTGTTCGAGGTCAAATTGTTCCATAATTGGCAGGTCACTGACTGAGAACAGGTACGAATCTTCATCGGCAACATGCTCATGCCATGCCCAGTTTGGAACTACAAAATAATCTCCTACTGACCAATCAAAACGAACACCATTAATGACACTGTAACCAGAACCCTTAAATACATTATAAATCGTCGCATGGGTGTGGCGATGCGCTTTGGAATGATATCCTTTCGGAAGCTTCTGCATCCAGGATGCAATATTTTTATTCGCCGTTTCACCTGTTGATGGGTTAATGTACTCTACAGCATAACCATCATATTGGTCAGGCTCATATCTGCTTAAACCTTTAATGGCATCTTCTGTTTTGTTCCATTTATATGAACCAAGCGGAGCAGACATTGGATAACGGTCAGCGATTGGTCGAACCATTCCTCCCTCATAGCGATGTGAAGAGAAGTTATCAGGGACTTTCGGTTCTTCAAGTTTCTCTGGATAAGGCTCAAAGAAGGTACCACCCATGGAATAAATTACTGGAATATCAAGAACATCCATCCAAATCATTGGTTTATCACCGATATGACCATGACCGTGCCAAAGATTCTTTGGTGTAATTAGGAAATCTCCTTCTTCCATAAAAATCCGCTCACCTTGCACAATTGTATAAGCACCTTCACCATGCGTAATAAAACGAAGTGCCGCTTGTGAATGACGATGTGATGGGGCTTTCTCTCCTGGCAAGATCAATTGTGCTGCTGCATAAAGGGTTTGTGTAGTCGAAGCCCAGCCCCACGGCTGCCGATACGTTAATCCTGGGTTTTGGAAATAAATCGCTCTTCTTTCTCCACCGCGATCAGGAGTAAAGATGGTGGAAGCCTCCATTAATTTTTTATAAATCACTTCGCCTTTCCACAGATAAGCCTGTGCCTGAGGTTCTGGCTGTTTATGCATTAATGCCGGGATTGCCTCCCAAAGCGGTCCTAGATTATATTGTTCAAGATCTTTATTAAAGTCCAACACCAGTTTACTACCCATAAATTCTGTTTTCTCAGCCATTAAAAACCCTCCCCTTATTAATCTAGTTTCGATAGATTTCGTTGGATTTGTCCAAAATGCTTACTCGCATGCTCCACAATTAAGTGGTTCACTATAAACGAGATTGGTTTTGTTCCAAAATTAGGATTACGGCTCGGTGCTTCAGCTGCTAAAGTATCGCTATCTAAGCTGCCGAGTTCTTCTCCCACTTGATCTTTTAATCTAGTAAGTTCGTTAACGATTTCCTCCACACTCCGCTGATCCGCAGCTGCAACTGCATCAAGACGTGCTTGCTGAAGGTGATTCCTTCCCCATTCTGCTCCCGGATTCGCTTTTAAATAGTTGATTTCACCAATCCAATAAGGAACAGCTTCTAATACATGACATAAGATTTCCATGATGGACCATTCTTCTTCACTTGGTTTCCAGCGAATGGTTTCCTCAGAAAGGGCGTTGGTTGTTTTAATCATTTGATCTAACGATTGTTGAACCGATTCGATAGCTAGCTGAATCGTAGTCGATGTCATTATAATTTCACCTCAACAGCCACTTTTTTGACCGTATTTTCTAGTGAACCAATTTGATCAATTTCGATTTTGACGACATCGCCATCTTTAAGGAAGGTCTGCGGGTTCATCGCAAACCCTACTCCGCCTGGGGTACCTGTTAAAATGACATCTCCTGGTTCAAGAGTCATCAAGTTAGATAAAAATTCAACTAAGTATTGAACAGAGAATACAAGATTAGCAGTATTCGTATGTTGTCTTTCTTCACCGTTCACTGTTAAAACAACCTCTAAACCAGATGGGTTTTCTAGTTCATCGGTTGTAATAAGCCATGGACCCATTGGGGCACTTCCCTCAACTGTTTTTCCTTGAAGCCATTGAAGAGTCCGGCGCTGGATGTCACGGTAAGTAACATCATTTACAATCGTGTAACCGGCCACATAGTCTAAGGCATCTTCTTGTGATACATTTCTTGCTCTTTTGCCAATGACAAAGGCAAATTCTGCCTCATAATCAAGCTGCTCTGAAATTGGGAAGAACGGGATATCATCTTCGGGACCAATAACAGTGTTAGCAAACTTTGCAAATACAACCGGATGTTGTGGAATTTCACGTTTCATTTCCAAAATATGTTCCCGATAATTATGACCTACGCAGATCATTTTCCCTGGATTTGGAACAGGCGCTTCTACTTTTACCTCATCTGTGGACAAGACAAGTTTGCGGCCTTTGTCTTCTTTATTCTTTAGGGCAAATTGAATCGCTTCCTCAGCTTTCGCTAAACTTTCCTTGCCTCCTTGTAGAAGACCATTCATGTCTGAAGGAACATATGCTTCAGCAATTTGGCGGTAGCGAAGTTGCCCCTCAGATTCTAGCAATGACTGGTAAGCTAAATTTAAATCAATTACATTATTTCCTTCTACTGCTCCTACACGTGAAACTCCTTCTCTTGAAAACGTTATCAATTTCATCTTCGATTCTCCCCTTTTGTTTTTATGTGTCATTTCATGTTCTTTCATTGCGTAGTAATTTTATATTCATTGTATCCACTAATAGGATACAATGGTCACTATTATGATAAAACAGTATTCTGACTATTGTCAATATTAACATTTAAAAAATAAATTTTGGAGTTAATCTTAAGTCTCTCTCTTTAAAAGTAAGATGGAGTTTGTTATTTTAAAACATATAAACTATCGGTAGATGTATTGGAGGGCAATATGGAAAATGTTAAAAAAGGGGCTACCATTCAATCCTTAGAAATTGGCATGGGGATTATTGATTTAATTGCTAAACATGGAAAGCCAATAAAATTTTCTGAAATTCAAGAGCTTTCACAGACAACAAAGAGTAATCTCTATAAATATCTTAATACCTTTACTCAACTGGGAATTCTCTATCGGGATAAGGGGTCTGGTGCTTACTTACTTGGCAGCAAATTAGTGGAATACGGCATGGCGGCGGTTGACCAGGAAAATGTCCTTGATCGGATTACACCTTACTTAGAACTGCTTAATAGCAAAACTTCCAGTACGGTGTTATTTTCTATTTGGACCAATAATGGCCCGATGGTTATTAAGATGTTTAATGTAAGCCAAGGCTTTAATATTGGGGCAACCATTGGAACGCTGCTGCCGCTGTTTTCTGCTGCCGGTAAAATTTTTACAGCTTTCTCGAATGAGGATATTATTCAGAGCTGGAAAGAAAGTGAAAGTAAAAGGATCCCCCAAGAACAGCTGCAGCAACTGGAAAAAGAGATATTGAACATTAAGGAAAAGGAAATTGCATTTGCAAGAGAACCGCTTGTACCTTCCGTCTCCTCTGTTTCTTTTCCCGTTTTAAATTACAAAAGGGATCTTTTAGGTGCGGTGGCGATTGTTGGTTTCTCCGAGCAAATACCGAAAAGCGAAACCGATCCTCACAGTGAATTTATTTTGGAAGTAAGCCGGCAGATATCAGAGAGCTTTGGCTACCAATCAGTATATTAAAAATCACGAAAATCACGGGGACGGTTCTCTTGCTTCCCCTTTGCTTCCCTCTCAAAAAAAATAAATAAACTTCATTAAACCTACTTGATTAATCGGAATAATTAGATTAAACTTACAGGTAATAGAAGATTTCTAATACTGTAATAGAAATATCCGATTGGTCGACCAAAGGATACGGAAATGATTTTTTCATTCATTTCTGTATCCTTTTTTATTTCTACAATACAGGAGGAGTCTTGTAATAAATTAACTAGTTAAATAGCAAACTTATCCGATTGGTCAACCAAAGGATATAGAAATGATCGTTTCCTATTCATTTCTATATCCTTTTTATTTATTAAACTAAAAAACAAGGAGTGTTAATATGGGTCATCCATCTATTTATCCAACAGGAGCAACCGTTTATAATCCTCAAAAAGCCTGGAGCGGCTATACCATTTTTCAAGCAGCTGATCATGGTGCCTTATTAATTGATATGAATGGAAAGGAAGTTCACTTGTGGAAAGGTCTGCGGGGATTTCCGAATAAGATGCTGCCGGGCGGTTATGTTTTGGGGCATACGAAACAAAGAGATCCTAAATATAGTTTCCAAGATGAAGCAGATTTGGTTCAAGTCGATTGGGACGGAAACATTGTCTGGAAATTTGACCGGATCGAATACATAGAAGACCCAGGTCATGAACCACAATGGATGGCGAGAGCTCATCATGATTACCAGCGTGAAGGCAATCCGGTTGGCTACTATGTTCCAGGATTGGAATCGAAAGTAGACAGTGGAAAGACGCTTATCTTGGCTCATAGAAACGTCCATAAACCTGAAATCTCTGACAAACCACTACTAGATGACATTATTGTCGAGGTCGATTGGGAAGGAAATATCCTTTGGGAATGGGCGGTTAGTGATCATTTCGATGAGCTTGGATTTGATGAAAGTGCCAAGAATGTACTCTTCCGTGATCCGAATTTAAGAGGCTTTGGAAATGATACAGACGGAGATTGGATGCATATTAACTCCATGTCTACGATAGGGCCTAATAAATTTTACGATCAAGGAGATGAGCGCTTCCATCCAGATAATATTATTTGGGATGCTAGAGAATCAAATATTATTGCGATTATTGATAAGAAGACGGGAAAAATCGTTTGGAAACTTGGACCGGATTATTCAACACCAGATGTGAAACATATCGGATGGATTATTGGTCAGCACCATGCCCATATTATTCCGCAAGGCCTGCCGGGTGAAGGCAATCTCCTTGTATTTGATAATGGTGGCTGGGGTGGTTATGGTCTTCCGAACCCTGCATCTCCCTATGGTTCGAAAAATGCTGTTCGTGATCATTCAAGAATCTTAGAAATCAATCCTGTCACGCTTGAAATTGAATGGCAATATACACCTACGGAAGCTGGATTCCAAGCTCCATTAGATTCATACCGGTTTTACAGCCCTTATATCAGTTCCGCCCAAAGGCTGCCAAACGGAAACACGCTGATAACTGAAGGAGCAGACGGCAGAATATTTGAAGTCACACGTGAACATGAACTTGTTTGGGAATATATCTCCCCTTATAAAAACGGTCGAAACTCGAATATGGTCTATCGTGCTTACCGCCTCCCATATGAATGGGTGCCACAGCTTGAAAGGCCAGAAGAAAAAGAGATTGTGCCTCTCGATGTGGCATCATTTAGAGTACCTAATGCGGCAGGTATCGGCACCGATTCAATCGTTGCGGTTGCAGGTACTGAAGAATCCTACGAAGAAGGAGCACTTTGCGTCGCAAGAATAGATGAAACCATTAAACTCCAATCAAATAAGAGCTAAAGGGGATGATGATAATGAAAAAGAAAAAATTAAAATCTTCTATTATCCTATTTTCGTTATTTAGTAGTTTACTAATAGCTGGATGCTCTAACTCCTCGAAAGAAACTTCGGGGCGTACAAAAGCAGCCGGAAGTGAGACAAACCCCATTCGAATGGCCATTGATACCGCGGCAGGCGGATCACTTCAATTTAGGCAGGCAGAAAAACAAGGATTTTTTAAAGATTCAAACGTAGATGCTAAGCTCTCTAATTTTGCAATGGGTGTAGATACGATCAATGCCGTTTTAACAGAACAAGCAGATACGGGGATTGCGGCTGATTATGTTGCCATTAATTCATTAGCAAAAGGAGATTTGGTCATAGTAGCTACCCTTACGAGAGGAAATGATAAGACTTCAAAGGCCAATCAACTGCTTGCGAATGGCAATATTAAAAGCGCAGCTGATTTAAAAGGGAAGAAAATAGGAGTCAATAAAGGGACCGTTAATGAATTCGTTTGGGCACAGTATCTGAAAGCCCATGATTTAAGCGAAAAAGATATCACCTATGTGCCTTACAGCACACCTGATGAAGCCATTGTAGGGGTGAAAAAAAGAGATATTGACGCGGTATGGGTGAGCGGTGCCCTTTTAGAAAAATTTAAAAGTATTGAAGGTGTCCATCAAATTGATGACTTAACTGGAGCAGGCATAACAATTGATAGTTACCTTCTTGCAAAAAAGGCATTGGTTAAAGAAAACCCTAAAGCGGTTGAAAATGCATTAAAAGCTCTAAATGAAGGAGTCCAATATGTCCAAAATCATAAAGAGGAAACAGCAAAGCTGGCCTTTGAACAATTGAAACTGCCAGAAGATGGTGTATTAAAGGATCTTGATAGAAATAATTATGTACTTGGCTTTACCAAGGAAGATGCTAACCATCTAGAGGAAATGAAAAGTTGGATGGAAGAGAAAGGAATATTAAGTAAGTCATTTAGTTTGGATGATAAATTAAGTTTAGAGCCGCTTAAAAAGGCATTACCTGAGTCTGTTAACTATTAAGAAAAGCGCAAGCGCCTTGGTCAACCCCGATATAGGGCGACTTGTCGACTGGCCGGCGAAAGCAGGGTCAAAGACTAGTCGCCCTTAATGCGTACAGAAAGCGATAGCTTTCTGTAGCCAAGCATAAGACGAGCCGGCCGAAAGGTTGCTTTTTAACCTTTTGGACGGATTGTTCTAAATGTGGAGGCGACTGTCCTGGGACTCTAGCCTAAGACGTACCCTGCAAGAAGGCGCTTTTTGCCTTCTTCAGGGGGTGGCTTAGGCTTCGAGTCCCAAGGAGCCGCAACTGGATAAGCTGTAGACCATCGAGGGGCTAGGCGCTGGAGCTAGACAAAGAAAAGGAGGAGGACCTTATGAACACGGCCCTTAAAGAAATTGAAAAATCCTCAGTGATCTCCATTTCTGGGTTATCTCAATCGTTTAATGGTAATTCTACCTATATTTTAGAGAATGTTCATCTAACGATTGAACGCGGTGAATTTTATATCCTGCTAGGTCCCAGCGGCTGCGGGAAGTCAACACTACTTAGCATTATTGCCGGATTTATCAAAAATACAGCTGGAGAGGTATTAGTTGATAATGAAAAAGTCCATAAACCTGGAAGAAACCGAGGCGTTGTCTTCCAGCAAGCTGATTCTGCCCTATTTCCTTGGTTAACCGTTAAAGAAAATGTGGAGTTTGGACTAAAGATGGAGAAGGTTCCAAAAACAATTCGTGAGCAAACGTCCTCTTCCTTCATCGAACTTGTTGGCTTAAAGGGGCATGAAGGGAAATTTCCAAAGGAACTCTCAGGAGGAATGAAACAGCGGGTCCAATTAGCGCGGGTCTTAGCAAATGACCCGGATATATTACTAATGGATGAACCTTTTGGCGCCCTGGATGCAATGACCCGTCGAACGATGCAGCAAGAATTGGTGAGAATTTGGAAAGAGACGAATAAAACGATTATCTTTGTCACCCATGACATTCAAGAAGCCCTTTTACTTGGTCAAAGAGTTGGCGTCATGTCTGTTGGTCCATCATCTAATATTTCTACTATCTATGAAATTCCTTTAGCTTATCCAAGAGATTTTACAGACAAAGAATTTCATCATCTTTATCAACAGATCCAATCACACTTTGATTAAAAGGAGGGAAAAGAAGTGTACGCACAAAGAAATGAAATAAAAGGAAATCAAGCTTCCCTGCCGAAAATTCGATTACAGTTTTCCCTTATGAGAATGGTCTTAAAGAGCGGCGTGCTGGGGTGGTTATTGGTTATTTTAATATGGAGCATTGCCGCGGCGCTTTCCGATCCTCAGTTTTTGCCCAGCCCATTAGTTGTTTGGCAAGGAGCGGTGGATCTTAGTAAGGATGGCTCATTATTCACTTTCATGGGGGCCAGCTTTTTGAGAGTAATTATTGGCTGGGCTCTTGGGAATTTGATTGCCATCCCGACTGGTTTATTAATTGGCCGCTTCTCGGCACTTAGAGTGCTGCTGGATCCAATTATTAACTTTGTCCGCTTTATTCCTCCCCTTGCCTTTATTACCTTATTCATGCTTTGGTTCGGAATTGGCGAGCAATCCAAAATCTTTCTAATCATGTATGCCACCTTTTTTATCGTCATCATCAATACGATTACGGGTGTACTTTTTGTGGAAGAAGATAAAATTCGTTCCGCTAGAAGCATGGGGGCGTCCGAAGTACAAATCATGTTCCATGTCATCATTCCAGCTTCCCTTCCATATATCTTCACTGGAGCTAAGCTCGCAATGGGCTCCTCTTTCATGGCCATCGTCGGAGCTGAAATGGTTGCGGCGAATGAAGGAATTGGCTACATGATTTGGAATGCCAGGTTGTACTTTAAAACTGATTGGATTTTCGTTGGTCTCGTAATACTGGGATTAATGGGGTTTATTATGGATAGGGTCCTTACTCTATTTGGAAAATTTGCTTTAAAACGATATAACGTGGTCAAAAAATAAATGAGCACGAGTTTGCACGGGGACGGTTCTTATGCTTCCGGAAGCATGAGAACCGTCCCCGTGCCTTTCATTTTGCATCACTCTTTATATTTAGATTTAAGAATTCACTTACTCTTTTAACATAGTCATCATTTGGATATGTCCTGTACAAATTACTAGATAATCGAATAGGGTCACCAAAAAAGTATCTTTCATAATGGGTTTGCCTTGTACCAAATGAGCTCATGGTAAGATCCCATGCCAAGCGGAATAATTTGACTCGGTCCTCTGCATTCATACATTGTGCTTGTAGATATTGGTCTAGATCTGCCCTAATTTCAGAATCAAAGGATTTCTCAGTTGGGATTGAAACCATTCCACTGGCCCCCACTAATTGGATGATTTCGCAAAAACGGGGATAAATTTTAGGAAAAGTGTTACAGGCGATTTGTAACGGAACCATACTAGGACGCATAAACCCCCACTCATCTATTTCTGCATCGTTTTCTGCCTTCTCTACTAATGCTTTCATTGTTTCAAGACCAATTATGATTTCAGAAAGTTTTTCTTGTATATGTTGATATTCACTAACATTTATAGCCTTAACAAGAAGTTGAGCTACACCGAGAATAAATTCTGTTTTTATTATTTGTCTTGTCACTACTTGATGGTAAGCAAAGGTGTGAAAGGAGGTTCGACTCATGAAATCAGTAGCTGCTTCCACATTATCGTAATAAAATACTCGATCCCAAGGAACTAAAACATTATCAAAAACAACGATTGAATCCATTTCCTCATACCTTGAGCTAAGCGGATAATCAAAAGAGGATTCTCCACCTACAAAGGATTCTCTGCAAATGAATTTTAATCCCTTCGTATTAGATGGGATAGAAAAAGCGAAGGCTTCATCAGGGTCAAGAAATAGTCTTGGCGCAGTAATAACCAAAACTTCATCCGTTAAACCGCCTTGAGTAGCGAGTAGACGTGCACCTTTTATCACAATCCCTTTTTCATTTCTATCAATAACCTTAGCAGAGATTGGCTGCTCGGAAAGTTCCAAATAGCCCTGGGATCGATTTACCTGGGGAGTTATAAATGTATGGGTAAACGAGAGGTCTTGATCCATTGCTCGTTCATATAGGGATTTAATATTTTCAGGAAAGCAATTTTTTCTATCATTTAAAAGGGAGGCAGAAGAGGCAAAGCTCATTACAGCTGTGTTCATATAGTCAGGACTTCTTCCCATCATTCCATGAGTGATTCGCGCCCAGTGTTCGATCATCTTTCTTCTTTTCTTTAAATCCTCTTTTGTTTTTGGCTGCAAATAGGAGATTCCAATCGGTTCTTCTTTATCTGGTAAAAAGAATGTCATCTCTTCTTTTAACTCGGGTTCATTTTGCAAATCATACAAAGAAGCCTTTGTCTTAAGAATCCCTTTAAAGGCAGGATGTTCAGATATTTTCCCCTTAATTTTTTCACCATCAAACCAAATTTCATTTTCCAACTTATTTAAACGTTCAATAAAATCTTTTCCGTTTATCGCTCCCATTTTCCCCCTGCTCCTTCTGTTGAATACTCCGAACAAATTGTACTAGCTCAGCTAGTTTTATTTTATTGAAGGTATTGGATGCTTGTTCCTATTGGAAAAGCCTTGTTTTAAATTAGAGAAAATACCCAATTGCTTGGAGAACACGATTATGTACTTGAACCAATGTCAAAACCCCTGCTTTTTCCATGGTAAGCAGGGGTTTGGGTATTATTTTTGACAGGTATTCGATATTAGGGTAAACAACGAAAGAGACCAAAACAGGCTCTCAAGGGAGCCAACCCATAATCTGTAAGACCGTTATTACGATTTCAATCACAATAAGAATTACGACAATCCATTCTACGAACAGTCCTCGAATTGAATGGCTAATGGTGGAGAAACCATCAATGATGTTATATAAAATTTCCGTTTTGCTTTTTAAAATTACATGGCGGTCGTTCAATTCAAAAAAATCCATCATTTTGTCGTAAAATTCGTTGGCATTACTGCTCGTCCAAGTGATATCTGGCTTATCCAAAATCATGATATAGGCTAAGGTGTTATAGTCATGACGTAGAATTTTTGCGGTCGTCCTTGCCAATTCTTTGTTGCCTATTCGCAGCTTCCCTTTTTCCAGCCGGTCAATCATGGTTTCGAGCCTGTCGTGAATGCCCTCTAATTGTTCCTCCGTTTTTTCAAGAGCAACCGATTTTGCAAGAACAGTAGAAATTAATTCAGGGTAAAAAGGCTCGTATTCAGGTACAACTACATATTCGTCGGTCAATTCAAGGGCTGCTTTTTCATTGATATGAAGACTATAATCGTCCGAATACCTGCCTATGTTTTTCAGATCCATTTCCGGCTCGAAAGTTTGGAGGTAGTTTAAAAAAACCTTGATCTCATCGTCCGTCGAGTGATTAATAAATACAACACATCCAAACGAAAAAACCAGAACACTTTTCGATTCGTCCACTTCTTTCCCTAGAATGGTTTGGAGGATGCGTCCTCTCAGGATTAAAGGTTCTTCCCAGGTGAACTTCTTTGGAATGCCGCATTGTAAAGCAATTTTGTTTAGATCAATTTCGTTTGTAATTGAAATTGCTTTAAAGGAAATATCCATCATTTTTTCACTCTTTCACAGATTAGTCACTCTTTCATTTAAGTCTATTTTTCTCAACAAATCAAATACGCATGATTCAAAACAACAAAAAAATGCCTTACCCAATAGGGTAAGACACTTTGCGAGCGCGGGGACGGTTCTCTTGCTTCCAGAGCAGGAGAACCGTCCCCATGCTTCCATTCGGCAATTACAAATCTTCACCGTTAGTTTCAATTACATTCTTATACCAATGGAATGATTTTTTCTTCTTTCTTTCTAATGTACCATTACCATAATCATCTTGGTCGACATAGATGAATCCATAACGTTTAGACATTTCTGAGGTGCTTGCGCTGATTAAATCAATACAGCCCCAGCTGGTGTAACCCATCACTTCTACTCCGTCATTGATGGCCTCTCCCATTTGTTCAATATGGGCACGTAGATAATCAATCCGATAATCATCATTGATTGAGCCATCTTCTTCTACCTTATCATAGGCTCCTAATCCATTTTCCACGATGAATAAAGGTACTTGATAGCGGTCGTACATTTTCTTCAAGGTAATCCTTAAGCCCTTAGGGTCGATTTGCCAGCCCCAATCAGATGCTTCTAAATAAGGGTTTTTAATTCCGCTGAAGAAGTTTCCTCTTTCTTTTAATCGATCAGGATTCCCACTTGTCACCATCGTCATATAGTAGCTAAATGATAAGAAGTCTACTGGGTGCTGCAACAAGATTTCCTCATCACCTGGTAACATCTCAATTTGGATATTATTTTTTTCAAAATAACTTAGCATATAGCTTGGATAATAGCCGCGTACTTGAACATCTGTGAAGAATAGATTCTTTTGATCTTCTTCTAATGCCGCTAAAACATCATCTGGACTGCATGTTTCTGGATATACTTCCATACGTGCCAGCATACAGCCGATCATCGCATCTGGGATAATTTCATGACAGGCTTTTACCGCCCGTGCACTTGCCACAAATTGATGGTGCAGAGCTTGATAAACGGCTTGTTCTTTATGCTCGACACGGTCGATAAGAATCCCGCTGCCAATATACGGAGAAATGGTTGATACATTAATTTCATTAAACGTTAACCAGTATTTTACCTTGCCTTTATAGCGATTAAATACAGTTTCTGCATAATGGACAAAGTAATCGACTAAGCGGCGGTCGGTCCAGCCATTATATTTTTGCACCAAGTGAAGCGGCATTTCATAGTGAGATAAAGTCACCAAAGGCTCAATGCCATATTTTAATAGTTCATCAAACACTTTGTCGTAGAATGCCAGGCCTTCTTCATTTGGCTCCAACTCATCCCCATTTGGAAAAATACGCGGCCAAGAAATCGACATCCGAAAAGTTTTAAAGCCCATTTCAGCAAACAAGGCGATATCTTCCTTATAGCGGTGGTAAAAATCAATTCCACGGCGTTTAGGGAAGTTGTCACCCTCATTTCCTGCTAATAGCCCTTCTAATTCTTCTTCACTTCTGACATCCATTTCGATGTCGTTTTTACGCTCTTCTTTCGGGATAAAGGTAACCATATCAAAAATCGATAACCCCTTACCGCCTTCATTATAAGCACCTTCTAATTGGTTAGCGGCGGTTGCGCCACCCCATAAAAAACCTTCAGGAAAACGTCTCTTTTCCATTAGAATACCTCCTATTGTTAAATAATTAGTCTTGTCTTTTTATAAAAAAGTGATTTCATTACTATAAAGGGTTTGCTAATAAGCTAATCATACTATCAACCAACAAAAAAAACTGGTCTATTTAAGACCAGTTGAAGCCAAGTTAGATTTCCAAAAAACGCTGGTAGCGACTGAATAAGACATCGAACAATCGCAATAGGGTATAGCTGCTAACACTACCATTCTCAATTTTGCCACATTGCAAGATTTCATCGAACATTTCCAAGTTACGAAGCTCACTAGAAAAAGTAATCAGCAGTTTCTTACCTTTAGCGTTTTTGATTTTTTCACTAATTGGTAAATGATTAGAAAGGATATTTCCTTGAATGGAAATCGTTATAATCATGTCTTCATCCGATAAATCAGATAGTGCATCAATTTGTTTAAATAGATTTGTATCACATTCGCATAGCTTTCCAAGAAGGAATAGCTTTTTTTGCAATTCCATTGCTTGAACTTGATGTTTTTCAAAACCTAAGATCACAATTCTTCTCGATTTCTTAATTTGATTTGCTATCTGATCAATCTGAGACGTTGGGATATTATCTATCATCTCAATATTTTCATTTAATTGTTTAAAAAACAGCTGTGTATTTAATTCCGAATCCCCGTTTTCGTGAAAAGAGGCTCCCATTGGAACAGCAACACTATTTCTTAGATTTGAAAAATTTTTAAAACCAATCCTTTTGCAAAAACGATTAATTGTCGAAGGAGCCACATTACATGCCTCTGCAACACTTTCTAATGAAAAACTCTCTATCTTATGGATATGTTCCAAAAGACTTTTCGCTATGTAATAATTGATATCCTTATTAAGAGAATTATTTATATAAGCCAAAAGTGTATAAATCAGCTGCTCCACTTTCCCCACCTCACCTAAAAATTCTAACACACTTCACTGAACAACAAAAAATGCCTTCACCCCAAATGGGTAAGGCACTTTTGTGAAGCATGGGGACGTTTCTCGTGCTTCCGGATTCCGAAGCAGCAGAACCGTCCCCACGCTTCCTTTTTAAATTAACCACAAATCGTTAATAATGTTTCCTTCTGTTCGATTGCTTTTTTTGCTGTTGGATTAATTTCTGCGTAATCTCCAGTGTTGGTGATGATAATAGGTGTTGTTACTTCACAACCCGCTGCTTTAATTTTAGCGATGTCAAATTCTACTAATAAATCACCTGCTTTGACGGTATCTCCTTGATTGATGTGAGCGGTAAAGTGTTCACCTTCTAACTTAACAGTATCCATGCCAACATGAATGAGGATTTCCACGCCATTATCGGATGTAATGCCAACTGCATGTTTGGTTTTGAATAGTGTGGTTACCACACCGTTAACTGGAGAAACTACTTTTCCTTCTGATGGTTCAATCGCAACGCCTTTTCCCATAACTTCACTTGAAAATGCTGCGTCTTCTACTTGATTTAATGGAATGACTTTTCCTTTTAACGGACTTGCAACCTCTTGCGTACGGTTTTTATCGATCACTTTTACTGTCTTTGGTTCATTAGTTGCTTTTTCTTTATTTGCTGGATCTTTGAAACCGAATAGATAAGTTAAAACAAACGCTACTACAAAGCCTGCAACTAATGCAATGATTGCTCCGTAGAACGACATATCTAGTGATGAACCTGGTTTGATAAAGGCTGGGAAAACGAAAATACCCATTCCACCAAACATCCATAATTTACCTGCAGTAGCACCAATAATACCACCGCCGACTGCTCCACCAATACAGCTCATAATAAATGGTTTTTTAAGTGGTAACGTTATACCGTAGATAGCTGGTTCAGTAACACCGAAAATACCTGAAATGAAAGCTGGAACACTTAGTGATTTCAATCCCTTGTTTTTTGTCTTTAACATAACCGCTAATACTGCACCAATTTGTGCGAAACATACCATAACGGTTGTTGCTAGCACTGGGTCATAATGTAAAGTTGTTAAGTTGTTAATGGCGATTGGAACGAGTCCCCAGTGAAGTCCAAAGATAACGAATATTTGCCAGAATCCTCCGAGTATTAAACCGGCTACAACAGGGCTTAACTTATAAATCCATAGTGTCGCTGCACCTAGAAGAGTACCTGCCCATGTAGCAACTGGACCAATCACTAAGAAAGTTAATGGAACCATAATGATAATAGTTAAAAATGGAACTACGAAAGTTTTTACAACATCTGGAACAATTTTTTTGAAACCTTTTTCTACTTTTGCTGCAAAAAATGCTGAAAGTAAAATTGGAATAACGGATGAAGCATAACTCATCATGATAACTGGAATACCTAAGAATGTAATGCGAATATCAGACTGGAATAATGAACCTTTAAATAGTGTATAAAGCGGATTTCCTGCTGTTAACGTTGACAATGTCGGATGCACCAAGGCCGCGGCAATTGCCATTCCGATAAAAGGTGTCCCACCGAATTTTTTCATTGCTGTGTATCCTAAGAAAATTGGTAAGAAATTGAATAAACCGTCTCCTGCGATATTTAGTAAGTTATAAGTTCCTGATGTAGCTGTCACCCAGCCTAAAGCAAGGATTAGTGCAGCGAAACCTTTAATCATACCTGTTGCGGCTAAAACGCCTAGTATCGGAGTAAATACTCCAGAAATCATATCTATAAATCTAGCAAGTAATCCTGCTTTGTTTTCTTCTCCCGCATCATTATCAACTGCTCCACTCATATTCGCTACTTGTAAGAACGTTGCATAGACATCAGGTACGTGGTTACCAATAACAACCTGATATTGCCCGCCGCTTTGCATTACGGTCACAACGCCCTCTAAATTTTTGATTTCGTCTGTTTTGGAGATTTTCTCGTCCTTTAATTTAAAACGAAGTCTTGTCACACAATGAAACACACTGTTAATATTTTCTTTCCCGCCGACTAACTCTAAAATGTCCTTTGTTAATCCTGTGTAATCCTTTTTAGCCATAAAAAACACCTCCATAATTTATAAAGCCATTTTTGTATTCGCTTTCAGTCCAAGAAAAACAAAAAACCTAAACTACTCAGAATATAAGAACATAGCATTCTCATACTTTGAGTAATTTAGGTTTTGCCTGCCGGACAGTAACAATCCTAAAAGGGAATGTTTTATTTTGTTTTTGGTTTTGTTTATGCTTTGATTCTATCATGTTTAAATTAATTGTCAACGCTTTCATTTACTTTTTTTCAATAAAATTATACCGGTAATAAATACCTAGATTTACTAACTAAAGAATAGAATTACCGGTTAAACTGTATATAACAAAAAACAGATCATTATGAGGGCTAACCTCTCAATGATCTATCTTTTTAAAATATCTGTAAATCCTTTCTAGCTTCTTCATTTGATTTCCCTTAGGACTTTCCATATTTCCAAATTCAAAGAACTTCACCTTCTTGATGCCAACGAAATTGAATAAGGCTTTTTTCATTAGAATTTTATGAGCATTATGTAACCAAAGTAATGGATAGTGGGCAGGTCCTTTCATGGTTGATACACATACAACAGACTTACCTTTCAAAAGCCCTTCTGGGAAAGGCCCTTTCTTGTCTTTATATGCAAAATTGGCAGCAAATAATTGATCTATATATCCCATAAGCATTGCCGGAGGTCTCCCCCACCAAATTGGATAGATAAAAACAATCTTGTCAGCCCAAATAATTTGTTTTCTATATTTTTCAGTACTAGGCTCCTTATACATATCACGTCTGCGTTTTTGTTCGTTAAAGACCAGGAGTGGATTAAATTTCTCTTCATATAAATCTAAGACCTGCATTTCCTTAATATTAGGATTTTCATTACTACCTTTAATCACCTTTTGTAAAAATGCATAATTTAAACTTTGGTGATTTGGATATGTGTAAATGACCAGCAGCTTCATCTCGCACCCCTTACTTATCATTTGATAACTAAATTGTAGCACCCCTACATTTATTTATCAAATGATAATTGTATTTTGATAACAATTTTGTTATTTTGTTCTTAAGAGGTGAGAAAAATGGACAAAAATGCTCTTTTTTATAAACTTGTGTCGTTCACAGCTTCTGTTCATCGTGTAACAACTGAATTAACTAAAGATGTAAAGTCAGATTTAATCTCGCAAGTTCAATATAATATTCTTGAATATATTGCCGTTAGTCAACCCGTGACACCAAGTGAAGTTAGCGAGTGTCAGAATATGTCTATGCCAAACACAAGTCGTGAGCTTAGAAAATTAATGGAAAAAGGATTAATTGAAAAGGTCACTGATACCGAAGATAGGCGAAAACAATTTATTCGTCTTTCTAATAATGGAAAAAATATGATGAACGAAGCCTTCGCATCGATTGAATCTCGTTTTTTAACCCGAATCCAAAATGCTTCGAATGAGGATTTAGAGGATATTGAACGTGCCCTTGAAATACTTCAGGCTAAAGTATTTTATCAGTAAGATTAATAAGGTAAGAATGATCCCTCAATCCATTATGCTTTTATTAGAGGGAGCCGAGCTCCAAATACATATAAAAGGATTAGATATTTTCTTCATTAAGCACACATATAAATATAAAAGTGTATTTTACTAACCAAGTTAAAGAGGTGGGGTATATGGGCACTGATCCATTTACTAAGACCGTATTCGAAGCTTTTGTAGAGGCAATGATCTCGACTACTCCACCGCTTGTTCAAAAACTTTTTAACGTACAATACTTTGGTGCATCTGAATTACTCATTCATGAATACATCATCTGGACACTAGACCATTCGATTTCCCTCCTAAAAATTACAAACTACTCATTATCAAGACAAACAGCTGAACTGCTTGAATTAGCGGCCCATCAATTAGCATTAAACAGCGGGAATATCCAGACCCTTACCTTTTATAAAATTCCTAATAACATAATTTTCTCAGCCCTAACACCAGAAGACCGTTTACGCTCCGTAACTCTTTTAGAACAACTTACGATTGATCCTGCATTCTTACCATATCCTTTTAACCAGAATCCTCGTTTTGTACTGCCTGTCATTGATGTTATAAACAGGCTTGCTATGTTTAGTTTCTATTCGGAATGGTCTGGATATGGGACAACACGTTTGAACCAACCTAACAATCGGAATTTGGAGATATTCCCCATAAGTTGGATACAAGTCAAATATCCCGGCCCTTCAAAAGGGTATCATGCATTTCGGGGATACCTAGTCGATAGGTTTATAGAATAGGGGGAACCTAAGCATGTATCTTGATGCTGATGTAATTGTTATTGGAGCAGGCGGCGGCGGCGCGGTTATCGCCAAAGAACTTGGTGAAAAGGGAATATCTGTCTTACTATTGGAAGCTGGGCCCTGGTACGGCAATCAAAAATGGCCCGAACCTAACAAGCATCCTGGAGCCCTAACCAGCTCGAGCGTAGCCGATTTGAGTAAAAACATTTTGGACAAATGTTTTACCGATTATGAAGAAGACATGAATGATTTGGTATCCGGAAAATTACGTTGGGGACCTGCTGATAGGCATCAAAAGCCGTGGTTTCGGGGATTACAGCAAAAGGGATTTATCTGGCAGAATTCTGGGATAGGAGGAACAACCCTACAATACCTTGCAAACTCACCACGGGCTTATCCGATTGCAGTCGATCACGTATGGCCTATTTCCTATCGTGAATTGATTCCCTACTATGAAAAAGTCGAAGCTACTCTTCCTGTGAAACCAGCACCTATGACAGCAAAAGAGGAGTTATTTTTTTATGGAGCGAAAAAAGCAGGGTGGCCGCTATTAAAAACCAATAATGTTACAACTCCAGGATACCGTCCGCAGCCAAATGCCATTCTTCAGCCTGACCCGCAGATCAATAATCCTGGATTTGATTTTAATGAGCCACATTTAGGATGTACACTCAGAGGGCATTGTATAAATGGTTGTAAAATGGGGCCTTCCGTTGAAACTGTTGCGAAACGGTCAACATTAGTTAGTTACATACCATTGGCTCTAAAGACAGGAAATGTCGAAATTCAACCAAACACGTTTGTGACCAAGATTTTAACTGATGATGATTCCACTAGAGGACTTTCAGCGATCGGAGTACAGGTTAGAAACACATGGACAGCTGAAACAACTGAATTAAGAGCAAAGGTTATCGTTATGTCAGCTGGTGTGATTGAAACACCTCGACTTTGGCTGAATTCGAAACTACCAGATAACCCTTGGGTTGGAAAGGGCTTAACGAACCATTGGTTTGATTGTATTACAGGTATATTTGATGAGAGGGTCTTAACCAACATCTTGGGAATTTCAGAAGGATTACCGTACATAGGACAAACCTCTGGGGCAAGATTTGACTACCCTGGGCTTGGGATGCTATTAGCTTTTGGAACCAGTCCCGGTGCTTACTCTACTTTATTATATGGATCCAGCCAATCGGGTTATGCCCTCTTCAACACTCCTTCCTCAAAGGAATTAGAAGGAGTAATAACAGGTTCGATGCTAAAAAAAGTCATGTCCGATTATCCAAGGACTTTAAGTATTGCCGTAATTATTGATGATGAGGTAAATCAAAGGAATGGAATCTCGTTAGATCCCGTTCGAATGGATGAGCATGGTCATGTTCCTATCCTTAATTATAACCCTAGTAAAAACGACATTCCTAAAAGAGAATACTTAACTAGAATTGGGGCAGATATTTTAATAAAGGCTGGTGCAAAACAGATCATTCGTACAAACATGCCGCCAGGTGTGTTTATTCATATTCACAGTACCATGCGAATTGGTTATGTCACGGACACAAATTGCGAGGCACATCAGGTAAAAAGGTTATTTATTGCAGATAACAGCGTACTTTACAATAGCCTGGGCGGGCCTAATCCAACTCTTACCACCCAAGCTCTTGCCACACGTACAGCTGAAAAAATTGCAAACAAATATTTTAGTAATTAGTTAGATTAACAAATAAATGTCCTTTACTCGCCTATGATTTGAATATATACTTTCCGCTTCGATTCTGTTCACCATAAATCAAGTTAAAGGTAAAGTATCAGGACATATAATCCTATAAAAATCTTTAAGGGACAGCCCCAACATTGAGGAGGTGTCCCTTTTTGTCTTAATTTATACCTATTACAAAAAATTTTTAATCAGATGTTCCTTATATTTATTAAAATGATGCTGGTAAACAGGTCTTCCGACTGTTCCATAAATGACCTTTACCTCAAGAATCCCAATACCTTTTAAAAAGTTTAAATACTTTCGGACGGATACTCTTGAAATTCCAACTATTTTCACAACATCCTCTGTTGAGAACGGACCGTCTTTCATCTCCTGAATAGCGTCCCAAATTTGTTTCAATGTATCCTTTGTTAACCCTTTGGGCAGCTCTTCTAAAATTGTTTTTTCTTCCCGGCGTAATAGCTGATAATCAAGTTCATCCTGACTGGTGACAGGTTGATTTTTAATAAATTCCCTTTTTTCCAAATAGGCTGTTAATGCTAGTTGAAAACGTTCGAATTCAAATGGTTTGATTAAATAATCGACAGCTCCGTATCTTAATGCTTTTTGTATTCTATCCATATCTGACGCAGCTGAAATGATAATTACATCCGTTTCTTTCTCCTTTTCGCGCAGAAAAATTAGAAGCTCGAGTCCCTGTTTTCCAGGCATAAAAATATCCAATAGTATAAGATCGAAATCTTGATTTTCGATAATTCTTATAGCATCTTCTACTGATCTTGCCATTGCTGTTAACTGAAAACCGTTAACTTTAGCAAGATAGCTTTTATTGAACTCTGCTACCATTGGATCATCTTCTACAATCATCACCCGAATCATCCGATCTCCCCCTCTGCCTTATAGGGTATATAGAGGGAAAATATCGTGCCTTTTTTAGGCTTAGATGCAATAATCAATTCTCCTTCCCATTTTTCTATGGCTTGTGAGACGAGATACAGACCTAAACCTCTGTTTTCCCCTTTAGTTGAGAATCCCTTTTGAACAATTTTATTTTGCATAGCTTCACTCATTCCAATTCCAGTATCTTTTACCTCTATTGTTAAAATGTCATCTCCATAATCGAATTCTACGTCAATCTTTTTGATAGAGCAATCAGCCACAGCCTCGACCGCATTATCAATTAAATTACCTAGTGTTGTAATCAGCTCGTGTGTAAGATGGGAATCATCAGGTGGTGGCAGAGGATGATTACAGGAAACGGATAATTCTACCCCGGATTCCCTAGCATAGCTTAACTTTCCAATAAGAAAACCAGCTAACACAGGGTCTTGAATCTTTTTTGTAATGAACCCTATTTCTGTTTTTCGGTGTTTTACAATATCGTTTATATACTCAGCTAATTTGTCATAATAGCCCATACGCACCATTCCAAGGATGACATGGAGTTTATTCATAAACTCATGCGTCTGCGCACGAAGCGCGTCTGCGTATATACGTACTCCTGTTAGTTGTTCCGCTAGGATTTGCATTTCCGTCTTATCACGAAAGGTAGCAATAGCTCCTACTGTATTATTTCCCACAACCACTGGGACCCGATTGACTAATATCGATAATCCGTTTAAATTTTGTTCTTCATCCAGTTCTGCTCTGCCGGTTTTGAGAACTTTGCTTAAGCGAGTTGCGGGCAAGTATTCCTCTACATCTCTCCCAATAGGCTCTTGGCTCAATCCTGCTTTTTGAAATAGCTTTAAAGCAGCTCGATTGACAAGTGTAATCCTTGATTCTTGATCAACCGCCACTATTCCTTCACGCACAGATTGCAGCATAGCACTTCGCTCCTCTAATAACCTTGCGATGGCAAAAGGCTCGAGCCCTAACAAAATTCTTTTTATATATCTAGCTAGCAAGACTGCTCCAATTACCCCTATTACTATCCCGACCAATGTTCCAATGTAAATACCTGTTCTGCTCTTATTGACTGCCTTTTCTACACTATTGAGAGAAATTCCGACAGCTACTGCCCCTACTTGTTTTCCTCCTTTTTCAAAGATGGGAGTAAAGTAGCGCAAGGATGGGCCCAGGGTTCCTCTTGCAAAAGAAACATGCTCCTTTCCTTTTAGTACAGGACCTTCATCACCACCCATAAATCGTTTTCCTACCTTGTTGACATCGGGGTGGGATTTCCTTATCCCCCTCATATCCATCACAACAACAAACTCTACATTTGTGGCCACTCTTATTTCATTTGCAAACTGCTGAATATCCTTTTCATCCCGTTTTCCACTCATTGCATCAATAACAAGCGGACTATGTGAGATCATTAAAGCAACATTTTTGGCCTTTTCAATCTGACTTTCTTTCGTACCTTCTGCAACCCTATTACTGATAAGTAGGTCCGTTATAAGGAGTGAAACAGTTACTACAACACAGACAAAAATAGTAATAATTGACTGTAAACTCCATCTTCCTTTTTTCATCTTCTTCCTCCATGTAAAAATCACTATGACGACGTTTAATAAAAAAGAAAATCCCGTTTAAAAGGGATTTTCTTCTTTTGATTCGTTTAGACTAGTGCAAGTTTTGTTTCTTCGTTTGCTATTGATAGGCTTGCTTTAATTTGTTCTACACTGATATTCTTTCGGGAAACACCCGTTTCCATTGCAGCTGAAGCAACTGCTGCTGCAACATGTACAGCTACTCTCTGATCAAATGGATTAGGTATGACATAGTCTGCATGAAGTTCTACCTCTGAAATTAAACCAGCAATGGCATGAACTGCAGCAATCTTCATTTCCTCATTGATTTCTCTTGCCTGAACATCTAATGCTCCGCGGAAAATTCCCGGAAACGCCAAAACATTATTGACCTGATTCGAATAGTCCGAACGTCCTGTACCTACAACCAATGCTCCCGCTTGTTTTGCTTCTTCCGGCATAATCTCCGGTACAGGGTTGGCCATGGCAAAAATAATCGGGTCACGTTGCATTGTACGAACCATTTCTTTTGTTACGGCACCTGCTGCTGAAACACCAACGAATACGTCAGCACCAACAAGAGCATCCGCCAACATTCCTTCTTTTTGTTCTTTGTTTGTAACCTCAGCCATTTCCTCTTTGAATTTATTCATTCCAAAAGGGCGCCCCTTATAGATGACTCCTTTGGTATCACAAAGAATAACATCCTTTACCCCCATATGAAGCAAGAGTTTTACAATCGCCACTCCTGCTGCCCCAGCACCGTTTACTACAACACGAATATCTTCTAGCTTTTTGTTTGCCAGTATAAGAGCATTAATTAATCCAGCAGCTGTTACAATGGCTGTACCATGCTGATCATCATGAAAAACAGGGATATCACAAGCTTTTCGCAGCTGATCTTCAATTTCAAAGCATTGGGGTGCAGCAATATCTTCTAAGTTTATTCCTCCAAAGGTAGGTTCTAATAATTTGACCGTACTCACAATTTCTTTTGTGTCAGTGGTATCTAGACAAATAGGGAACGCATCCACATTGGCAAATGACTTAAATAACACGGCCTTTCCTTCCATTACCGGCATTGCAGCTTTTGGACCGATATTTCCAAGACCAAGTACAGCCGTTCCATTTGATACAACTGCAACTAGATTCCCCTTCATTGTGTAATCATATACCTTACTTTCGTCCTCATGAATATCCAGACAAGGTTCTGCCACACCAGGAGAATAAGCTAAACTTAAATCCTTAGCATTATTTACTGGAACCTTAGAAGTTACTGCAAGTTTTCCTTGATGTTCCTTATGCATCTTTAATGCTTCTTCCCTTAAGACTGACATATTCCTATCTCTCCCCTATTTAAAAATTTATGTAAACACTTGGTAGAGTTGCCGTTTACACTTTAAATTTATAATTCCATCATAATACCAAGTAAGCATTTTCATAGATTTTGTAATTAAAAAAAGCAAGCTTTTATAAAATTTTTTCTTTTTTGTCTTTAGTATTCGTTAAAACATAAAACGGATAAAAAAACAGACCAACGGTAATATCCACCATCGGTCTGTTTATTAATTTCATTCTAAATATCAATAGTTTTATTTTTAATCGTGGAGCAAAACCTCAGAAGACCGCCATTTTTTTGAAATCTCCTCAATGTGTTGAGGAGTGGTTCTGCAGCATCCTCCTATTAACCGTGCTCCTGCTTTATACCATTCCTCAGATTGACTATCAAACGCATTACATTGTTCATGGCCATGCCATGTTTTTGTTTCTGCATTATAGGTTTCACCCGAGTTTGGATAAACAAGAATCGGCTTATTGGTGTTTGCGCTCAGCTCCTGAATGGCACCAGTAACAACATTAATTGGTGCACAATTGAGTCCAATCGCAACAATTTGTTCGCTGTTTTCAAACAACCTGGCACAGTCCGCCAGCATAGTACCCTCACTAATCACTTCTTCATTTTTTAAAGAAAAGGATAACCACGCATAGGTGTCTGGAAATTCTCGCAACAATGAATCTAGTACTCTTGCCTCCTGCAAGGACGGGATTGTTTCAAATGCTAACAGGTCGGCACCTGCCTCAACTAAAGCAGAAATTCTTGGCCGATGGAATTCAGCTAACGTTTCATCGGTTACACCATAATTCCCTACATATTCAGAACCATCTGCAAGGTACGCCCCATAAGGTCCAACTGATCCTGCCACCAACGGTTTCGGCCGATTGGTTTCTCTATTTTCCTTCCAAAAATCATCTCGTGCCCTTTTTGCCAGCTGCACTGTTTTCTTAATTAACTCTATAGCCTCCGCTTCTTTTATTCCACGTGCGGCAAATCCATCAATCGTAGCTTGATAGCTTGCCGTAATAGCACAGTCCGCCCCTGCTCGAAAATAATCAGCATGAACTCGATAAATCAATTCCGGGTTTTCAAGTAATACTCGTGCAGACCAAAGGGGATCGTCTAAATTACAGCCATGTGCCTCCAGTTCTGTAGCTAATGCTCCATCAAGAATCATAATAGAATGTTGAGATAAAATGGACTCAATTGGATCGATTTTGCTGGACATACTCTACGCCCCTTTTCTTTAAATTTTGTGTTAAATAATAACTTCCGTAGCAAAGCAAAATAAATGGGATGCCGCAATACAGGGCAATTCGTTGTGTTGGATCAAAGGCAATTCCAATACATGATGCCAAACAAAGGATAAAAGATACAATTGGTACGAATGGGTAAAGTGGTGTTCGATACACTAGGTCCTTTTCAGATTTTCCTTCCTTCAAATATTGTCTCCGAAATAAGAACTGTGACAAGCTAATACTCATCCAAACGACCACCACTGCCAGGCCCGAAATGGACACAAGTACGATATAAACCGTATCTGGTGCAACAATACTGGAGAGTAGTGCCAAAGCCCCTCCCACCATGCTAAAGATGACCGCATTGATTGGGACCCCTTTTGTTGTCATTTTTCCAAAGATCGGTGAGATTGTCTTCTTATCCGCAAGTGACCAAAGCATTCTCGAAGAGGCATAGAGCCCTGAGTTAGCTGCTGATAGAATGGCCGTAAGGATAACAAAGTTCATAATGTCTGCAGCATATGGTACTCCAATTCTTTCTAATACTGCTACAAATGGACTCTCTAATACTCCTGCGTCAGACATAGGCAATAACGCTGATAAAATAACAATTGTTCCCACAAAAAAGATAATTAATCTCCACAAGGTGGTACGAATGGCCTTCGGTATTGTTTTTTCTGGGTTTTCTGTTTCCCCTGCTGCAATACCAATTAATTCCGTTCCTGAGAAAGCAAAATTAACCGCAAGCATGGTCATTAAAATGCCTGTAGCACCATGGGGAAATAAACCTGCGCTTGTAAAATTAGAAAAGAAGGGTTCTGAATTCGAATGAGTCATCGGAAGAATGCCTGCCAAAGCGGCAGCACCTAAAACAATAAATAGGATAATAGCAATTACCTTGATCGAAGAAAACCAAAATTCAGATTCAGCGAAAAACTTGACGGTCAGTACATTTAATACAAAAATCAAAATGGCAAAGAAAGCACTCCAGACCCAAACACCGATGAATGGAAACCACCTCTGCATCAGTAATCCTGCAGCTGTGAATTCAGAACCTAAAGCAACCGTCCAAGTCAGCCAATACAACCAGGCAACTGTATATCCCGTCCCGGGCCCGATATATTTAGCTGCATAGCTATGGAAGGCTCCCGTTTCTGGCATATGTACGGAGAGCTCCCCTAGACATAACATTACAAGGTAAACTACCAGGGCTCCAATCAGATAGGAAAGTATGGTACCAAACGGACCCGCTTGTTGAATGGTGTAACCCGTACTTAAAAATAGTCCAGTACCAATCACCCCTCCAAGCGACAGCATCACTAAATGACGTGTCTGCATTTTTCTTTGAAATACTTGCTTGTTTTTATTCTCCATTCCTACACTCCTTATGCTACTATCCAGAAAAAGCAAAAAACGCACTCGAAAAGAGTGCGCTGCTGACAAATAAAAACGGAAGCTCTCATCTATCAGGGTCTTCACCCGCAGGAATTAGCACAGTATCTTTGTAGACCTGTTGCTGAGGTTTCATCGGGCCAGTCCCTCCACCTCTCTGGATAAGAATATTTTTTTACAACCTTATCAATCTATGGAAATAATGTCAATCAATTTCTATACTTTTAACTAATATATTACGTTTTACTAAATCCTAATTTTGCAGTAATTGAATGATTTCCTCCTTTGTTGGAAGGGAGGAAATCGCCCCTTTTCCTGTGGTGGTAAGAGCTCCACTTGCATTGGCGTACGTAAGGATTTCTTGATGGTATTTATGAAGAACTTCTTCAAGATTTTGTTGTCTAACGTTTGTTTCTAAAAGCTTGTATAAAAAACCGCCAATGAAAGCATCTCCAGCTCCAGTGGTATCCTGCACATCAACTGCAAACCCGCTTGATTGAAATTGTTGGCCTTTTACATATAGTTCTGCACCTTGGGAACCTTTGGTGAAAATAACGGCTTTAACATCCCCAACAAATAACGATTGAATCGCTCGATCTACCTCATCAATTCCAGTAATGAATTCTAGCTCTTCATCTGATATTTTCACAAGGTGTGCATTTGGAATAAATTCTAAAATTGTATTTCTGCAAGCTTCAGGATGTTCCCATAGAGGCAGACGGACATTGGGGTCAAAACTGATTATACTGCCCTTATCCTTTGCTAAACGAATTGCCTTTACATGGGCCTGCTTCATCGGACTTTCCACTAAATCTACTGAACAGAAATGGAGAATATCACCCTCTTCAAACCAATTCTCCTCTATTTCACTTTCATGCAGCAACAGGTCCGCAGAAGGTTTGCGATAAAAAGAAAAGTCCCTCTCTCCATCAGCTCGTAATGATACGAAGGCAAGCCCTGTATTCGCCTCACTTGTTCTTGATATATTATCCGTCATCACCCCTGCCTGCTGAAGCTGCTCTAAAAGAAAATCACCAAACGCATCATTACCTAATTTGGTAATCATCGATGCCCTTCCTCCGTATTTCGCTACTGCGGCTGCGACATTTGCCGGTGCGCCACCAGGAGCCCGCTCAAACTCTACCACATCTTTTAGCGCTTTTCCCTTTTGAAGGGGAATAAAATCGATCAGTACCTCACCAATTGAATACATAGTTCTCATCATCTACACCTCATGCTCCTACTAAATGTCCCATTTGCTTGCTTGAAATAATGCCCTTCCGCCTTCTGCAAAAAAACGTACCTCCTTGCTATCCGCACCCGGGAAAATCCTGCTGGTAAATACCTCTTCACCATCATTTATAAAAATCTCAACAGAAGAGATATCCGCAAAAAGATGAAGCTTTATTTTAGATCCATCCACAGAGCATTTCCTCTCAGTTCCATACTGTTCTCCAACTGGTTCTCCTGAGAAAGTACGGTCTAATATGACCTTTTTCTGGAGCGCATCATATTTAAGAATTGTTTTTTCCTTTGTACCCGCTCTGAATTCAACACCGAATACCTCTGCATCAAAGTTCTCAAATTCACAGATCATCTCAAAAGAAGTCCCATTAAAATGCTCGTAAACCTTCTTCTCATCAAAGAGGACATCTTTTATTTTATGCTGCTGTTTACGAAGCCCCTGAAGCTCTTTAACTGGCTGCTGAATGAGCTTGCTTCCACGGATCGATAATTCTCTAGGCAGCGTCAAACAATGAGCCCAGCCATTTTTGTCTGTCGGGTAGTCCATTTCCGGAAGCCCCATCCAACCTACTAAAATCCTACGGCCATCTGGCTCCAACATCGTTTGTGGTGCATAAAAATCAAAACCTCTATCCAGTTCCTGAAAGGAGCCATGTGTCAGGGTTCGTGTTCTTACATCAAGTGGTTCGCCAAGAACATAACCAGATTGATAAATATTTTGAAACATATCGCCATTAGGGTTCAGCCCTTGAGGAGAAAAAATTAAGACACCTTGGTCCTGCAATTCAAAATAGTCCGGGCATTCCCACATATAGCCGAAACTTGACAGGCTGGTTCGCAATTCCCCTTCGAAATTCCAATTCTGCAAATCTAGAGAACGATACAGCACAACACAGCCTGTTTCATTTTCCCGCTGCGCACCAATGACAGCATAGTATTCATTTCCTGCTTTCCAAACTTTAGGGTCACGGAAGTGGTCTGTATAGCCATATGGTACATGATCTATCACGGGTTGTTCTAACTTATTTATTTTTCCATTCACATCCATAAAGGCTAGGCATTGATAGGGATGTCGCACCCAGTTCTCATCACGAGTATTGCCTGTATAAAGGAAATGCAGTTTCCCCTCATGCTCAATCGCACTTCCGGAATAAGCCCCATGACGATCGAACTTACTTGAGGGTTCAATTCCGATTCCGGCATTTTCCCAATGAACCAGATCCTTTGATTTAGTGTGATACCAATATTTTAGTCCGTGCACGGGTCCTAGCGGAAACCATTGATAAAACAAGTGATATTCTCCATTATAATAAGAAAAACCATTGGGATCATTTAATAAACCTGTTTCTGGCTGTATGTGAAAAGTTTGCCGCCATTGGCATCCCTCAACTTCTGATTGCAATTTCAAGATTTCTTCTTTGCTTGCTTCTTCTATCCGGCGATATCGCTGCTCTTTTGTCCATATCATGTTTGTCTAACTCCTTATGCAAGAAAGGAGAATCACCTGATTCCCCCCTTTGTTATTGATTATGCTGCTTGTTTCTCATTGGCCGAAGTACTTTTTCTAGAATCACGCTTAGCTAGCACAAAAGTAACGGCGAAAGCTACTACAATTGAAATAGCCATTCCAATTACATAAGAAAGAATGGATCCCGGCTTGATTGAAATGATTCCTGGCAGGCCGGCCGCTCCCAATGCAACAGCTTTCACTTTAAAGAAAGTGATAAACCCTGATGCAACACTAGATCCAATAATTGCTCCTATAAATGGATATTTTAGCTTTAAATTAATACCGAACATCGCTGGCTCTGTAATTCCTAATAGTGCGGAAATACCGGAAGCAGAAGCAAGACTCTTCAGCTTTTTATCTTTCGTCACAAGCAACACAGCAAGAGTTGCTGCACCTTGAGCAACGTTTGACATAGCTGCTATTGGGAATAGGAATGAGCCACCCGTTTTTGCAATATCAGAGATTAATTGTGTTTCAACCGCAACAAAGCTTTGATGCATACCTGTTATGACGATTGGGGCATAGAACAATCCTAATAGAGCACCGCCGATAAATCCCGTCGTATCATATAACCAAACAAGGCCGTCTGTGAAAAGGTTACCAGCTGTTCTCATAAACGGACCTACAAGGGTAAACGTTAAAACTCCCGTTACCAAAATCGATAATAGTGGTGTTAACAGATTATCCAAAGCAGATGGAATGACTTTACGTAAACTAATTTCTATTTTTGCTAGAATAAAAGAAGCAGCCAAAACGGGCAGCACCGTTCCTTGATAGCCTACCTTTTCAATATCAAAACCAAGTATGTGCCAAACTGGTACTTTGTGATCGACTAAAGCGGCTCCGTAGCTATAGGCATTTAACAGATCTGGATGAACCAAAATCATCCCAAGGGCTGCACCTAAATAGGCATTTCCTCCGAATCTTTTGGTTGCCGAAAACCCTATTAATACTGGCAAGAATACAAACGCCGCATTTGCAAACGTATTAATCATCGCAGCTAAGTCAGCGATACCCGGATTCGCATCAATCAAGGATTTCCCTTCCATAAATAAATCTTTAGCCGTTAATAAGTTATTCAGTCCCATTAATAAACCGCCCGCAACGATGGCTGGAATAATCGGAACAAAAATATCAGAAAGTAATTTAACTAACTGTAAAAGAGGATTTTGCTTTTTCGCTCCTGCATTTTTCACCTGACTTGTTGACATCTCGTTAATCCCTGCAAGGTTTACAAATGGTTTATATACTTCATTAACAATTCCAGAACCTAAGATGATTTGGAATTGTCCAGCTGTAGAAAATGTTCCTTTTACGGTATCAATTGCATCTAATGCAGCTTGGTCCACCTTTTCTTCGTCATGTAAAACTAAACGCAGCCGGGTAGCACAATGTGCTGCAGCTGAGACATTTTCTTTACCGCCAATTGCATCCAAAATCGCTTGTGCAACTTCCTTGTGGTTCATGATTCATTCTCCTTTTTTATGGTTTCTGGGTATCTTTTAGAATCACCTTGTTGTAGAACCGGTTCCAAACAGAGCTAAAAAAATAAAACGCAGTATTTTTGGAACCGGTTCTATTTTTCCGGTTAGAAAAACGGTTCATTGTGGAACCGATTCCAAACACATTATAATTTACCACTTAATAAATTGTCAACGCTTTCTCGTTCAATTATTTTATATTTTGATAAAATAATTGGGGCTAATTCTTCACTGTTTATTAGTTTAACCATACTTTGGGCAGCCACTTGTCCGGCCTCTTTATAAAAAAACTGAACAGTCGTTAAGCTAGGATGGATGATCTCTGTAACTTCATATCCTCCGAAGCCTGTAATGGATAAGTGATCCGGTACATTAATCCCCTTTAAATGAGCTGCTTTTAAAGCACCAAGGGCTATGTTATCTGTTGCACAAACAAGTATAGAAGGATTGAACTTATCAATTATATCCGGAACCCTTTTGATTGCCTCCGCCATTTTAAAGCTCGTCTCATAATAGTTAACTTCACAGTCTCCCGCCTCTTGAATCGCCTTTGTGAAGCCTTTTTTTCTATTGACGCCGACAGCAATATCTTGTTCCGTAACTCCTAAATAGGCTATTTTCCGGTGCCCTTTGGCGATTACATATTTCCCTATATCATAACCCGCCTCGAAATCATTATGGATGAGACTATACACAGCTTGATGCTGCTGACCAACAAGTAAAATTGGTATTTGCAGCTGCTGGAATGCTTCAATGTGTGTATCAGTAATTTGTGTTGCAAGCAAAATAATTCCCGCTACCTTTTGCCTAGCCATGGTGTAAATATTTTCGATTTCACGGTCTAGATCCTGACTGGTGTTTGATATTAACATTTGGTAATTCAGTTCCCTAAGCTCCTCGTCAATTCCTATTAAAGTTTGTGAAGTAGCATAGGAATCCAGCCGAGGCACGATTGTCCCAATAATATTTGGTTTCTTTGCTTTTAAACTTTGAGCAAAAGTATTAGGAATATAACCCGTTTCTTTTATGACACGCTCAATCTTTTTCTTTGTTAATTCGCCGACAGACCCGCCATTTAAATACCTGGAAACAGTACTCTTGGCAACACCAGATAATCGGGCAATGTCTGCAATAGTTTTCATAGCTTCAACCTCATTTTTCATGTAACCAATTTGTATTTTTCATTCTATCGGTTAATTTTAATATTTTTTCTTCCTTGGTAATCTAGTTTTAGTATAAAATCATTTTTTCCATGAAGAAAGTCGTTTAGAATAAAATCGTTGAATTTTTTTCTGCAGTTCATTAAAATAAAAGATAATTCTATAAATTCATTACCCAAAATTGGAACCGGTTCCTTAGTCCTATTTTGTACAATAAAAGAAATCATAAAGGTGGTTTTTCAAATGTTTAAAGGATTATTTAAAAAGAAATCGGTTGAAAGTGATCCATTTATCTTACAGCCGTTAGAGGGACAATTAGTACCAATCGAAACCGTTCCAGACCCTGTCTTTTCACAAAAAATGATGGGAGATGGCTTTGCAATCCAGCCAACAAATGGAACAGTTGTTTCACCAGTCGATGGAAAAGTAATAAGTGTATTTCCAACAAAGCATGCTGTGAGCCTCCTTGATCATAAAGGAAAAGAGATTCTAATTCATGTAGGAATTGAAACAGTCAACTTAAAAGGTGAAGGGTTCACTTCTTTTGTCAAGGACGGGCAAACCGTTAAAAAGGGACAAAAGCTGCTCGAGGTTGACTTTGAATTCATTAAAGAGAAAGTACCCTCAATTATTACGCCAGTAGTATTTACAAACCTAAGTGAAAATGAAAAAGTCGTTATTGATGAACAGGGTGTAAGAATTATTTAGAATAATATTTTTGCGCAATAATCACGTCTAGCCTCTCTAATTAACAGAGAGGCTTATTCGATAACGATAATAAGTCATTCTCGCTTTGTTTGTCGATGAGATTAACCAAATTTTTTACCAATATTAATTTTCGGATTGAGTGAAGTGCTTCCTTTTCTTTAATAAAATTAAATAATAGAAAATGTAATAAGCAAACATAATGAGCAATAGTCCTGCTGTCCAGGAACTTCCGACGGCTGCGCTAATATTTTGGTAGCCATTTGTTTGCTTTTGTAGTGCTGCATCGGTTAGTATCCCGGATGTATACATCCGATAAAAACGATAGATAAGCCTGGCTAAAAAGATGAAAGTAACCGTGCTCCCTATCCATATATTTGGACGGTAATACCAATGCTTTTCCCTTTTCTCAAAGGTAGTCAAGGCTGCCCCATAATAGCCGAGAAGGATACCTACTAGAATCCCGGCAGCATCTGAGATTAAGCTGATCGGATGGGTAAGCCCTACAGATAAAAAGGCCAGCCCAATAACAAAGAAAATACACGTCCTGATCACCAATTTACGAGGATGAAGCTCCTGCCAGCCAATATTCCGGCGAACCCGCCTGTAGATACCGAAAATAAAAATTGCGATGATGATGATAAGGGTACTCAAGTGCTGAGTCATGGATTTTACCTCCTAAGTATTCACTTTATTTTGATACTATACAACCTCTCAACAATCTCCAACTGTGCTCGTAACTCTTCAATTATGTTTATGACCGTTGATAATTCTCTTTTAATCCTCCATCTGGAGATTATATTTATTTTTCTTCCGTATTTCCCCTTGAATCTCAACAAGTTTTGCATTTATTTCTGAGAACATAAGTCCGCTCCTTTTTTAATGTCCAAAAATAAACCTGGTTCCAAATGAGAATCTACCTTGTACAAGGTGATGAACTTGTTTCTATTGGAATATATTTCTAATAATTTTAACACTAATTAATAAGGTTTACATCACGAAAATCTGATAAAAAACTTAGAAAAAACCGGTATAATGGATGACAAAGGAGTGGTATCGTTGAGTTTGAGTTTACGGGGTCACCATTTATTATGTGTACATGGCTTTCGTGGGATGGGCTACAGTCCCGATTTCGTAAAAAAAATGAGCGAAATCGTCGAGCAAATCAGGGATGAACGATCGGACTTTCCAATCCAAGTGGTTGCAGCACTGGACGATACTTGTTGTACGTGCCCACATAAGGGAAAAAACACCTGTGAAGCAGGCATTGGTTCTAATGAGCATGTCCTAACAATGGACCTTAACGTTATTCGTCAGCTGGGACTAATCGAAGGTGCCATCTACAATAAGTCCTTTTTAGTTCAATTAACGGCTGAAAAAGTGGAACCAGATGATTTGGATTATATTTGTAAGGGATGCTCCTGGCTTTCCTATGGAGTGTGCAAAGAAGGGATTGCCGATTTACGGGAGAAGTATTTAAAAGAGTAAAGTAAGCTTACTAAAAGGTTCGTATGCTGATTTTATTTGAAAATTTAAAGATCGCTAATTCATCCTCATTCTTTAATAATATTTGTCCAAAAACGGCTATATTAACGTTATTTTTCCTTGATACATTTCTACTCTATCTTTTTCAGGATAATTCCTGTTATTTTGGATATCTTCTAAATGGAGAATACAAATAAACAGGGAGGGAAGATGCTTGTGGCCAACTTAACGATTTATGTAAAAGATGCTGTAAATGAACGACCGATTCAGTCATTGGAATCGATCCTATCTCAGATGGATGGCATTGAAAGAGCCTTGGTGGATACTGAGGACGGCGAAGTAAAGATTGAATATAATGAAACCCAGGTTTCTCCAGAAAAAATTAAAGAGACAGTCCTGCAGCATGGACTAAATCTAGAGAATTAAGCATACTTAAACTCCACAAATCCCCCATTAATGATAGGGGGATTTGGTTTTGCTTATAGAGGTTACAAGCCTCCGCAGGATTGGTTCGTACCCTTTGTTTGTTGATTGCTTGCTTCTACAGTTTCTTTTGAAACCGATTCAAGTCCATAACCAGTCGAACTTATTTCTAGGTTCTCTTCTCTGTTCTTTTTAGATGTTGGATTTAAATTTGGATCAAAATTGTTTGTTTCCATTTGCGCCTCCTTAAAATCGTGATAGTTAAATTATCTGCAATATTTAGCTTTTTCATTATGAAAGAAGGATATTATCCATGATTTAGTTGACACTATTTTTTGTCTAGAATAAAAAGAATGAGGGATGAAAGATGGCGAAGACAAACGACCAAAAGGATACATCTGTAAAAATCGGCATGGACGGCGGACCAGTCGGTGAAGGCGTAAACAGCGATAATTCCTTTAGTGATGCTGGTTTAGAGAATGCCCGATTACTTCGAAAGGCAGCGAAGAAGGATAAGTAAGCTCGATTTCTACTAATCAAGTCAGCAAAAATTTTTTTAATAACCATAATACCCTTTTCACATTTTTCGGTCAATGAAAACAACCTTCATTGACCTATATGATTTTCTAGCTCATCTAAAGAGCAATCAAATTCACTTTCATTGACCGTCAGCTTACTCTTTATCCACTGAAGGTTAATGAGTCGCACCTCATTAACTGGTATTAGCTCCACTCTTCATTTTCGGCCAATTTTACCTCCCAAAAAATTGACATTAAATTTACAATCATAAAATCCTCAGTTTACAAACCTTGACTATAATGTAGTTATTAAATAACTGATAAAGGAGTTGCCACATGATTGAATTTCTAGTCCGCCTGGTAATTTTGGTCCCTCTTTGTACGATTCTCTGTCCTTAAACGTTCCCATTTCCCCATCCACTTTCCCCAAAAATATTCCTTCAAAACCAACTACTCAAATCATATTCAAATTTACCCTAGTACTTACTCCAACTAAATTACTTTTTTTCACGCTAATATTATTTAAGTAGACAAGGACAAAAGCTGATAACACACATAAAATGTAAAAACAAAGGCATATTTGAATATTTGTACTCATATACTTGTAAAACATTTTCACTAGAAAGGGGAATCTCGACCTATGGATATTTGCATTTCTTGTGGAAAAGAGTTATCAATTATGGAGAGAAATAGGACTGAATGCTGGGAATGTAGAGATACGACAGTAGAAGCCTATACTGAAGAAGAATAAGTAATCCTTATGTAGATTTGTCCCTCTGGTTTTTAGAAAAAAAGCCCTGTTCCTTAACAGAAAGGACTGGGCTTTTTTGGTTGTAAAAAAATGAGCACATTTAAGGATTATGATAAGGACATCAGTGTTAAACTATGTGGGAGTTTATGGTACGAAGGGCGGTGTTTAGTATGGATTTTGCTCAAGCTCAGGATACACTGACAATATTCGAATGGATTCTTCGGGCGATTGTCGTTTTTTTCTTTTTACTGATAGTGGCCAAAGTCTTAGGTCAGCGTGCCATCTCCCAATTAAGACTGCTTGATTTCGTTATCGCGTTAGTGATTGGAAATATTATTGCCCATCCGTTGTCTGACGACCATCTTGAGTTAAAGGGTTCTATGACCACCACAGTTGTCTTGGTTGTATTATATCTTGGATGTATTTTTCTGAATCTAAAATTACCCTGGTTTAGAAGACTTGTTAACCATGCTCCCATTACGCTCATCCAGGACGGAGAAATTATTTTTAAAGGATTAAAGAAAGCGAGAATTACCATAGATGCCTTATTAGAAGAATTGCGGGAAGAAAAAGTGGTGGATTTGAAAAAAGTAGCCTTAGCGATTTGGGAGGCTGATGGTAAAATATCCGTCTTTTTAGATCCAAAATACGAACCGATTACCCCTGCTTCCTGTCAAATGAAAACAGACCCATTTGAATTACCAAGGACCATTATTAAGGAGGGCAGAATAAATTCAGAGGAGCTGAAACAAATACATAAGGATGAAAGCTGGGTTATTTCCGCTTTAGATCGCTCCTATAAAACTGAGGTTAAAAACGTTCTGCTGGCCACCCTTGATACGAAAGAAAATCTGAAAGTATTTTTATACAAGTGAAAAACTGACTCAAAAATTTTTTTGAGTCAGCCGCTATTTCAGCCTTTTCAAAATTGTTGGATCATTGCATCGGATTGGTGTAGTCATTCACTAGGATCTGCACTTCGTCCGTTTCATGGATAATCCCCGGCCTTTCTACGGCACAAACAATCCCCCGCCTCTTATAGCCTGCCTTGACAAAACGAGTGGCAAGCTTCGCATGGTGCTCATAGTGCTTTTGAATTTCTTCTCCAGGCAATGTACAAGGCATATTTTCCCCCATACAAATTAAGCCCGCTCCACTTGGGAAGAGGATTCTTGAGCCCAGCGTGAGCTTCGTTAATTCAGGATATCCCTTTACCAACAGATTTGCTCCTAACCACTCCGGAAGCACCTTTTCGATTTCTAGCTCTCTAGCAATTTGAGCTAGATCCTCCTCAGACACAATTGTAATCTGCCTTCGGTTAAGGATCTCGGTTCCTCTAGGGTACATGGGCTGTCTTGAATCAGCCTTACTCGTTATCCCAAAATGGCGGTCGCCTTTTATTCCGCCAAACTCAAGTGCAGCTTCCGGAATTCTTCTGGTCACGAATGTCTCTGGAAGATCAGCAAGTAATACTGACTGTATGTTTGCCACTGCTTTTTTCAAAAAAAAACCCTCCCTTTGTCATTAAGGATGTTAATTTAATATTACCATTAATAGTCCCCTAAAACATGCCAATTGATTTTTGCAGCCTGCTGCCAATACAATGAATCTATCATTATTATGAATTTAGTGAAGAGGAGTAAACTATGTACGTTTACCGCGATTATCCCGAATTTTCTTGGTCCAATTCCAGGCACAAGGCCTTTTTAGAGTGTACCCGAAAGTATTATCATCAATACTATGAATCTCATAATGGCTGGGAGTATGAAGCACCGGAAGAAAACAAGGCCGCTTACCGACTTAAAAATATCAAGAATATCCCCATTCTCTTAGGGGATGAAATCCATAAAGTGATTGACCGGCAGCTCAAAAATTTCCTAAATGGTAAAAGCCTCTTTACGGAAGACGATATGATCGCTTTGGTCACGAAAGGCTTGAATAAAGCCTATTTAGATTCAACTAGATTTCGCATGCACTGGCTTCAGAAACCAAAGCGATACCAGATGCTTCATGAAATCTACTATGGTCATGGGCTTAGCCCTGATGAAATTAGCTCGGCGAAAACAAAGCTGCAGTTATGTGTGAATAACTTCTTCAGGAGTAAAACCTATCAAGATATTCTTAACAAGTTAGAGATGCATGTCCTGCACTCAGAGGATTTTCAAACGTTTGAAGTGAATGGTGTCGATGTATTTGTGGTCCTGGACTTTGTTTATAAGGATGTCAGTCAGGGAAAGTGGATTGTAGTCGATTGGAAAACTGGTAAGGAGTCAGAGGAGGACCGGAAACAGCTTGCCCTTTATGCCCTATTCCTTTCACAGAAGCACGATATACCGATTGAAGACATTGTTCTGCGAAATGAATATTTGTTAACAGGCAAAAGCCAAGAATATCAATTAACCCAGTTTGAGATTAACTCAGCTCAAGTATTAATGAATGAAAGCATCTATCATATGCTTGGCTATCTCGAAAATCCAGCAAGGAATAAGCCACTCAGTATAGACCAATTCGAGAAGAACTCTTCAAACAAGTGCCAGCGCTGTAACTTTAAAGAAAAATGTGAAGTTTTAAATAGCTAAATAGTAAAAATGGTGTCAGGCACCACAAAAAGACAGTGTCCACTGGTGGCTGACAACTTACATTTCGTATTCCCATAATCCGAGGTGTCCTTTTGCTGGAATTGGCTGGTCTAGCAGCTTCATGTCTTGTACTTCCCAGGCGTAGTTTCCTTCGTTGAAGTCTCCTAAGAAGTAGTTGTTTTCAGATACGATGACGCCATTTTCTAGGACGGCCCATGTGGATTGATTGTTTGTTACCTTTAAGCAATTAATCAAGTTGCAAACAGCGATAATCTTCCCTGTTGGAAGATTATCCACTGTGTTTCCATGTTTACCGAGTAAAGCTTGAATAGCTTTATGAGAGCATACGGCTTTATCTACTTGTTTACTTGTATGTATTGCCAATGGTCCCCGATAGGTGGTTCTCCATGTCCTTGTTTCATATATGGCTTCTCTCAGCACAAAAAGACTAGCCCATGGCTGCTTCATCGACAAAACCTTCATGATACCAGGCCCTTCCTTAAAGTTATGTACCTTAAAGTATTATCACGTTTTCCTGCTCTCATTCAGTCATTAAAGCTCTATTGACTACCCTCGTGCCTCCTTTTTTTGATCTACGGTCGTCAATAACCTCTATTGGCTGCCCTCGTGCCACGCTTTTTTGATCTACAGTCGTCAATTAGCTCTATTGGCTACCCTCCATCTCAATTATTTATAAAAATATTACATAGATTACATTAGACCTAACTATATTTATATAGTATAGTTTGAATTGTTAGACTACTACTTTTACAGATTGTACCTAAAAATGAAATGTATTGGAGGAAACGGTAAATGCAATATCGACGTTTAGGCAATACGGGATTAAAGGTCAGTGAAATCAGTCTTGGAAGTTGGCTTACATATGGCGGATATGTGGAAGAACAAAATGCCGTTGCTTCGATTGATCAAGCCTATGAATTAGGGATTAATTTTTTCGATACAGCAAACGTTTACATACGTGGTGAGGCCGAGAAGGTTGTTGGAAAGGCATTAAGCAAATATCCAAGAAGCTCTTATGTCCTGGCAACAAAAGTATTTGGAAATATGGGCGATGGTCCAAATGACCATGGTCTATCACGCAAACATATTATGGAGCAATGTGATGCCAGTTTAAAGCGCCTTGGCAAGGATTATATTGATATTTATTATTGTCACCGATTTCACCACGAAACCCCGCTAGAAGAAACGTTACGGGCGCTAGATGACCTTGTCCGCCAGGGAAAAGTTCTTTATCTAGGTGTAAGTGAATGGACAGCTGAACAACTAACGGATGCAGTCCATATTGCAGATAAAAAACTGCTGGACCGTATTGTTGTCAATCAGCCTAACTACAGTATGCTGCAGCGTTATATTGAAAAAGAAGTGATTCCAGTAAGTGAAAAGCATGGAATCGGCCAAGTGGTCTTTTCACCTTTAGCACAAGGTGTGTTAACAGGAAAGTACAAAAAAGGTGAACTGCCGCCAGCAGAAAGCCGTGCCGCACAAAAGGATTTGAATTTATCTCATGTGCTTACAGAGCAAAACCTTGATAAAATAGAGCAGTTAAAGAAAATTGCTGCGGAAGAGGATTTAAGTTTAAGCCAGTTAGCACTTGCCTGGATACTAAGACAGCCAAATGTGGCCAGTGCTCTTATAGGAGCAAGCCGTCCGGAGCAACTATTAGAAAATGTAAAGGCTTCGGGTGTGACCTTATCAACTGATAGCCTTGAACAAATTCATGAAATTTTAAATACATAGGCTTTTAAGGTAAAAAAATTGAAAGAGCACCCGCTACTAGCTTAGCAGATGCTCTTTTTTTCGTTACTTTCTATTCACGATAGAGTCTAATACTCAGGTGTACGAACAACCAAAACATCACAAGTAGCTGAACGAACGATGGATCCAGACACGGAACCAATTAAGTAACGTTCAACAGCATTTAATCCTGTAGCACCACAAATAATTAAATCCGCCTCTACAAAGTCAGCAAACTCCTTCGTGATGATCGTTTTTGGAGAACCGTATTCGACTACTGCCTTTACGTTTGTAACACCTTCAGCTTTAGCTTCTAACTTGTAGGCATTTACAAGTTCCTCTGAAGCGCGCTGTGCACGCTCAACAGTGGAGCGTTCATAGGCTTCGAAAGAACGAGTATTGAAAATGTTTACTATGTTTAAGTATGAGTTTTTGTTACGTTTTGCAACATCGATTGATTTGTGAAATGCGTATTCGGCTTCCTTTGAACCGTCTACAGCTACTACGATACTTTTATAATGATTTGCCATCTGCCATATCTCCTTCTATTTGAAGCTATACTATCTTAAAAAAGATGCTTAATCTTAGACCGAGTGAAATTTCTTTATTTAAGATTGATGAGGCTTTTTGATGAATAACGAAAGGACAACATTAATCACCGCTAATACTAAACTAATAGTAAATACTACTGATGATCCCGCTGCTGCTGCTTGTGGCAGTTCATTGGCAGTGGCTGCTAAAAAACTATTCTCTTTGGCTGAAAAAATGGATACCAATACCGCAATACCGATAGCGCCAGCGACCTGTTGAAGCGTTTGAGTTAACGCAATTCCATCTGGATAGTACTGTTTCGGAAGCGAATTTAACGTGTTAGTTTGGACAGAAGCAAGAACAGCCCCTATCCCCAGCATCATGACAATATGTGTTACCACAACCATCCATATAGCTGTGTCTGCACCAAATTGTGAATAGAAGACATAACCAACCGCTACTAAAATGGTACCAGGCGTAATAACCGCTTTTGGACCATATTTATCAAATAATCGTCCAATGGTTGGGGCTAATACGCAGTTAAGTAAGCTTCCTGGCAGCAGGATAAGCCCTGTTGTAAAAGCAGCAATTAATAGAGCCATCTGCATATACATCGGTAAGATGACGAGCATGGACAACATATTAAAGAAAGTAATAAAAGTCATAATGACTCCAAGAACGAAAAGTGGGTATTTAAATGCGATTAGATTCAACATAGGAGTCTCCATTTTCGTTTGACGAATCGCAAAAATAATCAGTGCGATAAATCCAATAATGATGGATCCAAGAACTGTTGCACTCGTCCAGCCTGCCTCACCAGATACACTGAAACCATAAACAACCCCACCGAATCCAATTGTCGAAAGAATAACCGATACTGCATCAATCGAAACCTTACGAACCTCATTTACATTCGGCAAATAAAGCACCCCGAAAATAAGAGAAAACAGTAAGAAAGGTAATGTGACCAAGAAAATCCAATGCCAGGATAATGTATCTAATATAAGTCCTGCAATGGTTGGACCTAGTGCTGGACCTGCTAACATAACTAAGCCCATCACGCCCATCGCAGCTCCTCGTTTATTTGGAGGAAAGATCGTAAAAATAACATTTTGCGTTAACGGTAAAGCAATGGCTAAGCCTGCTGCTTGAACAACACGTGCCGTCAATAAAAGACTAAATACAGGTGCCACTGCTGCTAAAATAGTCCCGATAAGGGATAGTGATATAGAAGTCAAAAACATTTGTCTTGTTGTGAACTTTTGCATCAAAATACCGGTTACCGGCACTAGAATACCTAATGTTAAGAAATAACCTGTTGCTAGCCATCCAACTGTTGTTGCATTAGCATTAAATATTTGAGCTAAATCTCCTAACGCAATATTTAATGCCGTTTCACTAAATAGTCCCACAAATCCTGCCACAAAAAGAGCAGCCATAATCGGACCTGTTTTAATTTGATTGTTTACCAGCGATCCTGCTTTAGCTTTTTGATTTGTCATTGATTCCGTTACAATTTGTTCACTCATGTATTTTTTTAAACTCCTTTAATAGATTTAGTAATAGTTGCGAAATAACCTTTAATGGATCGCTTGCTTTTTGTGTTAAACAAAGCATAATTCCACCTTCCATAGAGGCCGTCATCATCAGCGCAATGGATTCAGCAGATTCTTTCGGTAATCCATCTGCCGCTAACTTGTTCGAATAAATTCCTTGTATTTTACTGTAAAGGTCCGAGTAAGCCCCTCGTACTGTCTCACTTAGTGAAGCTATTTCGCTGATAATACTGCTAAATGTAAATCCTGTAATCGTTCCTTCTGTTTCAAAATTAACGATTAATTTTTCAATCATTCTATTTGTAGCTTCTTGCGTAGTCGGATAAAGTTCAAAGATCTCTTTGATATCCTTTGTAATCACTTCGTTCAAAGAATGAAGACAAGCGATTAGTAATTCTTCTTTTCCATTTGGAAAGTGGTGATAGAACGAACTTTTTGAAAGGTCACATGCTTTTAAAATTTCGCTTAATCCTACAACTATATATCCTTTTTGTTGGAAAAGTGTTGTCGCGATGTTAATTATCAGCGATTTTGTATCCATTACCGAAGTACACCCCCACAATACCAACCGGTCTGTTTGTAACTATAACAAAAAATTTTTCCCTAAGTCAAAGATTTTTTTCACAAATTAGACACAAACATGGATGGATTCACTCGAAAAAATGTCAACCTATACTTGTTTTCCATCCACATTCATAAAAGTGCCTAAAAGTAACATGCTATAAATAAAACTATTTACTATTGAGGTGTAAGAATGCGAAATAGGTTAATTTTCGGTATTTTCACATTAGGTTTAGGTATTATTCTGTTTGCTACCATGCGTCCCTTTTTTTTAGATAAGGGTGAACAGCGAAACAATTTAAATTCAATCACTCGAACCGAAAACACTGGCAGACCCTTACAGGTACAAAATGTCCAGCATCGGAATGGAAAAATCCAAAGAATTAATATGATCAAGACCAATCATCAGCTAGTGCACAGGCTAAACAACAGCCCCTCTATAAAGGTCATCAACCATAACAAAAAGGACAAAAGCCACTACTATGAAAATGAAATAGTTGTAAATTTTAAGACGATTCCTCCTCAAGAAAAAATAGCTCAATATTTAAAAGATATTGATGGGAGTCTAAGGGAAAAACATGAGACCGTGTATATTTTTAAATCCAACAGTAAAACCGCAAACGAACTCGAAAAATACTTTATCAGAAACCAAACTGTTGAATATGCAGAACCTCATTATATCTTTGTACCGAATGATGTGAATGACACCTACTACCAAAGCTATCAATGGAATTTACCAGCGATTGGGACAGAGCAGGGATGGAATCTTACCCGCGGCTCCAAAAAGATAAAAATTGCAGTAGTTGACACTGGTGTAGACCTGGATCATCCTGACCTTGCGCGGCGCTTAACAACCGGTTATAACGCCATTGATGATAATAACAACCCCGATGACAATAATGGACATGGCTCACACGTGGCCGGAATTATTGCTGCCGATACGAATAATGGTGTAGGCATGGCAGGAATTACGTGGTACAACCCGATTATCCCTGTAAAAGTTATGGGTGCCGATGGGACTGGCGGTTCATTTTATGTTTCAAAGGGAATCCGCTGGGCAGTCGACCACGGGGCAAATGTGATTAATTTAAGCCTTGGAAATTACCAGAGCTGTGATGTATTAGAAAGTGCAATTGATTACGCTCAAGAAAAAAATGTCGTTGTAATCTCTGCGGCGGGTAATGATAATACAAGCCAGCGAAGCTACCCCGCTGCCTATCCAGGTGTCTTGGGGGTAGCGGCAGTAGATTGGGATGGAAAACGGGCAGAGTTCTCGAACTTTGGTGATTATGTAGATGTGGCAGCACCTGGTGTGGAAATTCCGAGTACTTTTTCCAATGGAGAGTATGCCGCCCTTTCCGGAACCTCAATGGCAGCACCACATGTCACCGCATTGGCTGGCCTGATCCGATCCATTAATCCGAAGCTAAAAAATACGGATGTAGTTAAAATCATTACCAGCAGTGCGCGGCCGGTGAATCAAAACAGACAAAGCCCTTACTATGGGAATGGGATTATAAACAATGCTGCGGCACTCCAAATGGCAGCGAAGAAGAACAAATAGTTGTTAATCCATACCGAATGGAACCTTTCATATGAAAAGCGTAAGGCGCCCGCCTATCGGCGACAAGCACAAGACGAGCCGGCTGAAAGGTTGTTCTTTAACCTTTTGGACGGATTGGCTTGTGACCTCGAGCCGATGGCGCCTGGAGCTAGACAATTCTCAAAGTCGAAAACTTTTATACTTGTTTATCTTTAAAAAATGGCTCAGTTCAACCGAACTGAGCCATTTTTCCCCACCAACTAGTTATATTCAGATATTTTCAAGCCATTATTTTCATGCCATTCTGCATACAATACTTCCTTATAATCGCTTATATTTTTATTCGTTAACTGCTCTTTGAGCCATTCTTCTGTTAATCCCGCTTCCATAAGATTGCCACTAATCAATTCCCCATCCATGATAAGCGCAAATGGTAAACTCACTTGTTTTTTTGGTATATTTAGGTCTTTCTTTGTAGGTGCCCCATAATCATGTTTCGGGGAAACGCTGATTTGTCCGTCCCGTTCCAAAATTACATATTCGGCCTCATAGATAGAAAAATAACCTTGCTTTCTCATTTGCTGTTGTAGTTGATTTAAATCAATATGATTCTTCTTTAAGCTGTTATAAAGGATTTGTCCATTTTTAATTAATAGTGCAGGTTCTCCTTCAAACCAGATTCTAAATACTATAAACTTTTGGGTTAATTTTTCAACACAATATATCAGCAGACCCCAAAACACAATAGTAAAAACAATTTCTGTTATATCAATCTTATCATCAAATACAGCATCCCCTACAAAATTCCCCATGACCAATCCGGTGATGAAATCAAAAGGAGTAATCTGTGAAAATTGAATTTTCCCCAAAAATTTTAATACAAGGAGAAGGGTAAAAAAACCGATAGTTAATTCCAGAGCAATATCTAAGTACATACATTTTTCTCTCCTATAAAAGGCCGTATATTATTTGTTCCATCTTTATTGTTACCAATTTCTAGATTTTAATATGTGCTCACTTTCTCTATCTTTTATAGGGTTTTTCAAGGAATACTAAAACAACATCAACTCTCTCATTTATCTGTATTATTTTGCTATTCCGTCTATTATGGAACCGCTTTCTTGTGAATAGAATCACATGTATAATAAGGATATTAGGAATTCAATAACCCAAAATGGGAGGAAAATGATCATGATTAATGATTTTTGGTTTGAACTAAAGAACTGGTTTTTTGGAGAGCCGATCGATGAAGTAGAAGAATTTGAGCGCCTCGAATCACAGCATACCAGAGTTCACCATGATCAAAATATTCACGAGATCATCCGTGTCCATTAAACTTTTACTATTACTATTCAAGTAAGCCTTCTAATTAAGGAGGGCTTCTTTTTTCTTTTATATAAAAATAAATAGTTGGGGGAATATTTCATGATTATAAAAGACTCAGTTCTAATGAACTGAGCCTTTTAATTATGATTACCTTTACTACTCGGCCGGTGCCTCTTCCACTGCTATTTGATAGGCATCCAATATCGCTTGACTTTCCATTGGATTGTTAATACCTACTAAGTATTGGTTTCCTTCCTCTCCTTCAATCTTCATGACAATCGTTTCGTCGTCCGCCGCTAGAAGTGCATAAGATTCCTCTTCCATATCAAACAATGCCTCAACGGCAAACCGTTTTTGAATGCCCTCATTATCTTCAATTGTTATATAATCTCTTGGTACGTCACCCATTCAATTCACCCCTTCCTATACGCTTCCCCTTACGAAGGAACGTTATTAGGGTATTTTAAAAAGCGGACAGTAATAGATTCTGCCCGCCTTCTCTCATGATTCGTTCATTAAATTTTTCCATTCAATTCTATACAAGTCCCGCCGACGATCCTGTAATTGTCGGACCGAACCAGATTTTTGGGAGCGTCTCAGCTTTTGGATATCCACGTCACCAACGACCACTGTATCGATATTGGCATCACATTCCCCAACAATTCCATCCCGGGCAAACTCAAAATCAGACGGGCTGAAAATTCCTGATTGTGCGTATTGGATATCCATGTTCTTCACATGAGTTAAGTTGCCGACCGTTCCGGCAATACAGGTATAAATTTGATTTTCGATCGCCCGTGCCTGCGCACAGTACCGAACTCGCAAATAGCCTTGACGGTCATCCGTACAGAATGGAACGAAGATGATATTTGCCCCCATATCAACGGCCATCCGGCCAAGTTCTGGAAATTCAATATCATAGCAAATGAGGATCGCAATTTTTCCACAATCCGTCTCAAATACATTAAAATCGTTCCCTTCAGAAATGCCCCACCATTTTCGCTCATTCGGTGTGATATGCAGCTTCGACTGCCTCTCAATCGTCCCATCCCGCCGGAAAAGATAGGCGACATTAAACACCTCATCATTTTCTACAACAAAATGGGAACCCCCGATAATATTAACGTTGTATCGAACTGCGAGTTCTGTAAACAGCTCGATATATGGATCAGTATAGGTTGCTAAGAGCCTTACTGCCTGGTCTGGCCTTTTTTCTTCTAAAAAGGACATCAATTGGGTAGTAAAGATCTCAGGGAATACAGCGAAATCAGAACCGAAGTCAGCCGCAACACTGACATAATATTCAACCTGACGCGTAAACTCGTCTAAGCAGTCAATTTTTTTCATCATATATTGAATCGCACATATTCGGACGGGATCTGACGCCCGGTAGACGCGCCGGGACTTAGGATGGTAATCGATATTGTTCCATTCCATCAAGGTCGCGAAAGCCTCCGATGCCTTGTCATCAGGCAGATAGCGGGTATTAATCCGTTTAATCCTAAACCCCTGAAGAAGTTGGAAGGATAATACCGGGTCATAAATACTATGTTTTTCAACAGCATCAACATATTCACGGGCGGTCATTTTATCTTTATATAAATGATAGTTAGGAATTCGTCCGCCAATAATGATGCTTTGCAGGTTTAACTGGCGGGCAAGTTCCTTTCGTGCCTCATAAAGCCGGTGCCCTAGTTTCATCCTGCGGTACTCAGGATCGACCATTACTTCGATTCCATAAAGGTTAAATCCATCAGGATCATGATTGGTGATATACCCGTTGTCCGTAATGGTGTTCCAAGTATGCTGGTCTTTGTATTCATCAAAATTGACGATTAGACTTGAACATGAGCCGACAATTTTGTCCTCATATTCCACACAGAATTGACCCTCAGGGAATATGCGGATATGACTGCGCAGCTGCTCGGGTTTCCATGGTTCCATATTAGGAAAGCAAACCTTGCCCAACGCTATAATCTCATCAATATCTTCCATTCGTATGTTGCGGATAATGATTTTTTTTTCATATTTCGATATATCTGTTTCAGTCACATTCTCACACCCTCTTAATAAGAGTCTTACCCTCATTTTCTTAAAATGAAACTATTTTCTATTTATAGTTCCCAACAAAATACTTAATTACATATTCTTTGTCATTTTTAACAAAGAAGGATATGTCGTAAAGGGTGGAGAATACACTTTAAGATATACTGATTATGAAAGGATGAGTGAAGATGACATTTATCTTGGGAATATTGGCATTACTAATTACGTTACTGGTCATTGCCACCATTTTATCGATAGAAGCACAGTTAAAGAAACTCAATATGACAAATAAGAAAATTCTTGAATTGCTTACTGAACTAAAGAAAGATGATATAAAGTGATTCTTAAAACTTGCGAATTTACCAAAAAGGAGACCCAATCATGATTGAACTACAATATTTTGATCGCTCTGATTTTCAACAACTTATTAGTTGGATTGACTCGCCTCAATTCCTTCTGCAATGGAGCGGTTCTGTATTCGACTATCCCTTGACGGAAGAGCAGCTAGAAAAATACATTGAGAATGCCAATAAAGAAGAATCGGATACTTTGGTTTATAAAGTAATCGATCAAGAAACTGGGGATGTTATTGGACATATCTCATTGGGAAAGATTGATAGAAAAAATAACTCTGCGAGAATTGGCAAAGTGCTTGTCGGTAATCAAGATGTTAGAGGTAAAGGGATCGGTCAGCAAATGATAAAGGCAATTCTTAAGATTGCATTTGATCAATTACATTTGCATCGAGTTAGTCTTGGGGTATTTGACTTTAATACTTCTGCGATTGCCTGCTATGAAAAAGCGGGTTTTATAAAAGACGGTCTACATCGGGATTCAAGTAAGAATGGGGACGAATATTGGAGTTTATGGGAAATGAGTATGTTAGAGGATGAGTGGTTAGCGTAAGAACCAAAAAATGACTTGGTACTCCCAAGCCATTTTTTTATATTGGAATGACTAAAAAAAAAAAGGACCCAGTACTTTATTAAACTGGATCCAGGGCTTTACAATTTCTCTTTGGTTAAGGATAATTCCTTTATTTTATCAATCCAATCCTTGAAACTCCCAAATTCATCAGGATCAAATCCAAAGTGTTCTTTTATAAGCCGGACTATCTCATTCTCCTGGTCTTGCAGGACGCCATCGGAATAAATCAATTGTAATAATTCAGTTAAAACGATATTTTTAGATCGTTCACTTTTGAAGGTTTTTAGAATATCCTCAACAGCCATCCCTGTCGGTACATAATCCTCAAGTTCCAATTCCTTCTGATACTTGTTAAGTATAGTGGTCTCAAATATCGATAAATTCCCATCAATTGATGCAATTAAAACAGCTAGTTCAAGAAAAGCGGTCTTTTCCTCTCGCTGAAGTTCTGCTAAAAACATCGCTACATCTCCTTTTCTTCTTTCTTAATATATACGAAAAAAGTTGGACTAAGTTTCAACTTTTTAAAAGATTGAACAGATTAGTTGTCCGCAGCCTGTATTATAATAAGTTGGTATAACCTTGATTAGTTTATGCAGTTATGATGATAAAAGGAGATTAAAAGATGGATCGAAATAAATTTTCATCTATAGCCCACCGTAATCATGCTTTTGCAAATCCTATCAGTGAAGCTAAACTTATGAAAATGGTAGGGATGGCTGGTCCAAAGGCTAACGATAAAGTGATAGATATTGGAGCCGGAAAATGTGAACTGTTAATCCGCTTGGTGGAAAACTATCAGGTAAAAGGGACGGCCATTGAATTGTATGACGGTGCAATGGAAGAAGCAAAACGAACGGCTGCTGGCCGGATTCCAGACGGAAGCATTGACTATATTGTAGAGGACGCAGGGATTGCAGTCAAAAGATTAGAACTTGGGAGTTTTGATTTAGGTGTTTGCATTGGTTCGTCTCACGCTTTGGGCGGTCTTGAGGTGACCTTAAGGACGCTTAAAGATCTCGTAAAGAAGAATGGCTTTATTCTAGTTGGTGAAGGGTATTGGAAGCAGACACCAAGTTCTGAGTATTTAGAGGCGCTTGGCGGTGCGGATGAGTCGGAATGTAAAAGTCATGCCGATACGGTCATGGCTGGCGAGGAGTTAGGTTTAATTCCGATCTGGTCCTATGTGGCAAGTGATGAGGAGTGGGATGATTATGAGTGGCTTTATTCTTCTTCTATTGAGAAATATGGTTTAGAGAATCCAGATGACCCGGATGTTGACGCAATGCTAGAGCGAATTCGGTCTTGGAGACGTACGTATTTGAAATGGGGCCGTGATACTTTGGGATTTGGGTTGTATTTGTATCGGAATGTGTAAGCTCATTAACAGTGTATATTCTTTGTGGGATGGAAATTTTTATGAAGGACAATTTGGAGACTAAACTATCAAGCTTTGTCCTTCAAAGCCTTGATGAAGGACATTTTTGAGTTGGCACTTTTCAGTTTTGTCCTTCATACCCACGATGAAGGACTTTTCGAAATTGATCCACACCGTCTTGTCCTTCACATCATCCCTGTATCCAAATAAAATACCATTAGCCTATTTTTACTAATGGTATTTTTTATTGTTATTCAGCTTCAGACACTAAAGTAAATCTCTCATTAATGTGTTGTGGATTTTCAATTTCATCTAATACTGCAATGGCAAAATCTGCGTAACTTACATAGCTTTGTCCTTGTGGATTTACCAAAATGCGATCTTTTCCTTTTGTGTACGACCCAGTTCTTTTTCCTTCTGGATTAAAAAATGCTGCAGGACTAATAAATGTCCACTTTATATCGGTTGAATTTTGCAAATCCGCTAGGTTTTTCCCTTGATTTAATGCAGTAGGATAATACTCTTTTGGAAAATCTGGAGTATCCATAACACGAGTGGTTTTAGCTTCATCCACAAACAGGCTGCCTGCCCCACCGACAACAATTAATCTTGTTACTGGTGCACCTTTTAGCGCCTCAATTAAGACCCTGCCTGCATCAACATGAAGGTGTTCTTGCCCAGGTGCGGCACCATACGCATTTACAACCACATCAAATTGGTTAACGTCTACTGATTTTAATGCAAAAATGTCTTTTTCTAACACTGCAACTGATTCGTTTTGAAGTTTAGTTGCATTACGAACGATTGCCGTTACTTCGTGGCCTCTTTCAAGGGCCTCTTTTAAAATAAGGCTTCCTGCTTTTCCAGTAGCACCAATAATACCAACTTTCATATTTAACTCCCCCATTTACGTTTATCGTGTAACTAATATGATTACATGTAATAATATAAGTTGCAGGTTGATCGTTTGTCAACATGTATATTCTAAACTAATAAAAAGGAACCTATCCTCACAGATGCACGAGGATTAGGTTCCTTATTGTTATATATAGATAATTAGAAAAAGTAAATTGCGTTTATTCCCCTTCAACTGCCAACATACTCCTTCCGCACAATCTTCACATTGTCTTTATGACATTCCTTCGTAAAGTTAGACGGAAAAGGCATTTCTTTTTCCAAGGCTCTCTGCCGCTCAACATCCTCGTCGACCACAGCAGCAATCAAACGGCCTAGATAATCCTGCGACAGTTGGATCCGGCGCTTAATCTCTGCTTGTTCAGAAGTAGTTTGCCCATGCCCCGGGACCAGTACCGAAACCTTATGATTTAACAAAAGTTGTTCCGCCTTCCGCAATGTTTCCTCATACGCTTTTGCACTATAGTAGATAAACGGCAGCTCAAAATCGGAAAGGTAATCGCCCGCCACCCAAAGCCCCAGCGGATCTACCAAAGTAAATAAGCCATCCTGCGTATGACCCTGCGCTAGGTAAAAGATTAGCGTCGTCTCTCCCAACACCAGCTGCTGTCCATCTTTATGGATCACGTAATCTATTTCCGGAAAGCCAACCTCGTAAGGAGGCTCAATATAATACTCATTATAAAATTGCTGAATCAGCTCTAATTTTTGCGCTTTTTCTGGATGTTCCTGCAAGCCTTTGCTGCCAATCACTTTCGCTTCCGGGAACGCATGATATCCGATGATATGGTCGAAATCTCCGTGTGTAAACAAAAGATACACGTCCCGATCCCCCTTAACACGGTAAACATGTTCCTTGATTTCCTCTATTTCATGTGGGAGCCAGTTTGGATCTACCACGATCACGAGGTCCTTCGTCAACGCTACCGTACAAGTTGTCTGAAATAAGGCACTTTGAAATACCGTTATCGATTCATTTTGAAATTGAATCATGGCTGCTCCTTCTCTCTAAGGAATTAATAATATTTTCCCTGTACTCTTGCGGCTTTCAAGATACCGGTGAGCTTCCTGCCCATCCTTTAACGCGAAAATGGTTGGGGCTGCTACCCGGACTTTCCCCTCTTCCATCCAGCGGAAAAGCTCTCTTGACCTAATGACCCTCTCTTCACGGGAAGTCAGCACGTTCCATAGATCTCCGCCAGTCAGGGTCTTGGAGGTATCCATTAACATTCTTGGATCCACAAGCGCTGGGTCTCCTCCAGCCATGCCATAGAAAACCACCGTTCCGCCAACTCGCGTCACCTCAAAACTATCGGAAAGTGTGGATCCTACTGATTCATAAACCACATCGACGCCTTTACCGTTTGTCGACTCAAGAACCTGGCTTTTCCAATCATCCTGATACAAGTAAACTTTTTCGGCTCCTGCCTCCTTAGCAGCAGCCGCTTTTTCAGGAGATGAGGTTAACCCAATTACCTTTCCCCCGAGCAGGTTTACGATTTGGACGAGCAGCTGTCCAACACCGCCAGCAGCGGCATGAACCAGAACAACATCATTCTCTTTCACAGCGTAGCTGTCCCGCGTTAAATAGTGTGCAGTTAAACCTTGAAGCAATACAGATGCGGCATCATTCAATGAGATCTGCTCCGGAACTGGTATGGCCTTTTCAAAAGGGACAGCAGTCAGCTCAGCATTCGCATAGGGGACATCAGCGAATGCGATTCGGTCGCCCACCTTAATGCCCCCCACATTTGCTCCTATTTTTTCAACGATTCCAGCCCCTTCATACCCTAAAATGTAAGGTGGCTCTCCCGCTAAGTGGTAGTTTCCTTTTCTTCTGTAGATATCAGCAAAGTTGAGGCCAATCGCCTTCATTTTTACTAGAACTTCATCCGGACGGATCACTGGTTGTCCGATTTCTGTATATTCGAGAACATTTGGTCCTCCAAAAGTATTAAATACTAGTGCTTTCAACTAAATACCCTCATTCATACTAAATTTAATGATTACGTCTTTATTATTTAGAATTGTCGTTTAGAAAGCAAGTAACTAGTCATGTCCCTCTAGCGTGACTAGCTGGTCGATCACTTCCCCCTGTTCCTTTGCAGCCACATCATTTGAGATATTCCCGATTTGTGACCGGACAAACACTTCATGTAAATGGCGGGCAAGTAACTTCATCCTAATCAGAAAGGGCGGTTGGATACCATCCACCGCCCTTACCTTTATTCAGGAATCGTAATCTCCAGCTTACCTTTTTCGTTCGTTACCTCCACTATCTTATCAACAAACAAATATGGCGTATCATACCGGTCTTGCTTTTTGATATCGACATAACTATTATTCGCCGTCAGGACCGGAAACACCGCATTTGTTTTCTTAAATAAGTTTTGGGTAACCTCTATCTCTGCCATTAGGATAATCTGTTTATTGGAAAGCGCAAAATATAACTTTCCAATTTCACGGTCATCCTCAATAATCAGAACCTGTTGCAGAACCGAAATCAGGCATGTTACAAAATCATTCACCTGTTCGTTTGATAACCCTTCTAATCCAAAAGCCGCCAAAGTTTTGTTAAGTCCATTCTTTATTTCCTTAAACGAAAATACATCTTCAATTCGGAAAGCCGATTTGGTTTTCCCAAGACTTTCGAACTTTTTTTTCGTTTCAAACAGGTATTGTTTTACATAGCCTTGATGCTGATCACGCAGCATCACAAAATCAGACAGCTCTTGTATGCTTCCAAACTCTTTACTCTGATTCCGAATGACTAGTAAAAAACCATATAGATCTTTCTCATCAAAGGTGTTTCCTACCAATTTTTCATAATAATAATGCAGTAATGATTGCTCTTTCTTATCCATTGTTGTTCTCCTACTATTTAAATATCCTATCTATTGTACCGTATGGCAGTCTGAATCTACTAATCTTTCTTTTTAATAAGTAAAACTTATCGCATTTAATAAAAATTAATTACTTTTTTTTATCGCTGATTTAGGTTATGATAGAGGAAAGGACCTTTTGGGTTTGACTTCTCTTAACATCCATTATTCTGATTATGCATTTGGGATTACTTTTTTTGAAATAAAATCATCCAAAAAACCCATCTATTTCCACCGCATATTTGATATAATGGTAGTAAACCCCATAAACACCTGCAAAACCCACTAGTAACTATTTTTTCATTAATACCAAAGGAGGCTTCACTATGTATCAAATCAAAGGAAAAGAAAAAATATTTGTGTATACAGGTCCCGATGGATCAGGTCGAAAGACGATTGCGAAAATGGTCGCTACCGCGTTTGATATGGAAACTGTCATCTCTTACACCACTCGTTCCCCACGTCACTATGAAAAAAATGGTGAAGACTACCACTTTGTCAGCGAAGAAACCTTCAATCAGATGGAAACTAACCAGGAATTTCTTGAAAGTGTTGAAATTGACGGGATTCATTATGGAATCCGTGAACAGGACATTGTTGAGGCTTTTCAAAATCACGACTACGTCTATTTAACATTAAATCCAGAGGGAACGGAAAAGTTAAAAAAGATGTATGGCGAAAATGTGGTCCGAATTTTCATCTATGCTGACCGGGATACCGTAATCCAAAGACAGCATGACCGGCAAGATCCTGATGATGCAATTGAACGGCATATGACCCATTACGATGAAACCATGAGTTATAAAAACAGCTGTGAGTATGCATATGAAAATTATGATTCCCCACAGGTTGCTTATCAAATCAGCGAATTGATTGAATCCTTTTTAGATCGGAACCTAACTGTAACAGATTACTAAGTAGTTATAAGAAAAGCGCAAGCGCCTTGGTCAGCCCCGACAAGCATAAGACGAGCCGGACGAAAGGTTGCTTTTTAACCTTTTGGCCGGATTGGCTGTAGACCATCGAGGGGCTAGGCGCTGGAGCTAGACAATTCTCAAAGTTAAAAACTTTTATACTTTCTTATCTTATAATAAAGGCAAACAGTGCCCAACACTGTTTGCCTTTTTTTATTTATGGACTGGACATAATACAAGTAATTGTGTTAAATTATTATAGTTACCTATGATAACTATTACCCACGGTAACTAATTTTCAAAGAAATAAAGAGGTGTTTTCGATAAAAACTTCACAAAAGTTCTTTCACCAATTACTTATGATGTATCGGCCGTTTGAAAATAGGCTGAATGTTCATCTAGCAGAGCACCAGCTTTATAGAGCACAATGGACGATTTTATACTACTTAGCTAATAATGAATCAGCGACACTAGTGGAGCTTTCCCATTATATGAGTGTAGAGAAACCCACTGTTACCCGAACGATTAACCGTTTAGAGGAGCTTGGGCTTGTCGAACATGTCCCCGGAAAGGACAAACGTGAAAAGAGAATGCAGCTTTCGGCTGCTGGACAAAAAGTATATAAAGATGTGCGTGTAACAATTGACCAATACGAACAAGAAATCTTAGAAGGGATCACGGAGCAGGAGCAAATTGAGGCCATCCGGATCATGGGGGAAATTCGAAATAATATTACAAAGTAAGGGGTTAATAAAGTGAATTCATCAAGGTTATGGACAAAGGATTTTATTATTGTTTCTGGTATCAATTTTCTAATAAACCTTGTGTTTTATTTATTAATAGTCATTATTGGGGAGTACGCAGTCGATCAATTTCATGCTTCCACTAGTGAGGCAGGCCTTGTCACAGGTATCTTTATTATCGGCTCTTTAATCGGCAGACTTTTTACCGGACGTTTCATAGAGTCATTAGGACGCAGAAGAACGCTATTTATTGGTCTGGTTTTCTTTATCATAACGACAATTCTTTATTTAATCAGCTCTAATATAGGCATCATGCTGACTACCCGTTTATTACATGGTATTGCTGCTGGTATTGTCGGAACAGCTACTGGTACGGTCGCCGCACAAATTATTCCGGCCGCACGAAAAGCAGAGGGAATTGGTTACTTTAGCATGAGTACTACCCTAGCTACAGCAATTGGCCCTTTCATCGGACTATATATGACGCAGCATACCACTTTCCAAATGATTTTTATTTTTTCCGTCATTTTGGGAATCATAAGTTTCATCACATCATTGTTTGTTTATGTTCCTGCCGTAACCGTAACTGCCAAACAAACTGGCGAAATACAAGGAGGAGGCTTTAAGCTTTCAAACTTTATTGAGCCTAAGGCTGTGCCGATTGCCCTCATAACACTTGTTATTTCTTTTTGTTATTCAAGTGTTCTTTCATTTATAAAGTTCTATGCAAATGAAATTAACCTAGTTAGTGCAGCAAGCTTTTTCTTTCTTGTTTATTCGGTTGCTGTTTTATTCTCACGCCCTTTCACCGGCCGCTTGATGGACACGAGAGGTGCAAACTATATTATGTACCCTGGCTTTGTTATTTTAGCAGCTGGAATGGTGCTTCTAAGTTCGGTCAATTCAGGGCTTATGTTACTTGTGGCCGGCGCTCTGATTGGTCTTGGCTTTGGAAATATGCAATCAAGCACACAGGCTATTGCAGTCAAATTAACACCGGCGCACCGGATGGGATTGGCCACTTCAACATTCTTTATCGCTCTTGATGCCGGACTAGGGTTTGGACCTTATATACTTGGATTCATCATTCCCGTAACGGGTTATAGATCATTATATGTGATTCTTGGATTAGCTGTTTTTGTATCTACGGTTCTGTACTATTTCTTGCATGGTAAAAAGGAACATGAGTTACGAGCAAATCTTAAGTCAGCAGCATAAATATAGGTAAGAGGCGAAAGGCTTTTGCCTCTTTTTTTTATACAAGTCTAACATTTGCATAAGACCTGCTTGAAGGAAATAAGATAAATAAGGATCCTAAATAGAGGGGTTGTTCTAGGGTGGCCATATTTAATAAAATTGCATTATTTTTTGTCATTTTGTATTCCGTTATCATTTTGATAAATACTTATTTAGGAGAAAGTGAACGGCTTCAATCAAATGTCATGTTTTTTTTGATGAATGGGTTTGCCTATATTGTCTCGGCTTTGGAAGTAGAAAAAGAGAAACAAATTGTTTTGGAGACCTGATTTTCTTCCGATTTTCACATCAAGAAAGCAAGTGATTTTTAATTAAACGTTTGATTAGTTTAGTGAAAATATTAATTAAACGTTTGATTAGTTTTATGTAAAAGGCGCCTGCACCTTTACCCGGTGCAAGCGCCTTTTATTATTAAAATATTAACCTGTAGGGAGCTTCATTTTTTCCTTTATCGTAGAAAGATATCTTTTTACAGTCCCAAGCATCGGCTTATCGTGCGGTATTAAATCATTACTTGTTTCCATACCTTCTTGCTCAAATCTTTCGTCCATTAGTTCATGAGAATAAATTCGCCCGCCAGCGAAAATGCTTCGAATAGAACATGCTAACTCTTCACTGGGACTATCTTTCAGTAAATATCCTCTTACATCCGCTTTTAACGCCCGCTGCCAATAGCCTTGTCTAGCAAAGGTAGTCAAAATAATCACCTTACAGCCCAATGGTTTTAGGATTTCAGCTGCCTCTAGGCCGCTTTTGATGGGCATCTCGATATCCATTAGACAAACATCCGGCTTTAAACATTGTACAAGCCTTATGGCCTCTTCCCCATCTGCCGCAAGACCGATGACTTCCATATCATCTTCCAAATTGAGGAGAGTACCAATTGCCTCTAACAGCATTTCCTGATCTTCCGCTATTACAATTCGAATCACATTTGTTCTCTCCTTATCCGCAGCTAAGGAAATGCGCAAGTACCCGTTTAGTTGGTGTTGAAACTGGCACATTCTCTATTTTTATACTTACTTATAAGACATCGACTCCTCCTGATAGAGAGGAGTCAGCCCATTTTATAATTCAGGTTTTGCTTGAACAGCTATTCTCTTTTTCGCAACAGCTTTTATATCCTTAAAAGTGATAAAGTTCTTTGCTTTCTCATCCCAAAGACGGAATCGCAGTGAACGAAGGCTTGTCGCAAGAGTAATCGTAGGGACGTGCTGTAATGGCGAGGTGCTAGTGTGCGCCTCTTCGAGTTTATAATTAGGGACCCTTGGACTTAAGTGGTGAACATGGTGAAAGCCGATATTACCCGTTAGCCATTGTAATACTTTCGGAAGCTTGTAGAAGGAACTTCCTTCGACGGCTGCTAAAACATATTCCCACTCTTTGTCATGCTCAAAATATGAGTCTTCAAAGGTATGCTGTACATAGAACAGCCAAATACCTGCTGCTCCTGAAATCATGAAAATGGAGCCTTGCACTAACAAAAACAACTGCCAGCCGAGCGCCCAACAAAGCAAGGCAACCAAGGCCACTATTATAATATTAGTTAAATAAGTGTTGTTACGTTCCTTTGTTCTGGCACCTTTACGGTTGAATCTATTTTTTAAAAGGAATACATAAATGGGACCTAATCCAAACATAACCAAAGGATTGCGATAAAATCGATATGCCAACCGCGTTTTCAGCGGTGCAGCTAGATATTCTTCAACTGTCAGCGTCCAAATATCCCCTGTGCCACGCTTATCTAAATTGCCGCTTGTAGCATGATGAACGGAGTGGTCATGTCCCCATTGATCAAAAGGATGCATGGTAAGAACACCCATACACGTTCCTACAATACGGTTGGCACGACGGCTCTTAAAAAAGGAGAAATGCGTACAATCATGGAAAATAATAAAAATTCTTGTTAAAAAACCTGCTGCAATTATAATCGGAACCAAAGCTAACCAATACGACACCGACAGGCTCGCGTAAGCTAGGTACCAAAGTGCAATAAAAGGGACAACTGTGTTGATAATTTGGAAAATACTTTCTTTAGTTGTTGATTTTTCAAACGGAGCTACTTGTTTCTTTAAATTTTTCGTATCATGTATGGTCATTTCGTAAATTCCCTTCCTTCTTATTCTTACTTCAAAGTATAGAGGAAGGTAAATGTACATGTTAGTAGCAGGTGTCATATGACAACCATGATAAATGTCATATTTACGGTGTAAATATTGCAAATGGTGTCAGGCACCGTTGATTTTACTCGGTTTTCAGCGAGGTAATTGGAAGAAATTACATAATATTATTTAAAAGTTTTTTATTGACTTCTCTCTTCCCACGTTTCAACTTCAAGAAAAAGGCTGATTCAAAGGTCTCCTTTGAATCAGCCACGCTTTGAAACTCATCATTGTCAATTTGCATGTAGGATGGACACTGTACACGAGTGGTGTCAGGCACCATTTATACTATTTACAACATCCCGCTATTCTAAATTGCTATGGCGGGCGAAGGCGTCATTGTTGCTTACGCTGCTTAGTTGGCTGTACTGAAGACAGATGGTGTCAAATAGCAGGTGGACGCATTGGTCGAATAAGGAGCCCAGCGGCTGAATGGTTTTTAGTTCATTTTCACGGCGGTATTTGGTTGCTGCCGGAACATGCAGGATTTTAGTTGCAGCCGCTGCTAGTGGTGATTCTGGATTAGTTGTCACTGCAATAACCTGGCAGCCAAGTGATTGTGTCTTTTCAGACGTCCAAACAACACTCTTGGTTGTTCCAGACCCCGATACGGAGACCAATAGATCTCCTTCACCAATCGCTGGAGTGATTGTTTCTCCAACAACATACACCGTTGCACCTAAGTGCATTAATCTCATCGCGAACGATTTGGCCATTAATCCTGACCGTCCTTCACCAATGATAAAAATACGTTCTGCCTTTTGTAATTCAGCAGCCAATTCTTGCAGTTGTTCTTCTGCCACTTGGCTTAATACTGTCTCAATTTCCTTTAAAATAGTTGAAACGATCATACTAACTCCTCCTGTTGGCAAACTTGTTTGAACTTATCAGCCGCTTCAGCGGGATTTTCTGCTTTCGTAATCGCCGATCCAATAATCGCAACAGCGGGATTCAATGTTGCCCTTAATGCACCAATTGACTCCAAAGTAATTCCGCCGGCAGCTGCCACCTGAATGGCAGGATCATCAAAAAGCTGCCCATCCTTGTCTCCGCGATTCAGCGAGCCCGCTTCCTCTTGCTCATCCTTACTGACATGATCACAAAAGATGGCTTCCTTGTATTTCATTAATGCACTTTTTTGCTCTGAGGATGTATTCAATAAGTCAATCATGACTTTCTTATTATACCGACGGGCCACTTCCATACATGCATCGATGGTAACAAGCGGTGATACGCCCATAACGGTCGCCACATCCGCCCCCGCTTCGAAACACATTTCAAATTCATAACGGGCATTATCAATGGTTTTAATATCCGCGACCACTTTTTTTTCAGGAAATGCCTGTTTCAGTTCTCTCACACTGGCAACACCAAATTCTTTGATTAAGGATGTCCCCACCTCAATCCAATCAATCGAATCTGTGACTTTCCTCGTAAGCTCAATGGCTTCTGCAATCTCCATTCGATCCAAAGCTAATTGAATTTTCATTAAAATAAACTCCTTTTCCTTAAAAGTAAAACGGTTTACTAAATCGATTTAGTAAAAGTATACGACATTTTAACACAATTGAATAGAGGGGATGACCAACATCCCCAGCTATACCAACTTACTAGGAAAAACAAACTCTTCTGGCTCTCTGTCGACTTTATTAATTTGTTCAAATAATAGTTCCGCAGCCTTTGTTCCCATCTTGCTTGCTGGTTGAATAATAAATGTAACCGGCGTTTCCACCACCTGGGCAAACGGAATATTATCAAATACTACTAACTCGATATCCTGACCAATCTTCAATCCTTTATCTCTTAGACACCCGACTACCTCTAAAAAGACACGATCATTACCAGCAAAGATGGCTGTCGGCCTTTCCTCCAATGAAAAGAGTTCTTCAAGCCTACTTTTCATCCCCGGAATATCAGATTCTATCACATAATCAGGGTTGATTTCGAGCCCGGCATCTTTCATGGCCAGCTGATAGCCCTCAAATCGCTCCGTCCGGGTACTCACCTTCAAGGGCTGGACGGCAAATGCAATTCTCCGATGCCCTTTCGCCACAAATTGCTGAATCGCACGATAAGTTGACTCCCTATTATCCGTCACAATTGAAAAAACAGATAGATTTTGCACTTTCCGGTCCACAAACACAACCGGATAACCTTGCCTAATCATATTCTCGTATAATTGATTATTTTGTCCGGTTGGAAAAATAATCAAGCCATCCACTTGTTTGGCCCGCAGCATGTCAATATACTTCTTTTCCTTTTCAGGATCATCATCGGCATTACACACGATCGCATGCAGGTCGTGATGGTTGCAATAATCCTCAATCGCCCTGCTTACCTCGGTTGAAAAATAATGCATAATATTCGCGACAATAATCCCCACCATTGAGGTCCGTTTCTGCTTTAAACTTCTAGCAATATAGTTAGGCTGATACCCCAATGCTTCAATGGCTTCTTCAATTTTTTGCTTTGTTTTTTCACCCATATATTCAAAGCGATTATTTAAATACTGTGAAACCGTACTTTTGGAAACACCAGCTGCTTTCGCAACATCTGCCATCGTCACTTTTTCCATTTTACTCGTCCTCTTTCATTCACTATCGATGATTTCATTTTAGCGGCAATGATGTAAATTTACCAGTTACTAAAAAAAGAGGACGATAGTTGGCTGCGCCGCCTATCATCCATCACTAGTTTTTCAACTTTAAGCAGTTACTTTCACCCCAGATGACTTGCGGTTACTTTCCTTTTTTGCAGCCTTTACCGCCCAAACGGTTAAAATTGCAGAAAGGAATAATGAACCTGCCATAAAGATGTAAGACGCACCAAATCCACCTGTAGCTCCATTTAAGTACCCAACAATATACGAACCAACAAATGAACCTAACGCACCCATACTGTTAATAAGAGCCATTGCACCACCTGCCACATTACGAGGGAGGATCTCAGGAATAATCGCAAAGAACGGTCCGTATGGAGCGTACATTGCCCCGCCTGCAATTACAAGCAGGATAAACGAAATCCAGAAATGATTTGTGCCAATCGCATATGAAGCATAAAAGGCAACTGCACCAATGAATAGGAATGGCCAAACAAAACCGCTGCGATTTAACGTTTTATCTGAGAAATAGGAAGCCGCTAGCATTAATACAACTGCTAAAATATAAGGTACAGATGATAACCAGCCTGTTGTTACTATATCCATGTTTGGTGCTGCTTTAATGATCGATGGAAGCCACATGACAAAACCATATACCCCAATGCTCCAAAGGAAGTATTGAGCACTTAATAAAATAACTGGTTTTGATTTGAATGCTTCACCGTAATTTTTAACCGCTTTCAAACCCTCTTGTTCTTTTTCTAATTGTAGTTCAAAATCACGTTTTTCTTGTTCTGTTAACCATTTTGCATCTCTTGGCTTATCATTAACTAACTTCCACCAGATGAAGGCCCAGATGACTGCAGGCATCCCTTCAACGATGAACATCCATCTCCAGCCTACAGAGTTTAATAAGTAACCGGATACAATTGACATCCATAAAACAGTTGCAGGGTTACCTAAAATTAGGAATGTATTCGCACGAGAACGTTCTGCTTTTGTAAACCAGTGGCTTAAGAATACAAGCATTGCCGGCATAACAGCACTTTCGACAACCCCAAGCGCAAACCGAATCACAAATAATAGATTGATATTGGTGATTAAACCGGTCGCTGATGCTAAAGCGCCCCATAAAATCAATGACCAGAAAATCAGTTTCTTTGCACTTTTCTTTTCAGCATAACTAGCACCAGGCACTTGGAAAAAGAAATAACCTAAGAAAAATAGCGAGCCAAGTAATGATGAAGTACCGGGTGTAATATGAAGATCCTTTGCTAATCCTGCCGCTGCCCCGAAACCATAGTTAGCACGGTCAAGATAAGCAAGACTGTAGGTGATGAACGCAATTGGAATTAAGCGAAGCCATCTTTGTTTTGCGATCGTTTGTTTCATCTTATTTCACTCCCTGAAAATTTTTTTCGATATACGCTAGCAGCTTATCTTTCGTCGGATAACCGTCATTGTCTCCCGGTGCTTGAACTGCAAGGGAACCAATCGCGTTTCCTCTTATAACCGCCTCTTTAATGTTGAGTCCATCTAGTAATCCACTAATAACTCCTACCGCAAATCCGTCCCCAGCGCCCACAGTATCAATAATTTTCTTCACTTTAAAACCTGGCACCGTCCCTTCTTCTGACGTTGTTTTATAAAATGCCCCCGCGCCGCCAAGCTTAATCACGACAAGCTTAACACCTTTATCAAGGTAAAAAGAAGCTATATCACGAGGATCGTTGAAACCGGTTAAAATTTCTCCCTCAGCAATCCCTGGCAGAACATAATCAGCCTGAAATGCCGCTTCGTTAATATGTTTAACCATTTCTTCCTGTGAACTCCAAAGACTTGGGCGCAAATTCGTATCAAAGGAAACGGTGCGGCCATTTTTTTTCATAAAGGCTAACGCATGATTAGCAAATTCCCTTGCCTCTTCCGAAATCGCTAATGGAATCCCCGTCATATGCATGTGTTTAGCTGCTAAAAAATACTCTTCCTTAAAATCGGCTATATTTAGATGACTTGCTGCCGACCCTTTGCGAAAATATTGTACCTCAGGGTCACCTTCAAGCACCTTTGATTTCAACTGAAATCCTGTTGGATATTCGTCATCAAACCAAACATGATCAATGTTGACGTTTTCATTTTTCAGGCGGTCGAGAACGAACCTGCCAAATGCGTCATTCCCCAGTTTACTTGCCCAGCCGGCGGAAAGTCCAAGCCTTGCAAGACCGATAGCGACATTGGTTTCAGCACCAGCAAGTTCCCGTGTAAACTGACTTACTTCATGTAAAGCACCCGGTTGATTGGCGATAAACATCGTCATCGCTTCTCCAAAGGTAACAACATCTAGCTGTTTCATGATAATAACGCCTCTCTTTCTCTAGCCATATCCGAAATCATTTGGATATAGTCCTTCGTATTTTCTTTCGGAACAATTGGAAACTCTAGTGCCTTCAAGATATCCGCCGGAAAACTACTCATTACTTTCTTCCAGCTGTGCTCCCCAACCGGCTGAAGCGGTATGGTTTCAAGCGTATTCGTAACTTGTTTTAAATGAAGATAGCTGACATATGGAGCCAGTTTTTTGAGCGCTTCCTCTACATCCTGCCCGGAAAAATACCAGTTTCCTGCATCAAAGGTCATTTTGACTGGTACCTCCTGTTCGACAACGCTTTCAAAGAATGCCTGTAGATGCTGAACATTTCCTCCATAAGGGGTCTGATCATTTTCAACCAACAGTTGTATTTCCTTTTGCTTCTTTAGGAACTCACCTAGTTCGACGATATTTGATTTATCTTGCTTAAAATGTCCTAATGATACCTTTACCCAGTTTGCACCTAGGACAACAGCTTCTTGAAAAATGTTATTCAACTGCTCTTTGTTTAACTGACAATCCTCTTTCCAGCATTCAATTGGAGCAGAATAAACAGTGAATAGTCCAAAGCGGTCAATTTCACTCTTTATTTGATCAAGCTGATGGTCGCCTGCCGGCAATAATTCGCGGCGAATCTCTATACCATAAGCTCCGGCCTCAGCAATCAGTTTTACAAATGAGCTTTGACCATTTGTTGTCACTTCGCTGCTGTCAAAAGCATTTAATGGGACAATTACGTTTTTCATAATAAAGATCCTTTCTAGATGAACATTATTCTAAAACGTTTTAGTAAATCGGTTTAGTAAATCGATTTATCTGTATTATAAACCCGATGAAAGCGTTTTTGCAAGCATATTTTTTAAAAAATATGCCCTATGTACTATAATCGTATTAACTAGCACGAATTAGGGTAGGTGATGAGATGACAAACATTAGAGATTTAGCCAAGATGGCTGGAGTTTCAGTAACCACTGTTTCAAGGGTCTTGAATAGTCACCCCTATGTAAGTGAGGAAAAAAGAGAAAAGGTCTTAGCCGCCATTAAGGAAAGTAATTATCAGCCCAATATTAATGCGGTCCATTTAAGCATGGGCAAGACCTTTCTTATTGGTGTGGTCGTACCCTTTATAGACCATCCATACTTTTCTCGCTTAATAAAGGGCATCGCTGCGGAAGCATTACGCCATAACTATAAACTAGTCCTATTTCAGACCAACTACGATGAGGATAAGGAGCTTGAGGCCTTGCAAATGCTTAAACAAAAGCAGATTGATGGTTTAATTATTTGTTCAAGGATCTCCAGCTGGCCCATTATCGAAGAATATTTATCCTATGGCCCGATTACATTATGTGAAGATACCAGGGACAGGAAGGTTTCCTCCACATTTGTAGACCACTATCAGGGTTTCATGACAGCTCTTGAGTACTTATACGAAAAGGGTCATCGTAAAATCGGCTATTGCATCTACCGCAGCTCGGGTACAAATAGCAAAAATAGAGCTTTAGCCTACCAGCATTTTATTGAAAAATATCAGCTGTCCTACAATCCCGAATATATTATTAGTCACTGTCTCCATTTTGAAGATGGCGAAAAAGTAGTCGATAAAGTTCAACAAATGGCTAATCCCCCTTCCGCTTTGCTGGTAACAAGTGATGAAGTGGCAGCAGGAGTTGTCACCAGTGCGCACAATCGTAATATCTCCATTCCGAATGATTTAGCCATTATTGGTTTTAACAACCAGCCAATTGCACAAATGATGCATATCACGACAATCGAAATCCCTCTAATGGAAATAGGCAAGAAACTGTTTCTGCAGGGGATTTTCCAAAGTGACGAGCCTTTTTATCAAGAAGTGCCTGTTACATTAATTAAACGAGGGACCGTATGATTTTATAAAAGAATGCTAAAATATACTTGACCTGAAACGCGTTTCATAAAATATGCTTTAGGTGCAAGACCATACAACACTTGTCGGCGTGATCAGGTGCCCGCTCGAGCGTAACGACAGTGTTGTATTCTACCGGAGGTGTATAAAATGAAACAACCAATTGTTTTTTTTGATATTGATGGAACTCTATTAGATGATACAAAAGTAATACCAGCGTCCACAAAGAAAGCTGTACGTCAGCTTCAGGATAAAGGGATTCAAACCGTCATTGCCACGGGCCGTGTCCCAAAAATGTTTTATTGGATTCAAAAGGAACTAAATATTGATTCTTATGTATCCATGAATGGTCAATATGTGGTGTACCAAGGAAAAGAGGTATACTCCAATCCAATTAAACCTAGTGTCCTGCAATCCATGTCAGCAATAACGGCTCGTAACGGTCATGCGTTAGCTTACTGTAGCCATGAAGATTATAAGGTTAGTGAGAGAAACCATCCGTTTATTGAAGCCAGCTTTGATTCATTGATGATGCCCTATCCTGAAGTGGATAAAGAGTATTATAACGAATTGTCCATCTATCAAGGCCATTTATATTGCGGCGAAAAGGATGCCCAGCAGTATATCGACCATTTCCCTGATTTCAGCTTCGTAAAGTGGCATGATGTAGCCTACGACATTCTCCCTCGTGGTGCTTCAAAAGCAATTGGAATTCGTAGACTGCTAGAAGTATTAGATATGGATGAAAAAAGGGCCTTTGCCTTTGGGGATGGATTAAATGACATTGAGATGTTGACAACGGTTGGAACAGGTGTAGCGATGGGGAATGCCGTGCCTGAAGCAAAAGCAGCGGCTGATGTCATCACAACCTCTTCTTCTAAAAATGGAATCCTTAATGGACTTATCAAGGTTGGACTGTTGGAGGAAGGGATTGCCTCTTAATTTAAACGAACAGTGCTGGTCACTGTTCGTTTTTAGTTTAAAGGTAATAAAAAAATGCCTGACTCCCAAATGGAAATCAAGCATTTTATTAAGTGGGCCTAAATGGACTCGAACCATCGACCTCACGCTTATCAGGCGTGCGCTCTAACCAGCTGAGCTATAGGCCCATATTGGAGCGGGTGATGGGAATCGAACCCACTACATCAGCTTGGAAGGCTGAGGTTTTACCAGTAAACTACACCCGCAATATAAAAGTTTGGAGGCAACACCCGGATTTGAACCGGGGATAAAGGTTTTGCAGACCTCTGCCTTACCACTTGGCTATGCTGCCTAAAAAAATGGCTGGGCTAGCTGGATTTGAACCAACGCATGTCGCAGTCAAAGTGCGATGCCTTACCGCTTGGCTATAGCCCAATAGTTAAAAAAGAAAATGGGGCGACTGATGGGAATCGAACCCACGAATGCCTGAACCACAATCAGGTGCGTTAACCACTTCGCCACAATCGCCGTAATATACATATCAATAGCAGCTAAGCTACTAGTTTAAAAATGGCGGTCCGGACGGGACTCGAACCCGCGACCTCCTGCGTGACAGGCAGGCATTCTAACCAACTGAACTACCGGACCAAATTGCGGGGGCAGGATTTGAACCTACGACCTTCGGGTTATGAGCCCGACGAGCTACCAGACTGCTCCACCCCGCGATAGTAAAAATTATTAAATTTGGAT
>NZ_JASATK010000003.1:0-320754 GCF_038440275.1 Bacillus sp. OTU2372
ACGGGAGTTTAGTTGAAGAGGAATAAGTATCAGACACTACAAGAATCAGAGACGATCATGTTCTTTTGTATTACCGACTTAATCGTAGGTGAAGGCAACTCCCACACCCCCCATCCCATTCACGATGAAAGTAGTAAGGTATGAGGTAGCTGACCATTTAGCGTGTACTACGTAAAGTTAAAATTGTGTTTTTTTATCAGCGAGTTTATCCCATACAAAAAGCTCTCAAACGAATATATTAAAATTAGATTAAAATTACTTTTTTAATCTAAAAAATTTTATATTAGGGAGTTTTTGAATGAAATTACGAAACGACTTTCTATACATTGGTGACGGCTCCGACAACACCGTGAAGACTTTCAACGCAGAAACGGGAAGGTTCCTTGGTAGTTTTGTTCCATCAGGCGACCACGGCTTAAACGGTCCCAGAGGACTGATCTTCGACCATGAGGGTAATCTCCTTGTCACAAACCAAAACGAAGGACAACCTCAGAATGGTGATGTTTTGAAGTACAATGGACAGACCGGTGCGTTTCTGGGTGAACTTGTCAAATCTAATGCACCAGGCGCCCCGTTTGCACCGCGTGGCATCGTCCTCTCGAAACAAAATGTACTGTTTGTGGCGGACATGGGTGACTTCGCCTTCGACACGGGTATAGAAGTGCCTGGAGAAGTGCGGATGTACAATGGCTTCACTGGAGCGTTTATAGGCAACCTCGACCACTCCGGATTCAGTCCTTTCCACCCCCGCGGTTTGGTCTTCGGTCCTGACGGCTTGCTGTATGTCTCTGCCTTTGACTTTTTAGATCCAAATAAAGGCTGGGTGCTGCGCTTTGATACGAAGACAAATAAATTACTTGATGTGTTCATTAGCAACGACGACATAAAAGATCTTCACCGTCCGGAAGGCTTGGTTTTCGGTCCTGACGGTAATCTTTATGTCACCAGTTTCCGTGCAAATGTCAATGACACCGACAAGATTTTAGTTGTCAACCGCCATACACGCAAACTTCTCGACAAGATTGACCTTGATGCTGTCGCACAACCGCGCGCCTTTGCACAGGCAATTCTATTCGGACCCAACGGAAAACTTTTTGTCCCAATTACAGGGAACGGTCCTGACACAGGTTCGGTGCGGCGATACAACATCCATCATCATAAGACATTCGATGTGTTCGTACCACCTGCCTCAGCAGGAGGACCGTTAGGGATGCCGTGGTATCTGACATTTGGCAATACAGACCCCGCGACACTAGATTACGAGGGTGACCGCGAAGAAAGTAGCGACCATCATCAGCATCATCCTCCACATGAAAGTTCTGACGAGAGCAGTAGTTAACTTTTGAATATACAGGAAAGACCGTTACTAGCGTTTTAGAGCGGTCTTTTTTTGGACAAGGTGTTCTAAAAGGGCAGATTCACAATTTTCTTTGATTTGTTTAATAATATTCCTTACAGCGAGATGAGTTCACAAAGCTACGAACGTCACACAGGTCAAGGCGGTTCTTACGAGACTGCTATTCTGTTTTTATTTTTCTTTCATGCAGATTGTGAAGGAATATACTCAAGCTAAAGGGTGATACTTCAAGAAGAAGGTCGCCTTTTTTCTTTTTCCACAAGAAAGATTGTGAAATGTTGTACTTAAACTATCGAAGCAGGTTAGTTCAAGAAAAATTTTTTTCAATAGAATAGAATAAATATAGCAAAAAGAGGTGTAAAGTTATGCTGGAACTAATAAGTAATGTGCTAGAAGATATGGATAAGCAACTCCACCGCATCATTAAGAGTTTGAATCATCTCGATGATGAAATGATTTGGAAAAGATTGAAGGTATCCACAAACAGTGTCGGGAATCTTTGCTTACATTTAGCAGGAAACGAATATCAAAATTTCGCAAGTGCAATCGGTAATAAACCGTTTATTAGAAAACGCTCTCAAGGGGAATTTAATACCGAAGGCGGTATGACCAGAGATGAATTGATAAATCTACTTTTGAGGACACGGGCTGAATCAACTTTTATATTATCAAACTTGTCAGAAGTTGATTTAAAAAGGGAAGTAATAATACGATATGATCTTAATGATTGGAATAGGATGCATCGAGTTAACGCCTCGGAAGATGAAACCTATGATGTAAGAGTAATTAGCCGTCTGCTTATTCAGGTCGGGGCACACTACGGTTATGATAAGTCTACTTATAACGATAATACTGATTGGTTTTACCCTTCTTTCCGTTTACGGCAGGATTTTGGTTAATCCGATATTGAAGCTATCGAGCATTGTTGAACAATTTGCCCATGGAAATCTTAGCGCACGGGTCAATTTCTTTAAAAGAGGGGATGAAATAGGTACGCTTGGAAGGGATATAAACGTTATGGCAGATAATCTTCAAGAAGCGAATAGAAAGATTGAAGAGTTGGATAAAGCTCGACGCTATATGGTAGCAGCTGCTTCTCATGACCTTCGTACACCACTTACAGCAGTTCTTGCCCATGCGGAAGCATTAGAAAATGGAATAACAGAGAATCCGCAACAATCGCTTTCCGTTATCCATAATAAAGGATTATTACTCAAAGGATTGATTGACGATCTATTCGAACTGGCATCTTTAGATGCACATCAAGAAGAATGGGAACGAGTTCGTTTGAATCTAACGGAATTAGTTCGACGGGAAGTAGTGGCAATTTTTCCTAAATTAGAGACGACAGGTGTTGAGATAGATATCGATGTGCCTGAAGAGGAGTATTGGGTATGCATCACTCCAAGAAAGATAGAGAGGGTAATCAGCAATTTTTTAGAAAATGCTCTGAAGTATGGTGAAAGTGGAAATTGGATTATGGTTCGTGTTTGTTCTCAAAACAATTGGGTGCGTGTGGAAGTAGCAGATCGTGGATCTGGTATATCTCCTGAAGAAAGAGAACGGGTATTTGATCGTTTCTATCGTTCCGATACCGCGAGAACAAGTCGAATGGGGGGAAGTGGCCTAGGATTATCTATTGCACGTGAAATCATTCTCCGTCACGATGGGAAAATCGGTGTAGATAGTCCTGAAGAAGGATATACATGCTTCTGGTTTGAATTACCGATGATTTAAAGTGAAAAAGGATTATGTTATGCGTAATCTTCTGGAATAGGGCACTTTTCTGAAATAAGAATTGCGCCCTTTATTTTGGGAAAAGCAGGAACAAAATAATTTTGCAAAACAGAACAGTAGAAAAGGCCGGGTAGTGGAAATATCTAGGTCCTTTTTTTCAGCCTTGTCATTTTATCGGTGCTCCTGGAGCATAGTAGTATGGAGGCACTTTAAGCCATCCCCGTCTTTTCACAAGTGCTTTTAGGGTTGCTCCAAACGTCATATATTCCTGTAAATATTCAAGCCATATCAAGGTAACATCATTGCGCACGGTTTGAATGATTGCATTTGCACAATAGGAAATTAAAATAACGATTTTAATATTAAGACTGTTTGCAAGTTCATCATCCGTTAACTTGACACCCAATGGAACATCGCTTGGGTTAGACTGAGGCTTGGACTCACTTAAGGGCGGAACGGGAACTCCCTCTGATAACATAAAGGTAATAATTCGTTCTTTCTGTGATTTGAACAGCTCTACGGCTTCATGGAAAGCTTTTCTTAATTCAGGGTCCGTTGTACTGTTAATCCCTGCTTCAGAATGAACTTGTTCATCCGATAATTCGGAAAGATAGGACCAGCAGGACATGACTTCCCCCACATGTAATGGTGGTTTGGGTTCATCATCAACAAATGATTGGATAACATTATTAACAGCTTTTATGACATCTGGCATACTCCTCACCTCACTTTTCTGTTTGTGGCAAACCTGCGGGATAATACGGTGGTGGAACCTTAAGCCATCCCCGTTTTCGCATCAATGATTTAAATGTTGTTAAAAAAGTTATGTTTTCTTGTAAAAATACGGCCCACATCAGACTAACATCGCTGCGAAGGGATTGTGCCGCCGTTTCTGAACTGTTTGTAATCGCCATCGATATTTTTTTCTTAAGGCTGTTTGCAAGTTCGTTATCAGTCAGCTTAACACCCAATGGAACACTACTCGGGTCAGAGATTGGTTTCGATTCACTCAGAGGTGGTAGTGGAATCCCTTCTGACCGCATAAATGCCGAAATTCGCTCTTTCTGCGATTTGAGCATGTTAACTGCTTCTTGGAGAGCTTTTCTCAATTCAGGGTCCGTGGTACTGTTAATTCCTGCTTCAGTCTGTACTTGTGTCTCACCAACTAAAGCTATAAATATCCAGCATCCCATAGCCTCGCCAATGTGAAGAGGCGTTTTATTCTCATCTTTAATAAAAGACTCAACTACACTTTTCAACGCTTCCAAAAGATCAGGCACTTACTCCACCTTCCTCTCTTTTGTAAATTTCCCCTAAAGGGTAATTTTAATGCACAGAAATAGTCTTATCGTAATTCGATAAGACCTTTTATGTGTAAATCCGTTATTTTTTACTTGATTGAAAAAGTAAAGACAACTGCTTAGCAAGAAATTGCGGTGTATAGGGCATGTCCTTACGTAACCATGCTGAAATCGTGCCGATTAGAGCCGAGGAACCGTGCCAAATAGCAATATCCCTTTGAATACCTTTAGTAGCGAGCAAGTTACTATCTATTCCTTCCGTTATGGTTCCAGTAATGATATTTAACAAGCGTTCCGTAAAGATTGGAGTTCGTCTGGAACCAAGAACGACTTTATAGAATTTGGCATTCTCGGCAATATACTCAAGCAGGGTGACAAGCTTTAACCATCCAATATCATCAGTGGAATTTTGACTAGTTGTCGTGCTTTTCAAAATTGACTCAATATCCTCGGCCATTTCTTGCGCCATTTTCTCCAGCATGTCTTGAATATCATCGTAATGGAGATAAAACGTAACACGGTTAATAGTCGCGCGTTCTGCAATCCGATTTACCGTTATTTTATTGATTTCCATCTCCTGCAGCAAATCGATTAATGCATCCTTGATTAATTGGCGCGTACGAAGGATTCGAGGATCTACTCGTTGCTTTGTATTATCTTTCATGTCGAATCACTCTTCCTATTATTTGGTAATTTACAAAAACTTTAATTCTGTCTATTATTTTCTGCTTTTACTACAAAATCCAAATAAACGATAACTAATTTACACTTCCTCAGAAATTGTCTGTTGTCAGAACCAACGATCTCATTATAAAGTAATTTATACAATGTTAATTATTAAACATATTGTAAATAAAGTCTACATTCAAAATAGAAAGGATAGAAGAGAATTGACTAATAATCATAAAACTGTCACAAATTCAATAAAAAAAGGGCCTATCATGTTCATAATGATCTTAGGTGCTTTCCTTGCAACCTTAAACCAAATACTCATGAGTGTCGCTACTCCTGAATTAATGGTTGAATTTAAAATCACAGCTGCAACAGCACAGTGGTTAACGACAGGTTACATGCTGGTAAACGGTGTCTTAATCCCCATTACCGCCTACTTTATGCAACGGTTTACCACCCGCCAGCTTTTTCAAGCGTCGATGTTTATCTTTCTAGCAGGGACCATCGTTTCTGCTATTGCAACGGGATTTCCTTTATTATTGACCGGACGCATGATTCAGGCGGCTGGTGCAGGAATCATCATGCCGCTCTTAACGAATGTCATTCTGACCATCTTTCCTCCCAACAAACGAGGCGCAGCCATGGGGATGGTCGGGCTTGCGATTATTTTCGCCCCAGCCATTGGACCTACGATTGCAGGCTATATTATAGAAAACTACAAATGGGAAACAATGTTTTACGGAATGATTCCATTTGCTGTCATTGTTATAGTATTGGGATTCATTTATCTTCGAAATGTATCCGAACCAATCAAGACAAAACTCGATTTCCTAAGTGTTGTTCTCTCTACCATTGGATTCGGCGCATTACTCTATGGTTTCAGCCGAGCTGGAAGCCTTGGATGGTCAGACATAGAGGTAGTAAGTACGATTGCTGTGGGAGTCTTGGCACTTGTTCTCTTTTCATGGAGGGCGCTAAAGTCGCAAAATCCATTGCTTGACTTACGTGCATTCAAATACAATATGTTCTCTTTAACGACAATTATCAATATCGCTGTTACGATGGTAATGTATGCAGATATGATGCTGCTTCCGCTATACCTTCAGAATATCCGTGGTTACACAGCCATTGAGTCCGGTCTTCTCCTACTTCCGGGTGCGATGATCATGGGCTTTCTTATGCCTGTTACCGGGAAGCTGTTTGATCGATTTGGCGCGAAATGGCTAACGGTTATCGGAATGATTATTACCATTGCCACAACCATTGGTTTTACGGACTTAACGGACTCGACAAGTTATACCTATTTGGTTCTCATGTCAACGGGGCGCCGCATTGGGATGGCCTTGATGATGATGCCTTTACAGACTGCTGGTTTGAATCAACTGCCGCAGAGTCTAAATGCACACGGAACTGCCATAAGCAATACCATTCGGCAAGTGGCGGGTGCCGTCGGTACATCGCTTCTTGTTACCGTTATGTCGGACAGAACGAAATCACATCTGCAGGATTTGATTCCTACTGCAGCTGCTAAAGGCTTGACCCAAGCGCAGCTTATTAAGGAATCGACCATACAGGGGATTAATGACGCCTACTTTGTCATAGTTGGGATCGGCATCATCGGATTACTTCTTTCCTTATTTATTAAGAAGGTTAAACAAGCTTCCGAAATAGAGTCCAAAGTCATTATGGAAAAGGCACAACAAAGAAGATTGAAAACGAACTAACTAAATCAACATATTATGTATGTAATATTGTAAAGCATTTTATTAACATTTTTTGGGGATGGATATAGACCGTCGAGATTTATCTTGACGGTTTTTTGATTTTCTATAAGTTTGTAAATGGCTCGGAGTAAAAATTCATAGCGAATATCTGTAACTATAAATGGAAATCCTTCATATTAAAAATAATGTTTTAGAGATTTAGATTATGTACATAGTTTCTAAGATGCATATAACTTCTTCAGCAGGAAGTTTCATATCATCATTTATCCATTTTCGTACGACTTCGATGGTTCCTCCAGTTGTATAAGTAAAACAATATTCTAATTGAGTCTCATTAGCATTTGGAAACCGTCTTTTTTGTTCTTCAATTGTTCTTACATAAACAGATTTCAAAATGGTATTTAGCACATGAGAGCCATTTTTTTCATTGAAAATAATTTTACAAAGCTCTATATTTTCAAGAATCAAATTAAAAATATCATTAAGTATATTTTTGATGGATTCGTCTCCTGAGATATTAATGGTCCTCATCATTTTTTCTATCATTTCTTCCTCGATACTTCTCATTAAATCAAAGGGATCATTGTAATACGAATAAAAAGTTCCACGATTAATATCTGCTTCTTTGCAAATATCGGTAACGGTAATTTTATTTAAGTTTTTTTCTTGAAGCAGCTTTAAGAAAGCATCGATAATTACTTTTTTACTATACAATGTTCTTCGGTTTCCTTTTATACCAACCATGTAATGCTCCTCCTAATGATAAATCAATTCACTTTAATGCGGTTTTTATTGAACAAATTTCAAAAAAATGTCTATTTAATAACACAAGTTTTCAAATTGATTATTGTTACTAAGAATTAGATTTAATATACTTTTTTTACGCCATTAAATCAACAGAGTGTTTGAATAATAACTGGTTGTTTTATTGTAAGTATGAGAGAAAATAAAAATATTTAAATGATGATAACAGGGGGGATAAAAGGTGAGAAAGATCATAAAAGGCCGTTGGGCTATATTCGTAATTTGGCTAATTGCGACGATAGTGCTTACTGTCATTCAGCCAGACATCAATGCCATTCTTCGACAAAAGGGGCAGCAAGGAGCAAATAGCGAAAGCCCCTCAATTATCGCGGATAATATATTAAAAAAGATTGATACCGCTAAAGGAACCAACGACCTTATCGTTTTTTACGATAAAGATAAAATTTCAGAAGATGAAATGAACAAAATTGGTGATGCGCTGAAGGCTATTAGCGAGAGCAGACAAGAGCTAGGTATTACAGATATGATCGATCCCTTTAGCATGCCGGATGCCAAAAGCTCATTAGTTTCTAAAGATGGCACGACTCTATTGGTAAGCTATAAGCTTGATAAGAAATCAAGAGAAGTAGATGAGATAAAAAAAGAACTAGATAGCAAACTTAGTAAAGTACCTGTGGAATACTACTTAAGTGGTGAAGACTTCATCAATAATGATTATCTAAAAGCGTCTCAAGGCGGGGTAGAGAAGAGTGCGGCATTGACCGTTATCTTTATTTTAGTCGTGCTAATCATCGTGTTTCGGTCAGTAGTGACTCCTTTGATATCCTTAGTGGCTGTAGCCTTTTCCTATCTTTGTTCCATGGGGATTGCAGCTCAATTAATTGATAAAGCTGGATTTCCGATTACAAGTCTTACGCAAATGCTCCTGGTACTGATCCTTTTTGGAATTGGTACGGATTACAACATCCTTCTTTTTAATCGCTTTAGGGAGGAATTATCCCATGGCCACTCTATAGAGGATGCGATTGTCAACACCTATAAGACGGCAGGTAAAACGATTGCCTATAGTATACTCACTGTATTTATCGCTTTCCTTGCTCTCGTTTTTGCTGAATCGCCTATTTATAAATCCGGTGTTGTGGTGGTAATCGGCGTATCCATACTATTGCTGCAGATTTTGACCTTAACACCTTTCATAATGAAAGTTTTAGGCCAAAAACTTTTCTGGCCTTCCAAAAATGTAGGTGGTCATAAGGAAAATAAGTTCTGGGGTAAGACATCCTCTTTTGCTACTAAGCACCCGATTTTACCAGTGATCGTTATCCTTTTGATCATTGGACCAATGGTGTATTTACACGAGGAAAAGCTTAACTTTGATACCATCGGAGAACTTGGAAATAAATATCCTTCTTCTAAAGGCATTAATTTAGTTGCGGATCATTTTGGTAAAGGTCAGGCCATGCCTGCTACGGTGGTCATTGAATATAGTAGGGCCCTTGATAATAATGAATCCCTTGCCGTTGTGGATAATATAACGGAAAGACTCAAGAGCATTAAAGGCGTTAAGCAGGTTTCTTCGGTCACACAACCTCTAGGAACGCAAATTGACGATTTTTACGTCGACAGTCAAATGGGGTCCATTACGGATGGAATATCAAAAACTCAAAATGGTGTGGATCAAATAAATGACGGATTAAAGCTGGCTCAAGAAAAGCTTGGATCAGCAGACTTTTCTAAGGTCAACCAAATGGTCGATGGGACAGCAAAGCTTCAAGATGGTATGGCTGCCTTAACCAATGGGTTAAAACAAATCCAAGCTGGTATTGATGATGGGGCAAATAATTCACAAACGATAAGTAATGGAATGGCTTCCATAGAAACGAATCTCTCAAAGATGAGCAACGGAGTAGCTGTGTTAGCTGATAATTATGGAAAAATGCAGGCTGGTTACAAAGAGATGGGAACCCATTACCAAGATGCTGCGCAAGCACTTCTTGGTGTGAAAAGTGCTGTCTCGCAAATGCAACTAATGGTGGCTGCTCTTGGAAATAGTTATGCAGATTCAGAGAGTGATGCTAATTACCAAGCATTAAAGCAAACAATCAATCAATTATCATCGTCTTTAAGTCCAATTACACCTGAAGGAATAAAGGCATTAAATGAAAATTATAATGCGGTAACCGCTGGTTTTGGTACAGCCAATAAAAATCTTGTCACCATGGGCAGCGGTTTGTCCCAAATGGCAGATGGTTTGAAAAAACTTGAAAGGGGCCTTGGGAAAGCTTCCTCAGGAATAGGTACCATTGTCACGAATATGAATAATGTATCCGCTGGGCTTGGCCAAATGAAATCAGGACAGGAGCAGCTTGTAGCTGGTCTCAATGGTTTCAGTACTTTTGGACAAAAGCTATCAGATGTAAACGATGGGTTAAAGCAAATTTCTGACGGACTAGGACAGACAAATGGTTTCTTAACGCAATTTAAAACAAATAAAACCTTCTTTATTCCGAAAGAAGCGTTGACGGACAAAAACTTTAAAAAATCATTAGATGCGTTCATGTCCAATGATAGAAAAATCACAAAGATGACAATCGTTTTGAAAGCTGATCCTTATTCCAAAGAAGCTTTAAGTACGATCAATAAAATAAATTCTACTGTTTCTGATGGACTTAAAGGCACTAGCCTTTCAAAAGCAATTTTTGGTGTCTCCGGACCAAGTGCTACCACAAACGATATGAATAATATTCTGAGCCGGGATCTGAATAAAACAACAGCTATCGTGATTATAGGAGTATTACTTGTACTTTTCTTTGTGATAAGATCTTTCTGGATACCGGTTTTCATAACTGGGTCTCTTGTAGGAGCATACTATACAGCCATGTTCATGATCAATTATATTTTCATAGATATGCTGGGATATGAAGGAATATCTTCTTTCGTTCCATTCTTCTCTTTCATTATCATTGTAGCCTTGGGAGTGGATTATAGTATATTCCTTATGATGCGCTTTAAGGAATATCCTCAATTGTCGCCAAAAGAGGCCATCGTTCTGGCTTCTAGGCAGACTGGCGGGGTCATCATATCTGCAGTTATCATCCTTGGCGGCACCTTTGCTACACTTATGCCTTCCGGAATACTGCTATTGTTTGAACTAGCTATTGCTGTCATTACTGGCCTTGTAGTGCTTTGCTTCATACTACTTCCTGTCTTTTTGCCGGCGATGATCGCACTTCCAGATGCACTTAGAAATTTATTTTCAAGAAAAAAGGCAGATGACTTAAATTTTGATGGAGAAGTAATTTAAGTAAGAGCTAGACCACACTGCACCCCAATTGTTAGACAACTAACAGTTGGCGGTGCATTTTTTTAGTAATAATTAATCAGTAGTTAATTGAAAACGAAAAACCTCTGTCAAAAGTATGTAGACACTACTTTGACAAAGGTTATATTTTTGTTAGTTAATTTTACATTCATTCAATTTTCTATTTACATATAATCATAAACGGAGTCTTCAAAATAGAGCCAGTGATAATATTCAATCTGTGGATCCGTCATGACGGCAATTTCTTTCTCATTGAATTTTTGTTTTTCTAATAAATGCTTCACTTTAAAATCTCGTTCAATTTGGCTCATTTGAAATCCTCCTTATTTATGAGAAGTAGCGAAGAGGCTACAGTTTGAAAACGTTTTCCTTTTTCTTGTTTTGATTATATATCTAAAAACGAGATTAAACCAATATTAATTTTAGATTGATTTCTAGGATTTAATACAACCATTTTATTTATTGCTACTTAAGTTTCGTTACAGCAATAAAAACGGGTAAAAATTTAGTACATTTGTGGTGATGTGTTTCTGTGGCTTCTGGTCCTGATAATGGGGTTCTGAATGAATTAAAGGATAATACTGTATATAATCCCAAGATTTTGTTATACTTTTATGAAATAGGTGAGGGAAGAGGTACATATAGTGTCAAAATCAAAAATACAATTCTGGTTCATTCAAATTTTACTTATCTTAACGATTATTTTCGTATCCACAAAAATTTCATTTATGTTTAAGCCCATTGGAGTGTTTTTCTCGACGGTTTTCTTTCCTATTTTGATAACCGGTTTCCTATATTTCCTTTTAAATCCTTTGGTGAATTTTTTGGAACGTAAAAAGCTTCCAAGGATAGCGGCTATCCTGATCATATATGTTGGATTTGCAGGTTTGCTTGTTTTGGCAATAGGCAGTTTGGTTCCAACTGTGTCAAAACAGGCAACCGAACTTGCTAACAATTTACCGGTTTTTGCCAACAAGACTACTGACTTTTTTAATAATGTAATCCATTCATCACAATTTAAAAACATAATGGTTCAGCAGAGTGAAATCATTGACTCGGTACAACAACGGTTAATGGAATATGCCAATACACTGCCAAACAAACTGACGAACGGAATAAAGGGTTTCTTTGGTGTGGTCACCAATATCGCGATCATTCTCGTCACTGTCCCATTTTTATTATTTTACATGCTAAAGGATGGTCATAAATTTCCAAAAGCCGTATCCAACTTTATTCCGACCGATTACAGCGATGAGGGTCTAAAAATTTTAAAAGAAACAGGGGAGACACTGTCAGCTTACATCCAGGGGCAGGTGTTGGTGGCGCTTGCAGTCGGGACCTTGGCTTTTATTGGATTTTTAATCATTGGTATGCCGTACGCGTTAATCATGGCACTTATTATTTCTTTTACCAATATTATCCCTTATGTTGGACCAATCATTGGCGGTGCGCCCGCAGTGCTTATTGCTTTCTTTGATTCACCAACGAAGGCTTTATTGGTCATAGTCGTTATATTGGTTGCTCAGCAGATAGAAGGGAACTTCTTGTCACCTTTGATCTTAGGTAAAACATTGGATACTCACCCGGCAACGATTATTATTATTCTATTAGCTGCAGGTAATCTGGCAGGCGTACTTGGAATGGTTTTAGCTGTTCCGACTTATGCGGTTTCAAAAGTCATTGTTTTAAACTTAGTCCGATTTTTGAGGGCGAGAAAAGCAGCCAATAAATTAGAAGGAGTTTGAGTCCTGGACTCAGTTTTTCTTTGGGAAATTTAAATTAAATATAACTAATTAGTCCTGCAAAGAGTAATCTGTTGAAAAATTAAATATGATATTGATTTTATTGCTGAAAAACAAGCAAAACACGAATTAAAATTAAATAGAATCAGCAAACAATTAGAAGTCTAAGTTATGGACTTCTATTTTTTTTACGCAGGGACTTTTTATTTTTAATCCGCCAATTTCAACGTTCCAAAGGTATTTGTATATTTCGTTCTTTTTGAAACACTTCTTTGAAATATGACATATGTATATTACATTATTGCTACTGATCTTGTTAAAATTAATAATTATTGATTACATAGGGAGTGAAACTATTATGGCTAACACACACACTTTTAGCAAAGGCGAGGAAGTCGCAAATTCAATTACTCATGGTATAGGTGCTCTTCTTAGCATAGTTGCATTAATATTATTAATTGTATCTTCATCATTATACGGAAACGCTTGGCATATTGTCAGTTTCACTCTTTTCGGTTCTACAATGTTCTTTATGTATACTTCTTCTACACTGCTACATGCTTTCCCTAAAGGAAGCAGAGTTAAAGATTTATTTGAAATATTTGACCATTCTTCTATCTATTTTTTTATCGCTGGAACGTATACACCATTCCTGTTTTTAGTTGTTAAAGGTTGGTTAGGTTGGACTATTTTTGGGATCGTATGGGGACTTGCGATCGGTGGAACTGTTTTTAAATCCTTTTTTGTAAAGAAATTTTTATTCACATCTACTGCGTTATACGTATTAATGGGTTGGTTAATTATATTCGCTTGGGAACCTTTAACCAAACACATGCAGCATTCTGGTTTAACATATTTAATTATAGGTGGATTGTTATATACTTTTGGATCTGTTTTCTACATTTGGAGGGGATTCAAATATCACCATGCATTATGGCACCTTTTCGTCATAGCCGGAAGTATCATGCTCTATTTCAGTGTGCTAACACTTTTGTAATGAAATTAGTACAATGTAAGTAGGGACTTTATTATATTAGTGTCTGAAGAAATAAATAAGCGATTGACCATTGAATCCATTTATAAGGGATTATTAAAATAAATATAATTAAATCTGGCTTAAATAGGATAAAGAAGGCCAATTTGAAAGCCTCTTTTGCTAGTCTTGGAAATCCAAAGCATAGCAAAAGAGGCTTTTTTCATGATACCTCTTCATATTGAAAATACGTAAACAATTTCCTCTGTACATGCTGCTCCCACTCTTCTAAAGGTGCGTCCATTTCCTTCAAGAGATGATAGGCATTGACCCAAGCCTTCATTTCGGCGTTGATCCGATAGGGACGGTTCGAAATCCACATGTCGTAATCCAGGTTCCCCTCGATGTAATCAATTAGATGCCCTGTCTCATGCGCAAGCGCATATAGGTTCTCTTGGTCCGCAACCGGCGGAACCGTCACTGTTAAATCCGGATTAAAGCTCACCCGATTTTCGGTTGATAAGTGTACTCTTCCCCCCATGCTTTCCACTATGTCAATTAATGCGTTCATATACCTATTGATGTCAGGTCTGCCAATTAAAATCTGCATCTTTCTAGCCATCCTTTTTCTCTATTTGGATTCATCTTACCACATTTTAACTGAAATTCTTGATCGTAGTTAAAAAATTATCTGGGTGAAATTAATGATTTTTTTTAAAGAGGACTCCTCTTAAAAACAACTTTGAAGTCTTACTGTAATTTTAAGCCGAAAGGGCAAATATTATGACACAGTTATTGTTTAATAGTCAAAAGTGGGAGGAAATCCCGGGATAAGTTTTTTATCATTGATGTTCCTAGAATTCTTGATTAGTAGAATTTAGAAGTGAAGGATACACAATGAAAGGGTATATACCTTAAAAGAAGCTAATGAGGAAGTGATTGATATGCGTTTCGAACGAGCACTATTAATTTATAACGGAAATGCCGGAAAAAAGGATATTAAACAGGCACTCGGGGTCTCGGTCCCAATACTGTCATCTGGTATTTCGAATTTATTGATTGTACAAACGCAAAAAATCAACCATGCAAAGGAGCTTTGTGAGCTTCATGGACCAAATGTTGACTTGGTCATTATACTTGGAGGAGATGGTACGGTCCATGAATGTATCAACGGATTGTCAAACCTGGATCATCGCCCTATGATTGGTATCCTACCTGCTGGTACCTGTAATGATTTTTCAAGGTCCTTAATGATTGACCAGGATATCGCTATAGCTGCGGATCAAATCATCCATGGTGAATGTAAGCCAGTCGATGTTCTAAAAGTAGATGACCATTACTGTTTAAACTTTTGGGGCACCGGTTTGATTGCAGAAACCTCCAATAATATTAGACAAACGGAAAAAGATCATCTCGGTAAGATTAGTTATATGCTCAGCGCCATTCGGACAATAAAAAATATGGATCCATTTCATTATGTACTAGATATAGATGGGGAGAGAATGGAAGGAGAGGCGCTATTAATTATTGCAGCCAATGGGAATTACATAGGAGCAAAGAAGATGCCATTTAATGCGATCAGTTATAATGATGGACTCGCAGATGTATTTATCATCAAACATACAAACATGAAGTTGTTGAAAGAACTTTTCACCACAGATATTACAATTCAGAATAATGAGTTAAGCCAGGAAATGGACCATTACTCTGGAAAATCTATCACCATTCATACACAAGAAAAACAGGATGTAGATATGGATGGAGAAGTGTATACCAAGACACCAAGTCATATTACCGTTCTTAAACATCATTTTCAAATGGTAAAACCAAATTAGAAACCGTTAGACAAGTGTTTGATCAATGGTCAACTATTTCTACAGAGCAGCAAAGTTGTCTTATGGCAGCTTTTTTTGGATTAACGTGGATTTTAGGGTCCATTGAGCAACACTTGTCTCTTTTATTATTTTGCCGTTTCTAATTGTAGTTATAAATGATAACGGAAAAATTGTTTTTCTATTGATTTTAAAGGTGAATATTTTCCTTGACTAAGGATTTTAAAAAAATAAGCAATCTTAGTCCTGTTAAGTACAGAAATACCAAGATTGCTTAGGAACCATACTGTCTGCATAAAGTCATTTGTTCGTTGATTTATTAAAAGCATGAAATATTTCATTTGGGAGAAAAAATGCTCTAGAAGTACATAGTTTTATGAAGGATACATGTTCTAATTTTATGCAAAAATGGCCTTTGTCAGTAAAAATAGAACAGATGGGGCAAGTAAGCAGCCTAGGCCAGTATAAAAAGTAGCCGTAACGGCTCCATAAGGAACAAGTTTTGGATCTGTTGCGGCCAATCCCCCTGCTACTCCACTCGTTGTTCCCATGATTCCGCCATATACCATGGCAGTACGCGGGTTATTTAATCCAATAAATTTTGCAATAAATGGTGTGCCTATCATGGTCAAGATCGACTTTACCAGTCCTGCTGCGATGCTAAGGGTGATAACTTCGGAACTTGCACCAATGGCAGATCCTGTTACTGGTCCTACGATGTATGTAGCCGTGCCGGCACCAATGGTCGTTAAGCTAATCGCATCTCTGTATCCAAAGGCAAGCGCAATAATGACACCAACGACAAAAGAGAGAACCACGCCTACAAACAAGGATAAGACCCCGTTTACACCAGCCTTCTTTATTTCACTAAAATTGGCCCCAAAGGCTGTAGCAACAATAGCAAAGTCCCTTAGCATTCCGCCGCCCATTAGACCAATTCCAGAAAAAAGGGTAATGTCTGATAACCCTTTTTCTCCTCCGGTAACCACTCCGCCGATGTAAGCGAGGACAAGACCAAGGGTAATAGCAATAGCAGACCCATGGATGCGGCCTCTGGTTAATTTGTTAGAGATAAAATAAGAGAGATACATAGTTAAGCCAACAATGGCAAAAGCAACAATTAACCCATTATTTTGCAGAAGATTACCTAATATTTCTAACACTCTGTTCGCCTCCATTCACATCGATTTCTAGAATCTCTGCCTGGCCACCCTTGCTTAAAAGAGGAACAACGGCCCAGCTAATCACCACTACAGCTACTCCAGCAATAACAGCCAAAAACCCGCCATCTAGGGCCGCAACCACATTTTGCTGTGCTGACATGGCAATAACAATCGGAATATACATTCCACTCCAAAAAGCTAGTCCTTCTTGTGTCTGTTTGTTAAGCTTATCTTTCTTTTTAAAGTACTCCACAAGTAGTATCAGCATAAGCATAGCAAAACCCACACCGCCGACATTTGCGTCAATTCCAAGTATGTGTCCTAAGAGATCTCCAAAAAACACCCCGGATAAAAAGCAAATAGATAATATTGCGACCCCAAAAATAATCATCCAATTTCTCCTTTTCAATTTTTTCTTTAAGCATAAAACTAAAAGCGAACAGAACAATTTTAAGTATGTCTGTACTGAGAAGAAAATTGAAACAAAGGAAAGCGTTTGCAAAAAAAGAGAATCAACAGTCGACTGTATTCCTAAAACTCATAATAAATCGTGAGAAAATAAAATGTCAATCTTTTTTTAATTTTCTAAATATATTGAAATCTACGAGCGCTGGGGCTATAATAAAAATCGACAGTCGACTATTTAAAAAATGATTGGAGGAGACTTCGTCATGAAAACGAATAAATTTACTCAAAATGCATTATCAAATCATATTGCTGAACATATTACAGATCAAATTATTAAGGGGGAACTAATCCCTGGGGATAAACTAATCGAACATATTTATGCAGAAGAGTACGGAACTAGCCGCGCTCCCGTTAGGGAAGCTATTTATCTACTTTCCATAGAAGGCCTTGTGGAAAGAATTCCAAGAAAAGGGGCCGTGGTCAAAGAATATACGGAGAATGAGATATATGATCTTCTTGAAATACGTAACATGCTCGAGACGATGGCCATCGAACGTATTGGCCGAAAAGGAGTAGACCAAACGGACCTGCAAAAAATGGCTGCTATTTTAGAAAAAATGAAGGATGAGGCGGAAGTTCATCAATATACCCAACTAAATCACTCTTTCCATATGACACTTGTGGAAATGAGTAAGAGTGAAACTATTAAAACGATGTATTCAAGGCTCGGATGGCCGCTGCTAAGAATCCAAAGCCTATCGTTTGCGAACGATGGCAATATTGAAAAGTCTGTTAGAGAGCATCAATTGTTAATCGAATTTTTGAGAGAAGAAAACATCAAGGAAGCAGCGAACCTTTTGAAGCGTCATAACGAGGATGTAATTTCAAGTATGCAGAAAAAGCTAGGTTCACAGAATAAATAAGTTTTTTTACAAGGTTATCAGACTAGTTGAGATTACAAACAAGGTGGTGAAAGTTGGTGAAACTCGCATTCTTATTTCCTGGCCAAGGTTCTCAAAAGCCGAATATGCTTCAAAAACTGCCTGAACATCCTGCAGTTGAGGCTGTCCTGCAAGAAGCTACGGAGGTACTCGGAGAAAGCGTTTACAACTTTAATTCCATTGAAGCTTTGAAATCGACCGTATCTGTTCAAATCAGCCTGCTTGTTTCCTCTGTTGCTATCTTAAAAGTATTTGAAGCAAAAGGGATATATCCCAATATTGTGGCAGGCCATTCTGCAGGTGCTTATAGCGCAGCCGTTGCATGTAGGGCCATGGGGTTTGCTGATGCTTTAAGCATGATAAAGCTCAGAGGTCAGCTAATGGAACAGGCCTTTCCTAGCGGCTACGGAATGGGTGTCATTACAGGAATGGATGAACAGACTGTAAAAGAACTAGCAAATTCTTGTTTTACAGAGACAGAACCTGTATACACGGCAAATATTAATGCTCTGGATCAAATCACAATTGCAGGTTCTATTACTGTCCTCAACAAGGTTATTGACCGTGCAGCTACTATTGGGGCAAGAACAGCGGAACTTCTAAATGTGAACATACCATCCCATTGCTCATTGCTAGATCCAGTTTCTAAATCTTTACATGAGGAATTGTTAACAATTAATTTTAAAAAGCCAGTCATTCCATATGCTTGTAACCGGACCGCAAGGCTTTTAAGATCGCCGGAACAGGTTAGGGAGGATCTTGCCTTTAACGTTTCACATCCAGTTATGTGGCATAATATTTCTTCCATTCTTTGTGAGCACGGTACAAGGCTTTTTATTGAGATGCCTCCAGGAAATGTTCTTACCAGTTTATCAAAAAAAGCACTGCCCGGTGCCCGTTCTCTTTCTGTGGATGAAAACGGGTTTGGAAATTGTTTGGTTTTGGCTAGGCGTTTCTGTTCAGAACATTCTTAAGTATAAAAGTTTGATAGGAGAAAGGGGATAGCAGGAAATGCAGGCAATAAAAAAACACGCTTGGAAAAAACGATTAGAGGCAAAAGAAAAGAGAATGGAGAAAATGAAAGGCATAACGAGCAGCCGAATTATCCCAACAAACAAAATTGTTCAGGCTCTTGAAACCTTAATCCAACCTGGTGACCGCGTTGTTCTTGAGGGAAACAATCAGAAGCAGGCATCCTTCCTGTCATCAGCCCTTGCCAAGACAGACCCGGGAAAATTATATGATTTGCATATGATTATGTCGAGTATATCCCGGCCTGAGCATTTGGATCTGTTTGAATATGGAATTGCTAAAAAAGTAGATTTTTCTTACGCCGGCCCGCAAAGTCTTCGGATTGCACAAATGGTGGAGGATGGGAAACTTACAATGGGTGAGATCCATACTTATATAGAGTTATATGGAAGGTTGTTTATCGACTTGATCCCATCAGTTGCGCTGGTGGCTGCTGACAAAGCCGATGCTGTCGGTAATTTATACACAGGACCGAATACAGAAGAAACTCCAACATTGGTTGAAGCAGCAGCTTTTCGTGATGGGATTGTCATTGCGCAGGTGAATGAACTAGTGGATGAACTTCCGCGTGTTGACATACCTGGTTCATGGATTGATTACGTTGTAGTTGCTGACAAGCCGTATCAACTTGAGCCTCTTTTTACCCGTGATCCGCGCCATATTACAGATATACAGGTGCTTCAAGCGATGATGATTATCCGTGGTATATATGAAAAGCATCAGGTGAAGTCGTTGAATCATGGAATTGGCTATAATACAGCTGCTGTGGAGTTGTTACTTCCTACATATGGAGAAAAGCTTGGGCTTAAAGGCAAGATTTGCAAACACTGGGCGTTAAATCCGCATCCCACATTGATTCCTGCAATCGAAAGCGGCTGGGTAGAGAGTGTCCATTGTTTTGGTGGAGAAGTTGGAATGGAAAAATATGTGGCCTCAAGAAGGGATGTATTTTTTACAGGTCATGATGGAAGTTTACGTTCAAACCGGACATTATGCCAGCTGGCAGGGCAATATGCTGTCGATCTGTTCGTAGGATCAAGTCTGCAAATCGACGCTTACGGAAATTCTTCAACTGTTACCCGCGGGAGGCTTGCAGGGTTCGGCGGTGCACCAAATATGGGGCATGACCCAGGTGGGAGGAGACATTCTTCCGAGGCGTGGCTGGACATGAAGACAAATGATGATCCGCTTGCACGTGGAAAAAAGCTGGTAGTCCAGGTAGTAGAAACCTTCCAAAACGGAAATAAACCGGTGTTTGTTGAATCTTTAGATGCATTGGTTGTAAAAAATGATGCAAATCTCGCAACGGCACCTGTCATGATTTATGGTGAAGACGTCACACATATTGTGACAGAAGAAGGGATTGCTTATTTATATAAGGCGAACAGCATGGAAGAACGCAGGCAAGCAATTGCAGCAATCGCAGGCGTTACTCCGATTGGGCTTGAACATGACGTTAGAAAGACGGATAAGTTGAGAATGGAAGGACTAATTGCCCTCCCTGAGGATCTTGGGATTAGAAGAACCGATGCAAAGCGTTCCTTGCTTGCTGCTAAAAATGTAGAAGAGCTGGTGGAATGGTCAGATGGTTTATATGAACCACCTGCTAAATTCCGTAGCTGGTAACAGGGTGCAGTACAAATGGAAAAAATACAATATACAGAGAATCTTGCGTTTTTAGCAGTGCAAGCACTGATTGAGGAGGCAGAATTGACGCCGAAGCCAGGTCTTGTTGACAAAGAAAGCACAGGTTCCCATCATGATATGTCGATTGAATTAATGATTAAATCAGCAGAATCTTTAGAACCGGCGTTCAGAGAAATTGCCAAGGTAAGCTATGGAAGGGTCCCTTCCCAGGAATTAAGGGAAGAGATTGCTGCTATCGGGCGTCAAGGTGAAATCGATATGTTCCAAGCTACTGGGGGCGTGAATACACATAAAGGTGCTATCTGGGCTTTGGGCCTGCTTATTTCAAGCGCAGCCATGAACCCAAGAGAGACATCATTGGACCATATTGCTAAAACCGCAGGAAACCTTGCCCTCTTCCCGGATCGGAACCTGTCACAACAAATAACAAATGGTAAGAGGGTAAAAGAAAAATATGGGGTGAATGGAGCGCTGGGGGAAGCTCAGCAAGGGTTCCCTCATATAAGAAAAATATCACTACCTGTTCTTTATGATTCGAGGGGGAGGGGTATCAAAGAGGACCTATGCAGGCTGAATACCTTAATTGCACTTATGGCAAGTCTTGATGACACATGTATTTTACATCGGGGAGGGGCTCGAAGCTTGACCGCTACCAAGGAACTTGCATCAGAAATCCTACTATCAGGTGGAGTTTGGACACAGACCGGACGGAAGGTTTTAGAGGAGTTAAGCCAATTCTTAATTAAGTACAATGCTTCCCCAGGTGGGAGTGCCGATTTGCTTGCGGCTACATTATTCCTTGATTATCTCTATAAAAATAACACAAGCCATTTATGGGGGTTCAAAAAGGACTCGCTCATTAGAAAATAAGGAGGGTGCCAATTTGGAAAAATTAATGTTTCGTTTTCCTGCAACAAAAAAATTGAATTCAATTTCACATGTGGGTGTGGTTGGATCTGGAGATTTGGAAATTTTGATGGAACCTTCGGAAGGGACATATACAGAAGTAATTGTACGTACAGGTGCAACGGGGTTTAAAGAAACATGGAGCTCCGTTTTAGAGAGATTTTTTTCACAGCATGATGTTTCAGCAATGATTAAGATTAATGATTTCGGTGCAACTCCAGGAGTTGTAACATTACGACTATCACAAGCATTGGAGGTGGCTAACGATGCTCGATACGTTAAAAAATAGCTTTGTTGAATGCGGCGGACGTGATAGGGCACGTGCATTGTTGGATGAAGCCAGCTATAGGGAATTACTGGACCCATTCACAGGTATTGAATCACCACATTTAGAACCTCAGGGCATTGTCCCGCAAAGTGATGATGGTGTGGTGATTGCAAGGGGAGAACTGCATGGTCTTTCATTATTGGTGATTTCTATAGAAGGGAATTTCCAGGGAGGAGGCATTGGTGAGGTCTCAGGTGCAAAAATTGCCGGTGCACTGGAACTTGCTTTGGAGGAAAATAAAGCAGGCGGATCAGTGTACCCAGTCATTGTGTTTGATACAGGGGGAGTAAGGCTGCAGGAAGCAAACTATGGACTATTGTCAATTGCAGAAATTGGGGCGGCCATCGTTGCGCTTAGGGAATATGTACCGGTTATCGGTATTATTCCAGGGAAAATTGGAGCATTTGGCGGGATGTCCATTACGGCAGGTTTATGCAGCATCTTAATCATGACCCGTGAAGGACGGCTTGGATTAAATGGACCTGAGGTTATCGAGCAAGAAGCTGGAATGGAGGAATTCGATTCCATGGATCGTCAGTTAATCTGGAAAACAATTGGCGGGAATCAAAGAAATGCGACGGGATTTGCCGACCTAGTTGTGGATGATGATATTGAAGCTTTTCAACATGCCATTCTATCTGCAGTCAAAAAAGCGGCTGGAAAACCTCCAAGAAGCACCCAGGTTGAAAGGTATCTTATGTTTTTACAAACGGTCGATCCTTCAGAACCCATTAACGCGGAAAAAGCACGCCATTTATGGAAACAGTCAGAGCAAAATACACTAGATGAATATAGCTTTAAGAGGCCTATTCAGGAGAATGGGATAGTAAGCAGAGGGAATAAATGGTTTACTCTCTTAACAAAGGGGTCCCCAACTATCAGTAAAACCCCTTCTGTTCTTTGTGCAGATTCCTTTATTGGAAATGTTCCTGCGCGTTTCCTTGCAGTGGTACCGGATAAATTTAGCCGCTTCCCAAGAGCACGATCCGGTGAATTCGGCCTTGAAGAAGGATGGATGATCGCAAAGTATGTACGGGATGTGATCGAGGAGGACCAGAATCAGGAGAAGCGGGCAATTGTCGCAATTGTTGATGTACCAAGCCAGGCTTACGGCTATCGTGAGGAACTTCTGGGGATTCATCAGGCATGTGCTGCGGCAGTTGATGCTTACGCTTCTGCTAGATTAGCAGGACATCCAGTCATTGCCTTTATACCTGGAAAGGCTATTTCGGGTGCATTTCTTTCCCACGGAATGCAAGCCAGCCGTCTGATAGCTTTAGAGGATGAGGGTGTAAATGTTCATGTCATGTCCAAAAAATCAGCAGCTAGAATTACACAGCGTACGATTGAAGAATTGGAAGAAGCGACAAAGAAAGTTCCTGCCATGGCCTATGATATTCGTTCTTTTGAAAAACTAGGGGCACTATTTGCCCTCATGAGTGGTATAAATGCAGATTCCCCAGGGATTTCCGACCGTGCAGCAGTATTTAGTAAATTAGTTGAAGCCATTGAAGACACAAAAAACAGTCCAAGCAATCTTAGCAGCAGACTCAACACTTCTTTTGCACGAGAAGGTGGGCGGGCAGCTTCGATACTTGTACGGAAGAAGCTTGCAGAACAATGGCGCTAGAACCACATGATTTACTAAAAGTTAATCCTAGGGATATCATCAGTCACTCTTTAATCCCTGAATGGGTCGTACATTCTTTGGAGACAGCCCCATTTGTTGTGGTGCGGAGGGTGTATGCGCCAAAAGGGCAGGCAGCTATTGGTGTTAGGGGCAAGAAAAGAAACGAGAGATTTGGGGCATTTTTATCGAAAAATTGTATTATTAATCAAATAAAGCCTGAAGACCTTTCCCCAAGAGATCAGTGGAAAGATAAACAATCACCTGTTTTCGGAGCAATGGAGTTAGCAAAAGACATATTCAATACTCACAGAATTTCATGGGGGCCCGGAGGAAGTGTCGGTTTCGAGCTTGCCAGTGGTGTGGAAACTGTGACATCAAAAAGTGACCTGGACCTGATCGTTCGTTCACCAGAAGCTTTGGAGGTATATAAAGCAAGGGAGATTGTGGAAGAATTAAAAAAATGCCCGGTAAGAGTAGATGTTCAAGTGGAAACCCCTGCCGGTGCCTTTTCATTGATGGAGTATGCAAGAGGTCCCGGGCAAGTGTTATTAAAAACGATGTTTGGTCCAAAGTTGACCAGTAATCCTTGGGAAGTATCTAATGCTTTTTCCTTATTTAAGTAATAGTCAGTATTCCTGTAAATGTCCCACGCAGTCCCGCTAATTAAAGAACTAAAACAGCTCCAAAAATCAAAAGAAGAACAGGCTCGAGAACTAGTCACTCAGCTAAGGTAACACAATGATAGAATCGAGTATAAACGTAATAATCTCACTTTCTGATGGAAGGTGGGATTTTTCGTTATCAACTAAATTGACACCAATTATTTAACACAATTGGTGTCAATTTCAATAGATTTTTGGAGCGATCGATTGTCATATTTACGTGGTATAGTACTTTCCCGTTTCTTCCAAATCCCTAATCGGAACGATTTGTCTTTCACTATGAATGCCTCTTTCGGACACAACCGCATTGTTTGATGTCTCATCAACGCTCTCAATCCATACAGGAATTCCATGATAGTGTACGGCTACTTCCTGATCAGAAAACATGATTTCCTTCGCACGATCCAAATTCATATGAACACCTCATCATTATCTTTTGCGATAACATAGGATATATTCTTAATTTATAAGAGTTATTTCCATAAGGTCGCTCCAACCTTGCTTGATCATCGGAGTGAGTCATATTATGCTTAAAATGGATATTGGCGATCTTTTGCGTGCAATGTCTGGTGGGTTAGATTCGCACACAGTCATGCCAAAGCTTATTATTTTTCCCTGACAATCAAGGCTGAAATCCAGCCTTCGATCCCGTTTGTGGTTTGAACTTTTAGCCACTTAATTCCTTGGGAATCTACTTGTTCTTCATCCAAAAAGTGCATTATTTCTTCATTTGTAATAGTGTATAACCGGGGCGCTGTTAGTGTGGGAGCTTCACGAATATTTCCGCCATCTTCATATTTCTTATTTAAAATTAATACTTTTTGGTCAGGGGAAGCCCCGGATGCTTGTATATGCACATGTTCTTGGTTTAACCATACCTCAGCTTTCTTCCATTTTTGTGTATACCACTCATTTGGATTGTTCATGTTTTCTGCAGTAAGCAAAATCACTAAAGTGGTGGCAGAATAGAAGGTCCATCTTTTAATCCTGGTCTTATACCTTTTCCGTTTCATAAAGAGCTGAATCATTTTGTCGAAAAAACTTTCGAACAAGGCAAACATTCCTTCAATGATATCAATCCAAACAGATATGCCAGCCTTTCCTGCTTCTCTCCGGCTTCTTTGCATTTTGCAAAGAAGTGCCATGATTGGATAAGAAATGAGATAAAGCATTTTTTTCAACAAACGGCACAATAAGTTTAAGAAGGGTGGAACAATGTACAACAAAATCACCCTTGCAAGCTGCAGGAGCACAAAGAGAGCCAAAAAAAGGCGCAACCATTCCGGCAGGACAGAAATAAGTGACCAGATCCAAAACAGCTGATTTAAAATGGATTCCACAATCGCTAATCTCCTTTATTTAAATAGGATGGAAGTTCTCTCCTTGGACCAGCAATCTGTTTTTTTCTATTGATGTCTTCCAGATTGACGGGGAGATAGGGGAAGAGTTTTTTTAGCTTGGCCAATCTTTGTTCTGCATCAAACTGGTTAATAGAGTGATCGTTGATCAAGTTTAAAAGTTGTTTGTTTACCTCATATTTGAAAGTTTGATTTTGGCTAAACTCCGATTCCACTAGCCGCTTTGCCATTTTATTCTTTTCTCCAAGCTTCCCAGCAGTGATAAAATCACCTGCTTGAAGGGCTTCTTTAATCGAGGCCGAAATGCGGCGCGCTTCCTCCAAGTCCAGAGCCTCTTGATAGGCAGATAGTTCAGCGTTCCGATCTAAATCGGCAATCGCCTCATCATGGCGCTGGTCCCGAATACTTTGCCGGATCAAAACACGAATATTTCGAACAACAATTCCAGCCTCTCTTAACACCTTGACTAATGGCGAGGTTTGAAAAAATTCTTCAATATGCCGAGCAAAGCTCAGATCTTCTTCAATAGGATAAAATCTTGCTTCCGACTCCACCCAGAAGGGCAGATTATTGTTAATAATGTGGCCAATTTCTCCTGCATTTTGTTGAACTAACCGTTCGGGGTGTTCAACGGCAATATCGATAAACAAATTGACAGAAAACCTTCTTCCTCTTGTTGCCGAAGGGACTTCCTCTTTGTAGCTGATGGTTTGCTGCTGCATATTGACTGTATAAACCCTTTTATACTTGCCAATCCGCAATTCACTACGTGACAAACGCTCTCCATTTTTAACTGCATAGTATTCGTTGTGATTATTAACATAGACAAAGGCATAAGTCATAGACGACGCCGGCGGTTTTTCCAAAAAGCTAAATTTCACTTCTTTAACATCTTCAATAAATTGCATTAGGTTATTCCCTCCAGGTTTACTATTTTCATTGAGAGATTACTTACCCTTGTCTACATTCTATGCAGACAATCGGAAGATAAGCCCCCATATCTTTGCAAAATTGGGGATTGAGGGAGTTGAAAAATGTTAATCTACAGCACAATTTTTCAATTAATCTTAAACGCTCAGAGTCTGAAAGATCAAATGAAGCCGGAGGTTTTTTTCAAGGAGGAATTGGTGGGCGAGGGAGTGGCAGGCATGATTGGGGAATTAATCGTTACTGCCTTGATGAACGCGGTGTTCAGGGTGTTATTATTATCATAAGGGTTCAAAATATCAGGTTCTTTCACTTTGGCCTTCTGTCCATTCACCGTTGATAAAACTTTGATTTAACAACCCAACTGCTTGCATGAAAAAACTCCTCCCAACAATAAGCTAATAATTTCTCTAAATATTGTAGCGCTTACAAAAAAGTTGTACATAGCTATGTACAGTTAAACTATTAAAATATTCAACTGAATAGTGGGTATTCTAGCAACGATATTTTGGAAAGTAGACTCAATTGTTGCTATATATGCAACAATGAGAAAAAAATTTAATCTTTGTCTTACAAAATAGTCAATGGACTATTCGTTGTTTTAATCTATTGATTAATAAATGCATTCATCGTGTTGTCTTTGAATAAATTTTATTTCTTATATAAAAGGAGCAGAGGTGTTAACCATGTAATTGAAGAATTGTTTGGTGAGAGAAATGATATTATCCCGAAGGTTAATTATGAATATATAATTGATTCACGTAGATTGTTAAAAAATACAATCGGGGTATCAATAGTGATATGGAGCTAATTTATCCGGAATAGTAAAGGGAATGCACCAAGAGTGTGATTCCCCGAAAAATGTACCATTATGAAATGGTAAAAGCAAAGTGTTAGTAAGGTATTACTTCAAATACAATTTAGTTGGATAAGCCCCACTAAAACAGGCGATACAGCGGCTGCTTGTGTCTGCTAAATCTACATCTACAGCCTCTAATAACCCTTCGGTACTTAAAAAGGCTAATGAATCTGCACCAATCACTTTTCCCATCGCACGTTCATGCTCATGCTTATTAGCAAAAAGTTCCTCTTTTGTTGGCATATCCACTCCATAAAAACAAGGATTTTTGACCATAGGGGAACTTATTCGTACATGGACCTCCTTGGCACCTGCTTGACGAATCAATTGAACAATACGCTTACTGGTTGTTCCACGAACAATCGAATCATCTACAAGCACAACCCGTTTATCCTCGAGAATTTCCCTGACGGCACTTAATTTTAGACGAACGGCCAGGTCCCGCAATTCCTGGGTCGGTTCAATAAAAGAACGGCCTGCGTAGGGGTTTTTGATGATACCCATTTCATAGGGAATACCCGATTGTTGGGCATAACCCATGGCTGCAGGGACACTTGATTCCGGAACGGCCACAACCACATCTGCTTGTGTCGGATGTTCTTTTGCAAGGATTTGGCCTAATTCTTTCCGGATGGATAATACACTTCTTCCATGAATGACACTATCTGGACGGGCAAAATAAACAAATTCAAAGGAACATAGGGAAATATCTCCTTTTTCGGCAAATCGGCCTGTTTGAATACCCTTTTCATCAATGAGAAGCCATTCTCCCGGCTCGACATCCCTCCAAAACTTGGCATCAACCGCATCTAAAGCACAGGTTTCGGAAGCGGTGATAATAGATTCACCAATTTTTCCGAGGCTTAAAGGTCGTAACCCATGTCGATCCAAGGCAACAAGCATTTGTTTATCTGTCATGATAAGCAATGCAAATGAACCATCAATCCGCTTAAGTACTTCAGGTCCAGCTTTTTCAAAATATTTTTTACTGGAACGGGCAATTAGGTGAGCGATAATTTCCGTATCTGTTGTTGTCTGAAAAATGGCACCTTGTTGCTGGAGAACCTTCCGTTCAATAGTCGCATTCACCAAGTTCCCGTTATGGGCTACGGCCAAATCACCCTCACTATATTTAAAGACAAGAGGTTGTGCATTTTGCAGTAAACTAGCACCGGAAGTGGAATATCGTACATGACCAATGGCCATATTCCCACTTAATCCATCAAGAATCTCGCGTGAAAATACTTGAGTAACTAATCCCATTCCTCTGTGATGCCTAAATGACTTCCCATCACTAGACACGATTCCTGCGCTCTCCTGACCGCGGTGTTGAAGGGCATGAAGTCCGTAATAAGTTAAATCGGACGCTTTAGGATGATTAAAAACTCCAAATACCCCGCATTTCTCATGCATTCCTGAATCCATTTGTCTTCCTCCCATACTTTCATTCCCTTATTTTTGGCAAAGAGGAAATTTCTATCCTTTTTTATTCAATTCCTAGTTCGCCTGTTTTGGCTGCTCAAAGCTTAAAAGTTTTCTAGTTATTAATTAAAGGAGGATGATTCAGGATAATCTAAAATCATTAAAAGATTAAAATACACAAGAATTTTTGTTGTTTGAAAGGGGGAAACACTGTGGAAGTAATTAAACCGGGTTCAACCATTGGCATCCTAGGCGGAGGGCAATTAGGAAGGATGATTTCGATTGCCGGGAGAAACATGGGATATCACTTTATTACCTTGGATCCGACGCCGGACTCTCCATGTGGGCAAGCAGCGGATCAACAAATAATAAGTTCCTTTTCCGATCTAAAGGCTGCCCAAGAATTAGCTGATTCCTCAGATGTTATTACTTACGAATTTGAAAACGTCGATTCTAATGTTGCTTCCTTGTTAGAAAATACATCCTTTGTCCCACAAGGAAGTGAACTATTACGAATAACACAAAACAGGATCCGTGAAAAATCTTCCTTGCAGTCTTATGATGTGCCCGTCGCACCTTTCTTGGTCATAGAATCTGAAAATGATATACATAAAGCCGCTGATTGTTTTGGTTTTCCCTCCATAATGAAAACAGCTACCGGGGGGTACGATGGAAAAGGGCAATGGATCATAAAAAGCACGGATGAGATTCCAAATGCGATGGAGATTTGGAAAAATGCGGGGAAAGACATGATTATTGAAAAGTTTATTCCCTTTTCGAAAGAATTATCGGTCATTGTTGCCCGAAATTTACAAGGGCAGACAAAGACTTTTCCAGTTGCTGAAAATATACATGTCAATAATATCCTGCATCAGTCTATTGTTCCTGCAAGGATCACTGCTGAGCAACAAGAGAAAGCGGAAAAAATCTCATTAAAAGTGGCTGAGTCATTACAAGCAATCGGATTAATTGCTATTGAAATGTTTCTTACCAATGATGATGAAATCATCGTGAATGAGTTAGCACCCAGACCACATAATTCTGGACATTATTCAATGGATGCTTGTATAACATCACAATTTGAACAACATATACGGGCCATATGTGGACTGCCTTTAGGAGATACTACCCTCTTAAGCCCGATTATTATGGTGAATATTTTAGGTCAACATTTAAGTGAAGTGCTTACTAAAATCAATCAGCTTCCTCCAACAGCGAAGCTACATTTATACGGTAAAAAGGAAAGTGAAGAAAATAGAAAAATGGGCCATATCAATTTTTTAGGATCTTCAATCGAACAAGTGGACCAGCAAATAAAGGATCTTAATATTTGGACCTAAAGGATCCACATAGTCCGTATTAGTATTTTCTTTTTAAAATTACTAGACAGGTGAATGAAGGAGTAACCCATAATGGAAAAACTAGAACAACTTTATGAAGGTAAAGCGAAAAGAGTATTCAAAACATCTGAACCAGAAACGTACTGGATTGAATATAAAGATGCTGCGACTGCCTTTAATGGGGAGAAAAAAGCACAAATAGCAGGAAAGGGAACGCTAAATAACGAGATTAGTGCTATTTTCCTTAGTTTGCTGAAAGAAAAAGGGGTAGACAATCATTTTATTAAAAAAATTTCAGCAACGGAACAAATCGTTCAACAAGTCGAGATTATCCCCATTGAGGTTGTGGTTCGAAACATCGCGGCAGGATCACTGGCAAAAAGGCTTGGATGGGAGGAAGGAAAGGAACTCCCGAAGACGATTGTGGAATTTTACTACAAAAATGATGACCTTGGAGACCCTATGATTAACTATGATCATATTGACATTCTTGGGCTAGCTGCAGAACAGGAATTAGTTGAAATTCGAAAACAAGCTCTGAAAATCAATGAAATCCTAAAGGAATTCCTACAGAACAAAAATATTATTTTGGTGGATTTTAAATTAGAGTTTGGTAAAACCCCAGCAGGGACCATCATTTTAGCGGATGAAATCTCCCCGGATACGTGCCGATTTTGGGATGCCGATACAATGAAAAAGCTAGATAAAGATCGGTTTAGACGGGATTTAGGCAGCGTCGAAGAAGCATATCAAGAAATATTAAGGAGAATCGGGGGTAGTGTCAATGTTTAAAGCAACTGTATACGTAACGCTGAGAGAAAGTGTTTTAGATCCACAAGGGAATGCCGTTCAGGAGTCACTGCATTCACTTGGATATGAAGAGGTGGGAGATGTACGCATAGGGAAATACATGGAGCTAGAAATAAATAGTGATGATCAAAAAGCGGCAGAAGAACGAGTGAGGGATATGTGTGAGAAGCTATTAGCCAATACCGTGATTGAAGACTTTAGGTTTGACCTCAACAACATGGAAGGATAGGGGGAATTAAGTTGAATTTTGCTGTACTGGTTTTTCCTGGTTCAAATTGCGATATTGATATGTATAAAGCGGTTTTAGATACGATTGAACAATCGGTCGAATATGTATGGCATCTAGAAACGGACCTATCCAAATATGATGCCATTCTTGTCCCAGGAGGATTCTCCTACGGGGATTATTTGCGACCAGGTGCTGTTGCGAGTCTATCTCCCGTCATGGAGCAGGTGAAAATAGCAGCGGAAGAGGGAAAATTGGTCCTTGGTGTTTGTAATGGATTTCAAATACTAACCGAAGCAGGGTTATTGCCAGGCGCTTTAAGAAGAAATCAACGTTTGAAATTTCATTGTGACACCATTGATTTAAAAGTAGAAAACAACCAAACTCCGTTTACATTAGAATATCAGGAAGGCGAAACGATCCGTATTCCCATTGCCCATGGCGATGGAAATTATTATTGTGACCAAGAGACATTGGAACAATTAGAGCAGAACAATCAAATTGTTTTCAGATATAAAGGGACCAATCCAAATGGTTCTATATCTGAGATTGCAGGGGTGACCAACGAGAGAGGAAATGTTTTAGGATTAATGCCCCATCCGGAACGTGCCGTTCACAAATGGCTCGGAACAGATGACGGAAAACGGATGTTTTCATCTATTTTAAGTTACTGGAGGCAACAACATGGTACAGCATAAAGAACCAACTCCCGAGCAAATCGCCCAGCAAAAGGTCTATCGGGAAATGGGATTAACGGACGAAGAGTTCGATAAAGTGATCGAGATTCTCGGGCGAAAACCTAATTATACGGAAACGGGAATATTTAGTGTCATGTGGTCCGAGCATTGCAGCTATAAAAATTCGAAGGTGGTCCTAAAGCGTTTTCCCACTTCAGGCCCGCATGTCTTGCAAGGTCCTGGAGAAGGGGCTGGAATTGTTGATATCGGTGATAACCAAGCGGTCGTGTTTAAAATTGAAAGCCACAATCATCCTTCAGCCATTGAGCCTTATCAAGGTGCTGCGACTGGGGTTGGCGGGATTATTCGTGATGTTTTTTCCATGGGTGCACGTCCGATTGCCTTATTAAACTCACTACGTTTTGGCGAACTTGATAACCCAAAAACGAAATATATTTTTGAAAATGTGGTCGCTGGTATCGCCGGATACGGTAACTGTATGGGTATTCCTACAGTTGGCGGGGAAATCTACTTTGATGCTTCCTATGAAGGCAATCCCCTTGTTAATGCCATGTGTGTCGGGTTAATTAACCATGATGAAATTCAAAAAGGTGTCGCTAAAGGGATTAATAACCCGGTTATTTATGTTGGTGCTGCAACCGGAAGAGATGGTATACATGGAGCAACCTTCGCATCCGAGGAGTTGAGTGAAAATTCAGAAGCAAAACGTCCAGCTGTTCAAGTAGGCGATCCATTTATGGAAAAATTACTGCTGGAAGCGACTCTTGAATTGATTTCCTCAGGTCATGTAGTAGGAATACAGGATATGGGGGCTGCAGGATTAACAAGCTCCAGCTCTGAAATGGCTAGTAAAGCGGGTAATGGAATTGAATTAAACCTTGACCTCGTTCCACAACGTGAAAAAGGAATGAGTGCCTATGAAATGATGCTGTCAGAATCCCAAGAAAGAATGCTGGTTGTCGCCAAAAGTGGAAAAGAAGAGGAAGTTAAAAAGATTTTTGACAAATGGGGTCTTCACTCTGCTGTGATTGGCCGAGTGACAGATGATAACCATCTTCGCTTAATTCACAAAGGAGAGGTCGTTGCAGAAATCCCGGCAGACAAACTGGCAGAAGATGCACCGGTGTATTGTAAGCCCTCGAAGGAGGCTCCTTATTATGAACCATTTTCATCGATAGACACAGCGGCAGCCATTGAAGAGCCAAACGATTATAATTCGGTTTTAAAGCAGCTGCTTGCCTCGCCTACGATTGCAAGTAAAGAGTGGGTATATCAACAGTATGATTATATGGTGAGAACAAATACGGCCGTCATACCAGGATCGGATGCTGCTGTTGTTGCGATCCGTGGAACCCGGAAAGCATTAGCGATGACGACGGATTGCAACGGCAGGTATGTGTATCTTGATCCGTTTGTTGGAGGAGCGATCGCGGTAGCGGAAGCGGCCCGTAATGTGGTTTGTTCTGGTGCGGAACCTTTAGCGATTACAGATAACTTAAATTTTGGGAGTCCAGAAAAACCAGAAATCTTCTGGCAGTTTGAAAAGGCGGCAGATGGCATTAGTGAAGCTTGCAGACAACTTAATACCCCGGTTATTGGCGGAAACGTAAGCCTCTATAACGAGACAAAAGGAGAAGCCATTTTTCCAACCCCAACGATAGGCATGGTTGGGCTAATGAAAGATATCGCTCACATTACAACACAGGAGTTTAAAAATGAAGGCGATGTAATCTTTTTAATTGGGGAAACCAAAGTAGAAATAGGCGGATCGGAATACCAAAAAATGATGACAGGCAAGATCGAAGGCCGTCCGCCGCAGATAAACCTTGATTTGGAAAAGAAGATTCAAGCCTTTACCCTTAAGATCATTCAAGGAGGAATCGTAAAATCTGCTCATGATACGGCAGAAGGCGGTTTTGCAGTTGCAATAGCCGAAAGTTGTATTGGCGGGAAGTTGGGAGCAGAAATTCATTTAACGGATGAATTGCGTACGGACCTAAGTCTCTTTAGTGAGACTCAATCTCGAATTATTGTATCTGTGTCAGAGGAACACGCTGAGAAGATAAAGGAAATGGCCAAACAGCAAGAGGTACCGATAAAAGAAATCGGGAAAGTGAAGGGCAACGAACTTTCTATTTTTCATAATGGAAATAACGTGATCTTACAACCTGTTGCTTTATTGGATGCAGCCTGGCGGAATACTATTCCTGATATTATGCGTTCCGGATTACTAAAAAAGTTTACCATGCAGGAAATCTCTGCAAGTTTACCGTAAAGGAGTGAAACAGATGAGCGACGCATACCGTCAAGCTGGAGTCAATATTGATGTGGGAAATGAAGCGGTTGAAAGAATGAAAAAACATGTAAAAAAAACCTTCCGTAAAGAGGTATTAACGGGACTAGGAGGGTTTGGGGCTTTATTTAAACCAGATATAACAGGGATAGAAGAACCTGTTTTTGTTTCAGGTACGGATGGAGTAGGGACTAAATTGAAGATTGCCTTTGCCATGGACAAACACGATACCATTGGAATCGATGCCGTTGCTATGTGTGTGAATGATGTAATCGTCCAAGGAGCCGAGCCTCTTTTTTTTCTAGACTATCTTGCCTGCGGTCAGATCGTACCGGAAAAAATTGAAGCCATCGTAAAAGGGATTGCAGATGGATGTGTGCAGGCTGGGTGTGCGCTAATAGGCGGCGAGACAGCTGAGATGCCAGGTATGTATCAGGACGAGGAATATGACATCGCCGGCTTTACAGTAGGCATGGTGGATCAAAAACATCTTATTGATGGAACCAAAGTAAAAGCTGGTCAGGTTCTCATTGGTTTAGCTTCGAGTGGTATACATAGCAACGGCTTTTCACTAGTCCGAAAGGTTCTATTAGAGGATGCTAAACTCTCATTAAGTAACTATGTTGATGAATTAGAATCTGAATTGGGAAGAGTGCTGCTTGCGCCAACTAAAATTTATGTGAAATCGGTCCTTTCAACTGTAAGGAAATTTCATGTCTCTGGTCTGGTGCATGTGACAGGCGGAGGCTTCTATGATAACATTCCACGAATTCTTCCCAAAGGCTTGCAGGCTGTAATTAACCATGAGTCATGGAAGGTCCCAAAAATTTTCTCCTTTATCCAAGATAGAGGCAATATATCCGATTATGATATGTTCCGAACCTTTAATATGGGAATTGGCATGATTTTAGTGGTAGATGCTAAAGACACCAAGACCATTTTAGAGCACTTACAAAAGTTAGGTGAAACTGCGTACGAAATTGGTACCGTGCAAAGTGGTACTAATGATGTCGTTATTAAGAAGGAGTAGTTATGAAGATCGCCGTTTTTGCTTCTGGTACGGGTTCTAATTTTGCTGCGATTCTAGAATCAATTCAATCGAAAAAAATCATGAATGTTGAAGTGGTTTTACTAGTCAGTGATCGCCCAAAAGCTCTTGCAGTACAGAAAGCCAGGGATGAACGGATCCCTGTATTTACTTTTAATGCCAAAGACTATCCAAAAAAACAAGTCTATGAAGAAGAGATTCTTAACGAGTTAACAAATAGGGAAGTTGAATTTATCGTATTGGGTGGGTATATGAGACTGTTGGGTCCTGTTTTACTTCAGGCTTATGATCACAAAATCATCAATATCCATCCATCTCTATTACCAGCTTTTGCAGGAAAAGATGCCATTGGTCAAGCGCTTGATTATGGGGTAAAGGTTACAGGGGTCACGGTTCATTATGTCGACGAAGGAATGGATACAGGACCGATCATCGACCAACGAGCAGTCACAATCGATCCGAATGAAACTAGAGAAACATTAATAAAAAAGATTCAAGAGCAGGAGCACCGATTATTGCCAGAAGTAATCCAAAGACTGGCTTCCAGGCATACATTTTAAAAACACTAGAGGTAAGGCATCACACTTAATAAATGGTGTGGTGCCTCTTTCAATCTTTCATGATTCCAAAAATTTAGTAATTTTTCCATTAGAACTAATATTCCTAATTATGGTTACGAATACTAATTTCGTTTGCAGGATTTTTATAAAAGGGAGGAATTTTCCAATTGGTGAAACTGTTTGTATTCTTTGCAGTATTGTTACTTGTGGTATCAGGACAATTTTTTCCTTTACAAGCAATTGCTCAAAAGCTGGATAGTAGGGTTCAATTACGCTTGCTTGAAACGACTGATGTACATATGTTTTTGGCGAACTATGATTATTATCAGACGAAACAGGACGATAAGGTTGGTTTGGTGAAAATCGCAACTCTCATCAAACAGGCACGAAATGAAGTGAAAAATTCAATGCTGTTTGATAATGGAGATGAAATTCAAGGGAATCCTTTGGTAGACTATATGGCAAAAAAGGGGTTAAGGCCTGGTGAGGTTCATCCTGTTTACAGGTCCTTTAATCTGTTGAGATACGATGCCGCCACGGTTGGAAATCATGAGTTTAATTACGGCTTAGATTTTTTAAACGAAACACTCAATGACGCGAGAATGCCTGTGGTCAACGCCAATGTGTTCAAGGCCGGAACCAATAAGCCATTTTTTAAACCGTATGTGATATTAAAGAAAACTGTGATCGATAACGTGGGGAAAAAGCACGCACTCAAGGTAGGCGTGATTGGCTTTGTTCCGCCGCAAATTATGGAATGGGATAAGGGGAATTTAGAAGGAAAAGTGGAAACTAGATCTATTGTAGAGTCGGCAAAGAAATACATTCCAATAATGAAGGAAGAGGGGGCTGATGTAATTGTGGCCCTGGCCCATACTGGAATAAGTGGCGTACCCTATCAGCCTGGCATGGAGAATGCAGGTTATTATGTCACACAAATAAAGGACATTGATGCCGTATTCACAGGGCATCAGCATAACACCTTCCCGGGTCCTCTCTATAAGGATCTACCAAATACTAATCTGGAGAAAGGCACAATTAACGGGAAACCGGTTGTAATGGCTGGGGCTTTCGGCAGCCATCTTGGTGTAATTGATCTTCAATTACAAAAAAAGCGCGGCAAGTGGAAGGTGGTTGACAGTAAGGCTTCATTGCGGCCGATTGCGGATGCAAGTGGAAATTCCGTTGTCCAACCGGACGAGCAATTAATGGCTACCATCAAGCCAGAGCATGAGGCCACGATTAAATATGTAAATCAACCTGTCGGGGAAACGACCGCTCCCATTATTAGCTATTTTGCACTCGTTCAAGATGATCCATCTGTACAGATTGTTAATAATGCCCAAACAGATTATTTGGTGGAAAAACTAAAAGACCCTGCCTATAGTAAATATGCAGGAATACCGGTTCTTTCAGCGTCAGCCCCTTTTAAGGCAGGAGGGCGAGGGGGTCCAAGTTATTATACGGACATTCCTGCGGGAGCATTGGCCATTAAAAATGTGGCTGACTTGTACTTGTACCCGAATACACTTCAGGCAAAATTAATCACTGGTGCACAGCTTAAAGAATGGCTGGAAATGAGTGCGGGGCAATTCAATCAAATTGATCCCGCTATCGTTGAGGAACAGCGATTAATTAACCTAAACTTTCCATCCTATAATTTTGATGTGATTGATGGAGTACAGTACCAAATTGATGTGACCAAACAGGCTAAATATGATGGAAACGGCAATGTGGTGAACTCAGGTTCTAGTCGGATCATCAATCTGACATATCAAGGAAAGCCGGTTGCAGATGGTCAAAAGTTTATTGTGGCGACGAATAATTATCGTGCAACAAGTTCCACTTTCCCTGGGGTTAGTCAAGGTGAGATTGTGTTAAAAGCACCAGATGAAAATCGGCAAATTGTCACGAACTATATACAAGCACACAAGCCGCTTAATCCAACTGCGGATCAAAATTGGTCACTAGCAAAATTTAAAGGCACGGCCATCCTTGTATTTGATTCATCACCAAATGCCCAAAAATATCTAGGACAATATCAAAACATAAAATACATGGGTCCCTCTACCGGAGGTTTTGCAAAGTATTCGATTAACTTAAATCGGTAGCAAATTGAAGTTTTTATTATGCGGCTGCTCAAGGAAAGTTGCACTATGTTCCAAAAAAAAGCTGTCCCAAATATTTTGCGGACAGTTTTTTTTATGGAAAAGTACGACAAATGTTATAAATAGTATCAGGATACAAATCACAATTCGAAATACAGAGAGGTTTGGTTTTCTCTGTATTCTTTTGGTGTAGATAATTTTATCTTAACAAAATTGCGATTGAATGAACGGATGTTTTCATATCCACAAAGATATGCAATCTCAGTAATATTTTTTTCCGTAGTACTTAGCAAATAACAAGCATAGTTGATCCTGGTTTCATTTAGAAAATCGACAAAAGACGTTTTAACATGAGCATTAAAATATTTGGATAAATAATTATAACTGTAACCAAATGTCTCAGCCATACTGTTTAAAGAAATAGATTCCGTAAAGTGTTCCTGTATATAGGTTAAAATGGAATGGAGCAGCTCTGGTTCTTTTTGTACTTTAATGAGAGAGGTTTGTCTCATTAACTCTGATACTAATAAATAAAGACTTGCTTTTTGCTCTAGTAAATTTGAGTTAACCGAAAAAAGCACCCTAGAAATAAGTGTTTTTGCCTCTAGTGATAGGTTGAAAACTGGGTTATCTAGGGAGCTTTTTTCTATCATTCTTTGAAAAGTCGGTACAAAGTCTGGTGAGAAGATACAAATTTTAGCTCGTGATTGTGAATTTGTAATAAATGAATGAATTTCATACGGTAATATTAGTAAAAATTGTCCAGTCTTTAAATGAAAACATCTTTGACTTATTATGACTTCCATTTCTCCTTCTATAACAAATACTAATTCAAAACATCGGTGGAGATGGCTTGGAAAGTTCAAATCAGTCGTCTCATAGTTTGTCATTAAATCATAATGTTGCGCTTCATAGATTAACATTTTATTATTGTTCCTTTTAAAAAAGTTAAATTTTGTCTAGGATTATATAAGTTTTTTCTTGTTATGTCAAACCAAATAATGATAAATTTTTAAATAGTTAGAAAAGTAAAAATAGAATTTAATCGCAAGTTTTTTGGTTGTAATTCTTTGAGTAATGGTATGAGCATCTATAAATGGAATACAAGAGACTATTACTCGCTTAATCTTAGCACAATCAAATATAAAAAGGAGATAAGTATGGAAAATATTAGAATTGGAATGGTCGGCTATAAATTTATGGGTAAAGCACATAGTCATGCATACCGGGATCTTCCTCTCTTTTTCCCAAACACAGTCCATCCTGAAATGAAGGTGATTTGTGGACGTGATCCTGAAGGTGTGGCGACTGCAGCTAAGCAATTCGGCTGGGAGGAATATACCACTGACTGGAAAACTCTCTTAGACAGAAATGATATTGATTTAATCGATATAAATGCACCAAGTGATGTACATAAAGAAATAACGATTGCCGCTGCACAAGCAGGGAAACATGTTTTTTGCGAAAAACCGTTAGCGCTTACATTGGAGGAATCTAGAGAAATGCTTCAAGTGGTTGAGGCGGCTGGGGTTAAGCATATGGTTGGGTTTAATTACCGCTTTGCCCCTGCAGTCATGCTCGCTAAAAAACTTATTGACGAAGGGAACCTAGGAGAAATCTATCATTTCCGCGCTCATTTCTTACAGGATTGGCTCGTCGATCCAAACTTTCCATTAGCCTGGAGACTACAAAAGGATGTTGCTGGTTCAGGCTCTCACGGAGATCTTGGTGCTCATTTGATTGATTTGGCACATTATCTCATTGGGGATATGACGGAAGTAATTGGAATGAGTGAAACATTTATTAAAGAAAGACCAATTCCAACTCAAATGACAGGCTTATCAGCAAAAGGCAGCGATAGTGGTGAAAAAGGGGAAGTAACAGTTGATGATGCAACCCTATTCTTAACTCGTTTTGCGAACGGCGCTCTAGGGAGCTTTGAAGCTACTCGTTTTGCTGCTGGACATCGCTGTACCAATTCATTTGAAATAAATGGCAGTAAAGGTAGTGTCGTCTTTGACTTTGAACGGATGAATGAACTGCAAGTTTATTTCGTCGATGACAGAGATGATGTTCAAGGTTTCCGCCGTGTCTTAGCGACTGACCCTTCGCATGCGTTTGCCGAGGCATGGTGGCCGCCAGGACATACGATTGGTTATGAACATACATTTATTCATGAAGTGGTTGAACTGATGGAGTCTTTCCGGGAAGATCGCCAGCCAGTTCCTAACTTCCGCGATGGCGTAAAGTGCCAAGAAGTGTTAGCAGCGGTTGATTTATCAATTGAAAAACGCAAATGGATCCGAATTTCTGACGTTTAAAATAAAATATCAAAGGAGTGCATGAGCTATGCAAAAAAAGGCATTAATCGTTTGGGGCGGATGGGATGGACATCAGCCAGAGCAGGTAGCCGAAATCTTTAAAGGAATCCTTGAGGAAGAGAATTTCCAAGTAGAAGTTTCCAATTCACTAGACTCATATGCTGACAAGGAAAAGTTAAAATCCTTAGATCTAATCGTTCCTCACTGGACGATGGGACAAATTGAAAGAAAGTATGTCTTAAATATCTCTGAAGCAGTCGCAACGGGTGTTGGTTTAGCTGGATGCCACGGTGGAATGTGTGATTCTTTCCGTAATAATGTAGACTGGCAATTTATGACGGGTGGAAATTGGGTCGCTCATCCTGGTAATGATGGTGTGGAATACACAGTAAACATCAAGCATTCATCTAGTCCGCTCTTAGAAGGAATCTCTGATTTTAAACTCGCTAGTGAGCAATATTACCTTCATTACGACCCAGCTGTGGAAGTATTAGCGACTACTCGATTTCCTGTGTATCATGGTCCGCATTCTGCCAACAAAGCAGTGGACATGCCTGTAGTTTGGACAAAACGCTGGGGCCTTGGAAATGTATTTTATAATTCATTAGGCCATCAGGCAAACATCGTTGCCAGACATGAAGTTTCGCTGATTATGCGACGCGGATTCCTTTGGGCTGCTGAAGGAAAGAAACGGGCTGAAGAATTAGATGTAGATTCAATTTATGGAAATGTGCGTGCCTATACTGGCATGGGAGACAGTCAATAAAAAAGTGTTTAAGACTACTAAACTAGGAGGAGCTATCATGAAAAAGCTAAAGATCGGTATTATTGGTTGTGGAAATATTAGTTCGATTTATATGGAAAACTGTCAGAAGTTCCCTCACCTCGAACTGATTGCCTGTGCGGATTTAGATGTAGAGCGTGCACAATCCCAAGCTGAAAAGTTTGGTGTTCCTAAAGCTTGTTCCGTGGAAGAACTGCTTTCTGACCCAGCGATTGAACTAGTTATCAATTTAACGATTCCAAAAGCACATGCCATTGTCTGTATCCAGGCACTTGAAGTAGGCAAGCATGTTTATACGGAAAAACCGCTTGCTGTTACACGTGAGGAAGGGAGACAAATTTTAGAAACAGCTAAGAAGAAGAATCTCCTTGTTGGCAGTGCACCTGATACCTTCTTAGGTGCTGGTATTCAAACCGCCATCCATTTGATTGAACAAGGTGAAATCGGTGAACCGATTGGTGCTTCAGCCTTCATGATTTGCCGCGGTCACGAACATTGGCATCCAGATCCTGCCTTCTATTATGATACCGGCGGGGGACCGATGTTTGATATGGGACCCTATTACTTAACCGCTTTGGTGGCTCTTTTAGGACCGATTAAACGAATTTCTGGATCCGTTCGGATTAGTTATCCGGAAAGAACGGTGCTTAGCCAGCCAAAAGCAGGTACTAAAATTGAAGTATCAACCCCAACGCATATTTCAGGTGTGATTGATTTTGCATCGGGGGTAATTGGAAATATTACAACAAGCTTTGATGCATTTGGCGGTACATCCCTGCCTCCTATTGAAATTTATGGAAGTGAAGGGACATTACTTGTTCCTGATCCAAATACGTTCGGTGGTCCTGTCAAAATAAGAAAACGTGATGAAAATGAATTTAAAGAGGTTCCTCTTGCATACGGGAACGCGCAAAACAGTAGAGGACTTGGTGTGGCTGATATGGCCAAAGCGATTCTCGAAGGCGGGAATTATCGAGCTAATGGCGATTTAGCGTATCATGTTTTAGAAGCGATGCATGGCTTCCATGATTCCTCGGATAATGGTAAACACTATCTAATGGAAAGTACATGTAGCCGCCCTGAATCAGTTCCTTTTGAATTACAGGCTAAGTAGATCTAAAATTTATTGGTAAATTCCAGAAGCTTCTCTGAAAATATTTATTAAAGAGGCCCATCAATAATTTTTTAGAAAAATGTGTGGACTAACTTGGAAAAATCTACTCGTTTCATTTTGAAATGAGTAGGTTTTTATTAATTTTTAGGCTCTGTTAAACGACATTGTTGTTTTTATACTCTGTTGATTGGAGCGGAAGGCGCTCGACTCCTGCGGGAGTACGGGGCAGGGGAGACCCTACAGGCGCTAAACCGCGGAGGCTCCCCGGCACGCCCGCGGAAAGCGAGCGCCTGGAGCGGAAATCAACAGCCAAATTTAACAGAGCCAATTTTTAAACCCCATTGCTGTTCTCATATTTTAGATAAATCAAAATAGGAGGCTTAGAATGAGTAAATTAAAGGCGATACAAGTTGGAACAGGGGGATTTGGAACCTCTTGGCTTGAAATATTGGATAATTTTCAAGAACTAGAGTTAGTAGCGGTAGTAGATGTCAATCAAGAAAATCTTGAAAATGCGAAAAAGTTTGTTAAGAATCCTTCAGTTGAATACTACACTGATCATTTAGAGGCATTTGCAAAAAGTAAGGCGGACATTGCTGTAATTATCACACCTCCCCAAACACATAAGAAGCTTGCGCTTGATGGATTAGCCAATGACTTACATGTTTTTATGGAGAAGCCAATCGCGCAAACCTTTGAAGATGCGAAAGAGTTACTCGAAAAATCAAAAGTCTACGAGAAATTCATAATGATTAGTCAAAATTATCGCTGGAGACCGGAAATACAAGCGGTTAAAAAGGCAATAGAAGAAGAGGTCATTGGCAAAGTAGAATACGTTGAGTGGAACTTCCGAAGGGCTACCAAGTTCGGAGGCTGGAGGGATCAATATTCCGAAATTCTTATCGAGGATATGAGCATTCATCACTTTGATTTAATGAGATATCTCTTAGATGTCAATCCTTCAGCGGTTTTTGCCAAAAGTATGAAGCCCTCCTGGAGTTGGTTTAACGGTAATAGTACGGCTAGTCTGGTAATGGATTTTGAAGGGATTCTAATTAACTATTTTGGTAGTTGGGTAACAAGAGGGAAAGAAACGCCATGGAATGGTGATTTTAAGCTTGTGGGGGAAAAGGGTATCATTGAATTAATTGATAATTGTCCGACTATTACGTTTGAAAATGGCCAAATCAAACAATTAGAAATAGAGCCAATGGAATATGAGGATCGGGAGTACTCCATCTACGAAATGGTATCAGCCATTAAACAAGGAAGAAACCCAATAACGGATCTTTCTGATAACATCCAAAGTTTCGCCGTAGTGGGAGCAGCTTTACTATCGATTAAACAAAACAAGGAAATTGATGTTCAAGATATTATTGAAATGAGGAGTGTGAAACTATGAAACTGGGTGTATTTGCAGTAGTATTTTCAAAAATGTCTTTAGCAGAAATGTTAGATTACATTAAAGAAAGCGGCTTGGACACCGTTGAAATTGGTACAGGAGGATATGTGGGTAATGCCCATTGTAATCCTAGTGAATTATTAGCAGATCAATCTAAATTGGAACAATTTAAACAGGCATTTGAATCAAGAGGGATCAAGATTAGTGCCTTAAGCTGCCATGGAAATCCGCTCCATCCAAATACGGAAATTGGCTATGAACACCATGATGCTTTTGTCGATACAGTGAAGCTCGCTTCTATTTTGGGTGTAGAAAATGTGGTTACCTTCGCGGGTTGTCCGGGAGAATCCGAGTATTCACAATATCCTGTCTGGATCACGAACCCTTGGCCGGATGACTTTTCAAAGGTGGTTCAGTGGCAATGGGAAAATAAAGTCATTCCTTACTGGAAGAAACAAGCTGAACTATTAGAAGAGTGTAATGTTCGCGTGGCCATTGAACCACACCCAGGATTTGTAGTTTATAATACAGAAACGGCATTACGCCTGCGAAATGAGTGCGGTGATCGAATTGGCATTAACTTTGATCCAAGTCACTATTTCTGGCAAGGAATGGATCCAGTCGCTAGTATTAGGACTTTAGGAGATGCTATTATCCATTTTCATGCCAAGGATACGAAGGTTGATAACCAAAATTGTCTTCTAAATGGGGTCCTCGACACAAAATCATACAAGGATATTGCGAATCGGTCTTGGGTATTTAGAACAGTTGGATATGGTCATGGAGAAGATGTATGGAGAGATATTATAAGTGCTCTTCAAGTGATTGGGTATCAAGGTGCGATTAGCATTGAACATGAGGACGGCCTCATGAGCATTGAAGAAGGATTTAGTAAGGCGGTGTCGTTCTTAAAAGATATGGTAATTCAAGAGGGGGCCAAGGAATTTTGGTGGGCCTAAAGAAAGAAGTTTGAATTGGTGGAAGGAAGAGGATGGAGTTCGGGAAGCGGCCGAGCAATATGGCTGGAATAGCTATGAAACGGATTGGAGAGAATTAAATTGTTACTTTGATGAATGAAATGGAAAAAAGGGGTATCACTTTCTCCAAATTTTGTTGATGGATATATTGCTCAAGCCATTATGGAGGCTGTTGAGAGGTCTTCAGAGTATAAGAGTTGGGACTATATATTGACCAAGAACTGTTAAAGCAAGAAATATATAAGTAATGTGAAGTAAAAATGATGGCTCCAACACGAGGTTGGAGCTATTTACTGGCGCCAAACGTCCCATAATCTTTAATCGTCAATTTTACATTATATTTAATAGGAACGTTACTAAATCTTTCATCCCAATCTTTTTTGATTTTTTCCCATAATTTTGGATGCTCTATTCTTAATTGGTTGCCAAACCCGGCAAGGTCTGTTTGATATTCTTTTTGCATTTTGTTTGTTACATTCTGTACGAGATGCTTTACTTCTTTTTCAGCAGCCTTTTTTGTCCGGTTGAGAAATTTGTTATCAAAAGGATTTCCCTTTGCAACCCAATTTTCGGATAGACGTCCCTCCGATTCGATGTTGACATCAAAGGATATGTTTTCTCCTTTCACATGCGGTATGATTTGGCTATTCATCGATTCTATCTCGTAAATAATGAGTTCTTTTGTCTCTTGATCAAAGCTTTTCACTAAACCGCCTTTTCCTTTCCCAGTAATCCACGTGATCCCCTCTAATTCCTCTTCATTCAAAAAACCAACTAGCTTTTTTGTCTTTCCATTGATCACCGCGGCACCTGCAAACTTAACTTCTCCGTTCGCGGAGACGACATTTTGCAGCAAAAAACTGGATTCCGACTGCATCTTGCCTGTTAATTTAGCCAGCGGCATAGGAGGCAAAATCCTTGTTGTTCTGGATTGACTCTCTGTCGTTTTAACTAAGCTAAACGCTGAAACTTCTCCCGGATTGTTTAATTCAAGCGCCTTACTGGCTCGTCCCTTGCTAATGATGACGAGACAGCTTGGTCTAATCTCATTATCACGGAGAAATTCATTAAGTAATCGGTCCAAGCTATATGTACGCAAAAGTTTCTCACCAATCACGATCACTTTCGTGTGTTGACTGGTAAAGTTCCCCTTTCCGTTCAATGGCAGTTCACGAATGATTTGGTGGATAGAATCTCCCGTATCAGAAATATTAAGGTATGTTTTTTGTTGTGTACCAGTACCTTTATTGCCCGCGCCGGTTGCTTGTGCGTTAATAAATTGGTGGGTCAGGGTGATGATGTTTCTTTTCGGATATCCTCCGCCCTGTTCCTCCAGCTCTTTCTCAGTGGCTGACTCCTTGCCTTTATCTAATGCGATACCGACCTCTAATCGAAGTTCTTCAATTTCGTGACTGCTCCAGCATCCTGTAAGAGACAGGAGTAGAAAAAGTGATAGCGAAACCAGAAGGAATTGTCTGCTTTTAAAGTTTTTCTTCATATTTTCTATCCTTCCATTTTGCGATGATAAGAAGCAGAATAGGAAGTACAGCAAATAAATACAACGCGGCATTCCCGATCATATCCCCGAGTTTAAATAGTTTATTGATCGTTTTAGGCACCATGGAAATGATGTAAATAAGCGGAAGCAAGCCATACATAAATCGATTAATCTTGCTTTGAAATAGTTGAGCCAGTCCCAAGGCAGCCGCATAATACATGATGGTAAAAGTGGCAAACATTTGCATGATCCAGATCACGAGTAACACAGACTCAAACCGTTCAAATAACAAACCGTGGATTTCAAAGCTTCGGATGAGATCAAGCGTTGGCCATGTTCTCGTGGTGACTCCATCGATGGATAGGGCTCCGATGACCATCACAACGGTAATGACGTAAAAGGCTAAGGGGATAGCTGTTCCAACGAGAACCGATTTTACGGCTTTGTTGGGCTGTTGCATAAACGCCAAAACAATCAGCATGATTTCAGGACCTGTATAGGCGAGAGCTGTTGTCTTGATCCCTTTTAGTACCGGTACGACTCCCAGCCCTAATATCGGACGCAGGTTATCAATCTCAAATAATTTAAAGCTTAGGAAGGCGACCAGCAAAAAAAAGATAACCGTAATAGGGAATATAATTTCAAACAGACGAGCAATTGGATTGATGCCGTCCATCATCAGGTAGAGGCTTATCCACATAAAAGGCATGACAATGGCCCAGGTGGGGGTGCCTTCCAGTAAGAAAAAACTTGTCACTTCCGCCATTGAACGAATTTGAAAGCTGGCTGAAAAAATAAAATAACCTATAACGAGCAAACTAAGCAACCCGCCGACCCATTTCCCGACAATTTCCTTGTTGTATTGGTAAAATGTTTTTTCAGGGAATTGTTGGCATAATTTCACGATGATGATAGATGCTATCATCGTCATCAGTCCGCCTAAAATAACGGTGATCCAAATATCAGGTGTTTTTACTTTCTCAACGGCTGATCTCGGCAGGGTAAGAACCCCTGTTGCAAGTATCGTATTGGTGACGATCACAACCGTTTGTGGAGTGGTAATTTGGTCTTTGGGAATGCTCATCTTCCTGGAACCACTTCCTTTCATCGCGAGCTATCCTTTGCGGCCGGCATTTTTTGTATCCATTATTTTTGGACGGCGTTTCATCATCATAAGTGGCATGCGAACCATAAAATCTTTCCAATCCCTTAAGTAATAAGGCACAGGCGGACTGGTATAAGGGGTACCAAAACTCTTCAATTTGACTAAATGACTGCAAAGAAAAAGAAAAAACAGAATAATCCCGTACAATCCAAATATAGCCGCGCAAAACATGGCGACAAAACGGAGAATACGCAGCGTAATTCCCGTGCTATACTGTGGAATGGTAAAGGAGGAAATGGCGGTTACCGCCACGACAATTACCATAATCGGACTGATGATTCCTGCTTGTACGGCTGCTTCGCCAATGATTAGACCGCCGACAATCCCCATCGCGGGGCCAATCGGCTTGGGTAAGCGCAGCCCGGCTTCCCGCAAAATTTCGATGGCTACTTCCATAATCAATGCTTCTATAAGCGAAGGAAAGGGAACGCCCTGCCGCGTTCCTGAGATGGACATCGCCAGCTTGGTTGGGATCAATCCGGGATGAAACGAGATAAAGGCAATATATAATGCAGGGGTAAAAAGAGAAATAAAGGCTGCAAAAAAACGCAATAGGCGGACGAAGGTGCCAGAAATCCAACGTTCATAATAGTCCTCCGGCGATTGCAATAGCATGCTAAAGGTAACCGGAGCGATTAGAGCGAAGGGTGTCCCATCTAACAAAATCGCTACCCGTCCTTCCATTAAGGCACTGATAACGCGGTCAGGCCGCTCTGTATTCTGTATTTGCGGAAAAGGACTGAGATAATGATCTTCGATGAGCTGCTCGATATAGCCGGATTCGGCTACATGATCAATATCGATTTTGTTGATTCTTTTCTTAACCTCTTCTACTAATTGCGGGTCAGCAATCTCCTTCATATAGGCAACGACCAGTTCTTTTTTTGTCCGTTTTCCTACCTGGAATTTTGTTAAGGATAAGTTCTCGTTTTCACCATGACGCCGTAATAGGGCCGTATTATCGCTTAGGCTTTCCGTGAAACCTACCCGGGGACCTCTGACTAATCCCTCTGATACGGGATCTTCAATACTCCTTGTTTTTCCTTTCGCTGTACCAAGAATAAACGCGGCTGATGATCCATCTATCAAAAGAGCTGTTGAACCTGTTAGAACTTTTGTCATCACCTCTTTAATATGATGTGCTTCGTTTACTTCGCTAATGGAAAGAACTTGATCTTTTATCAACTCTGTTAAAAGGGTCCCTTTGTCATAAGCTGGCTGGTGGTTATATTCCTTTGAAAAATCAGCCATCAATGATTTCATAATATGAGTGTCGATCAGTTCCTTATCTGACAACCCCTCTACATAAATGATGGCTGCACGAATGTTTGTACGCCCAATGTTAAATTCCCGAAAATGGACATCATCATGATCATCGAATTCTTTTCTGACAAGTTCCAGGTCATCGTTAATATTACCGGTAAATGGAGCGGATAAATAGGGAGGGATAGTAGATTCCTGGGTATCGGCATTTTTTTTTGTCTTTTTGAACTTTAATTTCCGTGCTCTCATTTCGATCACTCATCCTCAGTTTGACGAATCCATTTAAAAAATCGTGAGATCATGTATGGAATAAAACATGCCATAAAAGCTTGGATAAAAACACTCCAGTCCGGAAGATATGAAACAATTGCTTTCCACATTTCCATTCCCCCGTAAAAAATTCATGTCAACGGATAATTGATGATACTAGAAGCATGTGTCCGTCTAAAATGGTGATTAATTTAAAAGGTTATCATTTATTGGATTGCATGATTGCCCATTCAAGGAATTTTACACCAATGCATATTTTTCCTCAGAATTTCTAATTCATACCTGGTTAATGGCGGAAAATGGTTTTAAATTAGCATAGGGTTGGAAGAAAGAACTTAATCTCATAAGTTGGATCGGACGTGAACCAAAATATGATATCCGTTTAATGGTCAGAGAATCATGAAAAAATGGGAAAAGGGTTTACATTATCTACAGAGGAAATAACCAAGTTAATAGAGAATCTTCAATTACTTTAATTCGGGTATTAAGTTGAAATGGCTGATAAGGCATCCTTTTTGGGTGCTTTTCTTATGTTTAATAAACAAATTCAAGAAAAGTGTAACGAATAATAAAATTATGTAAACTTATAAAAATTTCTTTACAGTAAAGAGGATTTTTAAATTTTATTCCCTGATTTAAACACGTTTTATATAACTAGGAAAATGCATGTACTAATAGTCTTTTTGAGCCATTCACTTTAATCATTAACTCCGATAAGATAAATAATATAAAAAATTCAAGCACGATTGAGTAACTCTTTAACTCAGTGAGGGAAAGGAGATCTTTGTGAACACAGATCAAGCTTTTGATTTTTTAAAAGCCGCGGGAGTTTCAGACGATATTTGTGTTGAAACGGTAAGACGTTGGCTGCGTGAGCGTAAAATTAAATACGAGGCTAAAGGTGCATTTCAACAAACAGACTATATACTTCAAGATACAGATCAAGCGATAAACCTATTAAATGATGCAGGTGTTTCTGCAAGTATGGGTATTCAAGTCGTTCAACGCTGGCTATATGAGGGGAAGATTCAAAAAGTAGGAAACGGAAATCAACTAACCGAATACATATCAAATGTAAAAAATCCTAAGCATTTAATCAAGCCACCTTCAGAGCAAGATAAACTAATCCGGGAATTAAGAGCAAAAGTAAAAGTTCAGGATGACCATATAAAAGAGTTAGAGGAGCTTCATAAATCGTCAGTCAAGACGATCATTCAGCAAAGAAACAAATTACAAAAAGAAATCCTCAACTTAGAGCTTGAAAAAAATGAATTACAAAAGGAAATGAGAAAAGTATTAAAAGAGAATATTGAGCTGAATAGCGAATTGTTATACTTAAAAGAAAAACTTTCTAAACAAGGGAAAAAAGTTCCTGATAGGGCCCAGACCACACCACCGGCACAAAGACTTGATTTTCGCCAAAAATTAGGGCTATCAAAAACGGCGAGTGAAAAGGAAGTTTTAACAAGATATAAAAAACTATTAAAAATAACCCACCCAGATCAAGGCGGCAATGCAGTAGTCTTTCATTATGTCAAAACGGATTATGATCAATTTAAAAATAGTTTGCAAGGATAATGGCCTATAAGATGAGGTTAAATATGGACATTCAATCAAAATGGAACAATAAACACCTGGAACGGATCGAACAACTCACCGAACCTGCATCGAATGCTAGATTAATGAAGCTAGCGGCTTATCTAAATGGGGGCAATGCACTTGATCTTGCCTGCGGTCTAGGAGGAAACAGTTTGTTTCTTTCCCGAAAGGGTTATTACGTACAAGCTATCGATATTTCAGATGTTGCGATCGCTTATTTACAGGATCAGGCTGTAAAAAATAATCTCCCAATCGATGCTCGGATGGCAGATCTTACTTCATTGGACCAAAAAAGCTATGACAACCAATCCTTTGACATGATTGTTGTCACCTATTACCTTGATCGCAGGGTTTTTCCATTGATAAAAAAGATCCTTAAAGCGGATGGTTACTTTTTCATGGAGACCTATTTTCAGGCACCCAACACTGTGAAACAAGGAGTATCTGATCAGTACAAGCTTAAGCCTAAAGAGTTGTTAAATGAGTTCGGGGAATGGCAAGTTCTTTATTATGAAGAAAACGAACACGAGGGAAGGCAAACCATCTTTTGTAGAAAATAATAGCAGTTGGTAGAAGGCACTGTCCTAAGTAGGAGGATGGTGCCATTTTTAGTTTCCAGACAGAATTACCGGTTTTATTAAATTTTTATATGATTTTTGTGTTAATTTGTTAGGTTTTAAGATTCTTTTAATTTCGATAAGATGTAATTAAATAGTAAGGAGGAGGTCAAATGAAAACGGTTTTAAAGAAAGCGGATACATTGGTACTGGAATCCCAAATGGATACGTTGATTCCAAGTAATAAGAAAAGGGGCTTTTGGAATGTGTTTTTGCAGCAAAAATATTTATATATGATGTCCATCCCTTTTGTTATTCTGGTTATCATCTTTAATTACTTGCCATTATGGGGCTGGACAATGGCTTTTCAAAATTACAAGCCTGGAATTTCATTTTCAGAACAGGAGTGGGTCGGGTTTAAAAATTTTGCCGAACTGTTCTCTGACGACAGGTTTTACTTAGTCCTTCGTAATACACTTGCGATGAGTACTTTGGGATTAGTTATCGGATTCGTGTTTCCCATTATGTTTGCTGTTCTATTAAATGAGGTAAGATTATCCTATTTTAAAAGAACGGTCCAAACCATCACTTATTTACCACACTTTGTTTCATGGGTTGTTGTTGCGGGGATTATCACAAAAATGCTCTCCATTGATGGAGGAATTGTTAATGAACTATTAGTAAATTGGGGCATTATTGATAAACCAATTCAATTTATGGCAAAAGGTGAATATTTCTGGGGAATTGTTGTTGCATCTGATTTATGGAAGGAAATGGGCTGGAATGCTATTATCTTTTTAGCAGCGATAGCAGGAATCGATTCACAGTTATACGAAGCCGCAAAAGTTGATGGAGCAGGCAGATGGAGACAAATTTGGCATGTAACCCTGCCTGGAATTCGCCCGACTATTTTAGTTCTATTAATTCTATCGATTGGACATTTAACAAGCATCGGCTTTGAAAAGCAATTTTTATTAGGAAATTCCTTAACGGTTGATTATTCAGAGGTACTTGATCTGTATGCATTAAACTACGGGATTGGCCTGGGACGTTTCTCTTATGGCACGGCAATAGGGATCTTTAATTCAGTGGTTAGTATTATCCTGCTGCTTATTGCCAATGGAATCTTTAAGCGCTTTTCAAATCAAAGTGTTATGTAAGGGGGGAGTGTACTTTGGCTAAGACAGTTTCATATGGTAGACAAAAAAAATACGATCGGCTATTTGATATTGGAAATTTTATTTTTCTTACGGTGGTTGCGATAGTTACAGTTTATCCCTTTTTAAACGTACTGGCTATTTCATTAAACGACTCCATCGATACGGTTCGCGGTGGGATCCATATTTGGCCGCGGGAATTCACATTAGACAATTACCGTGAAATATTTAAATACGATAATTTAATTACTGGTTTTATCAATTCAGCTACTCGGACAGTTATTGGAACGATTCTTGGTGTTTTATCCTCTGCTATGGTTGCGTTTACATTAAGCAGAGCCGATTTTCAGGGCCGAAAAGTGATTTCAATGATAATTGTACTAACGATGTATTTTTCAGGCGGTTTAATTCCCGGCTACATGTTAATAAGAGATTTAGGGATGATTAACACCTATTGGGTTTATATCATTCCTGGAATTGTAAACGCTTTTAATATCATTATTGTACGTTCTTTTATGGATGGGCTTCCTTACTCGCTGCAAGAATCGGCAAAAATTGATGGAGCAAATGATTTTACGATATTTTGGAAGATTATTATGCCCCTTTGTAAGCCCGTACTTGCAACCGTCGCCCTGTTTGTAGCAGTTGGTCAATGGAATTCATGGTATGATACCTATTTATTTAACAGTCAAAACCCAGCCTTAACGACTTTACAATATGAATTAATGAAAATCTTACAAAATACCAATATGGGGGCTACGGATCCAAATGCCATGAAGGGATTATCAAAGGATCAAATGGCTCAGTTTGTTTCACCCGAATCTATAAAAATGGCGATTACTATTGTAACAGTTGTACCTATCCTGATTGTGTATCCATTTGTACAAAAACATTTTGTACAAGGGATGACGATCGGAGCCGTTAAAAGCTAGGGTAATTGAGAAATTTTAGGAATTATTTGTTAACAGAGTATTCTGTAAAACAATAATAAACGATATTAGGAGGTAAAGTATGAAGCGCACTAGTAGATTTATCTTTTTATCAGTCCTCATTTTTATGCTGGTCATCACTGGCTGCAGCAAAGAAACATCCAAAGAAAAAGTAACTAAAAATAAGGATGGACAAGTGGAACTAACATTATTTAGTGCCGATCCAAACTCGCAATGGGATAATATGGAGAGCCCCGTAAGTAAAGTTATTAAAGAAAAAACAGGTGTGACTGTTAAACCTGAATTTGATGTAAACGGTGGTACTCAAAAGATTTCATTAATGGTAGCTAGTGGTGAATACCCTGATTTAATTTTCCCTAAAGGTAGTGCAGGAACGTTAGTGGAAGCAGGTGCCCTAATTGACCTTACAGATTTAATTAACAAATACGCACCAAACCTTAAGAAAATTTATGGTGACTATTTTAGCCGATTAAAGTGGAGCAATGACGACAAATCCATTTATATTTTACCAACAAGTGCGATAGATACACAGTACTTTAGTCCAAGTCACGGTGTAGGACTTCAGAATTCAGTTGTAAAAGACCTTGGTTATCCACAAATCAAGACACTAAAAGATGTTGAAAATGCCGTAAAAGCCTATAAAGAAAAATATCCAAAAATTGATGGACAAGACACAATTGGTTTATCTTTACTTGCAGATGACTGGCGCATAATGATTTCAACCACAAACCCTGCTTTCTGGGCAACTGGTGCATCAGACGATGGTGAATATTACATTGATCCTAAAACCTATAAAGCAACTATGCACTATAAACGTCCAGATGAGAGAGAATATTTCCGGTGGTTAAACCATATGAACGATATTGGTTTACTTGACCCTGAAAGCTTTGTTCAAAAATATGACCAATATATCGCAAAACTATCCTCTGGCCGTGTCCTTGCCATTACCGATGATGATTGGGAGTTCGCAGATGCCCAACGTGCATTGAAGGAACAAGGAAAGGCTGACAGAATGTTTGGTATGTACCCTGCGACTCTTACGGGTGATATGAAACAAGCAAACTTCCAAAGCAGCGGATACTTAGCTGGCTGGGGAATCGGGATTACAAAAGACTGTAAAGATCCTGTAGCTGCTATTAAATTCTTAGATTTCTTAGCTTCAGATGAAGGACAAATTCTTCAGAACTGGGGTATTGAAGGGAAAAACTATACTATTGAAAATGGCAAACGTGTAATTCCTGCTGATGAAATGCAAAAACGTAATACGGATGCTAACTATGTAAAGAAGACTGGTATTGGCGTATTAAAAGGCTGGGCACCTTCATATGGTGATGGTGTAACGGATGAAAGTGGTCAAACTTATACGATCGCATCACCAGAACAAGTAAAAGATTCATACACAGACGTAGAGAAGGAAGTATTGAAAAACTATGGTGTTGAAATGTGGAGAGATCTTTATCCGAAAGCTGAAGAGTTCACTGTAAAACCTTGGGGTGCCTCTTATAATATCCAAGTTGCAAGTGATTCGGAATTAGCTCTTATTGAGAAAAAAGCACTGGATATTGTGAAAAAGCGTATTCCTGAAGCGATTCTTGCAAAACCATCTCAGTTCGACAAAATCTATGATACTTTCCTTAAAGACCTCGATGCTGCTGGAGTAGAAAAAGCAGAAAAAGAGCGAACAAAGTTAATCAAAGATAGAGTTGAGCTCTGGAAATAATCATGTCATAAAGGAGACCCAGCATGCTTGGGTCTCTCTTCAAGAATAAAACGAGGTGTGTGAAGAATAATGAAATTTACAGATGGAAACTGGCAAATTCGTGAAGGCTTTGAGTTAATTTCTGGTGTACAATTTTTCAAAGCCATTCAACAAAATAATAGATTAAAAGTTCTTGTTGGACCAAGGGATCTCTCCGCCCGGGGCGGGCAATTGGATACACCGTTACTAACGGTAGAGTTCTCTTCTCCCCAAGAAGATAGCATCCGTGTAAAAGTTTATCACCATAAAGGTGTTAAAAAACGCGGTCCGGAATTTGAATTAAATGAGCAGCAAGGACCGGTATCCATTTCGGACACAGAAAAGGAAATTATTTTTACTAGCGGTAAAACCAGTGCGATAATAACAAAACAGGGTCCATGGGGAGTCGAGTACCAATATAATGGAAAAAAAATGACGGGCAGCGGCTTTAAAGCTATGTCCCATATAACCGATTCAAATAAAACTACTTATATGCGTGAAGAACTGAATCTAGGAGTGGGCGAATATATATACGGTTTAGGGGAGCGATTTACTTCATTTATCAAAAATGGTCAAAGTGTAGATATTTGGAATAAAGATGGTGGAACAAGTTCGGAGCAATCTTATAAAAACATACCATTTTATCTTTCAAATAAAGGATATGGCGTGTTTATCAATCATCCTGAAAATGTATCTCTGGAGGTTGCCTCTGAAAAGGTTTCAAAGGTTCAATTCAGTGTAAAAGGTGAATCACTAGAATATATCATCATTGGCGGCAAAAATCTAAAAGAAGTCATTAGTAATTATACAAGTTTAACAGGAAAACCTGCACTTCCGCCAGCTTGGTCCTTCGGCTTATGGTTATCAACCTCCTTTACAACAAATTATGATGAAAATACTGTTAATAGTTTCGTAGAAGGAATGAGTGAACGAGATATTCCATTATCGGTTTTCCACTACGATTGCTTCTGGATGGAGGCACTTCATTGGACAGACTTTGAATGGGATAAGAGTATGTTCCCAGACCCTGCCGGGATGCTCAAGCGGTTAAAAGAAAAAGGGCTGAAGATTTGTGTCTGGATTAATCCATATATTGCCCAAGAATCCATTCTTTTTGATGAAGCGGTAGAAAATGGTTATCTATTGAAAAAAGCTAATGGTGACGTTTGGCAATGGGATAAATGGCAGCCGGGAATGGGAGTCGTCGACTTCACGAATCCTGCAGCATGTGAATGGTTTGCTAGTCATTTACGTCGATTAGTGGCTATGGGAGTAGATGCATTTAAGACAGACTTTGGTGAACGGATTCCAACAGATGTGGTTTATTTTGATGGTTCTGATCCAGAAAAAATGCATAATTACTATACCTTCCTTTATAACAAAGTTGTTCATGATGTGTTAAAAGATCAGTTAGGGGAGGGCGAAGCGACATTGTTTGCACGTTCTGCTACGGCGGGTGGTCAGCAGTTCCCTGTTCATTGGGGAGGCGATTGTGATGCATCTTATGAGTCAATGGCAGAAAGCATTCGTGGAGGGCTGTCCTTAGGATTAACTGGTTTTGGTTTCTGGAGTCATGATATTGGCGGTTTTGAAAGTACGGCACCAACAGATCTTTTCAAGCGTTGGCTTGCCTTCGGTTTACTATCCAGCCACAGCCGTTTGCATGGAAGCAACTCATACCGTGTGCCATGGGCATATGACGAAGAAGCATCTGATGTTGCGCGTTTCTTTACAAAATTAAAATGCAGTTTAATGCCATATATTTATAATTCTGCCACAGATTCTGCTGTCACTGGTCTGCCTATGATGAGATCGATGATTTTAGAGTTCCCAAAAGATCCAGCGGTTGAAACGCTTGACAGACAATATATGTTGGGTGACTCTCTACTTGTTGCCCCAGTGTTTAATGAAGAAGGGGAAGCAGCATTCTACTTGCCAGAAGGCAAATGGACTCATTTATTATCAAATGAGCAGGTGGAGGGCGGTACCTGGAGACTAGAAGAAAACGATTATTTTAGTCTTCCTTTATATGTGCGGCCAAACTCGATTGTCGCATTTGGCGGAGTAAATTCAAAGCCTGACTATGATTATGCTGATGGGGTGAACCTTCATTTATTTAATCTAGACGATGAAAAAACAGCAAATTGCATAGTTCGTAATATGTCTGCTGAAGCAGAATTGGAGGTTTCTATAAGCCGCGAAGACAACAAGCTATTTGTTTCTACAAATACTAATGTAGGAAAACCATGGAGTCTAGTGGTTCGTGGTATTAAGGAAGTTTTAGAGGTTACCGATGGTGCGGTTGAAACCACTGAACTGGGTGTCAAAATTACGCCTGAAAGAGGAGTAAAAAGATTTACTATTATTCTATAAAATATAGATAGCATCTACTTTTTTAAAGGTACAATTCAATTAAGTACTTTCCGTTTTTGGTTAGTAAATAACATACAGCCTAACCTCGGAGGTATCCTCCCGAGGTTAGGGTGTATAAAAAACGGTATAAATGGAGGTTAACATGATTACCACCAATCAAAAGATCTGGAAGCTATGGTATGACAAGCCTGCAGCCAGGTGGGAGGAAGCATTGCCGCTCGGGAATGGACGACTTGGCGCTATGATTTTTGGGGGCGTTCAGAATGAACGAATTCAATTGAATGAAGACACCCTTTGGTCAGGGACTGTACAAGATAAAACCAATTATGAAGCTTATGATTATTTACATGAAGCGAGACAACTTATATTTGAGGGGAAATATGCTGAAGCAGAGCAGCTGATAGAGGCAAACATGGTCGGTGAGGATGGTGAGGCTTACCAGCCGCTTGGCGACTTGTATATCGATCATCATTTTAATGGGACAGCTTCAAACTACAAACGAGAATTAAGTTTAAACACTGGGATAGCAAAAACAGAGTACACCGTAGATGAAGCTCATTACACACGGGAAATATTTATCAGTAATCCCCATCAAGTACTTGCGGTGAGGATCCAAGCAAATCAGCCTTCCATTCATATTAGCGCTTATTTAGGCTCATTGCTTCAACATACGATCGAAGAAGCTGAAAATCAATTAACTCTCCGTGGGCGGAGCCCTATATCCGTTAAAGTCCCAAACCAAATAGAATATGACGAACATGACGGAATACAATTTATTGTCTGTCTTCAGGCAATGGCAAATGGGGGGACCGTAACTGTTCAAAATAATAAAATTGAGATTAGGGATACAGATTCTGTCATTCTCTTATTAACAGCCAACACTAATTTTACGAAATTTAATGAAAAACCAGACCCGAATCTTGAAAAAATGACGGGAGCAGCCTATCAATGGCTGAAAACGGCCACGCAAACGACTTTTGTCCAATTGAAGGACCAGCATATCCGAGATCACAGTCAGTTATTTAATCGGATAGACATTCATTTAGGAGAATCCTATCACAATCACTTACCAACGGATGTACGGCTGCAACAGTATAAAATTGAAAAAAATGATCCAGAATTGGAAGCGCTATATTTCCAATATGGAAGATATTTGCTGCTGACAAGTTCCCGTCAGGGCACACAGGCAGTAAACTTACAAGGTATTTGGAACCAATCTGTACAGCCGCCTTGGAATTGTGATTATACAACCAACATTAATGTTGAAATGAATTATTGGCCTGCAGAAGTATGTAATTTAAGTGAGTGCCATCAGCCGTTATTCGATATGATTGAAGATTTGAGCCAATCAGGGGAGAAGACCGCTTCTGAACTGTATGGTGCAAGAGGATGGGCTGTTCACCATAATGTTGATCTCTGGCGGATGTCTACACCTTCGTCAGGACAAGCCTCATGGGCATTCTGGCCGCTCGCCGGGGCATGGTTAACGAGTCACATTTGGGAGCATTACCTCTTTACTCGTGACCATCAGTTCTTAAGAGATAAGGCTTATCCCTTAATGAAAGGGGCCGCTGAATTCTTTCTTGATTGGTTAATTGAAGGTCCAAATGGTTATCTTGTTACGAATCCATCTACCTCACCGGAGAATAAGTTTTTAACAAATGAGGGACAGCCTTGTAGTGTTTCGTTTGCTTCGACGATGGACATGACACTAATTAGGGAATTGTTCTCTAATTGTATCGAAGCCTGCGGCCTGTTATCTATCGATGAAGAGTTCTGTGAACAAGTAAAGGCTGCCAAGAAACGATTAGTTCCCTTTCAAATTAATGATAAGGGACGTATTCAGGAATGGTTTAAGGATTTCCCAGAATATGAGCCAGGGCATCGGCATCTTTCCCATCTATATGGTTTATATCCAGGGAATCAAATCAACCCTAACCAGACAAAGGAATTAATGCATGCGGCAAGGAAATCTTTGGAGGCTCGGATAGAAAAAGGCGGAGGTCATACGGGATGGAGCTGTGCATGGCTGATCAACCTCTTTGCCCGCCTTCAGGACGGAGAACAGGCCTATTTATACATTCAGACCTTATTAGCCCGTTCTACCCATACAAATCTTTTTGATGATCATCCTCCCTTTCAAATCGATGGGAACTTTGGCGGTACTGCCGGTATTGCTGAAATGCTGGTGCAAAGCCATTTAGGAGGTATTGACTTACTACCGGCATTGCCAAAGAAATGGCCTAGCGGTTATATCAGGGGAATAAGGGCTAGGGGCGGATATATCATACATGTAGAGTGGGAGAATCACCGTTTGAAAAAAGCGGAAATTGTGTCGACACGATCAGGAGAGTGTCAAGTACGATACTCCCATGCACCATTAAAAATTTTGAAATCCGACGGTACGGTGTTTGAGCATCCACAAACTTTTTTTATGGAAGAAAATGAGAAGGTAATGATTACGATTCACTCTATGTAGTAAAAGGGAAATATAAATTTGAATTAATAGAATTACCCAGTTAATGCTGCAGCAAACATAAAACAGGAAAACTAACTATAATTCTACAAATGAAGACCTGTTTCGGCAGGTTTTTTAATATATCTTCAACACTATATGAATCTAGTGTATAATTTAATTAATCACCAAATTTACATATTATTCCTCATGGCGGTGGGCCTTTGTTGAAATATTTTATCAAAAAATTTAATGACCGTAATATACATTCAAAGCTGGTGTTTTCATTTTTTGTGGCAGTTATTATTCCGTTGCTTATTGTTGGATTTTATTTGACGCATGAACTTAGGACAAAGGCATTAAACGATGCCATTACTGAATCAGCCGCCAATATTGAGAGGGTAAAGAAACGAACAGCCGAAACATTGGAATCAGCTATTTATGTGGCCAACAACCTAACATTAGACCAACAATTAAAGGAGCTTGTAAATACGAGGTATACCACTAGACAGCAAGTTGTGGAGGCTTACCGAGGGTATACAGCATTCAAAACATCTCTCAATAATTTTAATGAACTTTCTAATATTCGTTTATATGTGGACAATCCCACCATGCTGAATAATTGGGAGTTTATGCCGGCAGATGACTCCATTAAGAACACTTTTTGGTATAAGTCGGCGGACAAGGCAAATGGGCTTAATGGATGGTTTTATATGCCAGATGAGACCAAAAAAAGCCGTAAGTATTTAAGCCTGGTCCGGAAAATTAATTATTTTGATTATAAGACAAGCACGACTTTAGTTATCGATGTCAATACAGATAACCTAAATACCATCCTAAATCAAGAAAGTTCACCCATCATGATTGTCGATGATAACAATAATGTTGTGGTCTCCAACCGGAAAAGTTTTATCGGAAAGAAGTTGGATCATATCATTAAAACGGACCAAAGGCTTATAGGAAATAAGGGCTCCATTCGTGGGAAAGTGAATGGCCAACAATCAGAGATTGTAGTAGATTTATTGCTTCCTGACACAAGTCTAAATGAACTAAAGTTTGTATCGGTTATTCCTAACGATACGATTTTAGCTGATGCTAATAGCTTTGTATACCTTGGAGTTACGGTTATTTTTATTAGTCTTGTAATCGCTGTCATTCTGATTTATCTCTTCTCCCAATTAATTTCTCATCGCATTGTTACCCTGAGTAATCAAATTAATGTGGTTGCAGAAGGGAATTTAGATGAAGTGATACACGTTGAGGGCAGTGATGAGATTGGGTTACTTTCTAACCGGTTGAATCGAATGGTCAGAAATATTAAAGATCTCATCACGGAGCTAGAAAAAATGCATCTTGAGAAAAATATTTTGGAGAAACGACAGCAGGAAATGAAGCTAAAAATGATGGCCAGCCAGATTAATCCACATTTCTTGTTTAATGCTTTAGAATCTATTCGTATGAAGGCCCATATAAAAGGAGAAAAGGAAATTTCCAGTGTTGTAAAGCAATTAGGAAAGTTAATGAGAAAAAGTATAGAGGTTTCTGCCGAAATGATTTATTTAAAGAAAGAAATCGAAATGGTTGTCTCCTATTTAGAAATCCAAAAGTTTCGATATGAAGACCGCCTTGAATATGAGTTAGACATAGATCCAGTATCGGAGAGCCTTTTTATTCACCCGTTGATTATCCAGCCTTTAGTAGAAAATGCTGTCATCCATGGATTAGAAGATAAGGGAAAAGGCGGAAGGGTAAGTGTCATAACCCGGGTCCTGGAAAACCATTTACAAGTCAAAGTAAAGGATAATGGTACGGGAATTAGTAAGGAGAAAATCGAGGCAATTCATAGAACACTAAACAATATCGATGACAGCAAGGAAAACAGAATTGGATTAATGAATGTTCATCAAAGATTATGTTTGACCTTTGGCAATAGCAGCGGACTTGTTATAGAGAGTGAGGTTGGCAAGGGGACATGTATTTCGTTCAGCATACCAAAAGGGGGAAACGAATATGTATAGTGTTTTAATTGTTGATGATGAACCACTGATTCGTGATGGCTTAAAAAGCTTAATACCTTGGTCTGATCATGGTTTCCAAGTAGTGGATACAGCCGTCGATGGATACGATGCACTACAAAAACTAAAAAAACATTCCATAGACTTGATGATTATAGATATTCGAATGCCGGGAATGGATGGAATACAATTAATTGAAGCGATTAGGATGACAAATTCTAACATACATTTTATTATCCTAAGTGGTTATGCAGACTTTGATTATGCACAAAAAGCCATCCGCTTTAATGTGACTGGATATTTATTAAAGCCAATTGATGAGGACGAACTTATAGAGATATTAGGGCCATTAAAAGCTAAGATGGACAAGACTAAAGAAATCATACAATTGCAAAGTCACAACCTTTCCTTTCATAAAGACAACCTGCTTAATGGATTGTTAAATACAGAAGACGCCAGGGAAAATCTTGATGTACAATCTAAAGTTGAACAATTTAAACTAGATTGGAAAAAGTTTACCTTGGTTTTAATAAAAGAACGAATTTCTACTAAACAAGACGTCAATCCCCTAAACTCTCTAAAAGAGAAATTCGAAACTACATTTGAACCGCAAAAAGGAATGGTATTTTCTAGTGAACATTATTTAGGTATTTTGTTAAAGGAATCCATAAAAACAGAAGAAAGTCAAAAAAATCTTTATGAAACCATCTCAAAAACAGCTAATAAGGTAAGTATTATTACTAGCATAAGTGAAGAATTTAGTAGTATCTATGAGGTTAAACATGCGTTTCATGAAACAAAATCTTTATTAGATCAACAATTCTTTTACAAAGAGAGTAGTGTCTTGAAAAAGGATTCCGAATTATTCATAAAGGGAAATCAACCGACTAGCATAGAGATTTTACATAATGATTTCCCTTTACAAGACTATTCTGAAAAAATCTATTATGCAATTGATATTGCTAATAACGAGGCACTTTCAGAAAGGATCCTGGAAGCAGCACAAGTAATGGTCAACTTACATTTTACAGAAGAAGAAATCAAAAAGAGATTTATTCAGTTAGTTACGAATCTTTTAAGTAAATGTTCTGTGGCAAAGCCTGGCCTCCAACGGGTAATAACGGAGGTCACAATAAGTGTGGTCGATATTCAAAATCAACCTAATTTTCAGTCACTTGTTGCTTATATCAATAAAATCTTCAGGGAAATTATCGGGAAATTAGATGTAGGGGATCAAACGGGTCAAATTAAAAAGTTAGTAGATTTTATTCATCGTAATTATCATCAGAATCTAAAGCTGGAAACCCTAGCTGATTTATTTAATTATAATAGTGCCTATTTAGGAAAACTATTTAAAAATTATACAGGGAACTATTTTAATACGTACCTTGACATAGTTAGAATGGAAAATGCCAAAGCCTTACTTTCTCAGGGGTATAAGGTTTATCAGGTAGCAGAACAAGTAGGATATACAAATGTCGATTATTTCCATAATAAGTTTAAAAAGTATATCGGTATGTCACCAACAACTTATCGAAAAAAGGAAAAAACAGAAAACACCTTTTAACTAACTTTTGAAGAGAAGCTGCTCAAAGAAATCATAGAAATGCATAAAAATTATTGAAGAAAGATAGCATGGAGACTAAACAGTGGGTATATAAAATCCACTGTTTTTTATTTCTTTGAATTTACTTAAAGGTAATTCCTTTTATTGTTTATTACTTCCAAATGATGGGCTAACCAATTTAATGGTCACCTAAAAGAGTCGGATAGAACTAGGATTTATTTTCATTATCGAATATCTTTAAAGTGAGTTATTTTTCTTGACGACAAAAAAGGGTGGGAGTATGATGGTTACGTTATTTAATATAGGTTACTTATTGTTACCTTATATAGAAAAGTTTTTTCAATAAATGAACTTTGAGGGATGTGTAAAAATGGTGGTAGTTACTTTGATGATTCATTACAGAGGAAAAAATTAGTTAAAAATGTAATGGTTGAGAAGGGCACACCTGAAAAACAAATTTTACAAATTGCAAAGGAACAAATTAAGAAACAAGGTTAAATTAAGTAGGCAAGTTTGATATCTCCAGGTCTTGAATGAAAGGGGCAAAACTTCTTTGAATGAGAAAAAAGCAGTCGGAGAAAAAGCGGCCGATTATGTAAAAGATGGAATGGTCATTGGACTTGGGACGGGTTCCACTGTATTTTATACAATCACTAAACTAGGAAGATTAGTTCAACAAGGTCTCTCTATAAAAGGCATCCCGACTTCCTTGCAGACAGAGAAATTGGCTAGAGAGTTAGGTATTCCATTGGCATCGTTTAAAGAAATAGACCATATTGATGTGGCGATAGATGGAGCCGATGAAGTAAACCCTGATTTAGCCCTTATTAAAGGCGGCGGAGGTGCCCTTTTAAGAGAGAAAATCATCGCAAAAGCAGCTAATACATTTCTGGTTGTCGCCGACTCACACAAACTGGTCGATACATTAGGAGCCTTCCCACTTCCCGTAGAAGTGGTGCCTTTTGGCATGGAAATGACACGAAAATATTTGGAAGTGCTTGGCGGTTCACCAAAGCTGCGGCAAAACAATGGCCGCCCCTATCAAACAGATAATGGGAATTATATTTTTGACTGCAGCTTCCAAAAGATTACCCATCCTGGGGAGTTAGAAAGAGACCTGAATCTCATACCTGGTGTCGTGGATAATGGGTTATTTGTTGGAATGGCAGACATCGTCATTACCTTAAATAGACAAAAGGAAATTGACATTAATATTCGAAAATAAATCGGGATTGAATTAGGGAAAATAAATCAGTAGTACAATTTATAGATAATTTTTCAATATATGAGGAGAAACAAAAATGGAATCAATGACTTTTGTATTATTTGGAGCAACGGGCGATTTAGCAAAGAGAAAAATATACCCGGCTCTTTATAATTTATATATAGATCAAAAGCTGCCAAAACGCATTTCCATTATTGGACTTGGCAGAGGAAATTTAACACATCTAGATTTTCAAGAAAAAGTAAAAGAATCAATCGTAGAGTTTTCCCGACGTTTAGAGCATGAAGCGAGCCAAATGGGGAATTTTCTAAAGGATTTTCGTTTCAGTACATTAGATGTCAATCAACCAGAGGATTATCAAAAACTGCTCAAATTGATCAAGGAAAGAGAAGAAGAACTGCAAATAGCGGAAAATCGCATGTTTTACCTGTCAGTTGCACCAGAATTCTTCGATACCATTTCGCTAAATATTAAACATAGCGGACTAGGTGCAACCAAAGGATGGAAACGATTGATCATCGAAAAACCATTTGGTCATGACCTTCAGTCAGCTAGAGAGCTTAATGAAAAACTTAGCAGGACCTTCGAAGAAGAAGAGATTTTTCGAATCGACCATTACCTAGGAAAGCCAATGGTGCAGAACCTCGAAGCGCTTGAATTTGCAAACCCCGTTCTACAGTCGATCTGGAATAAAGATCATATTGCGAATGTTCAAATTACTGCGAGTGAAACGGTTGGAGTCGAAAAAAGAGCAGGTTATTACGATCGGGCGGGTGTTATACGCGACATGGTACAAAATCATATGCTGCAAATGCTCATGATGACCGCGATGAACTTGCCTTATAAAGTAAATGCCGCTGAGATCCGAAATGAAAAACGTAAGGTAATGGAAGCCCTCCGTCCGGTAAGTAAAGAAAATGCTCAACTTCACATTGTTCGTGGACAGTACGCTTCTGGAGAGATGGATGGCAAATCAGTAGCGGGCTATCGTGAGGAGCCGGGAGTAAATCCTTTTTCTCAAACAGATACATTTGTAGCTGCACGTTTATGGATTGATAATCCATTTTGGAGTGGCGTTCCATTCTATATACGGACAGGAAAAAGAATGAAAGAAAAGTCAACTCGTATCGTTATCGAATTTAAGAACAGCTTAAAACTTGTTTATAACCAAGATGAACAAAAGATAGAGCCTAATTTATTAATCATTGAAATCAGCCCAGATGAAAATGTTACACTGCAGTTGAATAGTAAGAATCCATTAAACGGGAAAATAAATCCTGTAAGGATAAATTTTTCTTGTGAAGATTCGAAGCACAAGGGATTAGGTATTCCGGAAGCTTACGAAAGACTGATTTATGATGCGGTAATCGGGGATTCTACCTTCTTTGCACATTGGAAAGAGGTTGAATTATCTTGGGAGTGGGTACAGCCAATCCTGAATGCTTTTGAGGAAAACCGATTGCCTCTTCATGAATACCGGGCTGGTTCCTTTGGGCCTGAAGCAGCAGATTCCCTACTAGTAGAAAATGGGTTCAGATGGTGGTTGGACAATATTCAAGAAAGCAAAGAGATAGCACATCAGAATTAAAGAAGCTTTAGGAGGAAAAAGAGATGACACAAAACATTGATAACTTAGCGGTAACAACGATCCGGACATTGTCCATTGATGCGGTCAATGCGGCCAATTCTGGCCATCCGGGTCTCCCGATGGGGGCAGCACCGATGGCCTATGCATTATGGGCGAACCATTTGAATCACAATCCAAAAAATCCACACTGGTTTAACCGTGACCGATTCGTTTTATCTGCCGGGCATGGTTCCAGCTTATTATACAGCATGCTACATGTGTTCGGGTATGATGTATCGATGGATGATTTGAAGAACTTCCGAAAATTGAATAGCAAAACTCCAGGCCATCCCGAATTCGGTCATACCCCTGGTGTTGAAGCGACAACTGGTCCATTAGGACAAGGGATTGCCAATGCTGTCGGAATGGCAATGGCGGAAGCCCATCTAGCAGCCAAGTTTAATAAAGAAGGATTCCCTGTAATTGATCATTATACCTATGCATTAGTGGGGGACGGCGACCTAATGGAAGGGGTTTCCTACGAAGCGATGTCCATGGCAGGGCATATGAAGCTAGGAAAGCTGGTTGTGTTATATGATTCCAATGATATCTCCCTTGATGGTGAATTGAACGTTTCCTTCTCTGAAGATGTCAAAAAAAGAGCAGAAGCTGCCCACTGGGACTATCTAAGAGTTGAAGATGGCAACGATATTGAGGCCATTACAAAGGCGATCCAATCGGCAAAACAAAATACGGACCAGCCAAGTTTGATCGAAATCAGAACAATCATTGGTTTCGGTAGTCCGAAAGTAGCAGGAACGAATAAGGCTCATGGTGCACCGCTTGGTGCAGAAGAAGGCAAAGTGACAAAACAAGCGTATAACTGGCTTTATGAAGAGGATTTCTACGTTCCAGATGAAGTAAAAGCCCATTTTGAACAATTACAGCGTAAGGGAATCGAAACAGAACAAAGCTGGAACCAATTATTTGATTCTTATCAAAAAGAGAATCCAGAATTGGCAGAACAGTTAACTAAAGCGATTTCTGGAAAAGTCCTCATCGATGCCAACGATATATTAACGTTTGATAGCGGCAAAGCGGTATCAACGCGTGTTGCCAGCGGGGAGGCCATTAACCATTTTGTGAAATCCGTGCCAGCTATTTTTGGAGGCAGCGCAGACCTTTCTCACTCTACGATGACTGAGATTAAAGGAGAACAAATTTACGCTGTTGAATCTTACGGTGCTCGTAATGTATATTTCGGTGTCCGCGAGCATGCAATGGGTGCCGCAGCAAACGGGATGGCTTATCATGGCGGATTAAAGCCTTTTGTAAGTACATTCTTTGTGTTCAATGATTATCTTCGTCCGTCTATTCGCTTAGCGGCTTTATCCAAACTTCCGGTTATCTATGTGTTTACACATGATTCCATTGCAGTTGGGGAAGATGGTCCAACACACGAGCCAGTGGAACATTTAGCTGCTCTTCGTGCGATCCCAGGCCTAACTGTGATTAGACCAACAGATGCAAATGAAACAGCAAGTGCTTGGGCCTATGCTCTTCAACAAACAGAAGGACCAGTCGCCTTGGTTCTAAGCCGTCAAAACTTACCGGTATATAATGAAACGCAGGCCAATCTAGATAATGTATCTAAGGGTGCTTATGTATTAACCGAAACCAATTCGAACCCTAATGTAATCTTAATGGCCACTGGCTCTGAGGTCTCCTTGGCTGTTAATGCAAAGACCGAGCTTGAAAAAGAAGATATTTCAGTTCGGATTGTCGCAATGCCAAGCTGGGAATTGTTTAACAAGCAATCAGCTGATTACAAAGAGGCTGTCCTCCCTTCTTCAGTAACAAAGCGTGTGGCAATCGAAATGGGGATCCGATTAGGATGGGAACGCTATGTTGGTTTTGAAGGAAAAATCCTTTCAATTGAGTCATTCGGTGCCTCAGGAGATGGTGCATCCGTCATGAAACATTTTGGCTTTACGACTGAAAATGTCGTTCATATTACCAAAGCCGTTTTAAATAAGTAAAAAAAGCTGGGGGAATATATCATGAAAGTAGGATTAATTGGTCTAGGAAAAATGGGTTTTAACCTAGGACAAAATCTAATCGAACACAACCATGAAGTAGTAGCATTCGATGTAAACCCTAGTGCTGTGGAAGAAATGAAAAAATACGGTGCAGCAGGCGTTTCAAGCTTTAAAGAACTTGTTCAATCGTTAGATCAGCCAAGAATTCTTTGGATAATGGTTCCACACGCACATGTGGATTCCGTGATTGGTGAAATTCTTCCTTTTTTAAATGAAGGAGACATTGTCATTGAAGCAGGGAATTCCCATTATAAAGAATCTACCCAACGTTATAACGAATTGAAGGAAATTGGGGTTCATTTTATGGATGCTGGTACTTCAGGCGGCATGGAAGGTGCACGTCGTGGTGCATGCTATATGGTTGGCGGTGATCCTGAGGCTTGGAAAATCGTTGAACCTCTTTTCAGAGATACATCCGTACAAAATGGATATCTTTACGCTGGTAAAGCTGGGAGCGGCCACTTCCTAAAGATGGTTCATAATGGAATAGAATATGCCATGATGGCTGCGATAGGTGAAGGATTTGAAGTCCTTGAGAAAAGTGATTTCCATTATGATTATGAAAAAGTAGCCAGAGTTTGGAATAACGGTTCTGTCATCCGCTCATGGTTGATGGAATTAACAGAAAATGCTTTCTCAAAATATCCGAATTTGGATGAAATTAAAGGGATTATGCATTCTTCTGGTGAAGGGAAATGGACAGTTGAAACAGCCCTTGACCTTCAAACTGCGACTCCCGTTATTGCTCTTTCATTAATGATGCGTTATCGTTCTTTAGAGAATGACACCTTTACAGGAAAAGTGGTAGCCGCCTTAAGAAATCAATTTGGTGGACATGCGGTCGAAAAAGAGTCAAAATAAGTGGGTATAATATGAATTGGAGGAAATGAAATGAAATTTTTTATTGACACTGCAAATTTAGACGAAATTAAAAAGGCTTATAAAATCGGGGTTTTATCAGGTGTTACTACAAACCCTTCCCTGGTTGCTAAAGAGGGAGTTAAATTTGAAGATCGTATTGCTGAAATTTTAAATGCTGTTCCAGAAGTTGAGTCTGTTTCTGCAGAAGTAACTCCAAACGCTTTAACAGCTGAACAAATGATTGCAGAAGCAAACGAACTCATCAAAATTAATGGCGGAGATAAAAATATCACCATTAAACTTCCAATGACATTGGATGGGTTAGAGGCATGCCGCTACCTTACTAAAAAAGGTGTTAAAACAAATGTTACCCTTATTTTTACTGTCAACCAAGCGTTATTGGCAGCACGTGCTGGCGCAACCTATGTTTCCCCATTCTTGGGCCGTTTAGATGATATTAGCGAAGATGGTGTACAACTTGTTGCAAAAATTGCTGAATTGTTCCGTGTTCAAAATTTAAATTCACAAATCATTGCAGCATCCGTTCGTCACCCAGACCATGTTACTCGTGTAGCATTAGCTGGCGCTCATATTGCAACAATTCCATTTAAAGTAATTGAGCAATTATCAAAACATCCATTAACTGATCAAGGTATTGAAAAGTTTGCTGCTGATTGGAAAAATGCTCTTTAATTATTATTAAACAGTCAAAAGGGTTAGAGATCTTAAAAAGACCTCTAACCCTTTTGCTTTTATTGTATTACACATATCCTTTCTTTTATGATGATTACCTAATCACAAAGAGACAAAACGAGACATCTGTCTCGTTTTGTCTCATTTTTTATTCGTTCATTTTTGTTAAATGTTGAAATGGTCCGGTTTAAATTCTTGGCATGGTTCTTGCAACTATAAAAGTTGTAATCAATTTTTTCAGGGAGGTTGAAATAATGAGAACGTTGGAAAGCAAAGATGTAGCTTTAACTAAGGAAAAAGCACAGTGGATGTATCAAAAAATGTTAGAAATCCGTAAATTTGAGGATAGAGTCCATGAGTTATTTGCCCAAGGAATCTTGCCTGGATTTGTTCACTTATATGCTGGAGAAGAGGCAGTAGCCGTTGGGGTTTGTGCCCATTTAAATGATAAAGATAGTATTACAAGCACCCATCGCGGACATGGGCACTGTATTGCAAAAGGCTGCGATTTAAATGGTATGATGGCTGAAATTTATGGGAAAGTTACCGGGTTATGTAAAGGAAAAGGCGGATCCATGCATATTGCGGACCTTGACAAAGGGATGCTTGGGGCAAATGGAATTGTTGGCGGCGGATTTCCACTTGTATGCGGTTCAGCCCTAACTGCCAAGTATAAAAAGACAGATAATATAAGCGTTTGCTTCTTTGGCGACGGTGCTCAAAACCACGGGACATTCCATGAAGGAATTAATCTAGCTGCCATTTGGAAGCTTCCAGTTGTTTTCGTTGCAGAAAATAATGGTTATGCAGAAGCTACACCATTTTCATACGCATCCAGCTGTAAATCCATTGTGGATCGTGCGATCGGTTATAACATTCCTGGAATTAAGGTTGACGGAAAAGATGTTTTGGCTGTTTACCAGGCGGCGGAAGAAGCGGTTCAAAGAGCGCGGCGTGGTGAAGGCCCAACCCTAATTGAATGTGTGACTTATCGTAATTACGGACACTTTGAGGGCGATGCCCAGAAATACAAAACAGAGCATGAAAAAACAGAGCATAAGCAAGAAAAAGACGCCATTCTTTTATTTAGAAATCATTTATTAAATGAGCAGCTTATGGCTGAAAAAGAATTAATTTCGTTAGAAGAATCTGTCCAAGAAGCTGTTAACCAAGCGGTGAAATTTAGTGAAGAGAGTCCATATCCAAGTCCTTCGGAATTGTTAACCGATGTCTACGTTTCCTATTAATTAATGGAAACTTGCGGAAGGGGAACTAAAAAATAATTTCTGATTTTTCAATTAAAAGGAGGAATCAATCATGACTAGAAAATTGAGTATGTCAGCCGCCATAAATGAGGCGATGAAACTTGCAATGCGTAAGGACGAGAATGTCATTCTAATGGGTGAGGATGTTGCTGGTGGTGCTCAGGTCGATCATTTGCAAGATGAAGATGCATGGGGAGGTGTACTTGGGGTCACCAAAGGGCTTGTTCAGGAATTTGGACGTGAGAGAATACTAGATACACCGATTACCGAAGCAGGTTATATGGGTGCGGCAATGGCCGCTGCATCTACTGGTCTACGACCAATTGCAGAGTTAATGTTTAATGACTTTATCGGAAGTTGTTTAGATGAAGTATTAAATCAGGGAGCAAAGTTCCGCTATATGTTTGGCGGCAAGGCACAGGTTCCAGTTACAATTCGGACTATGCACGGGGCTGGATTTAGAGCGGCTGCCCAGCATTCGCAAAGTCTTTATGCATTGTTTACGGCCATTCCTGGCGTGAAAGTGGTTGTTCCATCCACGCCATATGAGGCAAAAGGATTATTACTTGCTGCGATTGAAGACAACGACCCGGTTATCTTTTTTGAAGATAAGACTCTTTATAATATGACAGGTGATGTTCCAGAAGATTATTATACAATCCCATTAGGAAAAGCAGATATCAAGCGGGAGGGAACGGACGTCACGATAGTAGCTATCGGTAAACAGGTTCATACCGCATTAGAGGCGGCTTTACAACTTTCTGCTAAAGGAATTGAAGTAGAAATTGTGGACCCTCGCAGTCTATCACCATTGGATGAAGGAACAATCCTTACCTCTGTAGAAAAAACAAACCGTTTAATCGTCATTGATGAAGCTAATCCAAGATGCAGCATCGCTACGGATATTGCGGCACTTGTGGCGGATAAGGGTTTCGATTATCTAGATGCACCAATTAAACGCATTACCGCACCACATACTCCAGTGCCGTTCTCTCCTGCACTTGAAGATCTTTATTTGCCTACACCAGAGAGAGTAGTTAGGGTAGTAACAGAGCTAGTAGGTGCACCATTAGAAGTGTAAAGGGAAGGGGAGACAAGAAATGGCAGTAGAAGTAGTCATGCCGAAACTAGGAATGGCCATGAAAGAAGGAACGGTTTCCTTATGGAACAAGGGAGTTGGGGATTCAGTTGAAAAGGGAGAACCTATTGCAAGCGTCAATTCAGAGAAAATTGAAATTGACATAGAATCTCCAGCAGAGGGAACAGTATTGAAAATTACTGTTCCCGAGGGAGAAGGGGTACCGCCTGGAACTGTCATTTGTTTTATTGGGAAACCTGGCGAAGAAGTAGCTGTTGGGCAGGCTCTAGTCCCTGATCAAAAGCCTGAAGAGGAAAATGAGGCTTCTGCAAACAAACCTGCGGAATCAATCATACCAGCCAGAAAAGCAGGGGAACGAGTGAAAATTTCCCCAATTGCTAAAAAGATGGTTGAGGCAGCTAACCTTGATATTGAGGAAATCCAGGGTTCAGGACCTGGAGGAAGGATTACCAAAGAGGACGTTCAGGAGGCATTAAAGAAGTCATCTATTCAGAAGAAAGAAAAAAGTGAAGAAAAACCGGTGGAATTGCAAGAAGAGACACAACGAGTAACTGTCAGCGGAATCCGTAAGGTTATTGCCGCACGTATGTACGATAGTTTACAAAAAACCGCTCAGTTAACCATAAATATGAAAATAGATGTAACTGAACTCATTGCTTTACAAAAACAAACAGCCGAAACCATTAAAAAGCGTTATGATCAAAAATTAACATTGACCGACTATATCGCACGAGCAGTTGTCCTTTCACTTCAACAGTATCAGCAAATGAACAGTGCTTTGATTGACGATAAAATTCATTTGTTTAAGCCTGTACATCTCGGTATGGCTGTTGCGCTGGATAGAGGCTTGGTTGTTCCGGTTATTCGTAATGCCGATACGTACAAGTTGATTGATTTGTCACGAACGATTAAAGAACTGGCACAAAAGGCAAGACAAGGGCAGCTTTCGAATGAAGAGATGCAGGGTTCCACGTTTACGATTAGTAATTTGGGTTCCTATGGTGTCGAACACTTTACACCAGTCTTAAATCCACCTGAAACAGGAATTCTAGGTGTGGGTGCTGTTTATGACACTCCAAGTTTTGTGGGTGATAAGGTAGAAAGAAGAAGCATTCTTCCGCTCAGTCTGACCTTTGACCACCGTGTGCTGGATGGTGCTCCGGCGGCAGCGTTTTTACAAACGGTGAAACAGAACTTAGAAGAGCCAATAACCATGCTTTTATAGAAAGAAGGGATTGTCTTGGCATCGATTGCCATTATTGGTGGTGGTCCTGCTGGATATGTGGCTGCAATTACTGCAGCCCAGCAGGGGCAAGAAGTAACAATCATTGATCATGGACCGCTAGGAGGAACTTGCTTAAATGAGGGATGTATACCCACAAAGTCACTGTTAGAAAGTGCGGAGGTATACAGTAAGGTTAAACATGCGGGTGATTTTGGAATACGGCTTCCGTCTGGTCAATTAGAGATTGATTGGAATGCTGTCCTGCTTCGTAAAAATAATATTGTTTCAACACTTGTACAAGGGATTCAATATTTAATGAGGAAAAATAAAGTAAAAGTCATTAAAGGTGCTGGCTCTTTCGTCACTGAACGTGTTTTAAGGATAGATACTGGCGGGAAACAAGTAGAGGTAACAGCTGACAAGGTAATCATCGCTGCAGGTTCTGACCCCATTTCATTACCATTTGCTCCATATGACGGGAATTGGGTCATTCACAGTAGTCAGGCTATGTCGCTTCCGTCGATCCCATCGTCTTTACTGATTGTCGGCGGAGGTGTAATAGGCTGCGAGTTTGCTAGCATTTATGGCAGATTGGGAACAAAAGTCACCATTGTTGAGATGGCTGATCAGCTGCTTCCAGGAGAAGATGAAGATGTCGCCTTGATCTTACATAAGCAGTTGGAAAGTGATGGTGTAACAATTTATCCTTCCACCTCACTAAAGGAATTGAATTCAGAACAAAAATCAGCCTATTTTGAAAACGAAAATGGTTTACATGAGGTTCAAGCAGATTACGTCCTTGTGTCGATCGGTCGTAAGCCGCGAGTGAATCATTTAGGTCTTGAGAAAATCGGAATTGATTTTTCAAGAAAAGGCATTACGGTTAATCATCAAATGCAAACGAATATTCCCAATATATATGCATGCGGAGATATCATCGGAGGTATACAGCTTGCCCATGTGGCCTTTCATGAAGGAGCAGTGGCTGCTTTAAATGCTTGCGGACTAGAATCTCAAGTAAATTATCGTGCTGTACCCCGCTGTATCTATACATCTCCTGAAATTGCGGGGGTAGGGTTAACAGAAAAACAGGCAAGGGAACAGTATGGCGATATAAGGGTAGGAGAATTTCCGTTTTTTGTTAATGGTAAGGCGCTTATAGCTAACGAACGGAACGGGAAAGTTAAGGTGTTAATTGAACCACAATTTGGTGAAATCCTTGGTGTCTCCATTGTCGGTCCCCACGCTACGGAACTAATTGGACAAGGTACTGTCATGCTCCATGCTGAATTAACAACAGAAACAATGGAAAATTTCATAGCTGCCCATCCAAGTCTTTCAGAAGCAGTCCATGAAGCATTACTCAGTGCAGTTGGCCACGCTGTACATGTTTAAAAGTAAGTTTCTCAGAAATCTCTACGAATTTTGCTAAACTTCGCGTTTGTTGCGCGAAGTTTATTTTTTTAAATTTTCTTTACACTCTGAGTTATTTATTGAAAGCGAATTCATGATTTACTATAATTGAATTGTGCCCTAACCTCATTCTATAAAACTACTTCTTTAACTCCTATCACCTTCGCAAGATGTAAAAACAAGAAATCTATCTCAAATCTAATTCGAATTTTTTGCCATGATTAGAGGAGGTTCCATGAATACTACCTTATATTTAGATGCTTGGAAGCGTTTTGTCAAAGAGGACGTTCTTGATACAGCTCGGATAAACAAACTAATTTTAGAATCTTGGTACCGCTGTAAGGAAGAAAAGGTAAACCCATATTTAAATAGAGGCCGGAATTTATTAACTGAAAAGCAATTACATACTATAAAAAATAAGAATTCTATGTTGATAGAAATAGCATCTCCATATTTAAACAAGATTGATCAAGCGATAAAAGAATCAGGAATGATGGCATTATTGGTCGATCCAGATGGATATGTACTATCATTAACTGGAAATGAAAAAACCTTAAATGATGCCAGGAAAATTAATTTTGTTGAAGGGGTGCGATGGACCGAGTGTGAAGTAGGTACCAACGCGATTGGGACGGCATTACAAACTAAAGAAGCCGTTATTATTAATGGTGCTGAGCATTATTCCGTAGCTTCTCATCAATGGAGCTGTTCCGCAACTCCTATCTTTGATGATAGTAGGAACTTAATGGGGGTTATTGATGTATCATGCCCGATTAATTATTCCCATCCTTTTATGCTTGGGATGGTTACCTCGGTTGCTTATGCAATTGAAAAAGAAATAAGCAGGAGGTACTATCAAAAAGAATTAGAACTTATTCAACAGGCGACTCAATTATCTGAGTCACATCCAAATCAGCTCTTCATCGTATGTAATCAAAAACAAATGATAGTAGCGGCTAGCAAATCATTTCGAGAAAGAAGCCCTCAGTCTATTGGCATGAATCTCTTTGACATTACACATAACGGGTACCAGATTGATTTTGAGATGCCTTTCCTTTCAAAAGAAGGCAATTGCTTATTAGGAAGCTGCTTTTATTTATCAGAGCTGCCAGCTTCTAATCGCCAGACTTTGTTTACTTCCTCTATTCCATCAACTCCCTTTGTATTTAAAGGAGAATGTGGAACAAGTGAGGCTTTTCAAAACACACTAAAAAAGGTAAAACTCGTCGCTCCAACAGATGCGACCGTGTTTATTTCAGGTGAAACGGGGTCAGGGAAAGAATTGATTGCACAGGCAATCCATGACAATAGTCCGCGAAAGAATGGTCCTTTTATCTCGTTAAATTGTGGTGCCATTCCCAAGGACTTAATGGAAAGTGAGCTTTTTGGCTATGTAGAGGGAGCATTTACCGGGGCAAGACGGAAGGGCTATAAAGGAAAATTCGAACAGGCCCATAAGGGAACTATTTTTCTAGATGAAATTGGTGAAATCCCTCATACGATGCAAGTTGCTTTATTGAGAGTGCTTCAGGAAAGAAAGATTACTCCTCTAGGCAGTACGAGGGAAGTTCCATTGGATGTACGTGTTATAACAGCTACCCACCGCAACATATTGGAACTTGTAAAAGACGGGGATTTTCGAGAGGATTTGTACTATCGTTTGAACGTGTACCCGATCGATGTCCCTCCATTAAGAAACAGAAAAGAAGATATCCCAGATCTCATAAGGCATATTTGTCAAAAGAATAACTGGAACAACGTTCACATAGACGATTTAATGGCTAGATTAAGAGACTATGAATGGCCAGGAAACATTAGAGAATTAACGAATATTCTCGAGCGATTGAACATCATGTTACATGATAATCAGGATGGTATGGACATTTTAGTTAACTCGATTGAAGTATTAAAGATAAACTATCCTTCCCTTCCTCTAGCCATGGAACAAGAGGATGTCGAGGACGATGAGAAACAGTTAACCGCACGTGAGAAAATACAAAGAGATATAATGTTGGATGCATTAAAAAAGACAAAAGGAAATGTGACTGCAGCAGCAAAATTAGTCGACACCCCAAGAAGTACTTTTTATAAAAGACTTCAAAAGTTTGGATTGTAAGGTAAAAAATAGCACAATAATGTGTGCTATTTTTTGGGGTTGAAAATATAGATTGACCAAATAATTTTATAACTAGATAGTAGTTATATAGGTTCAAAATTGGAATGGAGGGAAGTAGTTGATGCATCTTGACACAAAACTATGCGAAGTACTCGGTATTACCAATCCTATTATCCAAGCGGGTATGGCTGGAGGTCCGACGACAGTAGAGCTTGTTGCGAGTGTTTCGAACGCTGGAGGGTTAGGAACCTTGGGTGCTGCCTATATGAAGCCAGAAGAGATCAGGGCAGCTATTCGGAAAATAAAGGAGCGAACCTCAAAACCATTTGCTGTAAATTTGTTTTGTACAGATTGGCAAGATCAATATGATGGGGTGGAAGAGTCACAGAAGGTTCTAAATATGATTCGAGAAAAGCTAGGGCTGGGGTATTTGGACAATCAAGTGGAAACCAACAACTTTTTTGAGGAACAGTTTGAAGTCCTAATCGAAGAAAAAGTACCCGTCATTTCTACTGCTTTTGGTATACTTTCTCGAGACAAAATGGCAAAAGTCAAGGAGCAAGGAATTAAGGTTACATCAATGGTCACGACGGTTCGGGAGGCACAACTGGCCGAGAAAGAGGGGGCAGATATCATTATTGCCCAGGGAAGTGATGCTGGTGGGCATCGAGGTACTTTTGAAATTGAAAAAAACACGCTTGGTGCCACAATCGGAACGTTTTCACTTATCCCACAGGTAGTTGATGCAGTTTCAGTCCCGGTGGTCGCGGCCGGAGGAATCATGGATAGCCGTGGCCTTGTCGCCGCATTAGCCTTAGGGGCACAAGGAGTTCAGATGGGAACAGCATTCCTAACGACGGTAGAGTCGGGAGCGCATCCAGTTTATAAGGAAGCACTTGTCAATAGCACGGAAGAAAGTACGGTTATTACTAAAGTTTTTTCGGGTCGTCCAGCGAGGGGAATTAAGAATGCATTTATTCAAGCATACCAAAATGCGAATGTTCGTCCTGCTGATTTTCCAACTCAAAATACGCTATCAAGTGATATTCGTAAGGAAGCCGCTTTACAAAATAATCCGGAGTTTATGTCGTTATGGGCGGGTCAGGGGGCAAGACTGTTACATAATGAGATACCTGCGGAGAAACTGATAAGTGACTTGGTGGCAGGGGCAAAAAGGATACTTTCATAAAGCTGTAGGGAACCTCAATATAAATTTTGAGGTTCTCTTTTTTTTCTAACAAGAAATTATACGGTTAATTGAGGAATTTTACTTTTAATCTTAAGTGGATTTTATAATAAAATAAATAAAATTAGGTCCTGTAGGAGGAATTCAACAAATTGGACGCTGAATTCTACGAAGTCGAGGAGTAATTCTACAATTAATAATTTTTTTCTACAATCAAGGCTTGGATTCATCAAAAATTGGAAAACATTTAACACTTTTATAAATAAAAGGCCTTAATTCAACGTAATACAAGCTCTATTCTACAAAATTCAACGCTAATTCTACAATAAATGGAAATAATTGTTATTCTGGCATGGTTTCCGTCTGGAGGATTTGAAGTAAAAAAACCACTTGACAAACCGACGGTCGGTTTGTAAAATAAAGATTGTAAAATATGGAAATTTAAAAGGAGTGTTCGGAACGTGAAAGTTTCGTCCAAAAGGAAATTAATCCAATTGATTGCTGTCAGTTTGATTGTCAACGGTGCCATACCTGTAATAGTCTATAATCTTCTCACAGACTATTATTCAAGCTTTGTCTCCTTGTTAATTGCAACCTTAATTCCACTAGGGGATAATCTATACCATATCGTGAAATATAAAAAAGCCGATGCCTTTGGGCTATTTATGCTAACCGGCTTCATCTTAAGTTTACTGGCATTTATTCTCGGTGGGAACGAAAGGCTGATTCTATTAAGGGAATCATTGGTCACCGGTTTATTAGGACTCATTTTTATTGCCTCTCTATTCTTTTCTAAACCATTAATTTATCATTTTGCGATAAAATTTACGTCAGAAGATGCATCTCAACAGAAAGGCAAATTTGAGAAAAACTGGGAAACCCCATATTTCCGAACTGTACTAAGAATCATGACAGCTATTTGGGGCGTCGCTTTAGTGGGCGAGGCCATCGTGAAGTCCATCCTTGTCTATAAACTTTCTATAAGCGCCTTTTTAGCCATCTCACAACTTGTTTTTTATAGTATCATTGGGGCCGCGATTTTATTTACCATTGTGTACCGCCGATATGCGAAAGTACAGTTAGATAAATTAACACATATTCAGTAAATACTTCTAGATTAGTAAAGAAGGTAATCACATGACAAATTCATCCATCTACAATAATCAAAGCTTTCAACACATCCTGGCCATCACCGAAGAAATCATACTCGAAAAAGGCTGCCGTAATACCACCTTAAAGGACATTATCGAAAGATCTGGGTTGTCAAAAGGGGCCATTTACCATTATGTCGAGAGTAAGGATGAATTATTTGGGCTCATTCTGAAATCCAAGATTGAAGAAATGAATGAAACCTTTCACCAGGCCATTACGCAATCCATTAAAGACGAAACCACTGAGAATAAAAGTTTTAGTGTGGTCAGTCAATTTTTTAACACCAGGCAAGATCCTCATGATACAGGAAACTTAATTTTTATCTATTTGTTAAGTCAGGATAATGAAAAGGTTAAAAAGATCCTCCAGGATATTTTTAAATATACGAAAGAAATAGGGACCAAATGGATCAAATTGGGCCAGGAGAATGCTGTGATACCAGCAAATATCGACGCTGAAAAAATGTCTACCTTGATGATGACATTTTCATATGGTATACGGGTCACCCAAATCTTATCCGCAGATGAAAAGGATAAGGTGAATATGAATGATATTTTTAAAGTGATAAGTAAGAGTTTAACCTAATCCCCTAGTGATGGGGGACTTATTCTTACAAACATACCGACGGTCGGTTTTTATGATTATTGAGGTGACATTTATGGTCATTCAAGAAATGGGACTGAAAGAGTTGAAAGAAGTCCTTCAATTTTATCGAGAGATTTCATCTGATTTAAGGAAAAAGCGCATCCATCAGTGGGACAGATACTACCCTAACCGTTTTATTATTAAAGCAGATTTAAAGAAAGGAAATCTGTATGGCATCCTATCAGACAAAAAATTAATCGGTGCTGTTGTCGTAGATACAAACCAAAGCAAAAAATATCAAGAACTTAACTGGGAGGATAGGGAGGGGAACCCTTTGGTTATTCATCGTTTAGCCGTTCATCCTTTAAACCAAGGCAAGGGATATGGAAAACAGCTGCTCCAATTTGCCGAAGAATATGCCGTTATAAATGGATATACCTGTATTCGTCTTGATGTCTTTAGTGTAAATGATGGGGCCGTCAAGATGTATGAACGAGCAGGTTATCAAGAAAGAGGAAATGTCCGCTATCCATTCCGATCAGCTCCGTATAAATGCTATGAAAAAATGATAGGGGGAGTATAGAACATGAAAAATGGAAGGTTTACTGTAGGATCGATGTATGGTGTGATTGGTTTGTTTATGATTTATATTTTTTGGATGTTCCTCCTTAATGGGGTTGAGCATGCCCCAATGGTCAAAGGGAAGATGGAAGACCCCCATTTCTCTGTGTCGACGTGGAAATGGTTTTTCTATCCTCATATTCTATTAGGGACGATTTCACTTGCGATTGGGCCGTTTCAAATGACAAAGTTAAGTAGGAAAAAACCAGGGCTTCATAAAGTGCTTGGTAAAGTGTATGCGGTGGCTATTTTTATTAATATTCTAATGGTTCCCTACCTTACCCTATCTGCAACTGGGGGCCTGGGGTCATCGATTGCCTTTCTTGTTCTAAACCTCTTCTGGCTGTGGACGACTTCAATGGGGGTTATTAAAGCGGTTAAGCGAAAAATAAATGCCCATAAGGAATGGATTCTCCGCAGTTATGCAATTACATGGGTGTTTGTCACCTTTCGGATTGTCATAATTCCACTTTCAATCTTTCTAGGTCCATCTTTATCTTTTCCTCTTGCAGTCTACATTGGGATTAGTATTAACCTATTTTTTGTGGAATGGCGAAACCGGAGAAATAAAGACTTACCAAGAAACAGGAAAATCCGAACGGTCGACCCACTTGTTAAATGAATCTTTAATGTTTTAGTCAAAAATACAAAAATTTTTTCAATAAAAGTAGAGTTGTAGAGTAAACTTTTTCTTATGGTATTTTAATATACTCTTTGCCATTTAAGGTGTTTAAAAATAAACTTGAATCCCTATGAACAATTCCATAGGGATTTTTTATGCTCTTTTAAACAGAAACATTATAAAACCTTATTAAAAGCTGGTTCCCTGTTTAGTCCTAGAAAAATAGTCGTGTTAGAAAATGTGACGTTAAAAATAAGAAGATATATATCAGATTTGTTCGGTCAATTTGTTATTTTAGTATAAAAATAATTTGTAAGAAATTCTAACAAAATGTTGAGAGGTGAACGTTTTATTTGAAATTTTGTAAATGTTTTCAATGTAAAAGTGATTGTAAAAAAATATTTTTTTACCATTTTCCTATTTACGAAAGAAAAGACGAGGTATATAATCTGTATTAAGTTAACATTAAGTGGAACGAATGGAAGAAAAAATCAACTAAACCTAACGTTAATGTTAAAATATCTTACATACCTCCTAGAAATTACACAATCTACAGAACCAGCTCAACAAGATCGATTACATTGTTTTACTACTCACTTAATTTCTCACCCCTATGTATGAACGAAAACACACTCTTAATCCCAGTAACAGATCTGCCAACGGTTTTTAACTTCTACCAATTTATATGGTAGAAGATCTTTGTAAATATCAATCCACTTAAGGGGGTGAGAGGTAAAAGATAATTTTATATATATCTGAATATTAAGTAAATTAAAAAACAAGGGGGCAATGTGATGAGGGGAAAAGCTAGTATTTTTAAAAGTTTAGTAGCGATGTTGGTATTAATTTTAGTATTAAGTGCCTGCAGCAGTGAATCTAGTACGACCACTTCAACTGAAGAAGCCTCTACAAAGGAAACGGGAAAGCCTACATACGGTGGGACGTTAGTCAGAGCAGATATATATGGTGATCCACAAAACTTGGATCCGGCTATTCGCTCACATGGAACGAATACTTCGATGATTACTTGGAACATATTTGAACCTCTTGTACGCTACGATGCTGTAAAAGGTAAGTTCCTTCCAGCGAATGCGGAAAGCTGGGACATTAGCTCAGATGGAAAGGTCTATTCCTTTACCTTAAGAAAGGGAGTGAAATTCCACAACGGACGAGAAGTTACCGCTGAAGATTTTAAATACACATTAGAAAGAGTGCTTGCACCCAAAACAGCTTCACCAAATGCCGGTAGTCTGACAGGAATTGCAGGCAGCAAAGAATTTATGGCTGGAACCAGTAAAGAAGTAACAGGGATTAAAGTGGTTAATCCTACAAAGTTAGAGATTACTCTTTCAAAACCAGATAACACCTTCTTAACGATCATGTCCTTACCATTTACAGGTGCTGTGCCAAAAGAAGTGGTCGAAGAAAAAGGAGAGAAATTTGGTCAGGAGCCAGTTGGCGCAGGACCATTCAAATTCTCGAAGTGGGTAAGAGATAGCGAGATAGATTTAGTAGCAAACGAGGACTATTACGCTGGTAAGCCTTACTTAGAAAAAGTTGTTTATAAAATCATGATGGATCAAACGGCCCGCGACAACGCGTTTGCTTCCAACCAAATTGATATGATGGTTTTAGGTGATGCACAGTATAAGCGTTATGCGACAGACCCGACATTTAAGTCCCAAATTGTCGAAGTGCCAGAATTATTTACTCGAAATATGAAATTTAATCTTGAGAAAAAGGGACCTTGGCAAGATGTTCGAGTCCGTCAAGCTATTAACTATGCGATTGATCGTGACACGATTATCGGTTCTGTTATCCAGGGCAAAGCCTATTCTGCTCTTGGAGTACTTCCAACTTCGATTCAAGGCTTTAACAAAGGGGTTACAACTTATAAATATAATCCTGCAAAGGCCAAAAAATTGCTTGCAGACGCTGGCTACTCTGGTGGTTTCACATTAAATATCTTAACCACTTCACATCCAGCTTTTGGATTACCAGCTGTTGAAGCATTAAGCGGATATCTAGAAAAAGTAGGAATTAAAGTGAAGACAGAGCAAGTTGATTTTGCTACATTAACCGATCGATTAAATAGCGGTGATTATGAAGTGGCGATGTCCTCAAACGGCGGTTCTACCAATCCAGTTGAATATTTAAGCCGCTATTTCCATTCGAAAAATGATGGAGCCTCTGGAAATACGAGTCATTATAACAACCCTGCGGTAGATGTTTTACTGGATAAAGCTAGTGAGACGACTGACGACAAGGAAATGATTACCGACATCCAAAAGGCGGAGGATTTAATCGTCAAGGATGCACCGTGGTGGTTCTTTAACTACAATAAAGCCGTTATTGTGCATCAGAAGTGGATTAAGGGCTTGCAGCCTGTACCGACCGATATCGATTATCAAGATCTGACAAAGGTGTGGGTAGATGAAAGCCAAGAATAATTGAGGGAGGAAGCAGAATGTTGGGATATACGGTTCGCCGCTTACTAGAAGCCATTCCAATCTGGATTGCGATTACGCTGATTGTATTTATCTTAATGAATATTATCCCCGGCGACCCGGTTGCGCAATTAATGGATGCACGCTCAGGTGCCTTGGATAAACATGTGATTGAACAAATAAGGGAAGAGTGGGGTCTGAATGACCCTCTCGCCCTTCAATATCTGAATTTTCTAAAAGGAGCAGTTGTTGGGGATTTCGGTACCTCTTATCAAACACGCAGTGGAGTTACTGAGTTATTGTTGGAACGTATTCCTGTAACAGTCAGTATTACGGTATTGGGTTTACTCATGGCGATTGTGGTGGGAATTACGATTGGAGTCATTGGAGCTTACAAACGTGGTACTTGGATCGATTCTCTCGTGAGTTCTTTCTCCGTTTCGGGGGTCTCTATTCCTTCCTTCTTTTTAGGATTGATCTTAATGTATATCTTTGCCGTAAAGTTTAAGATCCTGCCGTCTTCGGGGTACCAAGCAGGAGAATTAAAATTTTTAATCCTTCCGGCTGCGACCCTTGGATTGGCAGTAAGTGGTGTGATTGCTCGCATCACCCGATCGTCGATGATTGATGTATTGAAGCATGACTTTATCACCACAGCTTATTCCAAAGGAATCTCATCACTAAGAATTACGGTGTTGCATGCGTTGAAAAATGCACTGCCACCCATCATGACGATTATCGGTGTTCAAATGGGACTTTTGCTTTCAGGTGCCGTGATTACCGAAACGATTTTCGGTCTCCCAGGGGTTGGCCGCCTGATGATTGACAGCATTTTACAGCGGGATTTGCCAACCGTCCAAGGCTGCGTTGTCTTTATTGCCACCGTCTTTTTACTAGTAAACTTATTGACAGACCTTTGTTGCCGCTGGATTGATCCGAGAATTAAGATTGAAGCTTAACTCCACATGACCTCCATCGCTCTTTAGTAGAGATGGAGGACTAAAACAAGACTAAAGGAGATGATTGTATGGAAACTATTGAAACAACAGTTTTAGAGCAAACGTCCACTTTTCCAAGGCAGAAAGCAAATAAGAGAAGCATGAGGCTTTCGTTTTCTATGGTCGGGATTGGTTTTTCCGGAATGATCTTATTAGGTACAATTACGGCTCCTCTTATTACACACTATAATCCGAATACCAATGACCTGACGCAGGTGTTGCAGGCCCCAAGTGCAACCCACTGGTTTGGTACCGATCATTTAGGGCGTGATTTGTTTACCCGAGTATTGTATGGCGGTCAAAAATCATTACTTATTGCCGTTGCAGTGCAGCTGATGGCAGTGCTGATTGGAACGATGTTAGGACTGTTTTCTGGTTACTTTGGCGGGAAAACCGATAAGGTGATTATGGCCATTACAAATATCATATTTAGTTTCCCAGGACTATTGTTCGCCATCGCGATTATGGCAGCGCTTGGACCAAGTGTATTTAATCTGATTCTTGCTTTGGGGTTTGTCAGCTGGCCAGAAATATGCCGGTTAGTTCGCTCACAAACACTTTCGTTAAAGGAACGGGAATTTGTTGAGGGAGGTCACGCCCTTGGTGCAAGTGTAAGCCGGATTCTTTTTCGGTATATCCTGCCAAACTGTTACGGAAATATAGCGGTGCTAATGACACTTGGCATGGCGACAACCATTCTTGCTGAATCTAGTCTAAGCTTTCTTGGGCTAGGAGTGCAGCCGCCAGATCCTAGCTGGGGTTCCATGGTCAATCAAGGAAAAGATTATATGTTCTTTGCCCCGTGGTATTTGTTTACTCCAGGTATTGTGATGTTTGTCACGATTTTAGGGATTAATTTACTTGGCGATGTTCTTCGTGATTATTTTGATCCGAAAATGAAATCATCTAAATAAGAAAGGGGTCGGATCTACTATGTCTACTCTCTTAGATGTCCGAGATTTACGTGTCGGTTTTCAGAAAAATGGTGAAATCACTGATGTATTAAAAGGTGTTAATTTTTCACTTAAAAAGGGGGAAAGTCTTGGAATCGTAGGAGAGTCGGGCTGCGGTAAAAGCATTACTTCCTTGGCAATCATGGGCTTGTTAAAAAGCAAGGGTTTGATTGCAACAAAAGGCGAAATTTTATGGGAAGGAGACAATCTGTTAACTAATACAAATCAAGACTGGAGGCGTCTGCGCGGGAATGACATCGCGATGATTTTTCAAGAACCGATGACGGCTCTAAACCCGCTAATAACGATTGGCAAGCAAATTACCGAACAAATTCTTGCTCATCAATCGATCAGTAAAAAGGAGGCGAATGATAAAGCCATCGAGATGTTGAAGCTTGTTGGGATTCCATCTCCTGAACAGAGAATGAAAGCCTATCCGCATGAATTATCTGGAGGGATGAGGCAGAGGGCGATGATTGCGATGGCGTTATCTTGTGAACCAAGGTTACTGATTGCGGATGAACCAACAACAGCCCTCGATGTAACGATACAGGCGCAAATATTGGACCTTTTATCTTCGATTATGAAAAAAATGGATATGTCGTTGATTTTGATTACACATGATTTAGGAGTGGTCGCCAATTATTGTAACAAAGTCATTGTGATGTACGCCGGAAAGGTAATGGAAGAAGCGACTAAGGCTCAATTATTTGCTGAACCGCTTCACCCGTACACCAAAGGCCTTCTTCAATCGGTTACGTCCATTGAGGAACAAAGTGAACGGATCTATTCGATTCCAGGCCGAGTTCCATTACCGGATGAGCAGGTAAAAGGCTGTGTGTTTCATGATCGCTGTACATACGCGATCCATCAATGTTCTAGCCAAGAACCACCGCTGATGAGCTTAGAAGATGGACGAAAGGTCAGTTGTTTCCGCCATAAAGAAATCCTGGAAGGGGGAGGTGTGTAATGTCTACAGTTGTAGCTGAAAAAGAGCCTTTAATGGAAATTAGTCATCTTAAAAAATACTTTCCTATTAAACAAGGATTGTTTAATCTCATCAAGGGTCAGGCACCTCCGGTTGTAAAGGCCGTAGATGATGTGAACTTTACCATTTATAAAGGAGAGACTCTGGCACTTGTTGGGGAGTCCGGCTGTGGAAAAAGTACTACAGGGCGCTCCTTATTGCGGTTAATTGAACCAACCGATGGCAAAGTGCTGTTTGAAGGGAAAAATATTCTTGAACATTCAAGTCAGGAACTAAAGAAAGCTAGAAGGGAAATGCAAATTGTCTTTCAAGATCCTTATGCTTCCCTTCATCCTCGGATGACAGTGGCTGAAATCATCGCTGAACCCCTCCATATACATAAGGTTGGGACAATGGCGGAACGGGAGAAAAGAGTCGAGAGTTTAATGGAAACCGTGGGTCTTTCTTCGAGGATGAAGAATCGGTATCCACATGAATTTTCAGGCGGACAAAGGCAGCGAATTGGCATCGCCAAGGCCCTGGCACTTCATCCGAAGCTTGTCATTTGTGATGAGCCAGTATCTGCTCTTGATGTATCAGTCCAAGCACAGGTCATTAACCTGTTTCAAGACCTCCAGAAGGAATTCCATTTAACGTACTTATTTATTTCTCACGATCTAAGTGTTGTAAAGCACATTTCTGATCGTGTGGGCGTTATGTATCTAGGGAAGTTGGTAGAAATCGCTAAAACAGAGGATCTTTTTAATCGGCCTAAACATCCTTATACCAAAGCGCTATTATCGGCAAGACCTATGATTCATGATAAGGATCAAATGGAGCGGATTGTACTTGAAGGGGAGCTGCCAACCCCTCTGAATCCCCCAAGTGGCTGCCGTTTCCATACACGTTGTCCTTTTAAAACGGAAAGATGTGTGGTTGAGGAGCCTAACATTAAAGATAATGGAGACGGTCATCAACTTGCTTGTCATTTAATATAAGAAGAGAATTTTTTTAGGTTAATAGTACACTTTCAGGAGGTCTAAAGGTATATATCGGCGGTTCTTTAACGGATATCGGTTATTTCAAACGGGATATCAGCGAATTCTAGTATTTTATCAGCGAAAATAAGAATTTATCAGCGATTTCGGCAAAAAGCAGGCTTAATAAGAAAGGATCAACTATGACCAGAAAGTCGTTTTATTTATTATCTTTCATTATGTTCCTATCAATGACAGGGTATGGTGTCGTTCTTCCAGCATTGCCATATTTGGCCGACAACTTAGGGCTGAGTTCCTTTCAAATGGGAAGTTTGATTACTGGCTGGGCGTTAACTCAATTCCTTGTGGTACCGTTTTGGGGGAGGCTTATTGACCGCATCGGCCGAAAACCTGTATTGCTGATTGGTTTGTTTGGATTTGGGATTGCCTTTTTATTGATGGTCTTTGCTGAATCTTACGGGCAGCTCCTTATTATTCGGATCATTGGTGCGATGTTGTCGAGCGGAACACAGCCTGCTGCCCTGGCATTGGTAATTGATACAAATGAAAAGGAAAAAAGGGGCAAGGCCCTTGCCATCATGGGAGCTGCAAATGCCCTTGGTTTCTTTTGCGGTCCAACCGTAGGCGGGATTTTTTCCCCGATGGGATTGCATGCGCCTTTTATTGCAGCCGGAATACTTAGTCTGATTACCATTCCATTTGTACATTTTCTCTTGCGTGAACCGGAGCAGAAAAACCAAAAGCTAAACGAGCTTTCCTTTAAGGATTCGTTAAAGCATATGGTGAAGCCGGGCTATCGTAATCTGCTGCTGATTACCTTTGGTTTAGCCGTTTCTACTTCTAGTTTGTTTGGGGTCTTAGGCTACTTTATGATTGACCGATTTCAATCCACTGCCAGCGATACAGGGCTAGCTTTTAGTGCTCAATCGTTGTCATCCGTCGTTATTCAAATGTTTTTCATGGGTTTCATTCTCTCGAAACTTCGTGAATTATCAATTACGAAAATAGGGTTAATTTTAGAAACTTTCGGATTTGCCTGTATTGCATTTTCTGTTACCACTTGGATGGTTTTTGCCGGTTGTCTATTGATTGGAGCAGGGCAGGCCATCGCAAGACCAACGATTATTTCACTCTTATCAAAGCAGGAATCCGTTGGGCAAGGTACGGTGATGGGATATCAGCAATCCATGGATAGTTTCGGCAGAAGTGTTGGACCGCTTTTTGCCGGCTGGATCTTCTTGTTCCACCCTTCAGCACCGTTTGTCATTTCATCTTGTATTTGCTTGTTCCTATTTGTGTTTATCGTACTCAATCTCAAAAAAGAAAGTCATTTTTATATACGAGAAAAGGAGACGGGAAATGATTATCTTGCTAAACAATAAGATCGTTCCAAGAGAAAGCTTTACAGTAGACTTAGAGGATCGAGGCTTTCAATTTGGCGATGGGATTTACGAGGTTATTCGAATCTATGATGGAGTCTTTTTTGAATGGGAGGCCCATCTTGAAAGGTTAGTACGGAGTGCCAAAGAACTGATGATCCCACTGCCGGCATCCATTAATATACTCTATCAAAATCTTCAGCTGCTTGTGAAAGACAGTAAAATTACCAATGGTACTGTCTATATCCAAGTGACTCGCGGTACGGCGCCCAGGTTCCATGCATTTCCGCAAAAAACAGAGCCAACGTTAGTGGCGTATGTACGCGAAATGCAGCGGCCACTCGAACAAATGAGAAGCGGAATAAAAGTCGTTACTGCTGAGGATATCCGTTGGTTAAGAGTAGATATCAAGAGTCTTAATTTACTAGGCAATGTTTTGGCTAAACAAAAAGCAGTTGAGCAGGGTGGAGCGGAAGCGATTCTAATCCGGGACGGGATTGTGACAGAAGGAAGCAGCTCGAATCTATTTGCAATCAAAGGCAAGCAATGCTTTACACACCCTGCCAATCACTTGATTTTAAATGGAATCACTCGGCAAGTGGTGCTTCGTTTGCTGAAAAATACCGATTTAATTTTACAAGAAACTCCATTTACTTTCGATGAATTATTAGAAATGGATGAGGTGTTCATAACAAATACGGGCCAGGAAATATGCCCTGTTATTCAAGTTGACGAGTATAAAATTGGTAAAGGAACACCTGGAGTATATACCCGTCTGTTACAATCCGTCTTTGAAGTATTGTTAGGTTCTGTAATCTCTATCTAACAGGTAGATTGACTTGAATAAGTATTTGAAATTGACAACTTACTTTTAGGAGGTATTATTTTGACAACCTTAAAAGAATTTACCTATTCAAAACGATTTCCCAATCTACCTTTAATCGCGGCTGCTTTTGCGGATCAGCACCCTGACTTAATTCCTCTCGCTTTTGGTTTGCCTGCGAAAGAATCTTTTAATCTCTCGCTTATTGAGGAGTCTTCTGTTGTGGCCATCCAAAAAGGAGGAGTAAAGCCGCTTGAATATGGAGGCGGAAATGGGCCAAAGGTGGTTGCTGAATGGATTAAACAAAGATCGCTGTTACGTTCGGTTCGTGCCGAGACGAATGAAATACTCGTTACAGCCGGCTCAAGTCAGGCCATTGATATCGCCACAAGGTCATTAACCGATCCGGGTGACCATATATGGGTGGAAGGGCCATCCTTTTTTGGAGCCATTCGGCAGTTTTTATTGGCGGAAACAAAGTTAACATCGTTCCCGGTTGATGAAGAGGGCTTAAGGGTAGATATAGTCGAGCAAAAGCTCTGGGAAACTAAAAGAAATGGCGGCCCTATGCCCAAAATGATTTATGTTATGCCAAACTATCATAATCCGACAGGGGTTAGTCTTTCTCTTGAAAGAAGAAAAAAACTGGCCGAGTTGGCCTATGAATATAACTTTTATGTGCTTGAGGATGACGCCTATGTAGAGTTAAGTTTTACGGGGGAATATGTCCCTTCCATCTATTCTTTTGGACCCGAACGTGTGATTTATTTAAGTACCTTTTCCAAAATAGTAGCCCCAGGTATCAGAATGGGCTGGGCCGTTGCGAGCGAACCGTTAATTAATAAAATGCGGATGTTAAAATCGGACGGTTCGACGAGTGTGTATGTTCAAGAAATCGTTTCGCAATTTTTAACAACGATTGATTTTGATCAGCATGTGGATTTCCTGAACTCTATCTATCGTTCAAGGATGGAAGCCATGGTGGTGGCGATCGAGGAAGCATTTGATAGAGACGTCTCTTATATTGTGCCAGAAGGGGGATTTTTCCTATGGTTAACCTTTCCACAAGGTACTGATACGAGTATGTTTATGCAGCAATCACTACAAAAGGGTGTCAGCTATTTAGACGGGGCACATTTTTATTTGAACGCAGATGAAAAGAATCATATCCGCCTCGGTTTTACCTACTGCAACGAGAAAGAAATTAAACGGGGAATTAAGCGTTTGGCGGAGTCCTATCAAGAACACAAGCAAAAAAATTTCGTCTTAGAGGGGGTAAAAGAATGAAGGTAATGACCCCAAAAGTGTCACCTTCTATATATATCCGCTACAACCTTCCGGAGGTGTACCTTAAACAATTTAAGGAGATTTGCCCTAATATTGTGGTGGAACCATGGAATTTTGATGAACCTGAACCAGAGGTATCCGTCGATTTATCAGAATGCGAGATTCTTTTAACCTTAGGCATGCGTGATAACCTGAATATTCTCAAAAAGGCTAAAAACGTAAAATGGGTTCATTCCATTAGTGCTGGATTGGATGCGATGCTCACCAAAGAGGTAAAAAACAGTGACATCATCATTACCAATGCCAAAGGATGTACCTCTGTTCCAATCGCAGAACACACGATTGCGTTAATCTCAGCATTTGCTAGGGATATACCGACGATGGTAAAAAAACAAAGAGCGCAGGAATGGTGCAAAATGCTGCCAGTTAGAACTCTCGCAGGCTCTACAGTGGGGATTATTGGGTACGGAGAAATCGGCTATGAAATTGCCAAACGTTGTAAAGGTTTAGAAATGAAGGTGATTGGCTGCCGCAGAAACCCTGATAAGAAAAACAAGAAACATGAACCAGCAGATGTAGTGGTCGGTATGGACCAAGTAGATGAAGTGCTCACGAAATCAGATTATGTCGTAGTGGCCCTTCCTTCCACAAAAGATACCATCCATTTTATGAATAAAGAGCGTTTTAGTAAAATGAAAAAAGATAGCTACTTGATCAATGTCGGACGTGGGAATACAGTTGCCGAAAAGGATTTAGTCGATTTCCTGCGAAACGGCAAAATCGCTGGGGCAGGGCTTGATGTGTTTGAGGTCGAGCCGTTACCGAAAGATCATCCGTTTTGGTATATGGACAATGTGATTGTCTCGCCGCATAATGCCTATAACTCGAGTAATCATTCAGAACGTGTTATGAAGCTGATTTTAGAAAACCTTACGCGTTTCTATAAGGGGATCCCACTTCTTAACGTCGTTGATAAAAAATTAGGTTACTAAGATAGTTTTTTCTAAACAATAGTATGAGATCAAAGTGCCAGGTTCAAAGTGGAACCTGGTATTTTTTAATATATTAAAGAATTTTCAAATAATTATTAACTAATAAGTATTTTTCATGTATAATGTTTCAAACAAGATAGTGAGGTTTAAGATATGAATGCATTTATTAAAGAGCAAATTGAATTATTTCAAGAACAAAATAAAAATCGTGGACGTCTTCTAGTTAGTTGTCCGGACCAACCAGGAATTGTTTCGGCGATATCAAAGTTTTTATTCTCCTATAACGCAAATATTATCGAATCCAGTCAGTATTCTACCAATCCTGAGGGAGGCATCTTTTTCATTCGGATTGAATTTGAATGCCCAGGCCTAAAGGATAAAGCAAAAGATATGGATACACAGTTTTCTGATATTGCTGAGAATTTTTCAATGGAATGGAAATTTACGCATGTTTACAATCTTAAAAAAGCTGCCATCTTTGTCTCTAAAGAACTACACTGCTTGCTCGAACTTTTATGGGAATGGCAAAGCGGAGATTTAATGGCTGATATTGCCCTTGTCATCAGTAACCATGAAAACGCGAGGGAGGTTGTTGAAGGACTTAATATTCCGTTTTACCATATTCCGGCGAATAAGGATATTCGTCAACAAGCAGAAGCCGAGCAGCTTAAGCTTTTAAAAGAGTATGATATTGATTTCATCGTATTGGCACGTTATATGCAGATCTTAACGCCGAATTTTATTAAGGAAAATCCTAATAAAATTATAAATATTCACCATTCTTTTTTACCTGCCTTTGTGGGGGCAAGACCGTATGAACGTGCCTTTGACCGCGGGGTAAAATTAATCGGTGCGACTTCACATTATGTAACCAATGATCTTGATGAAGGACCGATTATCGAACAGGATATTAGCAGGGTAGGTCATCATGATAATGTGGATAGTCTTAAAAAGATTGGCCGGAGAATTGAACGAAGCGTGTTGGCTCGTGCAGTAAAATGGCATATCCAGGACCGAATTATCGTTCATCAGAATAAGACGATCGTTTTCTAATAAACAAAGAAACCAAGCCGCTATTCGGGATTACTGATTACGGCTTTTTTCTTTTTAAGTTTCAATTAAGAAAGTTATACTATACTCTTACTAGCTAGGTATTTAGAATTTCAATGCCAGTCAACCTCAAATTTGAATAGAAGAGAGGCGATACTATGAGTAAGAGATTAGATTGGTTAGATATCGGGAAGGGATTAGGAATGCTGCTAGTGATGTTAGGGCATGCAGATATCCCAACTCCACTTAAAACATATATCTATACATTTCATATGCCGTTATTCTTTTTCCTATCGGGATATTTATATAATAAAGAAAAGTTTCCAAGCCTAAAAGTGTTTTTTAAAAAAAGGACAAAGTCATTAATCCTCCCGTACTTGTCTTTTTCATTTATGGCATACCTATGGTTTTTACTATTAAATTATATTGGACTGGTGAATTATAAAAAAAATCTATTAACCCCGTTATTAGGTTCTGTCATAGCTGAAAGAAAATCGATCTGGACCGTTCATACCGGTGCTTTATGGTTTGTTGCCTGTTTATTTTGTACGGAATTACTTTTTTATTTTATTGCAAAAATAGGACGGACGGAAAAGGCAATCGGATTCTTTTTACTAGTCATGTCAGTTGTTGGATGTTTTTATAACAAGATGGTTGGACAACCGCTGCCTTGGAATATAGACGTGGCCATGATTAGCGTTGGTTTTTATGGAGCAGGTTATTTATTCAAAAAATATAATAAGTATTTGGAACGGTTTAATCATCTAAAAGCTCTTGTCCTTTTATTAATCGTTAATCTCTTCACAGGTTACCTTAATTATGTACTTACAGGAGAAAGAGTAGACTTTTATAATAGCAGCTTAGGAAATATAGTTTTATTCTATCTATCAGCATTTTCTGGAATTGGAGCCTTTGTTATTTTAATTAAACATATGAAGAAAAATAAGGTTCTGCAGTATATTGGAAAGAATTCATTCATTTATTTAGCTTTCCACCAAAAAATCGTGTTCTTTGTCTTTAGTTTACTGATTCAAAAATCGATTTTTAATTTTGAAAGCATAATCAATCATCCCATAGTAGAGGGGGTACTAATCACATTTATAACGGTCGTTATTTTGATACCCGCCGTTTATACCATTAATCATTACTTCCCGTTTATGTTGGGAAAAACAACAAGAAAGAGTATGAGAGAAGTTTCATTGAATGCATTTTAATTTAACACTTTGTTCATAATTTGGTCATAATTCATGGGCATCCTACCATCTGTAAAACTTAAACCAATTTTTAGGAGGAAGTTACAAGATGAGAAAGATGCTGATGAATTCTTTTTTTGCCTTTGCATTACTGATTGGAGTTTTTGGACCAATCCAAGCGTTTGCAGGTGCACAGCCAAATGAACAAAATCATTCCTCAGAGGTCCATGGACATGGTCATGGTCACTTCAGACAAAATCCTGAATTTATTAAAAAACAGGCAGAATCGCTGGGGATTAAAACTGATGGCAAAGATACAGAGACGCTTGCAAAAGAAGTTAGGGAAGCCATGATTAAAAATAGAGCGGAGGAACTTGGGATTAGTACGAAAGGGAAAGAGATTGATTCACTAGCGAAAGATGTCTTTGAAACTACCATTAAAAATGAGGCCAAAAAGTTGGGGATTTCAACAGAAGGAAAAGACCTTCGTGATGTAGCTCGAGAAATTCAAGAAACCCAAATAAAAAAAGCGGCGAAAGAGCTGGGAATTTCGACGGATGGGAAGGACCTCCGTGATGTAGCCAAAGAAGTTCGTGAGACCCAAATAAAGAAAGATGCTAAAGAACTAGGGATTTCAACTGCCAATAAGGATTTTCATCAAATAGCCCATGAAGTCCGAGATAAAAAGATCTTCCAAGCAGCAGAAAAGTTGGGAATAGATACAAAAAATAAATCTGCGGACGAGCTTTTCAATGAAATCATGACTAAGCATGCAGATAAGGTGAAGGAATTAGATCTCTTTCCTCATAAAGGACGCGAAATGCATTTTTTCTTTAAAGGACCAAAAACAGAATAACACCAGTAAGAGAATCAAATTTAGAGGCGTGTCATTGGGAGACAGCCTCTCTTTTGTGCGAAAAACATTGATAAAAATTGTGTTTTATTCCATATTTATAATAAAATTAAGGGACAAACTGGAAGTTAACGTCTTAGATAAGATTAATTATAAAATCGGAGGTAATCATGGGAAGATTAGTACATTTCGAAATTCATGTGAATGATATGGATCGGGCAAAAAATTTTTATGGTGAGGTATTCGGTTGGTCTTTTCAAGATTGGAGTGAATATGCAGGAATGCCTTATTTTGGGGCAGTGACGGGCGATGAAAATGAACCTGGAATCAATGGTGCTTTAATGCAGCGTCAAAGTGCTCCTCCGGAAACAAACCAATCATTAAATGGATATGCTTGTACAATGGGTGTAGAAAACTATGATTTAACGGAAGCGAAAATTATTAAGAATGGCGGCAAGGTGGCATTGGCCAAATACGCTTTGCCTGGAATGGCGTGGCAAGGATACTATCAGGATACAGAGTGCAATATTTTCGGAATTCATCAACCTGATGTGAATGCAAAATAGAATCCATGATTAATAATATGAAATCACAAGAGGCGGCCGAAATGCTTGAAAATGTCCGCAAAATCAATCGAGGAAAGGCGGAATAATCTGCCTTTTTTTGTTTGAAGAAAAGAGAGTATAATGAAGGTGATCCTTCCTTTAACCAATCAAGCTTCGTATCTATAAATGTTTATTAATATTAAGATAGTTTAAATTATTGCAAGAAACTAGGTGTACTTTTTAGGACTTGTGGACTGAATTTATCACTTTTTACTATATTTTAATACAATTTATAATTATAATATAATAGTAGATATTTTAATTTTATAAATAATTGTAATAGATTTATTATTGAGACAGAAGGGTGTTTGATTAGGTCGTCCCTTAGTTCGGTGTGAGACCTGCATCTATTCTGAAAATTTAAGGGGAAAAGGTTGGTAAAAATGAACAACGGAGAAACTAAAACAGACGTCATTTTAATTGGTGCCGGAATCATGAGTGCGACGTTAGGTACACTCTTGAAGGAATTAGTACCGGAATGGGAAATTACAGTGTTTGAGAAGCTCGAAAGCGCAGGTGAGGAAAGCTCTAACGAATGGAATAATGCGGGGACGGGACATGCGGCACTGTGCGAGCTTAACTACACGGTCGAAAAACCAGATGGTTCTGTAGATATTAGTAAAGCGATAACAATTAATGAACAGTTTCAGCTTTCAATGCAGTTTTGGTCTTATCTTGTAAACAGCAAGCTGATAGACAATCCACAGGATTTTATCATGCCATTACCTCATATGAGCTTAGTACAAGGTGAACAAAATATAACGTTTTTAAAGAAGCGTTTTGAAGCATTGTCAAACAATCCACTATTTCAAGGGATGGAATTTTCCGATGACTCGGAAAAACTGATGGAATGGATTCCACTTATCATGGAAGGCCGTAAATGGAATGAACCAATAGCGGCAACAAAAATAGACTCTGGAACGGATGTTAACTTTGGTGCTTTAACGCGCATGTTGTTTGACCACTTAAAGAGTAAAAACGTCGAGCTAAACTACAAGCATAGTGTTGAGGATATAAAACGAACAAGCGACGGCTCGTGGGAAGTGAAAGTACGGAATCTCGAAAGTGGTACGGTCGAACGCCATACTGCAAAATTCGTCTTCATCGGAGGTGGAGGAGGAAGCTTGCATTTACTACAAAAATCCGGTATTCCTGAAGGAAAACATATTGGCGGATTTCCGGTAAGCGGTTTATTTATGGTATGTAATAATCCGGATGTGATCGAGCAGCATCATGCAAAAGTATATGGCAAAGCTAAGGTTGGTGCTCCGCCAATGTCTGTTCCACATCTTGACACAAGATTTATCGACAATAAAAAATCGCTGCTATTTGGACCATTTGCCGGCTTCTCACCTAAGTTCTTAAAAAATGGTTCCATGTTGGATTTAGTAACTTCCGTAAAACCGGATAATCTCGTCACGATGTTGGCGGCAGGTGCAAAAAATATGTCATTGACTAAATACTTGATTGAGCAAGTGATGTTATCGAAAGAACAGCGCATGGAAGAGTTACGTGAGTTTATCCCCAACGCTAAGAGTGAGGAATGGGATTTAGTCGTAGCGGGCCAACGTGTGCAAGTGATTAAAGATACGGAAGCTGGCGGCAAAGGAACACTTCAATTTGGTACGGAAGTGATAACTGCAGCTGATGGATCAATCGCAGCTTTACTAGGTGCTTCTCCAGGTGCTTCTACTGCTGTTCACGTTATGTTAGATGTATTCAAAAAATGCTTCCCGCAATTTATCAAAGAGTGGGAACCGAAAATTAAGGAAATGATTCCTTCTTATGGTTTGTCACTAATGGAAAACCCAGAGCTTCTGGACAAAATTCATACTTCAACTGCACAGACGCTTGGCCTGCGTGAAAAAGAGCTGGTCTTTAGTTAATTTGTTGAATGCAGAAACCAAGGTATTAATTGGAAAAAGCAAGTATAAAAAATTTTTTAAGGAATTGAGTAATAATTGAATATCAATGGAAATAAAACACAGAACCTTTGATCTAACTATGGATTAAAGGTTCTTTTTTTAAAATTAGCAAAATGATAAAATAGAGAGAGTTAAATTAAATTAAAGGAAGTAACAAATGGATTGGAAACCTGATCGAATATCAAAAACACCGATTTACAAGCAACTTGCTATATATATCGAGAACGGAATTGCTGATGGGACTTTTCCGCCCGATAAACCTTTACCCTCGGAAAGAGGCTTGGCGAAAGAACTTGGAATCAACAGAAGTACGGTAATAGCTGCCTATGATGAGCTGGAATCAAATGGACTCATAGATCGAAATAGGGGCAGTGGAACCACCGTCAGTAAAGACATTTGGGGAATTACCAAGAAACGGATACCAAGTTGGAATAGGTATATTGAGGCAGGTTCCTTTTTGCCTAACCTGCCTGTAACACAAAGAATTCATAAAGAAATGGCAGAGCATAAACTCATCAATCTAGCCAGCGGGGAATTGTCTCAGGATTTATTTCCATTATCCTCACTTAGAGAAATTACATCGAATAGGTCTTTTAATGGATCGTTAGGGTACGACCATCCGCAAGGAAATGCGATTCTCCGGGAAACACTTACCAAACATGTTAAACAGTTTCGTGAAATAGAAACGGACTCATCTTCGATTTTAGTAACATCAGGGGCACAGCAGGCATTGCATCTTGTCGTTCAATGTTTGTTAAAACCAGGAGATTCAGTGGCGATTGAAAATCCTTCCTATCATTACAATCTGCCAGTTTTTCAATCAGCAGGAATTAAAACTTATTTTTTAAAAGTGAATAAGGACGGAATAAACCCAGAGGAAATTACCGCTTTATATAAAAAACATAGAATTAAAATGATTTTTTTGTGTCCCATCTTTCAAAATCCTACTGGTACTCTATTGGACTTGGAAAAGCGGAAAAAGGTACTTGAAATATCATCTGAATATGGCATTCCTATAGTGGAAGACGATCCGTACAGTTTAACATCTTTTTGCGGAGAAAAGATGAAGACACTTAAATCACTGGATCATAATGGGAATGTTTTATATATTAGCTCATTAACAAAAATTGTGGCTTCCGGATTAAGGATAGGCTGGATTATAGGACCCAGAGCGGTGATTGAAAGGTTATCAGATGCAAAGCAGCAAGTTGATTTTGGACACGCCAGTTATAGTCAATGGGTTGCCAATGACTTTTTAGAATCACGTGATTTCACATCACATATCAAGAATTTGGCTAAACAGTTAGAAAGCAGAAGAGATCAAATTGTTGTTAGTCTTCAGTCCTTTTTAAAGGAAGAGGTTGATTTTACGATTCCTAATGGCGGCATTCATATTTGGTGCAGGTTAAAAAAAGCGGTGAATGAGATTCAATTATTAGAAGAGTCCATTAAAAGGGGCGTGATTTTTGTCCCGGGTTCCACAATGGGTTCTGAGAAGGGATTTGTCCGATTTACCTTTTCTAGGGAGAATGAAGAAAATATTCATGAAGGAATTAAAAGATTTGCGGATGCCCTTTATGCAATAACAAAATTAAGTTAAAAGGATAGCTCCTAATAGGCGGCTATCCTTTTCTATTATAACGTTTGAATGATTTTCCTTGCTGAATCTATCCCGTTTTGGATACAGTCTGGGATACCGACTCCATAATAGGAACAACCGGCCAGGATGATTCCTGAGTAATCGGCAGCCATTTTGCTTTCAAGCGCCTCTACACTTTTAGGATGGGAAATCAAATAATTGGGCATTTGATCGGCCCATTTCGTGACCTCACTGGCAACTGGGGTGGCGCTAATCCCAAGACTTTTATGAATATCGCCCAGTGCAATCTTAAGCAGTTCCTCTTTCTCCATTCTCTCTAATGAAGCGTAGGAAGGATGGCTGTTTTTATAAAAGAGTCTAACAAGCAAGTTGCCAGATTTTGAGGTATGCTCCCATTTCCGGCTTGTCCATGTACAGGCGTTGCAGGACAATTCATCTGTATTTGCAGTAATAAACCCCGTTCCATCTGCGGGAAGTACGCTGTCAGGTACGTCAAAGCCCACATAAACACTAATTAGTGAACTATTTTTGAATCTTGAAAATTCGTTTTTTAGATCCGGATCATCGATTAAGTTTTCGGCAGCTGTATTCGGAATACTAAGTACTACGAAATCTGCTTCGATGATTTCCTGATTGTTAAGAAACACTTGATATCGACTGCTGTTTTTTTCAATATTGGTCACTTTTGTATTTTTTAAGATTTCAGCATCAGCAAGCTTTTCTTCCAATGCGTCAATCACTGAGCCTAAGCCATTTTGAAAGGAAAGAAACTTTCTTTCTCCGCCTTTAAATTTCTGTTTATTCGCTTCGAGCCCTTTTATGATGCTTCCATATTGTTCCTTATAATCGATTAAATATGGAAGGGTTGATGCCAGTGTCAAGTCACTGAGTTTCCCGGAATAGACGCCGGACAGGACTGGGGCAATTTGTTTTTCCACCAATTCTGTTCCTAGAAAATGCTCAAGAAAGGAACCGATGGAATCATTTTTGGTGAACGTTTCATTTTTTGTATAAAAATCCTGCAGTGCCGCCACTTTTCCTTCTGCAGACACGAGTGTACTCTTCGCCAGCGATTCAATGCTTGCAGGGATTCCAAAGACAGCATCCTCCGGGATTAGCTTCAATTGTCCATCTGAATATATAAAGGAACGTCCAGTCGCATTGTAAACAACTTCCTTTCCTAGACCAAGTTCTTCGAATAATGTCATTTCTTCCATTTTACGGGCAACAATCGAATCCGCTCCGGCTTCCATGACAAAATCATCTTGTATTATGGTTCGAATTTTCCCTCCGAGTTGATTGGATGCTTCTGCCAGAACTAGCCTGACGTCTGTTCCATTGGAATTCTTCCATTTTTGTAACTCATACAGGGCAGTTAATCCTGTAATACCGCCACCAATCACTAAAACTGTTTTCAATCTTGCCACCTCTTATGTAATCTCATACTTTGTACCTTCTAGTGTACCATACCATGGAAGGTGAAATCATATAGATAATAAAAAGCATGAAAGTATAAGAAAAGGCTCAGTAAACTGAACTGAGCCATAATTTCTTCTGATAGATATTGAGCCGGTTTATATCTTCCTCAGTCTTTCGATTAAATAGAAGACTTTTGAAGACTCTCGGACATGAGACTATACGCAACCAATTTCTTTTTAAACTGCTTTACTACATCAACGCGATCTTTGTATCGGTACACAAATAACTTCAAATCTTTATTGCCTCTTATAGTTTCAATCACAATGGGACTGTCACTGTTCTCAGGATTTAAATATAATTCCTCGGTGCCTGGAAATATATAGTGTTTCTTTAGAAATATTGCTTCGTTAAAGTCATTAATCACCTTCGTTTTGTCGTCACCTTCGAGACGTCTTCCGTCAATGATCAAGGTGATATTCTCATCACCAAGTTTTGAATGGGTTTCGAATTTCCTGATTAACCATTCTACTGGACCGGTTGGGAGGCAAGTAACTAATATTTTTAATAGACTAATGAGGATTATTGAAATAATTGTCCATGTCATATCGAATCATCTCCGTTTAACATCATAGCATATTATTAAATTATTTTTCACTAGGTTAACCAAATGTAGATTCCTAGTGAAATTAATGCTAGAAAAATAATGACAACATATATTAAAGTCAAATTCATCGTATTTCTTTTTGTGGAACTGCTGTAGTTTTCATCTGACTTCCCAGTTAATAGTATAGTAGAAACTACAGCGAAAATTAAAATAAGCGTAACCAAAGCAAGCATTATATTCATGATACACCTCGATACAGTAAATTTATTAAATCAATATAGTTTATAATAATAATAACGCATCTCCATTCTTAAATAACCATCCAATTATCCTGAAATTATACCATCCACTTTAAAGTTTTTTATTAGGAAGTTGGGTGGACAATCTCTTTTTTTTACGGTTGAATATGTTATTCAGATTTCTGATTAGATTTTATGTGAATTAATTCACATAATGTTCAAAAATGGTCCGGTTACGGGACTATTTTATCATGTATATTAACACTATATTCATATTGTTTATGTTATCAAGGGGGATTTACAGATGAAAAAGATATTTCAGATTCTATTAATGTTGGGCCTTATTATGACTCCTTTTTTTGCCGATGCTCATGTGAAGTGGTTCACAAATGTTGAGCCGCATAAGGAGTCAATCGAACATATCGTATCACCGGCGTTTATATTTTTAGCAATAGTGGCAGCCGTTGTGTTAGCTTCTTTGACGTTAATTATTCCGAAAATGGCTGACTGGGGACCAATGAAAAAGTGGGAAGACCGTCTCTCTAGTTTAAGAAAATATTCACGTTATATACTAAAATATGGAACCGCCGCAGCACTGACCATCCAGATGGTCAATGGAACATTATTTGCACCTGAGTTTCATATTCATAATACTGCAGCTGTCGTCTTAACATGGATGACGATTGGATTTTTATTAATCCCACACCATATCTCGACGAAAATGGGTGCAACTTTATTATTAGGATTATTTATTTATGTAACAATTCACCATGGCATTTTCTATATGTTAGACTACGGATTCTATGTTGCCATCATTGGTGTCTTATTGGTAGGAAATACAAGGCTGGAAAAAGTAGGTTTTCCTTTTTTATATTTAGGAACTGGTTTATCGCTTAGCTGGGTAGCGGTTGAAAAATGGGTTTACCCAGATATGGCCTTAGATATTGTCATTCACCATCACGTACCTACGTTTGGTTTTGCACCAGATCTATTTGTGGTGATGGCTGCGTTTATAGAATTTGTCGTAGGTTATTTATTAGTTGTCGGTATTTTAAATAGAGTATTAGGATTTGTTGTAACAGGTATTTTTATCTCTACCACCATGTTATTCGGTATGACTGAAGTGATTGGTCATTTTATGATTCATATTGTGTTATTAATCTTTATCATTGAAGGTGTATCATTCTACAACCCGCCAATCAAAATGCATAAAACAAAAATTGATCAATTTATCTTTGTTTTCTTGAATTTTATATTTGTCCTTGCGACTTTTTTATTGATTTATTATCGATTCGCTTAAATCATTATTTACTAAAGCAATCCACCGTTGAATTACGGTGGATTGTTGATGTGTTTTAGATTTAGAACGGATATAGATAATAGGTAACCATACCAATGATGATGCCTGTGATGGCTCCACCAAAAACCTCTATTGGCTGGTGACCTAATAATTCTTTTAACTTCTCTCGAGACTCGGGCATTTTTATATTTGGGTTCTTTAATGCTTCGATTAGTTTATTGAAATCAACTAATAAAGTGTTTAAAATTTCGGCATGGTAGCCTGCATGTCTGCGAACACCAGTCGCATCATGCATAACAATCGCAGACACAACAACACAAATCGCAAATTCATTTGATTTGAATCCAGCAATTAATCCAATCGCTGTCGTTAAGGAGATTATGGTAGATGTATGGGAGCTCGGCATTCCGCCGGTGCTAAACATCAAATTCCATTTCCATTCCCTTGTTGAGATAAAATGAATCGGTATTTTTACAAATTGCGCAATCAGCATCCCTAAAAGTGCAGCCAAAACGGGACAGGATAAAAACATAAAATAATCCTCCTTATCCTCCAATTAAATTTATTACAAGCCCTTTCAAATTCCATATGGAGAAGTGAGCTTACGTATCCACTAATTTTATTACCCTTCATTTTATTAATATAGACCATTTAAAACAAGAAGTGGTATTTTTTTTGAAAAATATGACTTTTAATCACATATTTTTGCCATTTGAAATCAGATAATAATTATCTGAAGGATTTCATATAGATAAGAGCAGTGTTTTATTCTTTGGATTTGTTTTTAGTTAAAAATATTATAAGATACAAAAAAAAAAAATCCCTTATCTCTTCCATAATTAGTGCTATAATAGTCCATATTAATTTGACAATTATGATTGATTACATAACAAATCGAAAAGAAGTGTAGCGGTATGAATAAACTCGCAGTGAGAATAAAACCTAGAACTGTTTTTTTGTTGGATAAGTATTTTACTGGAGAATCGATCGATTACAAGAAATTATTTGCAATCATAATGCCTATTTTTGTTGACCAGGCATTCTTGATCATTATGAGTCTGTTAAATACAGCCATGGTTAGCTCTGCAGGGGTTGCTGCGGTTAGTGCTGTGAGTATGGTAGATTCATTGAATATCTTCTTAGTGAACGTCTTTATTGCGGTCGCAACAGGAGGTACCGTAATGGTTGCCCAATATAAGGGCAGTGGAAATGCGGAGATGGTGTCCAAAACAGCCACACAAGCTATAACAGCTGTTACTTTATTTTCAGTTATTCTTAGTGCACTGGTAATTAGTTTTCATACACCAACATTAAACCTTTTGTTTGGTAAAGCAGAGGCAGATGTCTTTTATAATGCCCGAATTTATTTAATCGGCAGTTGTCTTTCTTATCCGCTTATTGCCATATTCCAAGCTGTAACGGGGGCATTAAGAGGAGTCGGCGAGACCAAACCATGCTTGAATTTATCTTTACTAATGAATTTAACCAATACCATTCTTAATGTTTTACTGATTACCATTTTTGATATGGGCGTAGAAGGTCTTGTGATTTCCACCATTTTTGCAAGATTATTAGGTGTAGTTGCTTCTTTAATCTATATCATTAAATACAATGATACAATCCGATTTAAGTTGAAGAATGCGGTGCATATTGATGTTGCTATTTTAAAGAAAGTAATGTTTATAGGGCTTCCATTCGCGGCGGAGCAGTTATTTTTCAATGGTGGTAAGCTGTTAACTCAAACATTTATTGTGCAATTAGGAACCCTTGCTTTGACGTCTTATGCCATTGGGAATTCGATTGCCTTGCTATTTCAAATAGGACCCAATTCATTAAGTATTGCCATCGTAACGGTTGTGGGACAATGTATTGGAAGAAGGAACGTCCAGGATGCTAGGAAATTTATTATGTCCATGATTGGACTTGGCACGATTCTGTTTGTGCTGGCGGATGCCGTGTTACTACCTTTGTTTCCATTATTAATCAAACTGTTCAGTCCGCCGGCTGAGATTATCCCAACCATTTTTATGCTTATTTTAATCTCTGCAGTCGGTCATCCATTGTTGTGGCCAGCAAGCTTCATTATGCCCTCGGCTTTAAGGGCAGCAGGGGATTCCACTTTTACATCGATTGCATCCTTGCTATCGATGTGGCTATTGAGGGTAGTCCTAGGATATTTATTGGGGATTACTTTAGGATTTGGAATTATCGGTGTTTGGGTGGCGATGAATATTGAATGGGGGATGCGGACACTGATCTTTGTTTGGCGATTTAAAGGGAAGAAGTGGTATGCGCATAAGCTCGTGTAACGATAGGGAAATTATCTTATAAAAAGCTGCCAAATTTTGGTGCAGGGTTCCGTATTCGGGTGCTACAATCAAAATGATATGTTTATTAATGAAGGAAGTGCAAAACGATGGATTTTGAAATGGTTATGCAGGAACTAGAAGCGCTCGGCAAGGAACGAATAAAAAAGACTTACTTAAGTAATGGTGCACACGAGCCGCTTTTTGGAGTGGCTACAGGCGCCATGAAGCCGCTCGCAAAGAAAATCAAAAAAAATCAGCGATTAGCCGAGCAGCTTTACGCCACAGGGAACTACGATGCCATGTATTTTGCCGGCATCATTTCGGACCCAATGACAATGACTGAGGCTGATTTTGAGCGTTGGATGGATGCGGCGTATTTTTATATGCTGTCCGATTTTGTGGTTTCAGTAACTTTGGCTGAAACCGAAATTGCGCAAGATGTTGCTGATAAATGGATCTCAAGCGGTGAAGAACTTAGAATGTCGGCAGGCTGGAGCTGTTACTGCTGGCTTTTGGGTAATCGCCCGGACAGTGAATTTAGTGCAAGCAAGATTTCCGGTATGCTTGATCAGGTAGAAAATACGATACATAATTCTCCTGATCGGTCAAAATCCGCTATGAATAATTTTATTTACACTGTTGGGATTTCCTATTTGCCGCTCCATGATAAGGCGGTTGAAACCGCAAAGGCAGTTGGACCAGTCGAAATCAGGCGGGACAAGAAAAAAAGCAGTACTCTGCTTGCTTCCGAAAGTATTCAAAAGGAAATAGATAGAGGGAGGAAGCTTGGTTTCAAACGCAAATATGTTAGATGTTAGCATCGATTAGAGTGGAAATAAAAAAATGCCTAATTTCTCAATTAAAATAAAGAGGAATTAGGCATTTTATATTTACCGTTGCACATTTTCCTATGCAACTCTCATGGGTTTCTTACCCTTTACAAAATTAACGAACAAATACCGAACAACCGGTCCCATAATTAAAAGTTGTAGAGGGAAAGCAACTATAAAATTCTTAACTACTATGGATAAGTAGTCTGTAATAATCGCTGGGCTTAGTCCGTTTACTAGATAGGCAGTTGCTAATCCATACAGGGACATAAACAGAACCATTCCTACTACCATGCAAAATGAGATTGCAAGAATGACATAGATTTTTTTAGATTTGCCATAAGGAAGCATGAAGGCTACTTTTTTAGCTACTGGACCAACAATAAATAGATCTAAAAGCAAGGCAATGACAAATCCAATGATCCCTTCGACAAACATTTCACCTACTGGTATTTCACCAAACAATCCATTTAGTAATAAATTATAAACCGTCATAACTAAAACCATTCCAAAACACATCATTGTACCAAATAAAATACTTTCTTTCCTAGTTGATGGCAATACACTATCATCCTTTCTATTTTATCTTTCGTATTATAGCTGTAGTTTTTATTTTCTCGTAAGTGAAAATTTTGTGAACATTGCTTCGAATCTCGTATTTTTTATTATTGAAATATTTATTATTTATGTAATAATTAAGAATAATCAGCAAGTTTTTGCAGAACAAGGAGAGATTCATATGACTAATATCAAATCAGCCATGATAGTTGGCGGTGGTATTGGCGGGCTTGTGACCGCCTTGAAACTTCACCGCGTTGGCGTGTCAGTGCGTGTCTTTGAAAGCGTAGAAACGATTAAAGCTCTAGGTGTTGGGATTAATCTTTTACCACATGCAGTAAGAGTTTTAACCGAACTAGGTTTAGCGGATGAGCTAGAAAAGATTGGCTTGCCTACAGCCGAGCTTATTTATGTTAACAAATTCGGTCAAAATATTTGGCGTGAGCCGCGAGGAATAGAAGCGGGGTACCACTGGGCGCAATATTCCACCCATCGGGGAAAGCTGCATATGCTGCTATTAGAAGCGGTCAAAAAAGAACTTGGGGAGAAGTCGGTGTTTACTGGACACCATTTAAAATCCTTCCAAACCTTTGGTGACATAGTGGTAGCTCAGTTTGAAAATCGAAAGACAGGCGAGAGTCTTGGGACCCACCATGCTGACATCATGATTGGTGCGGACGGTATCCATTCTGTTGTAAGGAAATTTTATTATCCGGATGAAGGTATACCTAAATTTAGCGGCCGTATATTATGGCGTGGTATTACAGAATCTACACCTTTCCTAACAGGAAGATCGATGATTATGGCAGGCTACCAGGATCAAAAATTTGTTGCCTATCCCGTTTGCCCTGATACAGCTGCGAAAGGAAAATCGCTTGTTAACTGGATTGCGGAACTAGCTGTCGGTGACGAAATGCCTTCAAGGGCAGATTGGAATCGGAAAATTGACAAGGAGATCTTTGCACCGGCTTTTGAGTCATGGGATTTTGGCTGGCTGAATGTACCAAAGCTGATCGAAGAAACAGATGCTGTTTATGAATTCCCAATGGTTGACCGTGATCCCCTGCCGCAATGGACCTTTGGGCGGGTAACCTTATTAGGTGATGCGGGACACCCAATGTACCCAATTGGATCGAATGGTGCTTCACAAGCGATCCTTGATGCTGATGCATTGGGAGAAGCGATTTTGGAATATCGGGATGCTGAGCTAGCATTGAAGGTCTATGAAGAAGCTAGGTTAGAAGCAACAGCAAATATTGTTCTATTAAATCGGAAGAATGGTCCAGAAGTGGTGATGCAAATGGTTGAAGAACGTGCCCCTCATGGTTTTATCGATTTAGAAGATGTGGTTTCCTATGAGGAATTGGAGGGAATTTCTAATCGATACAAGCAAATTGCCGGTTTTGATAAGGAAAAGTTGAATCGTAAACTAGGAGTCACATCATGATTGAGCATATTGTCTTACTAAAGTTTTCACCAAAAACGACCGAAAAACAAAAAGAAGAATTAATTCGCAGGACGTTATTATTAAAAGATGTGATACCTGGGATTGTAGACATTCAGCAGGGGGCCAATTTTTCAAACCGAAGTCAGGGTTATGAAATGGGCTTGACGATCCGCTTTGAAGACAAAACTTCCGTAGTAAACTATGGGCCGCATCCAGCACATCAAGAAGTTTTTAGCTACTTGAAGGAGATTGGCTTGGAAGATACTATTATTGTGGATTTTGAAATTTAGTTATATTTTTTGAATAAGTACTTTAACACTGTAACACGTTTTTGCTTTTTGGTAATAGGAGAAATCAGTACATGGTACTGATTTTCTCCTATTTTTTTTATGCCGAGATTATAAATGGTGCCAGGCACCATTTGTGTTGGGGGAATATCAATTATCTAGTTAATACATCCTACGATTAAGTGAACTTCGATGTTAAATAATTTACATTCAAATTCAAAGTGGTATTATAGTATGTATATAATTTTTAAAGGCTTGTACTATTACTAGGTACTAATTCTCAAAATGCACAAAATTTTAATTAACAATATGTGTGTTTTAATTTAACTGATTGGAGATTGACAACCGTGGATTTAAAATCATTAATTGCACCAGAACACTTTAATTTAGCAAGTGAAATCTCAAAGCATGTATCTGAGAAAATTGCTTTGAAATGGGTAAATGAATCCGGTGAAACTCAAACAATTACTTATGATGAACTCAATAAGAAAGCGAATAAGTTTGCAAATGGATTAACGAAATTAGGACTAGAGAAAGGCGATCGTGTAGTTGTCATGACGACTCGTTTAATTGAGTCATATGTGATTTATTTAGCCTGTTTAAAAGCAGGGATTGTCATAAGTCCATCTTCTGAATTGCTTCGGGCAAAGGATTTATTATATCGCTTGAATCACTCAGAGGCAAAAGCTGTTATTTCTTATTACAATTTGGTCAAAGAATTTGAAAATATAACAGAGGAAACACCATTTCTTCAATTTAAGATTGCCTTCGGTCAGGAGGTACCTAACTGGCTTTCTATGGAAGCATTAGCTGAGGATGAATCAGAAACCTTCACCGATGCGGATACCTTGAAAGAAGATGTAGCCTTCCTGGCATATACATCTGGAACAACCGGGCAGCCAAAAGGTGTTGTTCACAGTCATGGATGGGGTTATGCACATTTACGAATTGCTGCCTCAAAATGGCTGAATATTAGTGGGTATGATCTTGTTTGGGCAACAGCTGCACCAGGCTGGCAAAAATGGGTTTGGAGTCCGTTTTTATCGATTTTAGGTTCCGGTGCAACTGGATTTGTCTATAATGGCAGATTCCAGCCTCATAAATATTTACAGCTGCTTCAGGACAATAAGGTTAATGTATTATGCTGTACACCTACCGAATATCGGATGATGGCAAAATTAGATGATCTTTCAACCTTCGATTTAGCAGCTTTACATACTGCTGTTTCCGCTGGTGAGGCACTGAACCGTGAAGTTATTGACGTTTTTAAAAATGAGTTTAACATCCTTATTCGTGACGGGTACGGCCAAACCGAAAGTACTTTATTGATAGCTAATTTAAATATTGATGAGAGTAAATTAGGTTCAATGGGCCAGCCATTAATGCCAGAATATATTGAAGTTGTTAACGAAGAAGGCCAGCCTGCTCCCGTAACGGAAGTTGGGACAATTGCGATTAAAAAGGATTTCCCAGCCTTATTTCAACACTATTATAAAAATCCAGAATCCACTGCCGCATCCTATCTTGATGAATATTTTCTAACGGGAGATAGAGCATATAGAGATGAGGAAAACTATTATTGGTTCCAAGGAAGAAAAGATGATGTCATCATCAGTTCCGGCTATACGATTGGACCTTTTGAAGTGGAAGATGCGTTAATGAAACATAAAGCAGTAAAAGAGTGTGCTGTCGTCCCATCTCCGGAACCTGTTAGAGGAAATGTTGTAAAAGCCTGTGTGGTATTAAAAGATGGGATTGACGGTACACCTGAGTTAACAAAAGAATTGCAAAGCTTTGTAAAAAACTTAACTGCACCTTACAAGTATCCGCGTGTTATTGAATATATGGAAGCACTGCCCAAAACCGATTCAGGAAAAATTCGCCGCGTGGCATTAAGAGTGCAACATTAGAGTTATAAATATGATAAAGAATGCTATAGCCTTAGTGGGTTATAGCATTTTCTGCTTTATAAACTTTTAAAAGACTTCACATCAAACTAGCTTTAATAAGAAATATTTAAAAAATTCCGTGACATAAGTAATTTGGATGTTGCTTATTATAAAAAAGAATTGTATAATATAAAATTAATCCTACCTGAATAGTATGAATTGAAATTTCGGAACATTGCGAGATTTATTCTGCTAGATAGATAGACATACATAAGGAGAGATTGATATGTTTTGGACGTATTTAGCTTATATCATAGCATTCTTCTTCGCGATGAATATTGGAGCAAGCGGAACGGCCGCATCAATGGGGTCAGCCTATGGTGCAGATGCGATCAAGAATAAATGGCTTGCTATGGTGTTAGTAGCCATCGCCGCTTTTTTAGGTGCCGTTCTTGGTGGCGGAGAGGTTGTAAAGACGATTGGAAGTGGAATAATTCCTTCAAAAATACTTACAATTGAACTAGTGGTTCTTATTCTGGCAGGGGCAACCCTTACATTGTTTATAGCAAATCTAATGGGAATTCCATTATCGACTAGTGAAGTTACCGTTGGTGCCATTGTAGGTGCCGGAATTGCTTTTAAAAGTTTATTCATTAATAGTCTAATAGTTATTATTGCATTTTGGGTCATAGTTCCAGTTGTCTCATTTATCATTACATTTATTTTTGGTAAGCTCATTGCCAAATCCGAAAAGCGCTGGCCAAGTTTGACAAAGCAAGGGAAATGGAAAAAATGGCTGGGGCGAATCCTTGTCTTGGGGGGATGCTTTGAAGCCTTTTCTGCAGGGATGAATAATGTGGCCAATGCGGTGGGACCGTTAGTTGGAGCAGGGATGATTTCTACATCTAAAGGGATTTGGATCGGAGGATTATTTGTTGCATTAGGTGCGATTCTCTTGGGGGGCAGGGTGATCGAGACCAATGGGAAGAAAATTACCAAACTATCTTTATTAGAGGGTAGTGCTGTTTCTTTTACTGGTGGAGCATTAGTTACGATTGCCTCTATTTTTGGATTGCCGATTCCTTTAACACAAGTAACCACATGTGGGATCTTAGGAATTGGGGCATCACAAAAAGGGATTGGTTTTTGGCAAAAAGCGGTAATTAGAAAGATTTTGAAGGTATGGCTGATATCACCATTAGCGTCACTGGTGATTTCTTATACTTTAATTAATCTATTGATCAAGACTAATTTTTACAATATTATCGTTATCTTAAGTACTTTAATCGCTGCTTTAGGGACATTAAGCCTATATGCCAACATCCGTAAAGAAAACAGCACCATTCATGACGAGGGTGGCGGGATATAATCGGTTCCAAATACACGAAAAAAATAGCTCCTGGCATCATCTATTTAACGATGATGTCAGGAGCTTCTTCATTTAATAGGACTTGGTGGGATTCAAACCCACAAGATACGTTACAGTCTTCATAGGATGACTGCAAGTTGCTCTATCACTTGAGCTACAAGTCCTATCTATAAAATGCCCTTAATTAGATATTTTATACGGGTACCCACGCTCGCGCTTCATTTTTTTCTTTCATATTCATAAATCGTTCTTAAATCAAAAAAGTGAGCAAATATTCCTATTATATAATGTTATATAATAGAAATATATGTAATCAGTTTTTACAAATCAAAAATCAACTACTTTAAATAAAAATACAAGATCCTATCTATTTTGAGGAGGGTATAGATGAACGTTCAGTCTATTCAGCAAGCAATCGAATTAGAAAAGCTGCGTTCACAAGTCGCTGAACTTGAACGGCAAAACCAGAAGCTCTCAAAGCAAATTCGCGTAAATGAATCCTTATATCTTAGTATACTGGATGCATTACCAATAAATATCTTTTTAGAAGATCCGGAAGGGCGCACCATCTATGCTAACAAGCAAGTTTGCCTTTCGAATGGGGTAAGTTTGGATAAAATCGTTGGAAAAACGATCTTTGATTACTTTCCCCTTGAAATCGCCAAACTTAATCGAGCTTATGACCTTGAAGTTTGGAAGAAGCGGCAGCTAATCACCAGGGAATTTCCAAGTGGATACAAAGGTGAGGAACATCATATGTTTTCTGGAAAAACCATCATCCACATTGATGAATCTGATGAGGACTTTTTACTGGGTTTTGCATTAGAGATAACCGACCGTGTCAGAGCTGAAAATCGCTTAAAAGAAAGTGAAGAGAAGTTCAGAAGCTTAACAGAGCAAGCCGCGGATAGTTTTTTCTTAATCGGAACAGACGGAATGTTTACAGAAGTCAATCCAACTGCTTGCGAAGTTTTAAACTTTTCCAAGGAAGAACTACTTAGGATGAGTACTGAAATGGTTTTTTCCAAGCTTCCTGAAAAAATAAAACACTTAAAAATTGATTCTAAAGAGCAGGCCTCTAGTAATTTCGAAGATTTAATGACGGGGAAAGACGATACTCAAATTCCGGTTGATATCAATATTCGCCTGATTCATATTGGTGAAAATCAAATGTATTTTGCTCTATGCCGAGATATTCGTGATAAAAAAAGAGCTGAAGCACAAATCAAACATATGGCCTTTCATGATGCCTTAACGGATCTGCCTAATCGATGGGCAATCCAGTCCATTATAGAGGAGCATATCACCCAAAAGAACGTATCCTCTAGCATATTGGGTTTTATTTTACTTGACTTGGACTATTTCAAGGTCGTAAATGATAGCTTGGGACACGAAGCGGGCGATTTGCTGCTAAAGGAAGTTTCAAAAAGGCTGCAAGCCGCGACAGATCATAGAGAGGTTAAACTGGCCCGGTTTGGCGGGGATGAATTTATCATTCTTATCCCTCAATTATCTAGTGAAAAAGAAATTACTGAAATCTGCGATCGAATTATGGAAGTGATGGCAGCCCCTTTCCTGATTAAGGGACAAAAGCTCAATATCTCAACCAGCATGGGGATTAGTTTTTATCCAAAAGATGGGACAGACCTTAATTCTCTCATTAAAAATGCTGACCTCGCGATGTATGGTTCGAAGGAACTAGGAAGAAGCTGCTATAGTTTATACCATCCTGATATGAAACATCATGCTAATAAACGGATGGACCTAGAGATTCTGTTAAGAAAAGCATTGGATGAAAATGAATTTATCCTTTATTACCAACCTAAAGTAAACTTACATACAGGTGAAATAAACGGGATGGAGGCTTTAATTCGATGGAAAAATAAATTGAATCAAATTATTCTCCCAGATGCCTTTATCCCTATCGCCGAAGAAACGGGCCTTATTAACCCTATTGGGGAGTGGGTATTGCGAGAGGCCTGTAGGCAGTGTAAAGAATGGCAGGATTTAGGCTTCGGTGATTTAACGATTAGTGTCAATTTGTCACCAAAACAATTTCAAAGACAGAACTTGGTTGGAATGATCATCTCTGTTCTTGAAGAGACAGGGTTGTCACCTAACTCGCTGGAATTGGAAGTGACAGAAGGAATTGTCATGAAGAATCCAGAAGAAGCAGTGATTGTTTTACAAGAATTAAAACAACTAGGGATTAAGATATCGATTGACGATTTTGGAACCGGGTTTTCTTCACTTAGCTATTTAAAATTTTTCCCAATTGATATACTAAAGATTGACCGCTCCTTTATCGTTAATATCGAAAGGGACGACGCAGATGCAAAGATTGCCTCTGCTATTATCTCCTTGGCCCATAGTTTAAAAATTAATGTCGTTGCCGAGGGCGTGGAAAATGGGGAACAGTATGATTTCCTTGTCAATAGAGCTTGCGACTATGCTCAAGGAAATTTTATTAGCAAACCTGTTGACCCAAAGGAAGTAAAAAGTCTGCTTGTGAACGATGAAGCCTTTATTATCACTTAAATTCGAAAAGGAGAGCGGCTTTTTTGACCACTCTCCTTTTGGATGTATAAAATTAATTCTCCCTTGTATTTTGATGCTGAACACTTTCCGCAATGTCTAACACGCCCCAATTCATCGGACTTTTCTTTTTAATATCATCTAACGTTTTTTTGTGCTGTCCCGTTGTATTGTCATCAACACTCTGATTATTTTTTTCGTTTACCATCAGTAAACACTCCTTTTTTAGTTATGATTTAGTTTTTACTTCAGTAATCGAACTTATCCCAGACCATTTTTCATCCTCAAAAAGCTCATTTGGTGTTATGATGATAGATAATCCAATACATATTTATTACTATTTACGAAGAAACAACTTTTTGGGGGAACCATTATGGCAGTAGTTAAATCAGTGAAAATTGATGGAGAAAACATCCACGTATTTAAAAGTGCGATCTATGTTTTTGCAGCAAGTTCAGGATTCACTTTAGAGTTGGACATCATCGTCAGTGAGGTTGTCGTAAAGAAATATAAAAAGGAAGATAATCTCATTATTGAAATAGAATTAGAAGATGGCAGAGTGCTTCATTCGATTATGCATGTAAAAGTCTTAGCAGGGGGTTTGCCGCAGCTTAATTTATTTAGTGAACTTAATGACCCTGATGACTATTATTTTTTGGAACAGGTGAATGAGAATGATCCTTGGTTTCCGAATATCGAAGAAGGCATCACTTTAGAAGAAATTAGAAAAGTAGAGATGCCGGATGAAGATATTCAATTTAAACTAAAACTGCCGATTGATCAGGTAGAATGGTTGAAAAATCAAAAAAAGACACAACTCAATGAATTGTTTAAGGAATTCATTTATAATCATTGGAAAAAAATAGATGAATGATGGGAGGGATAAGATGAAAATTGTTATCGCTGGTGGTTCAGGATTTATCGGCCAAAAATTGACCAACTTCCTTTTAAAAAAAGGGCATGAAATCATTATATTAACAAGAACGGCACATATGCCATCTGGAAAAGCTACATATGTGAATTGGCTGACCGAAGGGGCATCACCTGAGGATGAAATACGAAGTGCAGATGCATTTATTAATTTAGCAGGTGTTTCGATCAATCAGGGTAGATGGAATAGGAGTCATCAAGAGCAAATATATGACAGCCGGATGATGGCTACAAAGGAACTGATTCGGATTATCAACGGATTGGAAAAAAGGCCCAATGTTCTTGTCAATGCAAGTGCCATCGGAGTATACCCAGCGTCCCAAAATACTGTTTATACGGAAGAATCTAGAGAAATTGCCGATGATTTTTTAGGTAGAACGGTTCATGACTGGGAAAAGCAAGCGGAGCAAGTTGAAGCAGCTGGTATTCGGGCAGTTTTTATGAGATTTGGAGTCGTGCTTGGCCGAGAAGGCGGGGCACTTCCATTGATGGTAATGCCATATAAATTGTTTGCTGGAGGAACTGTTGGTTCTGGTGAGCAATGGGTTTCTTGGGTACATGTGACGGATGTTATTCGGGCGATTCATTATGTTTTAGATAAACCATTGCATGGGCCGGTCAATGTCACAGCACCTGCTCCAGTTAGAATGAAGGAGTTTGGTCAAATGATTGGATCCGTTTTACACCGCCCGCATTGGCTGCCGGTACCAACCTTAGCAATGAAATGGGTACTTGGGCAAAAGAGTGCACTTGTATTAGAAGGACAGCATGTTATTCCGGAAGTTTTGAAGGGAGAAGGCTTTGAATTCTCCTACCCATTACTCCAACCCGCTTTAGAGGATTTACTGGTAAAATAATCATAATAAAAGCATCCAATAACTAAGATTTATTGGATGCTAAATCGGATCGATCGGCCGCTTTCGGAGGCTCCTCCATCCAGCCATTCTCAATCAATATATTGGCTCCATCTTCAACGTAAACCAACATTTCTGCAAGTGATCGCATATACATGGACCCAATATCTCTTCTTCCATTTACCGCTATTGAATTTCCAAACGACCTTATCTTCATCGAGAACATATCAACCTTGTGAAAGACCATTAATTTATCGGAAAATGGTGAAAAGGTAGATTCCGTTATTAAATGGTCTAACTGAGAGGGGAAAGGTAAATTATCCTTTTGTAATTTTTCACTATATTGCTTCACGGATCGGTCTGTTATTTCACGGCCGCGAATGAGAAATTGTTGAACTTCTTCATTTTTTGCAACCTGGCTAAATGCAATTAATAAGGCTTTGCTGGTTGTGTTATTTTCAATGTTATCGTAAAGATGTGTGACTTCCAGTGCGTGGAGTGGGCGAACTTCTCCCAAAAATCCTTTTAAGTAGTTTTGTTTTTTTATAAAATCTACTTTTTCGGGTATGGGCAGTATTGGAGGTTTTATGATAAGACCTTTCATCATTAAAACATCGTTCAACTGACCGAGAAAAGTAATCGTAGAGACATTACAATAAACAAAAAAGTCTCTGATATCTTCTCTTAGCACTAAAGGAATCGCCACATTATATAAACTTAGCCCTGCTTTTGCTACATACTTTAAATAGTGAACGTAAAATTCATCTTGGAATAAACGAGGAGCTCCAAGATTTACATCGTCTTTTGTAAAACCAATGGGAGTAGGAAAGTTCTCTTTTGAAAGGATTTGCTCGATTCTCTGCATAAAATCCTCAGATAAACTTAAGCCGTTTTCCAAGATCAATCTAATATCATCATCGTCCACATGTTTAAGAAAGTACCTTAATATCCAGGCTGACATACTATTGCCAACATAAGTTGCCCAGAGTTTTCCCATTTCAGGTGCGGTTAACTTTGCATCCGGTTTTAAATTATTTGGGCTTAATTTTAACGGTTTAAGGATCTTATTAGTTTGCATCTGAAAATACCCCTTAACTAATTTTTTCTTATCTTTTTCTAACGATAGAAATTTATTCAATTGACGAGGTTTCGTTAAGTGTGTATATTAACAATTTTTCTGAGGAAAATAGTTTTGTACTTAACAGTATAGGAGTGAATATTCATGGAACAAAGTCTTTATGAAAAAATTGGCGGGCAAGAGGCAATTGGAAAAGTGGTCGACTTTTTTTATAATGAACTGGTGTTAAAGGATGAGACTGTCAATCAATTTTTTGAACACACCGATATGGAAAAACAAAAGAGTCACCAAACCAAATTTATCAGCTTTGCTCTCGGTGGACCAAAACAATATTCTGGTCAATCCATGGCGAAAGCTCATCAAGGGATGAATTTGCAGCCTGAACACTTTAATGCAATTGTCAACCATTTACATAAGGCCCTTGCTCATTATGGTGTAAGTGAAGCTGATATTGATCAAGCTTTAACAAGAGTCGCATCCTTAAGAGATGATATCCTTTACCAGTAAGAACATAAAAGGGACCTATTAGGTCCCTTCAATCTTTATATAGGAGTTTTAAAGAACATCAAACCATACCGGCTTATCATTTCCGGGATCACCATTGTAATTAATCATGATTTCTTCGCCTTCTTTAATATCGGTATAGGCATAAAAGTCAATCGTTTTCTGATTTAAGTTGAGCTTATATAATGCATTTGGTGTATAGGAATGGTTAAATAGCGAACCATAGCCTAATGCCAGTGCACATTCCTCTAAATTTTCGCCCCACCAAAATACATACTCGACAAATATCGTCTTCTTCAAATTTTTGTATTCGTCGCTGGGAGAAATAATAACTGGGGCCTCATGTATCAGTTCACCCTTGCTAATATTTCTAGTTGCAAAGATTCCCCTGCCGTATTTACACTCTTTTACTTCTAACAATTTCATTCACCGCCCATTTTTATCATGTGTTCAGACTTTTTATTACTCTATGCGAGGCGGGGGAATTTTGACTAGGTCTCTTCCTATTAAAAAATCCATACACGATTGTAGTGGTTTATCATAAAATAATTCAAATTTGTGTTCTGAGGGGGGAGTAAGCAAGGTGCCTAAACAAATGAATGATACGAAAAGCGAGCATAATGAAAACGAATACGAACAAAAAATTTTACAATTGGAAAAAGAGGTTGCCCTAGGGCTCTGGATTCAAGTGATCGGACAATTTATTGAGTTAAAAGGATTATCCGAATTATTCCATTTAGAAGAAGACGCCAATCGATTGGGTGAACAGCAAATATTATCTGGTGCTTGGATTCGGACAATCGGTCAGCTATTAGAGGCTTTATCTGTACAAAGCCAACTTGGTGAAACCGATAAAATCAAACTGATCCAAGAACAAAAAATGGCCATTACAGGTGATTTCCTTGTATCGGTTGGTTCTGCGTATGAAGTAATTGGAGGTCTTCGTGTACTTGAAGAGGAGACCGTCCAGCCACCGCGGATTGTTCCGTAGGGAACCAGTTAGCTGCAGTTAATCATTGCAGTAGTATAGATCGCTTATCCAAGCACATCCTAACAATAAGAAAGTGGGATGTAGGAGGTATTGTATTGATAACCCTAGATGATATTATCCTTGCTCGTGAAAAAATGAAGGGAATTGTCCACACAACTCCACTTGATTTTTCACAAACCTTTAGCAGTATTTCAGCTAATAATAAGGTCTATCTAAAGTTGGAAAACCTGCAGAAAACAGGTTCTTTTAAAGTAAGAGGATCCTATAATAAAATGATTTCTTTAACGGAGGCGGAATTGCAAAAAGGGGTTGTGGCTGCCTCCGCCGGAAATCACGCCCAAGGTGTCGCCTATTCAAGTCAAATGTTAGGAATTCCCTGTACGATTGTTATGCCGAAGGGAGCCCCGCTAAGTAAGGTGTCTGCGACCAGACAGTATGGAGCGGAGGTTGTGCTGCAGGGACATACGTTTGATGATGCCCTTGCATACGCTTTGGAATTAAAGGATCAGATGGGGGCGACTTTTGTCCACGCCTTTGATGATGACGCGGTTATTGCTGGACAAGGGACGGTTGGTTTAGAAATACTAGAGCAACTTCCAGATGTAGAAGCAATTATGGTTCCAGTTGGGGGAGGTGGACTCATTGGTGGCATCGCATTGGCTGTTAAGGAGAAAAATCCTCATGTTCGTGTTTATGGCGTTCAAGCCATGGCTTGTCCGAGTATGAGACAATCGTTAGTTGAACATGAGCCTGTAAGGGTGGAGTCTACGCCGACAATGGCAGATGGAATTGCTGTTAAGAAACCGGGATTACATAATTTCGCATTGGTTGAAAAGTATGTTGATGATATTATTTGTGTGGATGAAATGGAGATTGCCAGAACCATGTTGCTTCTGTTAGAACGAAATAAGCTGCTGGTGGAAGGGTCAGGGGCTGTATCGTTAGCTTCACTTTTATATCAGAAGGTGAATTTTAAAGAGAAGAATGTGGTTGCGGTTATCAGCGGTGGGAATGTGGATGTGAATTTTATCTCGCGGATTATTGAGCGTGGTATGGTGGAGTCGGGACGGTATGCTAATTTTTCTATGATTGTAAAAGATAAGCCAGGTGAAATGCAAAGGGTGTTGGGCTCGATCGCTGAGTTGGATGCCAATATTCAATCAGTTCATCTTGATCATGTTGGCAAGGATATTTATCCTGGCTATGCCCAGTTAGAGCTCGCGTTAGAAACGAAAAATCAGGACCATATTGAGGAAATTAGGGGAGTTTTAAAAAATAAGGGATATGTGGTTAAGGATTCGGACTAGGCAGCTCGGTTTCCGGTCGACGTGTCTAAATCACCTACGAATTTAATTTGGAACCATTCGAAAATGATTCTCTGTTCTTTTTGTATAGAAAAGGGCAGAGAATCTTTTATTTGGAGGCTAGTTGAATGAAATCCATAAACATGTTAAGTTTAAAATAATTAATTCGTTTACTAGACTAACAAAAAACATCCAACCTAAAAAAATCACAAATTATCCTAAAAAAACAACATTTTAAAACATTCATAAGGTCCGTAAAATGAAGGATAAGAAAACGTTTTCAAGTTGGAGGAAGGCTTATGAATGTAATCAAGAAGATAGGTCTAGTAATCGATGGAATTTTTGAAAAATTCACTTTACTGTCGTTAATTGCCCTAATCTTGGTCGTAACCACCCAGGTTATGACACGAAAATTATTTAATTTTGTTTTCTTTTGGTCAGAAGAAATTACGCTTCTGCTGCTCGCCTGGTTTGCCTTTATGGCCATCGCAATAGGATTTCGTGAGTATATCCATATGGGAATCGATTCGTTTACCAATCTATTTCCAAAGAAATTTAATACGATGCTCGATAAGATGATCAGTGCATCCACGTTTGCCTTTGGTTTATATCTAGTCATTCAAGGCTGGGACTTTACGGTATTGATGCTGGATTCTACCCTGCCGGCAACAAAGCTGCCAAGCAGTATAACCTACGCTGTCATGCCGGTTACTGGAGTGATGATTTGTGTCTATTCTCTTCTCCAATTCTTTAACATTAATACCAATCGTCATAAAGACATAGAGGAGGGATTGTAACTTGGACACAAATACAATTGGCATCATTATCTTACTTTCGAGTTTTGTTCTTTTAATCTTATTTCGATTTCCGATTGCCCTGACACTTATTGCTTCATCCTTACTAACCGTTATTTACCTAAAGATCCCTCTTCCTGTTGTGGGGCAGCAAATGATCCAAGGAATGAATTCCTTTTCCTTGCTAGCGATTCCTTTCTTTATCCTGACCGGACAAATCATGAGTGAAGGTGGACTGGCTACAAGGATTGTGAATTTTGCCAGTTTAATGGTCGGTAGAATCCGTGGGGGACTAGCAATGGTCAACAGTGTGGCCGCCTTGTTCTTTGGAAATATCTCCGGTTCTGCTGTCGCCGATGTATCTTCCGTTGGTTCTGTAATGATTCCAATGATGAAAAAGAAGGGGTACGAAGCAGACTATGCAGTTGGTGTTACTATCGCTTCTGCTATTCAAGGGGTAGTCGTTCCGCCGAGTCATAATCTAGTTTTATACTCCTTAGCAGCAGGCGGCGTTTCGATTGCTAGTTTATTCATGGCAGGGATTGTTCCTGGATTTATCATGTTAATTTCCTTGATGATTACAGGTTATATTATTGCAAGGAAACGAGGCTATCAAAAAGCAGACCCCGTACCTAGGGCTGAAATAGGCGGTATTCTTTTACACGGCTTATTATCACTAAGCCCTGCGGTTATTATCTTAGGCGGAATCTTGACTGGATGGTTTACCGCAACGGAGTCTGGTGCTCTTGCTTGTTTATATTCTTTTATTCTAGCGTTTGTCGTTTATCGCGAAGCAAAATTAGCGAATCTATGGAAAATCTTAACCCGGACGATGCGAACAGTATCGATGGTGTTTTTCTTAATTGCGGCTTCCGCTTCATTTGGCTGGATCTTAGCCTATTTAAAGGTTCCTGCGATGGTAACCAATTTATTCTTAAGTATTTCGGATAATCCACTTATTATTCTCTTAATTATTAATATTTTGTTGCTGCTGCTTGGGGCACCAATGGACATGGCACCCATGATTTTAATTATGACGCCTATCCTGCTTCCAGTGGTTACGAATTTTGGAATGGATCCAGTACACTTTGGTATTGTCCTCATTTTAAATGCAGGGATTGGTCTATTGACACCACCGGTAGGAACCGTGCTGTTTGTCGGCTGTGCGATCGGCAAGGTCTCGATCCAGCAAGGGACAAAAGCGATGATGCCATTTTTCTATGCGTTACTTGTTGTTCTTTTAATTATTACCTATATTCCTGAGGTTGTGTTGTGGCTGCCACATTTGTTAGTCAAGTAACCGAAGGAAAGGTAACAATAAATTTTTATAAAAATATCAAGGGGGTTATTAGATGAAGAAAAGAAAGATTACTGGGGTTTTAGCAGCAACTTTATTGATGGGGACCATCCTCGCAGCTTGTGGAAAAGAAGAAGCATCAAGCACAAAAAGCGGAGGGGCTAAGCAAGAGGGGACAAAATACACCTTCCGTTTGGCAGACAATCAGCCGCCTGATTATCCAACAGTTGTTGGTGACAAAAAGTTTGCTGAATTAGTAGAGGAAAGAACGAATGGCCGAATTAAAATTGAAGTTTTTCCATCTGCCCAATTAGGGGATGAAAAATCCGTACTAGAACAGGTTCAGCTTGGCGCGATTGAATTTACTAGAATCAACTCCAGTCCGCTTGCTGAGTTTAATGATCAGTTTACCGCACTTGGACTTCCATATGTTTTTGAAAGCGAAGAGCATTTATGGAATTTTCTTAACGGTGAGATGGGAACCAAATTGTTAGATGGATTAGAGAAATCCAAAATGAAAGGGCTTGCTTACTACGATTCCGGTTCACGCAGTTTTTACTCTACTAAACCATTAAAGAGTGTGAAAGACCTAAAAGGTCAAAAGATTCGTGTACAACAAAGTAAGATTAATATTGATTTCATGGAAGCTTTAGGTGCAAGTGCAACACCAATGCCATATGGAGAGGTTTTCAGTGCCCTGCAAACAGGAATTATTGATGGTGCAGAAAATAATCTTCCAAGCTTAGACTCGTCCAATCATTATCAAGAGGCCAAAAACCTTATTTTAGACCATCACCAGCGGATTCCTGAAGTATTGCTTATTAGTAAGACTGCATGGGATAAGCTCTCAGAAAAGGATCAAAAATTGATTAAACAAGCAGCGCTTGATTCTGTTAAAACACAAAGAGAAGAGTGGGATAAATGGGAAGAGCGTTCCACTAAGAAGCTTAAAGATGCGGGTGTAGTCTTTACAGAGGTCGATGATATTCAACCATGGAAAGATGCCGTTAAATCGATGGTAGATTCCTATTCAAAAGATTATAAAGAGGTCATGGATGCAATTGAAAAAGCCCGTCCATAAACTATAGCAGCACGCAGTAAACCTAGTTGGTAAATGTTTCCTTTGCCAACTGGGTCTTTTCTGTTTAAAAAATATTACCGGTGGGGAATGAAAACTAATGAGGAAAATGGCAGAATTTATTAAACGGTTTATTCTTTTAAAAAATCAATCCTTAATGATAAAACTCTGCGTTTTTTCTAGTTTTCTCGTTATTTTTCCTGTCCTTTCAGTAGGAATTTTCTCGTATAAACGTTCATCTGCTGAGCTTGAGAATGAACTTAGACAATCAAGCAGACAAGTCATTGATCAAGTACAAACACATATTGAATATTATTTACAGGATTTTGAAATCACCAGTCTCAAAATCATTAATTCTCCAGAATTATCCAGTCTTTTAAAATCAACAATATCCGATCATAGACAAAGTATGATTGATGCTACTCGAAATACCTTAAAGGCGGCAGAGTATTCAAGGGCAGATATCAGTAATATCACGATCCTATTAGATAACGAACAAGTCATTGATACCCTTGGGGCAAGAAATTTTTATCCCGCGACTAAAATCAAAGAGGAGTATTGGTATCGGTTAGTGCCACTAAACGGGATGAGTATGTTAGTAACGAGAAAATTGACATTAGCAAATAATGAGCAGCCTGTTATTTCACTTGTCAGGCGACTCTATAATCCACGAACACTTCTGCCTGTCGGAATGCTCATCATTGATATAAATTTTAGACGAATTGAAGAAATCTCAAATAAGGTAACGATTAGCAAAAACGGCTATTTTTTTATCTTGGATGCAAATGGGCATTACATCTACCATCCTGATTATACGAAGCTTGGAAAAAAGGTAGAATACAAGCAGCTTGTTACCTTAAAAACAGAGGGAAGCCATACAGAGATATTAGATAATCAGCGAAAAGATTTTGTTACGTTTACTTTTTCGCAAAACCTTGGCTGGCGGTTTCTAACCGCTGTTCCCTACCGTGATTTAACCGGCGGGATTATCCAGATTGAGAAAACCATTTCTACCACGATTATCGTTTCGTTAATTTTGGCTTATCTAATCGGTTTCGGCTTCGCCACTAGCATTATACGGCCGATTCGCAGGTTGCAGCATTTTATGAAGGAAGTAGAGACGGGTCATCTTGAAGGCAGGGTCCGTGTGGATTCAAATGATGAAATCGGTCAATTAACGGCAGGTTTTAATAATACGGTTGAAAAACTAGCTAATTTACTTGAGGAGGTATACGTATCTAAATTAAGAGAAGCTGAAATGTCGCTCAAGCAAAAAGAAGTAGAATTAAAAATGCTTCAATCACAAATGAATCCTCACTTCCTCTATAATTCACTAGAGACGATTAGGGGAATGGCGTTGGAGGAAGAACAGGAAAATATTGCTGTTATGTCCTATTCGCTTGGAAAATTGCTCCGCTATAATTTAAATAATCAATCTTCCACGGTTAGTCTGCGTGAGGAAATAAATTTTTGCGAAATGTACCTTAAGATTCAAAAGTTTCGCTTTGAGGACCGTTTTGATTATCAGTTTGATATTCCCGAATGGGCAATGGAACTTAAGGCCATTAAGTTTTCCCTACAGCCATTGGTTGAAAATTGCTTTGTACACGGTCACGATGCCGGAGTTAGAAAAATCAAAATTGTAATTTCTGTTTACCGTTATTCTGAATCATCATATGTCATCAGTATTTGTGATAATGGGAAGGGAATAGAGGAAAGGAATTTAGAAGAAATCAGGAAAAGAATAAACCTATTAACACCAGCCAAAGACGGGAAGAATATCGGGATTTTAAATGTGCACCAAAGGATTCATTATTTGTTTGGTTCGGAATATGGTATCACAGTTAGAAGTAAATTTGGTTCCGGGACAAAGGTATTAATCCATTTACCGATTTTGGACCAGCATATGGAGGGGGATAAACCATGAGAAAAACGATTTTGTTGGTTGATGACGAGAGATGGGTTCGTACAGCCCTTAAATGGACCATTAATAAGTTGAATCTTCCATTGCAAGTCGTACACGAATGTCAAAATGGCTTGGAGGCACTCGATTGGATAAAGCAAAATAATGCGGATCTAATCATATCAGATATCCGAATGCCCATCATGGATGGACTTTCATTTGTTAAAGAGTTGAGCCACTTGAAAAGGAAGCAGGAAGTGATAGTGATCAGTGTGCATGACGAGTTTCAGTTTGTCCAGCAGGCGCTGCGAACAGGAGTGACCGATTATCTGCTCAAACCAGTCGAAGAAACGGAACTAAAAGCATGCCTAGAAAAGTGGCTGGAAAAATTAGCTAAGGACTTGAATATCCAAACGGTAGATGAAAGTCTTCCTTCTTCAACGATCGAAAGAGTATTACAGTATTTAGAAAAAACTCCTTTAGACCAAATCACACTAAAAGATGCAGCCGAAAGTGTACATATGAATCCTAGTTATCTTAGTCAATTGTTCAAGCAGCAATTAAATAAAAAATTCGTTGATTATCTAACGGAGCTGCGGATTGAGGAAAGTAAACGGTTATTACTTAATACGACTTTACGAATGTCAGAAATTGCCGAGAGAGTGGGCTACGCTGATTTAGCGTATTTTAGTAACAATTTTAAGAGAATTACAGGCTGTTCACCATCGGAATTCCGGAAATCAGCGATTTGAAAATTTAGTCATTGAAGCTATAGCTGCCAAGATAGGCAGCTTATCTTTTTAGTACTAGGCGGTTATTGATTTAGTTGATAGATTTCACGGGCCATCGATTCAAGAATATAAACAACTGGCACTTGTGTGGTAATATTCGCTTCTTCGATGAATTCTTCCGTTGCATAGTAAGAAATATTGAGGTCAGAAATTTTTGCCACGGTTGAGAGTTTGTTGTTGGTAATACTAATAATTTTACTACCTTCTTGTTTCAGTTGATGGAGATGTGTGATAGTGAAATTTGTTTCTCCTGAGACTGATAGTGCAATAATGGCACTGTTCGTCCGGAGCTTGGAGTGAATTGGAAAGTGGGGGTCTTTTATATACATTGAAAATTTACCTAAACTTGAGAAGTATCGTGCCCCATATTCCGCCAGAATCCCTGAGCTTCCAATCCCAATAAAAATTACATTGTCCGCTTGGGTAACGATATTTGCAGCATTCTTGATTTTTTCCTCTAATTCCCCTTTTAATGTCCGCTCAAAAAATTCGACTAACGAATGTTGGGGACTTTTTATAATTGTTTTTTTCTTCTCTTCTAAATGCATTTTAAGTTTTACTTTAAATTCAGAAAAACCCTCGCAATTTACTTTTCGACAAAAACGTAAAATGGTCGCTGTTGAGACATGGGTTTCATCTGCAAGTTCACGAATTCGCATGTAGGCCACTTTATCACTGTTTTGAATGATGTAGTTGTATAAAGAAGTTTCTAATTCATTGAAAGACGCAATTATTTCATTTGAAAACATTTAAGTTGGTTACCCCTTTTTTAAAAAGATCGTAATTCATTTTAACATAATAATTCTAATGTCACATAGTGTTACATCTTTGTCACAAGTGACTTCCAGTGTGATTAAGAACTAGATCACGTTAACTTATTTACTATTTTGCAAAATATCGTTACGATTCCTAATGAAGAAAAGAGATTAAATTCAAACAACTTAACAAATATTAACTACTATGGAAAAAATATCAGGGGGTAACCAAATGGAAAATTATCAATTCCCAAAAGGATTTTTATGGGGAGGAGCCACAGCAGCCAACCAAATGGAAGGCGGATATAAAGAAGGAAATAAAGGATTAAATATTGCCGACGTCCTACCGGGAGGAAAAGAGAGATATAACATTCTATTAAATCCAGGGTTTGATTTTGAAATCCACCCAGAAAAATACAGCTATCCAAATCATGAAGCGATTGATTTTTATCATCGCTATAAAGAAGATATTGCCTTGTTTGCGGAAATGGGCTTCAAGGCATTTCGGATGTCGATTGCCTGGACACGAATTTTCCCAAATGGTGATGAATTAGAGGCAAATGAAGAAGGTTTAGCCTTCTATGATCGGGTGTTTGATGAATTGCACAAGTATGGAATTGAGCCTGTTGTCACCATCTCACACTATGAAATGCCTCTTCACCTTGTAAAGGAATATGGCGGCTGGAGAAACCGCCAAGTGGTGACTTTCTTTGAAAGATATGCAAAAGCCATTTTCAATCGTTATAAAAATAAAGTGAAGTACTGGATGACTTTTAATGAAATCAATAGCGGCTTGGTGATGCCCATTCAAGGTCTTGGTTTCTCGATTCAAAAAGAAGAAGATAAATTCCAGCCAACCTTCCAGGCGTACCATCATCAATTTCTTGCTAGTGCGATTGCCGTTAAAGCGTGCCATGAGATCATTCCAAATTCGCAAATCGGCTGTATGATCCTCTATGCCCCTGTCTATGCTTTTGATAGTAATCCAGAAAACGTACTGTATTCCCTTCAGGAAGAACAGCTGTTCAATTACTTTTGTGGAGATGTCCAAGTGCGCGGGGAGTATCCAGCTTTCATTAATCGCTATTTTAAGGAGCATCAAATTGAACTAGAGATTCAAGATGGCGACCTAGATATAATTAAGGAAGGTAAGGTTGATTATATCGGCTTTAGTTATTACATGTCGAGGACAGAAAAAAAGGTGAAGACAGATGAAGAAGCTTCACAAGGAAATATTATTGGCGGGGTGAAAAATCCATTCCTAAAAGCAAGTGATTGGGGCTGGGAAATTGACCCTGTAGGGTTACGGATTTCTCTCAATAAACTTTATGACCGTTACCAAATTCCACTCTTTATTGTGGAAAATGGTTTAGGGGCATATGACAAGATAGAAGAAAACGGTTCGATTAATGATGACTATCGAATTGATTATCTTCGTGAACATGTCAAGGCAATGGGTGAAGCCATTGAAGATGGAGTCGAGCTGATGGGCTATACGACTTGGGGATGTATCGATATGGTGAGCATGTCTTCAGGCGAGTTCTCCAAACGTTATGGTTTCATTTACGTGGACAAACATGATGATGGCAGCGGGACATTGGAACGCAAAAAGAAAAAGTCTTTCTACTGGTATAAAGACGTTATTTCGGCAAACGGTGAAAAACTATAATAAATTTATTAAGGGCTACTTCGGTAGTCCTTTTTCTATTATAAAAAAATAAAAAATGACTTTGAGAATTGTCCAGGGGCTCGGGGTCATAAGCCCCTGGACAAGGCGCTTCCACTTTTCTATAAAAAACACAAATTCTCCTAAAAAAATTCTCTACTAGATATGAAATGAAAGATTATAAAATGAATAGGAGATGGAAGCGCTTTCTTGAATAGTGGGGTGAATGAAGGTTGTAGGTTATTTAGGTCTTTTTTTTTGAAAAATTTTATTATGTAAAAGGGGGAGAAAAAGATATGAAACGATTCTCGAAAAGAACAGCATCTTTAACACTTGCCGCCTTGATGCTATCATCGACAGTCATTTCTTATGCAAGTGCGGAGCAGGGAAAATCAAATGGTAATAAACAAAATGCACCTAAGATTACAGTGACGACCAAAAACATTCTAGTACAGGGTGAGAAGAAATTCAAAGACTTAAATAATAATGGCAGGCTCGATCCATATGAAAACTGGCAGCTTCCAACCGACGTACGTGTAAAGGATCTTGTCAAAAAGATGACACTTGAGGAAAAAGCGGGGATGATGCTGATTACAGAGTTTCCGAAATTTACAAATAACAAGTTAGTCTTGCCAAATAAATTAATTGATCAAAATACACGATACTTCATTTTCCGGCAAACCCCAACTGCTGATGTTATCGCTGATTATAATAATCAGCTTCAAGAGGCAGCAGAAGGATCAAAATTAGGAATCCCAATTGTCATCACATCAAATCCACGAAATCATGCATCAACGGATTATACGAATAGCAGCGAAGGGGCAGGCTTGCATTCATTTTGGCCAGGTCCATTAGGACTTGCGGCAACCCGTGATACCAGTCTAGTCAAGGATTTTGCTGAAACCGCGGCGAAGGAATGGAGAGCGGCAGGGATTCGCAAGGTATATGGATATACAGCAGATATTGCGACCGATCCGCTTTGGGCAAGAATTGAAGATACATTTGGCGAGCAGCCTGCACTTGCTTCAGGCATGATTTATAACGTCATCAAAGGTTTCCAAGGGGATGAACTTGGGAAAGACAGTGTTGCGATTACCGTTAAGCATTTTCCGGGCGGCGGAGCACGAGACAATGGCTTAGATCCACATTTTCCAGAAGGAAAATTCAATCCATATCCAACTGATGGAAGCTTGTTAAAATATCATATTCCAAGCTTTAGAGCCGCTATTACGGCTGGCGTGTCTTCCGTGATGCCTTATTATGCTTATCCAAGCAATACGAGTGCTGACCAAGGGTTACCATGGTTTAGTCCTACGCAGCAATTTGAGGAAGTAGGCTTTGCATTAAACAAAGCGATTATTACCGATCTCCTCCGAGGCCAGCTTGGTTTCAAGGGGTATGTTAACTCTGATACAGGCGCAGTCGGCAATAATGCCTGGGGTGCAGAAGGGTTAACGCCTGAACAAAAATTTGCAAAAGCTATTAATGCTGGGACAAATATTATCTCTGGCGCATCTGATCCAGCTCCTATCATCGATGCGGTAAAACATGGCCTACTTAAAGAAGAAAAAGTAGATCAATCTGTTTCATTTTTACTGTCAGAAATGATGAAATTGGGTCTTTTTGAAAACCCTTACGTAGATAAACAGAATGCCCTAGATGTTGTTAATAATCCTGAATCACAAAAAAAGGCGGATGCAGCACACAGGAAATCCCTTGTTCTTATGCGTAACGATAAAATTAATGGTGAGAATGTCCTTCCATTGAGTGATGGAAAAATTGACAATGTTAAGCTTTATGTTGAAATGTTCCCAGGTGGAAATGACGCGGCGGCGACGAAGAAATTAAGAGAAACCATTCAAAAATATGACCCATCGATCACAGTAACAGATAATCTTGCTGAAGCCACACATGCATTCGTATGGGTTCGACCTGTTCAATCGAACTGGGACAATAACCCACGGATTTCAGTAGGTCCTGAAACAGGCATCACGAATGTCGACCGGATTATCGAAATTCAGAAAACTGTACCGACCATTACGACCATTAATTTCACGAATCCATGGTTAATAGACCAAATTGAACCGAATGCAGCAGCAGTGGTTGCGACGTTTGGAACGAAGGCAGAGGCAATTGTTGATGTCATTCGCGGCAAATTCAATCCGACAGGAAAACTTCCATTCACCATTCCAGCTAATAAAGCAGCTGTAGACGAAGAAGTTGGAGATATTCCTGGATATGAAGAAGATCCCTCATATGTTTATAAAAATAAGAGTGGGGACAAGTACGGATTTGATTTTGGATTGAATTATAAATAAGTAGTTTAAAAAAGAGTGACCCATAACAAGTTTATGGAGTCACTCTTTTAATTAGATTTATTTAAAACCCATGTATTTTAATATACATCCCGCAGGTAACGTCCTTGCTCTTTCATAGCATTTAGATAGACTTCAGCTTCTTCAGGGGTCTTTGAGCCTTCTTTTTCAATAACCGTTAATAGGGCGCTATGAACATCTTTCGCCATATATTGCTTATCTCCGCAAACATAGAAGTATGCTCCATTTTCGAGCCATTCGAAGAGTTCTTTACTGTTTTCAAGCATTTTATGCTGTACATATACCTTTTTCTCGCTATCACGGGAGAACGCAGTTTCTAATCTCGTCAATACGCCCTCTTGCTGATATTTTTCTAACTCATCTTGATAAAGGAAGTCTGACGCTGCATGCTGATCCCCAAAAAATAACCATGTGCGACCGTCTGCTTTTGTTACTGCCCGTTCTTCGATAAAGGAACGGAATGGTGCAATACCTGTTCCAGGACCAACCATGATAATATCTTTCTCTTGCGATTCTGGCAGATGAAAGTGTTTATTTGGCTGTACAAATACTGGAAGTATTTCGCCCTCTTGAGTACGTTCCGCAACTAAAACAGAACAAACACCTTTACGATCGCGTCCGTGCGCATTGTAACGAACTGCACCGATGGTTAGATGAACTTCATTAGGATGGGCTGCCATGCTGCTAGCAATGGAGTAAAGACGCGGTGTCATTTTTCTTAATAGAGAAACAAACTCTTGGGCAGAAGCCTTCCAAGGACCGAAATCACGTAACATATCAAGTAAATCACGACCGTTGGTATATTCTTTTAGCTGTGCTGCATTTTCAACTAAAACAAGGTTTTTTAGCTCATCATTTTCTGTGAATTCTGCTGACGCTTGGAGAATCTTTTTCGACAGTAACGTGATTTCAAAGTAGTCGGTTAACGCCTCTTTTAATGGAAGTGTGTCGCCTTGCTTATTAATGGTTACGGCGGTTTTTTCATCCCAATGCATTTCTTCTAGAAGTGAAGCTACAAGTTCTGGATCATTCTTTGGGACAACACCAAGGGCATCACCCGGGATATAAGAAAGACCTGACCCTTCCAATGATAGCTCAATATGCCTTGTTTCTTTACTAGAGCCTGCACCATTTAGATTGACGTTTTTAAGAACCTTCGCTTCAAAAGGATTTGTTCTTGAATATGCGGTCGGAACCTTTTTGTCTCCATTTTTGTTTACAGTAAGTTGCATCATCTTCACCTCATAATTGTAATATTTACTAGTTATTGGCTTGATTAGTTGTGTTTTTTTCTCTTTTACATCTTCCATTATATCTAAATAATATTAAATTTCCCTTAAAAAAGGCTTATAAAATTTTTTAATTATTAAGATAAAATTAAGAATTTAATTTTATCATAAAATCTATCCTGAAAAACAGGAAATTAATAAAATTTTGAGAGTTTTAGCATTTTTGTTCAGAAAATCAGTTCCTTTTCACGGAGCTGATTTTTTTATTATTTATTTGTGTTCAATGATTACCCAGTATAAGGTTTTCTCGATAGACAAAGTTGTTACTACAGGTAGATTGTGTTTAGTCAATTTAACCAAAATCGCTTTTATCTTTAGACAGAATACCAATGACTCGTTTGAATTTTCTCATTATAATAATCTATAAAACATAGAGTCGTGGAGGTAAGGTATGAATGAGCATTGGAATGCCTTTATGAATAACAATTTGAAGATGAGTCCGACTGGTTCTGGTAGTTTAAATGGACGGACATTTGCGGTTAAGGATGTATTTGATCTCAAAAATTATCATTCCAGTGCCGGAAATCCAGATTGGCTGCGAACCCATAATCCTGCAACACAAAATGCACCCGTGGTGGATCTGTTATTGGAACAGGGGGCATATCTGAGGGGAACGACCCATTCAGATGAATTAATGTACAGTTTGAATGGGGAAAATTTCCACTATGGGACACCCATAAATCCGCGTGCAGAGGAGCGGATTCCAGGTGGTTCCTCAAGTGGTTCTGCGGTAGCAGTTGCTGCAGGACTAGTCGACTTTGCTCTCGGAACGGATACAGGAGGATCGATTCGCATTCCATCTTCCTATTGCGGGCTATTTGGAATTAGGCCAACACATGGGCTTGTGAATATCAAGGGCGTGATACCACTCGCTAAATCCTTTGATACGGTAGGGTGGATGACCAAAAATCCAGAACTATTGCTGGCGGTCGGTGAAATTCTCATTAACCAGGAAGAGACATCTGAAGGGTTTGAATATGTTCTTTTTGAAAAAGAAGCATGGTCTTTGGTAGAAGCAGAAACAAAGGAATGCTTATTACAAGTTGCTTCGATTTTACAAGCGTTATTTACTAACACCAACTCGGACTACATATCAGTGGAAGGGCTGTCAAAATGGGCAGAGCTTTTTCGATCCATCCAAGGCATAGAGATTTGGATGGAACATGGTGCCTGGATTGAAGCGGTAAAGCCAACCTTTGGACCGGGGATTAGGGAACGATTTGAATGGGCGAGTACCCTGAATGTAGTTGAGCTAGGTCCTCTAAATAACAGAAGAGAAAAAATAAAACAAAGTCTGTCGGGTTTATTAAAAACAAATGGATTATTGGTGATTCCAACTGCTCCGGGTGAAGCTCCCTTACGCCAGTTATCAATGGAGGAAATGGAGTTGTATCGTACAAGAACGCTGCAGCTTACGTGCATCGCAGGATTAACTGGCTTTCCGCAAGTGACCATTCCTTTGATGAAAAGGAATGGAATCCCAATCGGGCTGTCGTTTATCGCGAATCAATTCCAAGATATAAAGTTACTAAAATTCATCCAGCGTCTGTCGGAGATATTGCTCGAAAGAAATGTGAAAATTGCAAATTAAATAATTTATGGAAGGATGTAAGGTCATGAATAATCAAGCATTTTGGTCATACCGCCCAACCACCATGTCTCCCAATGTGATGATTACAACTCCGCATTATTTGGCCTCGCAAGCCGGTATGAAGGTTTTGCAGGAAGGAGGAAATGCCGTTGAGGCGGCGATTGCGGCAGCGTCAACGATTGGGGTGGTCTATCCTCATATGAATGGAATTGGCGGCGATAATTTTTGGTTAATCTACAATTCTAACGATAAAGAGTTAAAGGGGTTAAATAGCAGCGGCCGATCTGGAGAATACGCAACGATTGACTTTTACAAAAAACAGGGGCTTGGAACAATTCCAGCTCGGGGGCCGCTTGGGGCAAATACCGTTCCCGGGGCCGTCGCCGGTTGGGAAAGGGCCTATGTGTACTCAGTTGAAAGGATGAAGGGAAACATTACATGGGAGCACATATTGCAATCGTCTATCCATTATGCAAAAGAGGGCTTCCCGGTTACCCCGAGCCAAGAATATTGGACCAATATAAACTTAGATGAAACAAACAATCAGTTTCGAAATTTACAACGATTTTCGGAATTTAAAAAGATTTTTACAAAAACTACTGGCTTTTCCTATCATTCTGGTGAAATAATGAAACAGAAAGATTTAGCTATAACTCTAGAACGACTGTCAAAAGAAGGAAGCCGCCTATTATATCAAGGGGAGGTTGCAAAGATCATTGTGGAAGATCTCCAATACAATGGAGGCTTATTAACATACGATGACTTTGTTTCCCACCGTTCCGACTGGGTAAAGCCTCTTTCGGTCGACTACCGAGGTTATGGCGTTTACAACTTACCTCCGAATACTCAAGGATTTGCTTCCCTATCCATTTTAAATATATTGAATCAGTTTGATGTACCAGAGATTGAGGAAGGGTCTGCTGATTATTATCATCTATTGATCGAGGCTACTAAACTAGCATTTGAGGATCGTGATCAGTATTTAACGGATCCTGATTTTTCCCATATTCCTCTAGAAGAGCTAATTTCTTTAAAAAGAGGAATGGAGTTAGCGGCCCAAATCGACTATACCAAGCCGATCAATCTTCAGAAACAATTGGATCCAAAAGGAGATACCGTTTGGTTAGGGGTAGTAGACCAGTATGGGAATGCGGTTTCGCTCATCCAAAGTATTTATCATGAGTTTGGGTCTGGGTTCATCCCAAAAGATACAGGGATTGTGTTGCAAAATAGGGGCAGTTTTTTTTCGCTAGATGAGAACCATGTAAATTGTCTGCTGCCTAAAAAACGAAGCTATCATACGTTGAATCCTGCGATGATCTTTAAGGGCGGTGAGCCTTATTTGGTGTATGGTACAATGGGAGGAGAAGGGCAGCCTCAAACTCAAGCAGCTCTTGTGACAAGAATACTTGATTACCATATGCCGATCCAGGCAGCGATAGAGGCGCCAAGGTGGTTATATGGCCGAACTTGGGGTGCTGAATCCAATAGCGTTAAAATCGAAGGAAGAGTACCGAATGAGATTACCGAATCGCTCCGAAAAAGAGGACATCAAGTGGAGATTGTCGAAGACTTCACGGATGTGATGGGCCATGCCGGTGTCATCAAAATTGATCCTGATAGCAACATTAAATTTGGCGGTGCAGATCCAAGAGGTGATGGAGCAGCGCTAGGATTCTAGATTTTTAATCTTAAAAAGGCAAACATGAAAAAAGGTGAATATACGTGAAACTTCAACGAGATTTATTTATTGGATTTTTCAGATCCGGGCTGTTAGGCTTTGGCGGTGGACCATCCGCCATCCCACTCGTACATAAAGAAGTAGTGGGTACGTTTAAATGGATGAATGACCAAGAATTTAGTGATATTTTGGCCCTCGCCAACACGCTGCCCGGACCTATCGCAACAAAGATGGCTGGGTATATCGGCTACCGGCTAGGTGGGATATTAGGCATGATAAATGCTATATTGGCTACTGTTTTACCAACCATTCTAATGATGCTCGTCTTATTAACTTCTTTTAATCAGTTTAAGGATAACCCAAGAGTTCAAGGGATGACTGGTGCAGTGGTGCCAATTGTGGGTGTGATGATGGGAACCTTAACATGGGAGTTTTTGAAAAAATCAAAGAATGGCTGGGGCTGGAAGAAGGGGATTCTCCTCTTGGCCGGTAGTTTTGTTGTGATGGAGATCTTCCATGTACATCCAGGTATTGTCGTAGGAATTCTACTGGTTGCGGCATTAGTGATTCCTGATAAAAAAGAAAAGGTCGAAATGACCATGAAGGAAAAAAGTGAGAGCCTATGATTTATATTCAAATATTTATCGCATTTTTTATTCCAAGTATTGTTGGATATGGGGGCGGCCCGGCATCTATTCCTTTAATCGAACATGAGGTAGTCAGCCGCTACGGTTGGGTCACTACTGGTGAATTTAGTGAGATTTTGGCCTTAGGAAATGCTTTGCCAGGACCAATCGCCACCAAAATGGCCGGCTACATTGGTTTTGAAGTGGGCGGGGTGTTAGGAGCTGTCATTGCTGAATTTGCAACCATCGCCCCGTCCTTAATCTTAATGATTGTTCTTTTACAGTTAATCTTCAAATATAAAGATTCACCAAGAGTAAAAAGATTGTCCAAGATCGTAGTGCCAACTGTGGCGATTTTAATGGCGGGTCTTACTTATGACTTTATTAAAACATCCTATACCTCTAATGGATTAGTACAAACCATCATAATCGCTGTTGTAAGTTTATTATTATTGGAAAAATGGAAGGTACATCCGGCCTTTGTAATTGTAGGAGGATTGGCCTATGGTGCATTATTTTTAGGGTAGCTCATAAAAAACGTCATTCTATCACAGAAAAACAGATAGAATGACGTTTTTTAATTAACTGCCCCGGTAGATTTGATAGCCGTAAGGGGATATAAGCAACGGGACATGATAATGACTGTTTAAGTTTGAAATACCAAACCGAACCGGAACTTGGTCTAAAAAAAGAGGATCCGGGAGCGGCATGTTCTTACTTCGAAAATAATCTCCGATATGGAAGTTAAGTTCATAGGTGCCCATTTTCATTTCTTCTGCTGAAAGAAACGGCCGATCTAGTCGTCCGTCAGAATTGGTTATTGCGGTCTTTATTAAATACCATTCCTTGTTTGATAAGTAATATAGCTCAATAGTCACATTTCCCGCAGGCTGACCATGTGTTAAATCGAGAATATGTGTAGTTAAACCAGACATTGCCGCCACTCTCCATTTAGTAAAATAAAAGCACCACCGAGAGCTAGCAGGGGCTAGCTCTCAATGGCAGTTAAATCGGCGATAAATTCCTGCTCTTGATAATTAAAGTAATCATCAAGAATTTCTTCAGAATTATCCAAAAAAAGTTGATCTGCTACTGCTGAAACCAGTTTTGGAATCCCAAATCTCATCCCTGAAAGGGCAGAGGCTAAAATCCCGCAGCTGATTAAAGCGGAGTAGTTGTATGCAAACAGGCCGTATAAGCGATTTTTACCTTCCTTATCCCGGCTTTGGAGAGCAAAACCTGGGCTGAGATAGGGGTGCGAATCAATCAAAGGATTGGCTATGTCAATTGGAGCATTATAACGGTCACTCCAGCGGGCAATGTGTTTTTCAACTAACTTAAGCTCTGGCCGTAAAGCGGGATCCGTCACTAGACCTGTGCTAATAATTAAGAAATCAAAGGAGAATTTTCCTTGAGGTGTTGTCACTACAACCTCATCACTTTTAGCCTCTACATCGAGCCATGGAGAACCTAAGTGCAGTTGAAAACCAGGCCGCGAGGATGCACGTTCAAACGTATCATTGGTGGGGGGCTGACTATGTCTAAAGAAATGAGACATCACCTTATATTTATTTTCGTCTGATAAAGTCTGAAAGCGTTCAATCAGTCCAGAACCCTCCATCTGGCGGATGGGGTTAATTCGCTGTATCTCATTGCGTCGAACAAAGACATGGGCTTCTGCCACTCCTTCTGATAAAGCAAAATGGGCATTATCAAAGGCGGAAGCACCTCCTCCTAAAATAGCAATCTTTTTACCTTTTAAGGCCGGAAAATCGATTTTCTTTGAAGTATGCGCATAGAGATGGGAAGGGAGTTTTTCAGAAATTATTTTAGGGACGTGCCACTCACCTCCGCCTTGGATACCTGTTGCTAAAATGACTTTACGGGCTAAAAGTGTTGAGGTCTCAGGGGTATTCAGGTGCAGTTTGTAAATACCCGCTTCTACAGGCTCAAGCAGATTTAGTTTTACCTCATTTCTAACTGGAAGCCCGAGCACCTCCCGATACCAGCGAAGGTAGTTCATCCAGTCGCCGCGTGGAATCTTATCAATAGCTTCCCAGCTCTTTTCGCCAAATTGGGCCTCCCACCAAGCACGAAAGGTGAGGGAGGGGATGCCAAGATCGATAGAAGTTAGATGTTTTGGTGTTCTTAACGTCACCATCCGGGCGTAGGTTTCCCAGGGTCCTTCAAACCCCTCGCAGTTTTCGTCAAGAACAAGGATATTTGTAACACGATCCCGCATAAGTCCAAAAGCGGCGGCTAAACCGCTTTGGCCGCCGCCGATAATAACTACATCATATACATGTCCTTCAGGATGTTGGAGAGGGTGCACCCAGCCTGAACCGCCGAATGAAAGATAGGAAAGATCTTTTTTAACTTGCTCGTTTAATGCTTCTAGGCTCATAAAATATCATCTCTTTCATATGTGTATTCTCTTTTTTAGAATTAAAACCCCATTTTTACAAAACTGTACTGTCAGTAATTTTCTCCTCTAAACGAAGTAAGGCAATTTTATAAATCTCATAAAGGGCTGTTTCAAACTCCTTTTCTATTGAATGGTGAATCCTTTCTTTCATCACTTCGTAAATCTGCTCTTTGTTTTTTCCGCGGACAGCTAAGATAAAAGGAAAACCGAATTTCTCCATATACTGTTGATTCATCGAGATAAATTGGTTGTATTCCACAGGTGTAAGGTTCTGTAGACCGGCTCCTTGTTGTTCCTGAACCGAATCAGCCGTCATCGCTGCCCGGTCTCCTAAGTTAGGGTGGGCTTTAATCAGGGCTAATTTCTGTTCAAGTGATGAGTTTTCAACAATTTTAACCATTTCTTGATGTAAGTGATAAAGAGAACTGAATGGTTTTAATCGTTCCGCTTGTTCTACGATCCAAGGTGAATGCTCAAAGATACCGCCTGTAATTTCGATAAATTGTTCATAAGTGGTATCGTTTAACTTCGTAATTGTGTACATGGTGTTCCAATCCTTTCCTTACAAGCCTTTTGCATTGGATGCTAATGGTGAATCTGGTACAACGTTTAAGGAAGCTTTGGTTCGCTTTGTTAGCACTAAATTTAGAAGGATTGCACATATACTGCCTGTAATAATTCCATCACCTACAAGAATTCTGAGGGTTTCTGGAAGCACTTTAAACAACTCAGGAACCACTGTGGATCCTAGGCCTAATGAAATGGAACAGGCAATAATTAATAGATTGTTATTATCAGAAAAGTCGACACGGCTCAGCATTTTAATCCCAGAGGACACCACCATGCCAAACATAATGACTGTTGCTCCACCGAGGACAGCAGTAGGAATAATCGTTGCTAAGGCGGCAATCTTAGGAACAAGGCCTAAGCCGATTAAAATAATACCTGCTGCAATGGTGACACTTCTATTTTTGATGCCTGAAAGTTGAACAAGACCGACATTTTGTGCAAAAGTACTGTAGGGGAAGGCATTAAATAAACCGCCAAGGGTAAATGCAATTCCTTCTGTTCGGTAGCCGCGGATAATGTCTTTTTCAGAAAGTTCTTTACCAGTAATTTTACTTAAAGCAAGGAAGGCGCCTGTTGATTCGACGAGGATGACGGTTCCGACAATAATCATTGTTAACATAGGGACAATCTCAAAAGTTGGAACACCAAAATAGAATGGAGTCGGGATACGGAACCAAGCAGCATCTGCGACAGCTTGCAGGTTCACTTTTTCCATAAAAGCAGCAACAATCGTTCCAGCGATAATTCCGAGCAATACCGAAATGGCACGCATGAAGCCTTGAAAGAAACGATTCATCAATAATATGAAGGCTAAGACACCAAAGGAAAGGATCAAGTTTTCGGAAGAGCCAAATTCAGGGCTTGAAGCGCCGCCGCCCATATTCCTAATCCCAGTAGGTATGAGGGATAGGCCGATAATGATAACCACTGTTCCGGTTACAACTGGCGGGAAGAGTTTTAATAGTTTTCCATATACATTGGCAAATAGGATAATGAATATTCCAGCAGCGATGATCGATCCATAAATGGCTGTAATCCCATAATTGGTACCAATCGTAATCATTGGAGATACAGCAACAAATGAAGTTCCTAACACAACCGGAAGGCCAACTCCAATATATTTATTGTTGATGGATTGCAGTAAGGTTGCGAGTCCACAAGTCAGCAAGTCAATGGCAATCAGGAATGCTTGCTGATGAGGAGTGAATTTTAATGCGCCGCCAACGATAAGTGGTACAAGAATGGATCCTGCATACATAGCAAGTACATGCTGTAAACCCAATGAGAAAATTTTTGGCTTTCCGATTTTTTCGTTCATGAGTAAATCCTCCCTTAAATAAGTTCAACCCCTAATGTCATAAAAGCTAACATCATATGTAATGATTAGTTACATAATAATCAATTAACCAATAACTGTCATTGTGTAAACTAACTAAAAATTCAGATTTACACTATACATTTTGTACAATAATAATAAAAAACCCAAGCCGCTCTATGTGACGTGTCGGCTTAGGTTTTTATAAAATCCATTAGCTTTCTAATAATGATTTGATTCTTAACGCTAGTCTGATTTGTAGGGTCGTTTCGGAATCCTTTAAGCTTTTCCCTAGAATCTCCTCGCATTTTTCAATTCGATAAACCACTGTATTGCGATGAACAAACAATCTTTTTGCTGTTTCTGAAATCTGACAGTGTGTTTCTAAAAAGACCGATAATGTTTCCAGCAAGGATTGTTCTTCTTCTATCTTTGTCGAGCTAAAACCGTTGAGGGTGAAGGAATAAAAATTTTTTAAGTCCTCAAGAGGGATCTGCCGCAGCAATTCCATAATGTCTTTTGTATGGTAGGTTTGTATATATTCTGTTTTCTTTGAAAGTTTACCTTGTGATAGAGCGTCTGCAGCCTCAGTATAGCCGTCTTTAGTATGTAAGAAATTCTGACATAAAGTACTTACACCAAAAGAAATCGTATTGCCTAAATATTTAGATACCTTTTCTTGAAGTTGTATTAAGCAGGTCTCCACATAAACAATCGGGGAATGGTCGTGATCTTGAACTTCAAATAACAGGATGCAAGAATCAGCTTTCTTGAAAAAGTGAATCTTTTGTGTGTAAGCTGAAAATTTGCCTTCAATAAAATCAAAAACATCATCCTCCTTCTCGTGGCGCTGAGTGTAAGTAGGGTGGAGAAGATTTCCGTCAATTTTGCCGACTGCACAAATATACATCTGTTTATGATGTAGTGAAAATTCCTCAGCTCGGCCAATGATTTCCTCCTGGGAGGCGAAGGTACCGTTTAAAAAGTGCAGAAAGAAGTCATTGCGGATACTTCGATCATGTTGTTTAAGAGCATTTTCCTTCATTAATGCAAATGAAATAACATTAGCAGCTTGTTCTATCGTTAAAAGGGTTAATTGATCATTTCTTTCTATTTCTCCGATAATCATTAGAAATCCGTTTTTCTTTTCACTGATGTTGACAGGGAATAAGGTACAATTTTGTTTTGTGGATAAGAAAGAAAAAGTAATCGGAAATGAACTGGCTGCAGGAATCGAAATCCCGTCAAATAATGAAGAAAAGTCCATGTTCATGATTGGCTGAGAAATAGGTTTGAAATGCTGGTCGATTAATTGAACTGGCCGCTTGATCATCTGGGATAAATCCTGAAGTAAGGATTGGACTCCTTTTCCCTGCATAATGATATTTGTGAATTGCTTATGGGTTTCGAGCACTAATTTTAACTCGGCAGCTCTTTTATCAAGGATCGTATGAAAGGTTAGATTTACGATTTGTCCAAGAGAGAGATCTAAGGGAAGTTCTATGATTGGTAAGGATAACTCGTTAGCAAGGGAAATCACTTCATCTGGGATTTTGTCTAAGAAACGTTTAGTCTTGATGCCCAAACCTGCGCAGCATTGTTCAGACATTGCTTTTACTAGTTCGGATAGCAGGTGAGGGTGATCTTTAAGATGATAAGCGGTGGTGATTAGAAATTCGTTTTGGTTTAAAAATTGAATGATATCAGGTGCATCCATCATATTGACTGATTCCACTTCGTTCTCTTTTCCGGACTCTCCTGCAATGATTTGCATTCCTTCTAAATGAGGAATGGTCAAAAGTTCATACACTTTCATCGAAAGCACTCCTTATGATAGAAAATATAACACTTGAAGTTATGTAATTGGTTTTTATTGTAACAAACTTTTTAGTTATTTTGCATAAAAGATTTAGAAAATTTTTACGAATTAGCTAATGTAGTTCATTTGTTCTGATTGTAAACTATTATTATAACTATATATGTTATTATATGTAACATTTGAAGGAGAGAAGAAGATGGCCATTCAAGTAAACAAACAGTTTTTAGATAAAGACCAGGTTGGAAACATGATTGAATGGCTTGCTGCATTTGGGCAAACCGAACATGGAGGAGTAACAAGACTTTTGTATTCACGTCCTTGGCTGGAGGCACAGCACGCATTAAAAAATAAAATGGACCAAATGAAATTACAAACGCATTTTGACAGTGTAGGAAATTTATTTGGAAGATTGCCAGGAACGGATACAAGCGAGAAAACCATTCTGACAGGCTCGCATATTGATACTGTCGTAGACGGAGGCAAATATGATGGGGCATATGGTATTATTGCTAGCTTTGTAGCTGTCTTAAGGTTATTTGAAACATATGGATACCCAAAAAAATCCATTGAGGTTGTCTCTTTATGTGAAGAGGAGGGAAGTCGTTTCCCGTTAACCTTTTGGGGATCAAGGAATATTTGTGGGGAATATACTCTTGACCGTGTAAAGGATATAAAGGATGCTGAGGGTATAGAATTTTTAGATGCCATGAAATTTGCTGGTTTTGATCCGCATGCCTATACATCCCCAGTTCGGGGAGATATCGAAAGTTTTATTGAAATTCATATCGAACAAGGAATGGTTTTGGAAAAAAATCAGAACCAGGTTGGGATTGTCAGCCATATTGTCGGACAACGCCGCTATACCATCCGAATTAAGGGAGAAAGTAACCACGCTGGTACAACACCCATGCAATATCGGAAGGATGCGGTGTCGGCTGCATCCCGGCTGATTTCTTTTTTAACTGAAAAAATAAACGAAGTGGACTCAGGATTGGTCGCAACGGTTGGCAGGCTGCAGGTTAAACCTAATGTTCCAAATGTAGTGGCTGGTGAGGTGGAGTTCAGCTTGGATATTCGACATCATCAGGAAAGTGTCATTGATCAATATTGCGGTGAGATTTTTGCCGAGTTTGAACGAGTTACAAAAAACCAGGAAATGGAACTTTCTATTTCTCAGTGGATGGATGTGAAGCCGGTTCAGATGGACGTACAGATGGGAGAGCTGGCACGAAAAATAGCGGAGAAAAAAAATATCCGTTATCAACCCATAATCAGCGGTGCAGGACATGATGCCCAAGTTTTCGGTGATGTCTGTCCGACCACTTTATTATTTGTACCAAGTCAGCAGGGAATTAGTCATTCCCCAAGTGAATTCACGAGTCTAGATCATTTAGAAGTAGGAATTGATTTATTAACCGAGGTTTTATATAAATTAGCTTATTAAAGGGAGATGGAAGATATGTTATTTTCGGAGTTACATACACCAAAACGGACAATTATGACCCCCGGGCCGGTGGAAGTGGATCCGCGTGTATTACGTGCGATGAGTACACCTATTTTAGGACAATTTGACCCTGCTTTTACAAATATTATGAACGAAGTTATGGAAATGCTCCGCCAGGTTTTTCAAACGAAGAATCGTTGGGCCTTTCCGATTGACGGGACATCACGTTCTGGTAATGAAGCGATTTTATGCAGTATTATTGAACCGGGTGATAAGGTGCTTGTCCCCATTTATGGCAGATTTGGACATTTATTAGTAGAAATTTGTGAGCGGTATGGCGCCGAGGTGTATACGTTGGAATGTCCTTGGGGAGAGGTTTTTGAACCACAAGTTTTGATTGCTGAAATCAAGAAAGTTAATCCAAAAATAGTCGCCATTGTTCATGGTGAAACCTCAACGGGGAGAATGCAGCCGCTTGCAGAAATTGGTAAGGCTTGCCGAGAACGTGATGTTTTGTTCGTGGTCGATGCGGTTGCCTCTATTGGGGGAGTGGAAGTCAAAACGGATGAATGGTACATTGACGGTTTAATTGGCGGTACACAAAAGTGCTTATCCGTTCCTTCTGGGATGGCGCCCATCACGTATAATGACCGGATTGAAACCATTTTGTTTGCTCGTAAAAAAGTCGAACGCGGGATTGCGACAGAAGAAGACTTGCGTTTTATCCGCAGTAAACATGTGATTAGCAGCAATTATTTTGATTTAAGTATGCTTCAAGATTATTGGGGTCCTAGAAGACTCAATCATCACACAGAAGCAACTTCGATGATTTATGCTCTGCATGAAGGCTTGCGGCTTGTTTTAACAGAAGGGCTTCAGCCGCGATTTGATCGCCATATGCTGCATGAAAAAGCTTTAATTGCTGGACTCGAGGCGATGGGGTTAAGACTATTTGGCGATTCAAGATATAAGCTGCCATGTGTTACTTGTGTTGAAATTCCAAATGGGGTTGATGGTGAATCTGTTCGAAAAATGCTGCTTGATGAATTTAGTATAGAAATCGCCTCCTCATTTGGCCCTTTACACGGAAAAATCTGGCGGATTGGGACGATGGGGTATAGCTGCCGAAAAGAAAATATCCTTGCTGTTTTAGGTGCATTAGAAGCAGTTTTGATTCGTCACGGCGTGAATGTTATTCGCGGAGAAGGATTGCAGGCCGCTCTTGATGATTATAAAATACCACGTTTAGCAGGCATGGCGGTGGAAAAACCATCCTAAATTTACCATTTAGCAGAGGGCGATGATACACATATAAGAGAAGCTTCGTGAAGATAATACCTTTGTTACAGAAAAACAAAAGGGAGTGTTATCCATGCCATTCGGTGCACATGAAGCAATGGAAGTCCATGAAATATTAACAGAAAAAATAAATATGATTAATCATTTTAATCTCTATGCACAACAAGCGAAAAACCCTCAGTTAAAAGAAATGATTCACCGTCACCTGCAGGAAGAGATTAAATCTTATGATACGATCGTTTCTTATACACATGATTATCAAAATTTCGCTCCTATGTCGCCAAATACGAATGTTGGTTCCGTTAAACCAGACCAAATCCAATATGGACTTGATAATCCAAGTATGTTAGCTCCAGAGTCTAATACAACCTTCAATGATTATGAAATCGCAAGTGCCTTGCTCATCTGTCATAAAAATGGCGCTGCGAATGGAGTAAAAGCTACTTTAGAAATTGCCGACCCAAATCTTCGTCAAGTACTTTTAAACGGTGCTGTTAATTGTGTAAATCAGGCGTATGAAGTATTTTTATTTATGAATCAGCAGGGACAATATCAAATCCCAACGATGAGAGATCATACGGCGAAAACATATTTACACACTTTTCAACCTGTCAGTGAATCTTTAAAAGCTCAATACGTTGTAAATCCTATTCAAGCTCAGGGCGCTGACCAAGGGATGATGTTAAATGCGATGGGTGGTACTCAAATGAACCAGCCAACACATGTTTCAAGATCAGGTCAAAATATAATGCCGATGGGTCAAACCATGCAATCTCTTAGTGGTATGGCAGCTAGTGGGAACATGCAACAGCAACAGCCGCAGCATGTTCAAAACCCAATGTATGGTCAGATGATGGGAAATCAATCCAATATACAGCAAGGCACTCAGCATTATAATCATTAAGCATTTATTAGTGGACGTGGATAAAACCATGTCCACTTTTGTTCTAGCAATATTTTCAATCTTAGAGCTTTGTCCCATTCCATTTCTCGGCCAGCGAATATGATTAATTAAGGCAGGTGAGAGAGATGTATTTAGTTGGTTTTTATTCGCCAAAGGCAAAATCAGGGGTTACCGAATTGTCTGTTTCAATTTATCATTGGTTAAAAACAAACACTACTTTATCTGTTGCATTCATTTCCTATGGCTCCTTAGAAAGAGAAAACACATCAAATGAACTAATCCATGAATTTTCTAAGTTGTCGGTTACCGAACAAAAGCGGAAAGTGAAACAAATGAAAAAAGCCCATGACATCACCATTTATGATGCTTCGAGTCAGTTATCAGAAGGGGTATTAAAGCTGTTACCGATTGTCGACCGTTTGTTTGTAGTTGGGGAAGAACATAATGAATTCGCTTACAAGCTTCAGCAAATCATCCAATTTGATAAAATTTTTGATAAAAACGTAAAAAGTTTTATTGCTCATTTACGGGGAAATAAAACGTTTATTCTTCAGGAAAATAAGGACAACCATGTGATTGGATTTAATTATTCCAAGCAGGAGACAAATGATATCGGACAAATGATCTATACCGATTATGTAACACATTACTTAAATGAGAAGTTAATTGATAATAATGAAAAGGTCTTTAGAAAGATCAAGAAGATCCCAAAAGAAGATTTATTTAATGGCCTCTATGAACTAGGGATTGATTTCGAGAAAGCTATGCTTTATGAAAGATACGTAAAATTACGAGAACTCATGGGGCAAACCTACGAAGATGCGCTAGAAGACCTCTTTCCACTCTTCATGCACACCCCCTTCCCACAAATTCTAGACAAACTCCAAGCCGAACTCTATGTGATTTCCAAACTCGATTTCTAACTTTCGGTGCCTGTCACCATTAGTACTGCCAGGATGTTAGAATATGTCTTGGTAGTATTTATCTTAAGTAAGAGAATTAATGGAAAATTTGGCTGCAATAGGTTACCATTTGAGTAAGATGTAAATTATATGTAATGTCTCATTACAAAGTTCAACCATCTATTCGACGACGAAGGGTGATATTCATGAAATACAATTTTGATGAAATTGTTAATCGGAGAGGGACTTATTCCATTAAATGGGATGGAGGTGACATGATTAAAAAGATTGGGCTTACGGAAAGGTATGACGAAGAGACCATTCCGTTGTTTACGGCAGATATGGATTTACCTGTGCCTCAACCCTTAATAGATGCCTTACATAAGACGGTTGATCACCGGATTTTCGGTTACTCCATTTTTCCGGATGAATATTTTGAAGCCATCCAACATTGGTTTAAAAAGAGACATGATTGGGACATCAAGAAGGAAGAAATTATATATAGCCCTGGAACTGTCCATGCCTTAAACATTGCAGTCAGAGCATTTACTAATCCTGGTGAAGGAATCATTATTCAACGGCCTGTTTATCCTCCGTTTACGGCAGCGATTGAAGCTAACGGCAGGGAACTCCTTAATAATGCTCTTAAATGTGATGAAAGAGGATATTATCATATTGATTTTGCGGATTTTGAGGAAAAGGCTAAAGATGATAACACAAAAATGTTCATTTTATGCAATCCGCATAACCCAACCGGAAGGATATTTTCCGAAGAAGAACTACATAAATTATCGGATATTTGTGCCGCCAATAATGTCCTAATTGTTGCGGATGAAATCCATGGAGATTTAATTCGTCAGAATCAAACTTTCCTGCCAATCGCTAAAATAGCAGAAAATGCCGACCATATTATCTCGTTTACAGCTATCAACAAAACGTTTAATCTTGCTGGGCTTCACTGTACCAATGTGATTATCTCAAATCCTAAACATCGAAATACGTTCATTCGTGTAATGGGCAACCATTTACCGTCGCCGTTCACCGTTTCAGCCTTAATATCCGTCTATCATGATGGTGAAGAATGGCTCGAGCAGTTAAAAGAATATATTGACGGTACAATGGAATGGGCGGTCCAGTTCTTAGCGGAAAGGATGCCGAAAGTAAAGGTGAGAATACCTGAGGGTACTTATATTATGTGGATGGACTTTAGCGGATACGGCTTAACACCTGAAGAGGTTCATGACCGCATATATAATAAAGCAAATGTCATTCTTGAAGACGGAAAACTGTTTGGTGAAGAAGGATTGCACTATCAAAGAATTTGCATTCCATCTCCTCGCCCATTAATCAAAGAAGCATTTGAGAGGATTGCCAGGGAATTTTCTAATCTTTAAATATTTGAGAAACCCATTCTTACATGTACTATTATAAGGATGGGTTTTTATCATTATTTGTATATAAAGGAGAAGGATCTTGGGAAATCAAGGAGTCATTTCACTAGGCGATGCATTTGTCGACTATGTATCAGTCGATTCCACAAATACGAAATTCCAGCCACTGCTTGGTGGGGCAACTGTTAATGTAGCAGTGGGTACTAGCAGGCTTGGAATTCTTACCTATTATTTGTGTAAATTAGGTAAGGATAAAATCAGCACATTTGTCGAGCAAGAATTAACGAAAGAGGGCATTAATACTGATTTCTCTGTTCAAACGGCAAGTAAAAAAATTTGTGGTGTCTATGTTCATACAAATGAAAGCGGCGAGCGTTATTTTCACTCTTACATAAACGAAACACCAGATGAAGTATTAACAGCAAATGAAATTAAGAAAGAAGTTTTTGACCATGCGAAGGTTTTTTATTTCGGTTCAGGAACTCTTTTCCACGAAAAATCAAAAGAGGCAACAGAAACTTCAATACTATATGCAAAGGACTGCGGTAATTTGATCGCGTTTGATACGAATATTCGCTTAAAACGTTGGGAGAGTGAGGAACAATGCCGGCAAACGATAATTTCCTTTTTAAAAAAAGCCGATCTTGTAAAAATCGCGGAGGATGAGTTATATTTTTTGACTAAAACCAATTCTTTTGAGGCCGGATTAGAAGCATTATCAGTTTGGAAAATTCCTTTCCTATTTGTTACAATGGGGGCTAAAGGTGCTTACGCTGTGATGAATGGTAACAAGGTATTCTCGTCAGCTCCGAAAGTAGAATCGGTTGATACCACTGGTGCGGGTGATGCTTTTATGTCGGCACTTTTATACTGTTTTCACGAAAAAGGGAAGCCCACTCATCAATCCCAATTAATAAAGTACCTTCAATTTGCCAATCATGTTGGGGCTGCAGCAACGACAATGATTGGTTCTTTGACAGCCAATTTAGATTTTTGTGAATTAAAAAAACAACATCTGTAGGTACCCTTTTTCAATTCTTTATGATATTATTCTAGTATTGAAATTTTAGAGTAGAGGTTCTAGTCCCCCTCGTTAAAAAAACTAAGATGAAGCAGTACTTCTATCTTGGGGTGCTGTTTTTTCTATTTGAAAGGAGATTCCTTAGTATGTTAAAGGATGAAAAAGCAGTTGTTGTATTCAGTGGCGGCCAAGACAGCACCACTTGTTTATTTTGGGCTTTAAAACAATTTAAAGAAGTAGAAGTTGTTACTTTTGATTATAACCAAAGGCATTCTTTAGAAATTGAGTGTGCCAAAAATATAGCGAATGAACTTGGTGTCAGGCACCATATTTTAGATATGTCTTTATTAAACCAATTGGCACCCAATGCATTAACCCGGAATGACATCGAGGTGAAAGAGGGCGAGGATGGCGAGCTTCCATCAACCTTCGTTCCTGGACGGAATCTTTTATTCATCTCATTTGCAGGCGTTCTGGCGAGCCAGGTTGGAGCAAAACACCTTGTAACCGGTGTGTGTGAAACGGACTTCAGTGGTTACCCAGATTGCCGTGACATTTTTATAAAATCCTTAAACGTGACCCTAAACCTGTCGATGGATACGGAATTTGTCATTCATACTCCATTAATGTGGCTGGATAAGGCTGAAACTTGGCAGCTTGCCGATGAACTTGATGCCTTGGAATTTGTAAGAGAAAAAACCCTAACTTGTTACAACGGAATTATTGCCGACGGCTGCGGGGAATGTCCTTCCTGTCTATTACGAAAAAAGGGCCTTGAGAATTATTTATCAACAAGAGAGGCGTTATAAAAAATGTATGGTTTCCGCATTGTCGATAAACTTCAAAAAATTAAAGAGGATATCCAGCCGAACCAATTAAAATACCATCACAAAAGGGTGATGGTCAGTAAAGAATTCACTTTTGATGCCGCACACCATCTGCATTGCTATGAAGGAAAATGCAAAAACCTCCATGGTCATACCTATAAAGTAATTTTTGGCTTAAGCGGTTATGTAGATGAGCGGGGCCTGATGATGGATTTCGGCGATATTAAAGAAATTTGGAAAAATGAAATTGAAATCCACCTTGATCACCGTTATCTAAATGAAACCTTACCTCCGATGAATACAACGGCTGAAAACATGGTGGTATGGATATACGAGAAAATGGCTGAGGCGTTAAAGCAAGCAGAACGGCAAGAAAAATATGCAGGGGCAAGGGTAGAGTTTGTCCGTTTATTTGAGACACCAACAAGCTATGCTGAAGCAAGACGGGAGTGGATGGAAAATGAGTAAAATTCCCGTAATGGAAGTATTCGGGCCTACCATTCAAGGTGAAGGGATGGTCATTGGACAAAAAACGATGTTTGTCAGAACGGCCGGATGCGATTATTCTTGCAGCTGGTGTGATTCTGCCTTTACATGGGATGGTTCGGGAAAAGATGATATCCGGATGATGGAAGCAGAAGAGATATGGACCGAATTAAAACAAATTGGCGGTGACAATTTCTCTTTTGTGACTATTTCTGGAGGTAATCCTGCTCTTTTAAAAAATCTCGATACGTTGATCGATATTTTGAAGGATCATCATATTAAAATTGGGTTGGAAACTCAAGGGAGTAAGTGGCAGGATTGGTTTTATAAGATTGATGAATTAACGATTTCACCGAAACCGCCAAGCTCCAACATGGTAACTGATTTCCAAGTGTTAGATAAGATTATTGATAACCTGAAAGAAAGTAATGTGAGCTTAAAAGTCGTCGTTTTTGATGATCAGGATTATGAGTATGCAAGAAATATTCACCTCCGCTACCCTGACGTTCCTTTCTTTGTGCAGGTTGGGAATAATGATATCACAACCCCAGACAATAAGGAGCTCCTATTGTACCTATTAAACCAATATGAACGCCTTATTGATAAGGTGATGCTTGACTCAGACCTTAATGATGTTAAAGTTCTACCGCAGCTGCATACGTTTTTATGGGGAAATAAAAGAGGAGTTTAACCGAGGTCTGACCTACACAGCTAATTAGTGTTAAAGTGATGGGTCAGCCCTCGTTTTTATTTTCCTTTAATTTTTCTAATAATTGATATGTTTGGTTAAAGATGGTTAATAGGTGTTGATGTTTCTCAAGTTCAGCGGGAATGGAAATGGTTAATAGATTACTTTGTTCCATAACATCAGCTTTTTGATTGTAAAATTGAGCCAGTGTGGTTAGTTGTTTTGCAAAAACTATTCGGTCTATCGTATTTATGTCGGCTTCTTTTGACCAAGTCATAAATGTTTCTATTATAATTTTTATGTAAATAAATCCTTCTGATAATAGTGTAATTCTATTGCAAACTTTCATTTTCATCTTTTAGCACAAATTTACAAAGTTCAAGCTCTTGTTGGAGATTCTTGAGTTTGTTTTGTATTTCCTTTTCCTTTGTGTTGTCAACTCCATTTTCAACCCATTGTGCTGTATTGGTAAATGTACTTGCTAGGGTGTTGGAATACTCCTCGGATATTTTTAAGGCCTGTTTTAAATAATTAGGTGGATGGATGATCATTTGGATGATCACCGCCGTAATTGCCCCAATTAATGTATCCCGAAACCGGTCAATCGGATAGCCACCTGATTTATGGCCTAATACAAATACAAGCAGTACGGTTAAGGCGACTTGGTGTATCGCTGTTTCAGCGCGTTTTAACCATTTTGCCATAAAGCAGCCAATGATAATCAGACCTCCAAGTGTCCACCCATTAACTCTCAAATAGGGCTCAAATAAAACGACTACGATGATTCCAATGACGGTTCCTACCATACGGTGGTAGGAGAAACGGATGGAACGGTTTATAGTTGTTTGTAAACAAAGAATAACCGAATAGGAGCCAAGTATGGATGGGTAGAACCTGCTAATTTGGCAATCTCCCATGATAGTGCCGAGGCAGCCCCGATTTTCCAAATCAAAACCGTTTTATTTTCCATTTGTTTTTTTAATTGCTTCTTTGATTTCATTAAACATCCTCTTATTTAGTCTAAGTGAATACCACAAGGATAGTTTTACCGAGGTAGATTTTATTATTCGATATCAGATTAACCACAATGTTTCCTACTATTAGCTATTTTTGTTACTATTAAATTTGAAAATACATATTGAAAAAATACTTAAAAGGTGACTTATGAAAAAAATTATCGTAATAGGTGCGGGAATTCTGGGAGCATCAACAGCATATCATCTTGCCAAGTATGGCTCAGAAGTTGTTTTAATAGACCGGCATGACCCGGGCCAAGCCACCGATGCGGCAGCGGGAATTGTTTGTCCTTGGCTCTCACAGCGGAGAAATAAAGCCTGGTATCAGCTGGCAAAAGGGGGAGCACGCTATTATCCCGAGTTAATTGCTCAATTGGAAGCAGATGGAGAAACAAAAACAGGTTATAAGCGTGTCGGCGCAATTAGTCTTCATACTGATCCTGAAAAACTTGAAAAAATGGCTGAGCGAGCAAGAAAACGGCGGGAGGATGCGCCTGAAATAGGCGAAATTACCATTTTGAGTCCTTCTGAAACAAAGAGTTTATTCCCGCCGTTATCGGAAGAATATGGATCTGTATTTGTAAGCGGGGGGGCCCGCGTTGATGGCAGAGCGATCCGTGACGCCTTGATGAGTGCTGCACAAAAAAATGGAACTACTTTTATTAAAGGAAACGCTGCTATTGTTTCCGAGGGAAATCGGATTATTGGGCTTAACATGGAGGGCACCTTTTTGCCTGCAGACCAGGTAATTGTAACTGGAGGGGCTTGGTCTAAAGAGCTATTAGAGCCGTTAGGGGTTGAGTTTTTAGTGAAGCCGCAAAAGGCACAAATCATTCATCTTGAATTGCCTAATGGAGATACTGGTTTATGGCCAGTGGTCATGCCGGTCACAAATCAATATCTCCTTACTTTTGAGGATGGACGGGTCGTCGTGGGTTCCACCCATGAAAATGAGGCTGGCTTTGATAACCGCGTAACCGCAGGCGGCATACATGAGATTTTGAATAAGGCTTTAGAGGTGGCACCAGGACTTTCAGATGGTACTTTTGTTGAAACGAGAGTAGGGTTCCGCCCTTTTACGCCAGGCTTTTTGCCTGTGGTAGGGGCATTGCCTGATTTCGAAGGGATCTATGTTGCAAACGGACTTGGTGCCTCGGGGCTTACGAGCGGTCCGTACATCGGAGCTGAGTTAGCTAAGCATGTCGTAGGGAAGCCAACAGAAATAGATTTTACTCTTTATGATGTGGCGGGTGCGATTGGCAAACTAGAGTAATTCGTGGCTAGTGTGTTTGACCATGCGGACAACAAAGGTTCAAAAAGATGTAGAACGAGAGACAATCTGTCCTCAATAAAAGGTCAATAAGAAAATTTTTAAAAATAAGGGATAACTCTTCCTACATTGACTTGGAAAAATAGGAAAAACTAGAGAAAAAGTATAACGGAGTGTAATGAATGCTCATCGTTTATGTAGTAATTTTCCTATTGGCTGCAATTATATGGGGTGACTGGCGAAGATGGCGTCTTTATTATTCAACCATTTTATTTTTTATTGTCGGTGACCTTTTGAAAAACTTTTTATTTTATAACTACTGGTTATGGACTTACCAAGAGACCATGTTTGCAAAAAACATCCTCAAGAATCACACGATTATTAGCATTATGATCATGTTCATTGGCTATCCATCAACGATCTTGCTTTATTTAGGACGTTATCCGCAATCGAAATGGAAACAAGTTGGGTGGGTAACCTTTTGGATTTTTCTTTATTCAATATTAGAATACATAAATCTACGTTACTTGGATTTAATCAATCATCATCATGGCTGGACTATGACATGGTCAGTTTTATTTAATATTGTTATGTTTATCATGTTTAGAATACACTTTAAAAACCCCCTATTGGCGTGGGGGTTATCTATCATTTGGATCCTATTTTTGTTATATATGCATCCAATTCCGTTTGAGAAAATGAAATAGAGTATAAGCTGCAAGCAGTAAAACAAAAAAAGACCTAACTTTTCTGTAAAGAAAAGAAAGGTCTTTTTCGATGTTAAGCGTCCTTCTTCAAATGATTTTGATGTTGACCAAATAACTGATCTAGAATAGGGTTATTTTTAATCCTAGAAACAAACAACGGATTAAGTACAACCGTTACAACCACATTGGCCAACAATCCCCAGAATCCTTCATAGATACCGAAAGATTTTCCAGTCGCATAAACAGTGAAGGTAACCACTAAACCAACTAGTAACCCTGCTGTAGTGGCTTCTTTGGTTTGTTTTTTCCAAAAAAGACTAAACACAATTGCTGGGAAGATTTGGACCATACCGGATACCCCTAGTAATTGCAGCGATACGAGTGCGGAAGGGAACACCATTCCAAACACTAATGCTAGTCCAATAACTACAAACACCATACAACGAGTGACTAAAGTAAGTTTTGCCGGCTGGACGTTCGGATTAATTAAATCACGGTAGATGTTATTGGCAAACAGATTCGAAGCTCCGATTGCCATAATGGAACACGGAATCAGAGAGGCAAGGGCAATCGTTGAATAGGCTAAACCTTGGACGACGCCTCCATAAGAAACCTGAATCAAATTTAATAGAGCAAACCTTGGGTTCGTGCCCTCTGGAAGGACATGAAATGCTACAAAGCCAAGGAAAATCAGCAGGATTAAAACGATATTATATAATGGTAGAAATACAGCATTCTTCCGAAGCGCATCGGCACTTTTTGCAGTGAATACACCAGTGGCCGCATGGGCCCACATAAATAAGGCAAGCCCCGATACTAGTGAAGCCGTTAAAAACCATGGAATGCCTTTAGGACCTGATGTAGGGATCGTTAAGAGCTGTGGTGAATCGGTCGAAACCTTATCAATCATCGCTCCCCAGCTTCCAAAATGAATAATAGGAAGATTGACGACTAGAAATAACATGATAACCCAAACTAAAATGTCTTTAATAACGGCTGTATAGGTTGGACCCTTAATCCCACTGAAAAATGTAAATAGTGCTACTAAAAGGAAAGATACAATGACGACAACTTTTACATTGATGAATCCAGTTCCAGCAACCGTTAACGTATCTTGAATCCCTGCTAATTGCAAATCTATGTAAGGAATGAGCATTAACACACCTACAACAGCGATTAAGAAGGATAAAAACTTACTATTAAAACGCACCTTCGCATAATCGGCTAGAGTTGTGATTTTATGATTCTTTGAAAACTTCCAGAGTTTAGGAAGGAAAAAATAAGAAATAAAGTACGCGATAATGGTATAAGGAATGGCGAAGAAAGCAAGACTTCCGCCAGTATAAGCCGTACTAGTTAAACCTAAAAAGGTATAAGCTGTATAAAGGTCGGCGCCGACTAAAAACCAGACGAGTAAGGTCCCAAACCGTCTTCCGCCGACAGACCATTCTTCGACCGAGCTCCTGTTCGTTTTATCTCTCCCTGATAAAAAACCGATTAAGACAACCCCTAAAACGATGATTCCTGTGATTAACAAAGCTGTAAGATTTCCCTGCATTACTCAGCACTTCTTTCTGATTTTTGTAATTTGTAAATGGTAAAGGTACATAAAGGAGTGATTAGCATTCCGAAAAATAACCAAAACGCCAGGAAAGGTAGTCCAAAAATAATTGGTTGGATTCGGTTAACGAATGGAATTGCCGCTAGCATGAAAATAAACGGTACAACGGATAGTAAAACAATGATGGACTTTTTGCCCATTTTTATAACCCCCTGTCAATAAATTTTTTAACGAAAATAATAGTATCAATAATATCCAATTAAAACAACAAATTTTTAGAAAATAGGTAAAATTCATTTATATTGAAATACTTATTTTTTCTCACTAATGACCAAGCGGCATTCTCAATCATTGACAAGTGACACTTTGTCATATAGAATAGTTTCATAGTGACAGTTTGTCATATTAAATGTATCTACCTATAAATTGTGGTTACAATTGGAGGAGTAGCCTTTGCCCAAAATCACCTTTATAAATTTACCGGAAGAAAAAAAACAGACCCTGATCACAGCAATGAGAAAAGAGTTTTCAAGAGTTCCGTTATATGATGCTTCTATCTCCAATATCGTGAAATCTGCCAATATCCCACGCGGCAGCTTTTATCAATATTTTGAAGATAAAGAAGATGCCTTTTTCTTTCTATTAAATGATCTAGTCATTCATATTCGGAATAACTTTATTGTTTTACTAAAAAAATATGACGGGGATTTATTTCCAACCATGATTGAGTTCTATCAGCATATTATTATGGAAGAAGAGGATGTTCATTTTTTAAAAAATGCGTTCTTAAATATGACCTATAAAATCGAGTTATCTTTTTCAAAAATCTTTAAGGGCCAAGAACATAGTGGCAGCTTAAGTGATTTTCTTTTTAATCTTAATATGAATAACTTGAATATTACCAATCAAAAGGAATTGTTTCATCTCTTGCAAATCGTCTTTACCATCACACTAAGAAATGTCGTTGAAAAGTTTGCCAAGGATCTATCGAATCAAGAAGCTTTGGCTAATTATAAAATGGAAATGAATCTTCTAAAAAGTGGACTAATTCGGAAAGATTCATAATGGAGGAACAAACGTGAAACAAGTAAAACCACCAAAGAAGCCACTGATATTTTATTATGGAATAACAATTTTCATCATACTGCTATTAAATTCATTCATTTTTCCATTGATCACGAACCACTCAGTAAAGGAAGTCGATTATGGTACCTTCTTAACCATGGTGGACCAGGGCAAAGTGAAACAAGTCGAAATTGAAGATAACACGATAACGTTTAAATCCACTGGTTCAAAGCTTTATAAAACAGGGACGATTGAAGACCCACAATTAGTGGACCGTTTGCATAATGCAGATGTCAAATTTACAAAGGTAATTCCAAAAGAAACTTCGCCACTGTTAAATTTCATCCTGTCTTGGATTCTTCCATTCGTCATTTTTATTGCGATTGGACAATGGTTAATGAAAAAAATGCAAGGGAAGATGATGGGCGGCGGCGGTCCTTTATCCTTCGGAAAAAGCAATGCCAAAGTGTATGTTGAAACTGAAACAGGCATCACGTTTAAAGATGTCGCTGGGCAGGATGAAGCGAAAGAGGCGCTTCAGGAAATCGTTGACTTCCTTCATAATCCGAAAAAATATAAAGAAATTGGAGCGAATATTCCAAAGGGAGCGCTGTTAGTAGGACCTCCAGGAACAGGTAAAACACTCCTCGCCAAGGCTGTTGCAGGGGAATCTAAGGTTCCATTCTTCTCAATGTCGGGTTCTGAATTTGTCGAGATGTTTGTCGGTATGGGGGCTGCTAGAGTAAGAGACTTATTTAAACAAGCCCAAGAAAAAGCCCCATGTATTGTGTTTATTGATGAAATAGATGCCATCGGGAAAAGCCGTAATTCCGGTATGGCAGGTGGAAATGATGAACGGGAACAAACCTTGAACCAGCTGTTAACAGAAATGGATGGATTTGATGCCGATAAAGGTGTCGTTATTCTAGCCGCAACGAATAGACCGGAAACGCTTGATAAGGCGCTATTAAGACCTGGCCGATTTGACCGAAGAGTACCGGTTGAATTGCCTGACTTAAAAGGTCGTGAATCAATCCTTTACGTTCATGCCGCTAAGGTGAAATTAGCTGATGATGTTGACTTTAATGTGATTGCTAGGGCGACATCAGGAGCATCTGGTGCGGATTTAGCTAATATTATTAACGAGTCTGCCTTAAGAGCCGTGAGATTAGGACGGAATAAGGTAACTCAAAATGATTTAGAAGAGTCTGTTGAAGTAGTTATTGCCGGTTATCAGCGAAAAAATGCAGTTATTTCGATGAAGGATAAACTCACGATTTCTTACCATGAAATCGGCCATGCCTTGGTTGCGGCCAAACAGAGTCATTCGGCACCCGTTCATAAAATAACAATTATCCCAAGAACGTCTGGTGCTTTAGGTTATACCATGCAGGTAGATGAGCAGGAAACGGTCTTGATGTCGAAAGAGCAGGCCTTGGATAAAATCACTACTTATATGGGAGGACGTGCCGCTGAGGAAATAATTTTTAAAACGGTCACATCGGGGGCTTCGAATGATATTGAGCAAGCAACCAAGATTGCCAGAGCGATGGTTACTAGATTTGGTATGAGTGATGAATTTGATATGATGGCTCTAGAAACTGTCAATAATCCGTATTTAGGCGGAGATACTTCGTTAATGGTATCAGCGGAAACCGCAGCCAAAGTGGATGCCGAGATCCTTAAGATTATCAAATCTTGTCACCAAAAAGCGATTCGAATTTTAGAGGAAAATAAAGATAAACTGCATGAATTGACTAAATATCTATTAGAAAAAGAAACCATCACCGGCGACGAATTTATGTCGATATTAACGGTAAAGTCTTGATGGAAATGAGCCAAGGTAGAAACAACTACCTTGGCTTTTTGCGTATGGAAGCAGGATAAAAAGACTAGCTGAAACCAGTAGTATGTACTTATTTTTGTTTGGACCACTGATTTTTAAATTGAATAGTCTGAATTTTGTATATTCAGAAGGAAAAAGTTAGTTGTAAGATTACTATTGGAAGTGCTGCCAGAAAAAGGGGGTGGATAAATGAGTGAGTGAATGCATCAACACTAGTCTTGAAAGGAGAAAAGGAGGAAACTAGTTGACTATCAAAAGAAATGAAATGAAAAGGATGATGGCCATTATCCTTAGTTTTTTACTGATATTGGCATCTATCCCAGCTACTGCTCTACAAGTATCAGCAGCAGAAACCACATTATTGAAAAAGTTTGATTTTGGGACACCTTCTAGTCCAGTGAAAGAAGGTTACCTTCAAGTTTCTTCAGAGACTGCCTACTCGGCTGAAAAGGGGTATGGCTTTGCCGACCCCACTAAGGTATCTTCAGTCGACAGAAATACAGGGGACGAGGTAAAGTCTGACTTTATTACCACAAAGGAAACGTCCTTTAACGTGGATCTCCCAAACGGAGATTATACGGTTACTGTTGTTGCAGGAGATGAAAAGGAAGGAACCGAAGTCGGGATTAAGGCAGAAAATATTCAAAAGGTTCAAAATGCCACGATAGCAGCCGGCGAATATATGGAACGCAGCTTTGATATTGCCCTCGTTGATGGTCAATTAAACATCGATTTGACAGGAACGAATCCAAAACTAAATGGTTTGACTATTGAAAAACTTCCTGAAAGAGCGGCCGGAGAACTTCCAACGGTTTACATAGCGGGGGACTCAACGGTCCAAACCTATGATGAATATTGGAGACCGCAAGCTGGCTGGGGACAAATGATCTCCCGTTTTTTCAGCTCTGATATCACATTTAAAAACCATGCCATTGGAGGCCGAAGCACAAAAACTTTCATTAATGAGGGCAGATTGGATACGGTCTTAAGAGAAATTAAACCGAACGATTATTTCTTTATCCAGTTTGGTCATAATGATGCGACCATTAGTGTTCCAGAGCGGTATGCATCGGTTCCAGATTATAAAAATTATCTAAAAACATACATTAACGGTGCCCGCCAGCGCGGTGCGATTCCAATCCTTGTGACGCCAATGGGGAGACGTGACTTTAATCCAGACACTGCTAAGTTTAACGTCAGCTTCCCCGAATATGTACAGGGTATGAAGGAAGTAGCGGAAGAACTGAACGTTGATCTAGTGGATTTAAGCGCTCGAAGCGTAGCGTACTATGATTCCATTGGTCCTGAAGGCTCGCTTTCTGTTTTCCTTCATCTAGATTCAGGGATCTATACAGCATTTCCAAATGGATCCCAAGATAATACACACTTCCAAGAATATGGAGCCATCCAAATGGCACGGTTAATTTCGGAAGAAGTGAAAAAATTGGATATTTCTTTATCTTCTTATGTAACCGGGATTGAACCTCCTGCTAATGTACCTGCTAAACCTAGCAAACTGGTTGCAAGCAGCATAAGTAATGCCGGAGCATTGTTAACCTGGAACGTGGTTGAAGATACAGATATCTATAAGGTATATCGCAAGCTATCCACTTCAAGTGAATATTCGTTAATCGGCACTTCCACCATTCCTCGACTAAATGTTACAGGAATGGAAGAAGGAAAAACCTATGATTTAGTTGTATCTGCGGTGAATGGAAAAGGTGAATCGGAAAAATCAGATGCTGTACAGGTGACTACCAAAACAGCAACATTAAAATACGACTTCGGCTTAGCCGGTAATCCGATTGCGGAAGGTTATACTGGAGTAAACCTTTCTACTAAATATACAAAAGAAAAAGGCTATGGAATCGTCGATCCTACTGGTATGATCGGACGGGACCGGGGTACCGGGGGAGATCTGCTTCGAGATTGGCTAGGCTACTTTAATGTTGGCTGGAAATTTAATGTCGATCTGCCTAATGGACTTTATGCTGTAAAAGTATATGTGGGAGATTTCTCAGGCAGTGCTAGAACAACTCTTGGGATTGAAGGCCAGGATTATGGTACGATTTCTGCCCCTAAACAAAACTATACGACTAAGGTTGTTTCACAAGTATCTGTAAAGGATGGACAGATGAATTTTAGCTTTGGCGGTGCCACAGGAATTGTGAACGGTGTGGATATTACACCGATTTTACTGGCTCCATCAGAACTAAAAGTCGAAGAGCAGTCTTTGGATGTTAACCAGCCGATTGTAACCCTCTCATGGAAAGGCGCCCAGGATGCGGTAAAATACAATGTTTACCGTAAGATTGCCGGTACAAAGGATTTTGTGTTATTAGGCAGCACTAACAGTAATTCCTATAAAGATACTACGGTTGATGTAGGTTTAGAGTATCAATATGCAGCAACAACGATTGACAATGCCAATGTTGAAACAGTCCCTTCCATGCCACTAGATGTACGAATGATAGATCCATCGCAGCCAGTACCAGCTAAACCTAGCAATCTTAAGGTTGGAAAGGTGAATAAAAATGATTTGACTTTTAGCTGGGATCAAGTTGAGAGTGCGGTTAGTTATAATGTATATCGTTCGAAAAAGCAGGACGGCACGTACCAACTAATTGGTAAATCGAAAGGTGTTTCTTATAAAGATGAAACCGTTTTGACGACGATTCCTTATTTTTATAAAGTGGCAGCCGTGAATGCAGGAGGTATCTCGGAACTCTCTGATATTCTTGAAACCCCAGCAGTAACAGTATTAAAGCGGCAAATGGAAGATATCGACCGGGCCCCAGTATCCATTAAAACAGATGATGGAGTCTATGTAAGCTGGAGAATGCTTGGTATTGATCCTGCTGACATTAGCTTTAACGTCTATCGTGACGGTAAAAAAATTAATGTCAAGCCAATTACTTCGAGTACCAACTATGTAGATAAAGATGGTAAGGCTGATTCTGTTTATGAGATCCGTGCAATTGTAAATGGTAAGGAAAGAAAATCACAGGAAAAAACGAAGGTTCTGAATAAAAATTACATGGATATCCCGCTTAAAAAACCACAGGATGGTGTTACACCACTCGGTGATCCCTATACCTACCGGGCAAATGATGCGAGTGTAGGGGACTTAGACGGTGATGGTCAATATGAATTAGTTCTAAAATGGGATCCTTCCAATTCTAAGGATAATTCCCAATCAGGCTATACTGGAAATGTATATGTGGATGCGTATGAGATGGATGGTACCTTTAAGTGGCGGATTGATTTAGGGAAAAATATTCGTGCCGGGGCTCACTATTCACCATTCTTGGTGTACGATTTTGATGGAGATGGAAAAGCGGAGGTTGTTTTTAAAACGGCTGATGGAACCATTGATGGAAAAGGAACCGTTATTGGCAGAGAAGACGCGGATCATCGCAATAGCACCGGTTATGTTCTCCAAGGTTCTGAGTATTTGACTGTTTTTGAAGGAGAAACAGGAAAAGCCTTGACTACAACTGATTATGATCCGCCGCGCGGTGATGTTTCCTCATGGGGAGATTCCTATGGGAACCGTGTCGACCGCTTCCTGGCTGGAGTCGCTTATTTAGATGGTGAACATCCAAGTATTATTATGGCACGCGGTTATTATACAAGAACCGTTCTTGCTGCCTATACTTGGAAAAATGGAAAGCTGACAAAGCAATGGGTTTTCGATTCCAATGATGAAGGTAATGGCGATTATGCCGGTCAGGGATACCATACTTTAAGTGTCGCAGATATTGATAAGGATGGTAAGGATGAAGTTGTTTACGGTCAAATGGTTGTAGATGATGATGGAAAGGGCCTATATACCACTGGTTTAGGTCATGGCGACGCCCTTCATGTCGGGGATTTCATTCCTGATCGTCCTGGACTTGAAGTTTTCGGAGTCCAAGAACATACAGATGCCCCATATGGCTATGATATGCGTGATGCGGAAACTGGCCAAATCCTTTGGGGAGTCAAAACGGGTCAGGATACAGGCCGTGGTCTTACAGCTGACATCGACCCTAGATATAAAGGTGAAGAGGCATGGGCCATTTCTGGTGAATGGAACAGTCGTGTTGGTGGACTTTATTCGGCAGAAGGTGAAAAAATATCCGAAAACATCCCAACGAGCAACTTCGCCATTTGGTGGGACGGTGACTTACAACGTGAATTAGTGGACCATAAATGGGATGCAGACAAAGGAACGGGTGTGGGTACGATTGATAAATGGGATTATAAGAATAATAAATTAGTAAATCTGCTTACCGCGGATGGAACACTCTCCAATAATTCAACTAAGGGAAATCCTGTGCTTCAGGCAGACTTATTTGGTGACTGGAGAGAAGAGGTTATTTGGAGGACTGAGGATAGCGGCTCATTACGCGTTTATATGACATCGGAAGAAACCGAACATAGAATATACACCTTGATGCATGACCCACAATATAGACTATCCGTTGCATGGCAAAATATCGGTTATAACCAGCCGCCGCATGCTAACTTCTTCATCGGCGAAGGTATGGCGCCACCGCCGGTTCCAAGTATTGATGTGGTCGAAAGAAAAGATGCTACAGCCCCGGAAACTGAGCATGAAGTGGTTGGCGAAGAAAAGGACGGCTGGTACAATAAGCCTGTAACCGTCAATCTGTCTGCTGACGACTATGAGTTCGGTTCTGGCGTTGGCGCAACTTATTACTCACTAAATGGTGCGGCACAACAGAGTGGTACAACTGCAAAAATTGAAAAAGACGGCAAGTATATTTTACAGTACTGGAGTATTGATAAGGCAGGAAACATCGAGACGAAGAAATCGGTAAGCATTAATTTGGATCAGACTGGACCTGAAATCAACTTCTCCGTGAAAGACGGCACCGAGTTTGGAGTTGACCAGCAAGTCACGGTTAAATGTGAAGCATTAGATCCTTTATCCGGTAATGCAACTTCTACCTGTAAGGATGTATCTGCCCCTGCTTATGAGCTGGGATTAGGAAATCATTCCTTTATTGCAGAGGCTGCTGATAAGGCTGGTAACGAGTCTAGCAAATCCATTAATATTACTGTTTTTGTTAGCTATGATAATTTAGGAAACTTAACAGACCAGTTCCTAACTGAAGCAGGCGGAAATACCGATATTGTCACTTCTTTAAAAACAAAACTGGCTGCTGCCAAAGCATCAGAGGAAAAAGGAAATAACGTTGCTAGAAATGGACAGATGCAAGCTTTTATCAATGAGGTGAAAGCGAAAGGAGAAAAAGATTTCACAGAGAAACAAGTTCAAATCCTAGCGAAATTAGCAGAGTCTTTAATGAAATAAACTAAGTTTGTTTTGCCCAAGGGTGCTGTCTTTTTTCAGTGCTCTTGTTTTTTTTCTATTTTTTTTAAGTACAAAATCTACCCTGATCTCATTTATTCATGTAGAATAGGATAATGGACATGCGTTAATAATGAATCAATAAACAAATTTTGGGGGATCAAAGGTGACATATCAACTGAAGAAGAGCTTTAAAATGTTTTCATTAAATTCGAATCGTGAGTTAGCTAATGAGATGGCTAAGCTTTTGGGCTGTGAACTAGGAAAGAGCTCTAGCACTCAATTTAGTGATGGTGAAATTCAAGTTAATATTGAAGAAAGTGTTAGGGGTAATGATGTATTTTTGGTGCAATCAACTTCACAACCCATTAATGACAATATTATGGAGCTTCTCGTAATGGTGGATGCTTTGAAAAGAGCTTCAGCCGGTATGATCAACGTTGTTATACCTTACTATGGCTATGCTCGTCAAGACCGTACAGCTAGACCGCGTGAGCCTATTACAGCGAAATTAGTTGCAAGACTTTTAGAAACAGCCGGTACTACTAGAGTCCTGACAATGGACCTTCATGCGCCGCAAGTACAGGGATTTTTTGACATCCCGGTTGATCACCTTATAGCCAATCCAATCCTAGGAAATTATTTTGAGAAAAAAGGCTTAGAGGATGTTGTTGTAGTTGCTCCTCATAATGGTGCCGTTATTAGAGCTAGAAAGTTAGCGAGTATTTTAGATGCTCCAATTGCCCTAATTGATCGAAGACAGGAAGAATCTGGGGAATCTGAGATTATGAATGTTATTGGGAATATCGAAGGTAAAAATGCGATAATTGTCGATGATTTAATTAATACGGGTGGAACTATTACTTTGGCTGCTAATGCTCTAATGGAGAGAGGAGCAGAGACGGTTTATGCATGCTGTACTCATCCTGTATTCTCTGCGGATGCGATTAGTAAGATTGAGTCTTCTCCAATTAAAGAATTAGTCGTAACCAATACGATTCAAATGCCGGAGGAGCAGCGAATCGATAAAATCACCACTTTATCCGTTGCCCCATTGTTAGCGGAAGCTGTTGAACGGATTCATAATGAAAAAGCAGTAAGTCCGTTGTTTGAATAGAAAGATCCCGCTGTGAGAGAGTTCACAGCGGGATCTTTTAAGTTTACAGATATGGACTTTCGTGCTTCGCCTTTAGTTTCATCCAGCGGCGTTCTACTTCTTCATCAAACATTTTCAATAAGTCTTGGCTGTCTTCTTTTAACAGATGTTTGGTTTTTCCCATCAACTTCAGCCAATCAGTAACAGGTAATCGTTTGTTCTTAGCCTCAGGATCGTAGGTGATCGTGGTAATTCCGTTTTCAACCTCATAGAGAGGGAAGAAGCAGGAATTAACCGCAGCCTCGACAATCGACTGGCCTAATTCATCTTTCGATTTCCAGTTTAAAGGGCAGGTAATTAAAATCTTTCCGTAAACTAAGCCTTCATTATTGGCATACCATTGGGCTTTCGCAGCCTTTTTTAAAAGATCTCGGTCAAATGCTTCCGTTCCCGTGAAGACATATGGGATATGAGTCGCAGCCATAATTTGCGCTGTGTCCTTGTGGTGGAAAGGTTTTCCTTTTTGGAATTTCCCAACACTTGAAGTGCTTGTCATGTGACCCATAGGCGTCGAATAGGATAACTGGCTGCCTGTATTCATATAACCCTCGTTATCGTACTCAAGAATAATCATTTTATGATTTCGAAGTGCCGTTCCGATTGCAGGGCCCATCCCGATATCCATTCCTCCGTCACCGGTGACCATGACAAAGGTAAAATCGTCAGAGAGACCCAGTTCATCTAATTCACCGCGGCGTTTTCGCTCATGGAACATTTCAACCAGTCCAGATAATGTTGCCGAACCATTTTGAAAGAGATTATGAATATAGGTTGCTTTGTGAGAACTGTAAGGGAATCCGGTTGTTACAACCATCGCACATCCTGTATGGAATAGCGCCACGATATCTCCTTCAATTCCTTTGAAAAACAACTCTAATCCTGAGAATATTCCGCATCCTGGGCATGCTCCGTGTCCCGAAGCCAAGCGTTTCGGTTTTTTCGTTAAGCTCCTTAATGGAGGGATTTTTACTTTTAATTCTCCTGTTTTTTCGTCAGGAGTTACGGTTATAAGACCTGTATTAAGGTCTTCTTTTTTCATTGGATTTAAGACGCGTTTTGGAGCAAATTCCAGTTTACCTGGATTATGGCCAAAATAGTCGAATGGCTTCTCAACGAAACCTTTTTCAGCAGCCTCTTGAGCTAATTGGAAAAAAGTTTCAGCTTCATCTGCATAGAAGTCTTTGCCGCCCAATCCGTACACACGGTTTACTACTTTCGTATGGCTGTTTCCAACGGTTTGAAGTGCAGCTCTTACTTCGAGGGCCATATTTCCGCCATGTGCACCGTAAGAATCTGCACGGTCACCAACTGTAACCGCTTTAACATTTTTTAGTGCTTCGGCTAACTTTTGCTGCGGGAATGGACGAATCATATTTGGGGAGATGACCCCAGCTTTGATTCCTTGTGCACGAAGTTTGTCAGCCACATCTTTACATACTTCAGCAGCTGAATTCAGCATGAATACGGCAAGCTCCGCATCATCCATTCGGTACAAATCTAGAACAGGATATTCCCGGCCGGTTAACTCCTCATATTCGTGGGAAATTCTTTCGAAAACCTGCTCTGCCTTATACATCGCTACTGACTGTTGATAGCAGTTATTTATATAATCAGGTTCATTCATATAGGGGCCGATTGTGACAGGATTCTCACGGTCCAACGCATGAGGGAAGTTCCTTGGCGGCTCGCCAATAAATTTTTGAACATCCGCTCTATGCTTCACGACCTGAACCCGCCGTTTTTGGTGAGAGGTGAAATAACCGTCGAAAGAGACGATGACCGGAAGGCGAACTTCAGGATCTTCTGCTAGTTTAATAGCAATAATGTTCATATCATAGACGATTTGAGGATCACGGGCCATTAAAATCGGCCAGCCTGTATTTAAGGCGAAATAAAGATCGGAATGATCGCCATGAATATTTAAAGGGCCAGACACAGAGCGGTTGACCAAATTCAATACCATTGGAAAACGGGTACCGGATTGAACAGGGAGCTGCTCTAACATATATAAAAAGCCATTGGCACTCGTCGCGTTAAATACACGTCCGCCCCCAGTTGACGCACCGTAACAAATACCTGCAGAGCCATGTTCACCGTCAGCAGGAATTAACACGATATCATGTTCACCTTTTGCTTTCATTCCATCAAGGAACTGTGCAACCTCGGTCGAAGGAGAGATCGGATAATAGCCCATTACATGATAATTTATTTGATGGGCCGCATAGGCCGCCATTTCATTACCAGATTCAAACACTATACTTTGTTCAATTGTTCCTTTTGGAACGGTTATATTTTCTTGGTTTATTTCGATGGACATAAATTCCCGCCCTTTCCTTAGTTTCGAATCGCTAGATCAAATAAATGAGGTACACGGTTTTTGTCTGCGTAGCCGTCATTATATTCCCGCTCACTTGATAGAGCGTCAACAGGACAAGCATGAACGCACTTTAAGCAGCCCTTACAATATTGATAATCAATCCCTTGCAGGAACATTTGCGGCCGGCCCCGTTTATCTTCCTTTTCTTCCCAAACAAAACAAAAGTCAGGGCAAGCGGTATCGCAGGCTGCACAATTAATACATTTATCTTCATGAAAATGTGGCAGCATTCCGGCACGGGATATACTCAAGTCCTTTAAGATACTGTTTCCTGGATTGATGATCGTCCCGCCAATTGTCTGAGTTTCGTAACCGAGCAGTGGTTCTGCGCGTTTAAATGGTTTTAGGGTTGTCTTTTCATCTATTAGGTAGGTTTGGAATTCAACTTCATTAAAACCACGATCAAAGGTACGAATGTTTGGTTCGACTAAGTGTGGGTATTTCTTTTCGAAGGTGCGGTGAATGGTCTGTCTCATCGACTCTGGGTCTAAGAAATTCAAAATTCGGTAGAGTGCCCCTAACATGGCAGTATTGGCTTTGGTTTGTTCTTCGAGGGCAATCCCTGTTGCATCAACGATAGCGATGGTTCCGCCAGGGATTTTCATTGCATGTTTGAGTTCGTCAGGAGTTTTTTGTGAGTTCACTAAGATGGTGCTATCGGGGTAAATCCCACTGGTACAATCAATGGTTTTGAAAAGGGCATCATGGAAAATGCCGACTACATGTGGACGTTCAATTGGTGTCGTGTCCCGTATATTCGTTTCTGGGTCACAAAAACGAATGTGTGCTTTTACAGGCGATCCTTTTTTCTCGGATCCATATGATGAAAAACCGACTCCATTGAGTCCGTTTCCAACAACTCCATCCTCAGAAAGCATCTTTCCGGCCAAATTGGCTCCTAAACCGCCAATGGATTCAAGTCGGATTTCAAAGAAACCTAATTCATTCACTTTTGGTAATCTTGACAACAAGCACTCCTCCAATCGGTTAGAACACCAACAATTAGAATTTTATAAATTTTCTATAAATTCTATGATTTTATTGTAACAGGATGCAAAATTAGTTACAACAGAATTTTTATTATAAAAATGTAACAGGCTTTTCTTGGCGATATAGTCAAGAAAAGTAAGAAAGTTGTAGGAATCAGTTACAATTTTCTGAACCGTTGATATAGTACAGTTTAGTTTGTTCTATAACAAAAAAGCAATACCTGTAACCGACATGGTTATGAGTACTGCCTTTTTCTTGTTTATTTGTTTTGTAACTTTGTAACTTTCCAAAATATAAAAAGTTACATTCCCTAAGATAAGACTTTCTATCTACATATTCTGGGAAGTATACCATATTCCAGGCTTACTGGGGATTTTGTGTGACAAGGTCGATTAGCACGATTTCTTGTTGCGGTTCTTTAAGAATGATTTCCAGTTCGGCTAATGTTTTAGGCCTGATTCCTTTAACTCCGAAGCTTTGGGCGAGCTGGACAAAATCTGGGTTTTGGAAGGTTACTCCGTAGGTGTTCCCAAACTTTTTGTTCATTTGTTTTACTTCAAGTTTTAACATCGAATCGTCCAAAACAATAATGGTAAACGAGAGACCCAGACGCTTAGCGGTCTCGAGTTCAGCAAAATTCATGAGAGCGCCGCCGTCACCGGTAATACATATAACAGGGTCATTAGTGCAGGCCAGTTTTGCCCCGATTGAACCTGGGATGGCAATCCCCATGGTGGCCAGTCCATTTGACATGATTAACCGGTCCGGTTTTTTAGGCTGATAGGTTTTGGCGATAGATACTTTATGGGCACCGACATCGGAAATGACAATCGTGTTCTCGGGAGTATATTTTTCAATTAGGTGAAGAACATTCTCAATGTTCAGTGATTCTTGTTGGTTTTGGTTTATTTGATAGGTTGTTTTAATTTGAGCTTGCAGGTCACCTGATGGCAGCCAGGATTTAACCGTTATTTCTGCTTGGTTTAGGGCTTCAAGTGTCTTCTTTATATTTCCGACAAGCTCACACTGAACCGGGTAATATTCATTTACTTCTGCTGGCAATGGATCAATATGTAAAACTGGGAGTTTGTTTTTATTCCAAGCATTTGGCAGCTGTTCGACAAAATCAAAGCCGATGACAATTAAAAGGTCGGCTTCATTTATACCAGCAAGAACAGCGTCGTTTTCTTTGAACCCGAATGTGAAAAAATTCTGTTGGTGTTCTGGTGGTAAAATCCCTTTTGCCATAAAACTGTGAGTGGCAGGAGATTGAAGGCTGTTGTTAAAGTTTATAAGCTCTTGGACAGCCTCTTGTCGGATTACACCATTTCCTATAATAATGAAGGGTTTAGTATATTTTTGAATAAGTTCCTTGGCAGTGTTTAGTGATTCTGCATCCGGAACTGTTTCAGGTGTTGGCGTAACCGGTAAAGGCGTATTTGCAATCTGTTCGGCCGCAAAGTTTTCTGGCAGGGTGATCGCAACTGAACCTGGTTTCTCCATAAGTGCAAGTCTGAAAGCTTTTCGGATCACCGCCGGAACCATTTTGGGATCTTGGATTTGTGTGCTCCATTTTGTTGCAGGTTCTAGTAGTTTGACAATATCCATATATTGATGTGATTCACCATGCTGGCGTTCAATCCCAGCCTGACCAATTAAGGCTACTAACGGGGAATGGTCAAGTTGAGCGCTTGCGATGCCTGTAACGAGGTTAGCAGCACCTGGCCCAAGTGTTGATAAACAGACGCCTGCCTTTTTTGATAATCTTCCGTAGACATCAGCAATAAAGGCCGCGCCTTGTTCGTGCCTGACATTAACATATTGTATCTTTGTTGATTTTGAAAGGGAATCGGCTAGATCGAGTGTCTCGGTGCCGACTATTCCAAAAATGTATTCAACCCCTTCATTTTCTAAGCATTGTACAAGTGTATCGGTTAGTTTCATGTTGTCCTCCTAATAGAAAAGGAATTAATATAAGTAGTTTTAGCTAAATTGTGAGTAATCATAAGCTGTGAGCCAATATCGTACAGCCCGATTAGTGTTACAATATAAGGAAAAAGGGAAGAAAGGCTGGATAATTAGTGAACAAAAATTATGTCTGGTATGCAAGTTATGGTTCAAATATTAATACTGATCGTTTTTTATGTTACATAAAAGGGGGTAAACCAGAAGGCTCTACAAAGATGGAGACAGGATGCAAAGATCCCTCGCTTCCAGTAGCTTCGTCCACTTTTACCATGAATTTTCCCCTTTACTTTGCAAAAGAGGCAGCAAAATGGGAATCACAAGGGGTGGCGTTTCTTGGGTTAACCCAAGATCCCAGTTATGTTACATATAGTAAGAAATACTTAATCACTTTGGAGCAGTTTATAGATGTAGTTAGTCAGGAAAATAACGGAATAGATTTTATGGTTGATTTAAATGAGGTTATCAAAAAGGGTTCGAAAGTATTCCGCCGCAATGCCTTGTACGGGAACATTTTATATTTAGGGGAGGAAAAGGGTTATCCAATTTTTACGTTTACTGCATCGTGGGATGTCAATGATATCGAATGCAAAAAGCCTTCACATGCTTATTTAGCAACGATTATAAAAGGTTTAAAAGAGGATTATTCCAATGAAGAAATCTATCTTTATTTTCAAAATAAACAAGGCATTAAGGGTAAATATACTGAGGCTGAATTAAGGAGTCTGATTTTTTTAAAGTCTTTCACTTAGTCTATTTATCCAATGTTTGTTATCATAAAAATATGTAAAATAAGGAGATGATTGGTAAATGTCAAATCAAGTTCGTATTGGAAAAACCGATTTATATGTCAATCCGATTGGTCTGGGCACCAATGCTGTAGGTGGTCACAATCTATTCCCAAACCTTGACGAAGAAGCGGGCAGGGAATTAGTTCGTAACGGACTCGCGAACGGGATTAATTTCTTGGATACCGCTTTTATCTACGGTCCAAAACGTTCTGAAGAGATTATTGGGGAAGTTGTAAAAGAAAACGGCAGTCGTTCGGAGATTGTCATCGCTACTAAAGCAGCCCATAAATTCGTCGGAAAAGACATCGTCCTTGATAATTCTCCAGCCTTTTTAAAACAAGCCGTTGAAGAGAGCTTACAGCGGCTGCAAACAGATTACATAGATTTATTTTATATCCATTTTCCTGACCAAGATACACCGAAGGATGAAGCGGTAGGGGCATTAAAACAATTGAAGGATGAAGGGAAGATTAGAGCCATCGGGGTTTCTAATTTTTCCATTGAGCAGTTGAAAGAGGCCAATAAGGATGGATATGTTGATGTGTACCAAGGTGAATATAATTTACTAAGCCGTGAAGCGGAGAGGGAATTGTTTCCTTACGTCAACAACAATCGAATCTCCTTTATCCCGTACTTCCCCCTCGCCTCTGGTTTATTGACAGGTAAATATGATAAGAACACGAATCTAGAAGAAAAGCGCGGGAAGTTTTTCAAAAAGGAGTTTTTCGAAGATACACTTGAAAGAGTGGAGCGCATTCGCAAAATTGCCAATGCAAAGGGGGCAGAAGTAACACATATTGTTCTTGCGTGGTATTTGACCCGCGAGGCTATTGATGTTATCATCCCAGGAGCAAAAAGGGCAGAACATGTACTCCATAATCTTAAAACATTGGAGATCCAGTTAACTAATGATGAAATTAAAGAAATTGACCAAATTTTCCAATCTTAAATAATTAGTGATGAGATTTTTGTCTCATCACTTTTTTATTTGTCGCAATGTAATTACTAGAGGTTGCTATTATTAGACAGAAATATTTCCTGGTTCTCCGTAATATGCCAAATTTCTACGACTTTAGCCGTATTTTGCAGTTAAAATAGGCAAAAAAACTAGATTGGTTGTATAATATATATTTGTTATAAACTATTGGAGGGTATTAAAAATGATGGTTTGGACTTTAGCCGGATTATTCGGGATTTCTGTTATATTACTAGTAATTTCAATTTACAGGACATCTCAAGCATCAAAGGCAGAACATAAGCAAATTGATTTAATTCATATCTCTACTATGAAGGAAATCAATGCAATTCAAGATGCAATTAGGAACATTGAACTTGATATCGAAGTCGTCATGAGGGAAGCAGGCGTTCAACTTACTTCTGAAGATAAAGTCTTCATTCGTGAGGTACTCGATTTAGCGAACCGCAATTACTCAACCGAAAGCATTGCCGATATGAAACAAGTAAGTGTAGAGAAGATTGAACAAATGCTCGCTCCTTACCGGACATTAAAGGAAGGGAGAAAGGTTGCAAATGAAAATTAATTTACTTAGCAGTTTTGCAGCCGGTATGCTGATTACCACCACGATTTGTGGCGCAATTTATCTTTCGGGAAAAAATGATGTTGCCAATTCAACTGCTAAATCATCAGTCACTACATCAACTGAGAAGGTTCAGCCATCTGATGATGAAATGAAATCACAGCTGGAAGCAAAGGGCTATGTCGTCCAAACGAAGGCTGAAAATGATAAGCAAGTGCAGGATGCCAAGGCATCAGTTCAAACAAAAGCGGCTCCTGCAGCTACCGATGCAGCTAAAACAGAAACACGTGTTGTCATTAATGTAGCAGACGGAATGACCAGTATTGATGTAGGAAGAATCCTTGTATCCGCGAATATTGTTAAGAACGCCTTTGATTTTTCAAAGGATATCGAGGCAAAAGGGCTTGAAAACAAATTACGCCCAGGTGTTTTCGTGGTCGACAGTAAGATGACATACGACCAGGTTGTTGCCACTATTTTCAAATGATTAAAAAGCCGGTTTCTAAAAAGAAATCGGCTTTTCTTAAAGATAAGTATAAAATTCGACTTCGAGAATTGTCCAGCTCCACGCGCCTTCCGCTTGTCTTACTAGTGCAAGCAAGAAAATTGAATTTTTAAATTATTATTTCTATAATCAACTTATTACATAGGAAAAAGTCGTTGAGCGGTTTATTGGCTCGATTAAAGAATAAGAACTAAGGCCTGTACTCCATTACTTTCTAGGAGTACAGGCTTTTTTATGTTAAAGAATGCCAGTCATATATTCATAAGCCATTCATACATTTAAGTAAGGAGACAAACCTGTTAAATTGGGACAAACATTACTGGAATGGGAAAGGGAGAAATAAATCCAGATGGACTTCTTACAAGGTATATTAAATAGTTACAGTACGATTTTTTCACTGGAGGCCTTTAATGAGGTATTTACGAATCCAGCCAGCTGGGGAGTAATTGGTACCTTGATTATCCTAGAGGGCCTGCTGTCTGCTGATAATGCCCTTGTTTTAGCGGTGATGGTCAAACATCTTCCGAAGAAACAGCAAAGGAAAGCCTTATTTTATGGGATATTTGGGGCTTATTTTTTTCGAATAATAGCAATTGGGATTGGCGTAACTCTAACAACTATCCCTTGGATAAAAATAATCGGCGGTCACTATCTGCTTTGGATTGTATTTCAAAACTTTTTAACTAAAAATGAAGAGGATGACGAAGTTCAAAGTCGAAAGAAAGGCTTCTGGCGGACCGTGTTAACGGTAGAACTGATGGACATAGCCTTTAGTTTTGACAGTGTCATTGCCGCGTTTGGTGTCTCAAATCAAGAGTGGATTTTACTGCTTGGTGGAGTCATCGGAATTTTGATGATGCGGGGAGTCGCGCACCTTTTTCTTGCTCTTATCGAAAAAGTGCCCGAATTCGAGACAACAGCCTTTATCCTTGTAGCGATTATTGGGGTGAAAATGATTGTTTCGGCTTTTGGATTCCATATGGATGAATTTGTGTTTTTTAGTATCCTAATTGGAATTTTCTTAAGTACCTTCCTTATTCATTTCATTCGAAAATTAGTTGGAAAAGAAACTACCATGTAATATTTAAAGAGGGAAGGCACTTAAAATAATGGGTTATACTAATAACTAATAAGGAGATGAAAAAATGGAAGAAGATTTTTATTTTTCAAATAAACAATTTATAAAAGGTTTGATGATGCCGAAAAGTATAGATGGTTTGATGATGAAAAGAGGTGATGTCTCACTCGCAAAGATTAATGGTGAGTGGAAAAAATATACAGAATCTGTACCAAGAGGAAGAAAACCGATATCAAGTCACGATGATCTAGTTTTGATTGGCAGCGGAAAAGATATTGAGATTGATCGTGAGCAACTTTCACAAAAACAAATAGATGCTTTGATTAGAAATGAAAATTAATGATTAAAAAGTTAAAGGTCAACTTTTGTTGGCTTTTTCTTTTGATGCTATTAAGACATTAAGTCCGATCTTGCAAGCAGCACCGGATTATTCCGATGCATACTTTATTATTCCGTGTAAATAAATTGAGTCTTCTCGCTGTACACATTCTCTCAACTTGATTTTTCCTTCACTCTCTAATTCTCCAACCCATTCTTCAATCTTTTTTTCATTCTCGTTAGATGCCTTAGGAATCTCTGTTGAAAAAAAATTACCTCGACTGGCATTGCGAAGATTTTTTAGTAAATCCACTTTATTCATTGGGTCATCCCCTTTATCTATAATATTTTCGACATATAGGATGTTTTTTCCTTTAAATTCGCATTAATTATTTCAAGTTTTCTTTATTTTGTGCATGAGTTTAAGAATGTGGGGCATGTATAAAAAGTTATGGTCTTTAGAACAAAAAAAGAAGCATTATAGCTTCCAAGGCGGAACGTTAATATCTTGTTTTTGCTTCTCATAATTTTGCATTCTAGAATATGAGTTAGCTATTTTAGACACTATGAATCCTTGTGGACTTGAGGTGATGACATGACCTTTTAATTCTTGAATTCTACTTTTTGCAAAGATATTTGCTACCTGAGCTAAATTTTCAATAGTATCCATTAATTCGGGGTTATCATTGTAATTAGATTTAGCTATAGAGTAAATATAATCAAGTTTATTCTCAATTAATTTAAGTATCTCGATATCAAACTTCTCATTTTGCATTAGTTTTCACTCCCCATTATTAAGCGTATGGAATAAAGGCTAATAAAGAACGTAAAAATAAAAAAACTTATTTTAATGTTAAAAAACGGTACCAACTAAATGTGCAGTAAAAGATAATGGGCTTGTTAAACTTACGGAGGCGTTAGTAAAAGAAAGCTTCGAAATTAAATTTTGAAGCAGCTAAGTTCAATTATGTCTGAACTATTTTTATTCACATTCAAAAAGCACCACATTTGTGGTGCAAGTTCATTTGCATTTTATATTTTCAGGTACAAGTTCACGTATTCCGATAGATTAGGAACCCGTTACACTTATAATGCTCCCTTTTTTCTTTGTTAAGATTGAAAATGAACGTTTCCATTTTCATCTATTTCAATCGTATTATAGCTTTTAAAGACATCCATGTTTGTAATTTCATGTTTCACCTCATGAGAAAAACTTTCCATATATGGCTGATATATCTCAGGATTTTTCACAAGATGATACATGGTGACTTTTGTTCCCTCGCGAATATCTGTTCCTCTTAGTAAAAACCGATCGCCGTAAAGGTTTTTGAAATAAGTGCGTGCTTCTTCATGACTTTTAAAGTTAGGCATCTGTTCGTGATTGATTGAAAAATCCTGATTCATAAACACGTTCACCGCTTTCCCATAATATAATAATCATAAACCGGTTTTTGCCAGTTTACATAGTTTACAACCAGTTTCACAACTATTGTTCCCTATTTTAAAAAAATAATGATTCTTGCCTACTATGATTGGACTATACAGATTTTAAGTTCTTGCATAATTTATTAAAAAGGGATTATTCCAAATCTCGTTTATGATTTTTCGCCGTGTTTGCGGTCATCCTATTTTAAATAGTCGAGATTTTGGACATGATGGATAAAAGCAAAGGCGATTAAGAAAAGGAGGAGAAGAATTTGATGAATACCCCTTTTGATTATCCGGAAATTTTTTATAACGAAGTGATTATGTATTTAGAAACAAAATGGAACCGCCGTTTAACCGATCATGAACGACATGTGCTAATTGAAGGATATCGGTTTGGCAGGATGGTGGAGGCAGAGGGCGAAATCAAAATTCTGTTTGCCAATTAAATGTTGATAAAAGAGGGTGTCCAAATAAGGACACCCTTTTGAAATCGCATAGGTTATTGACCTTGCTGATTTCGCAATGCTTGCTCAGCGTATGCGACCAAACGTTTGGTCATTTCGCCGCCGACTGAGCCGTTTGCTCGTGCGGTCGTATCAGCACCAAGTTGAACTCCAAACTCGTTGGCAATTTCCTCTTTCATTTGATTAAGGACATCGCCTGAACCAGGAACCAAAAGTTTGTTTCTACCCATGATACATCACTCCCGACGATTTTTTTTGAGCAACTAAACAGTTGCTCGTATATAATTTAACCTATTTGTTTTTTCAAATTCATGTGGATCTAAACTGTCTTGAGCTTGGGTAAGGTTTATAATAAGGGAAAGGACTGGAAGAAGGAGCGAGTATAATGTTTATAGCAGGTCAAAAAGAAATGCAGCAAATGGACCAATATACGATGGACAAGCTTGGCTTGCCGGGAATCGTCTTAATGGAGAATGCTGGAGCAAGGGTAGTGGAGGAAATTATTTCGGGTTCTCCTTGTGAGAATCCTCGTATTTTAGTGCTCGCAGGGGGCGGGAATAATGGCGGGGACGGATTTGTTATTGCAAGAAGACTGTGTGATTTGGGATATGATTTGCAGTTAGGTTTGGTAGTACCCCCTGATAAGATTAAAGGGGATGCGAAGGTACATTTTGACGTCTATCGGACCCGGCAGTTACCGATTCTTTTTTTACATGACAGTACGCTTGAATTGGTTCAGTCGGAAATGGAACAGGCCGATGTGATTGTTGACGCACTTTTAGGGACTGGTGTAATTGGGACTGTTAGGGAACCTTTCGGAGCCATCATATCCATGATAAATGAACAGGCAGGGAAAAAACTAATTGTCTCTGTTGATATACCTTCTGGTGTTAACAGTGATAGCGGAAGGGTAGAGGGGACAGCAGTCAAAGCTTCAATGACAGTGACGTTTGTTTTTCCTAAAAAAGGGTTCTTTTTAGAGGATGGTCCAAAGTTTGTGGGTGAATGGAAGGCGGTTGATATTTCCGTGCCGCCATCAATAGTTGAGGATTTGGGTATAAATTTACCTCGTTTAATTACGGAGGATCTAGTTGCTAATTCGGTTCCGGTAAGGCCAAAGGATGGTCATAAGGGGACATTTGGTCATGTTCTGGTTGTTGGGGGATCCAAGTTCTATGTTGGTGCACCGATTTTTTCGGCAAAAGCAGCGCTCAATTCTGGTGCAGGCCTAGTCACATTAGCGGTACCGGAGAGTATCTATCCAATGGCTGCCGCACAAAATCCTGAGTCATTATATTTGCCGTTGCGGGATGAGGAAGGACATTTTTCTATCAAGGCGATTGATCAACTTTCATCTTTACTGCATCAATTTACGAGTGTGGCGATGGGTCCGGGGATTAGCCGATTTCCTGGTGGTGAGGCTTGGATGAAATCATTGATATCGTTATTGACTACCCAGCCGGTTGTGGTTGATGCAGATGCTTTGTATTTGCTTCGGGACGAGTTAAATTTGGTACGGCAATATAAAGGGGATGTCATTTTTACGCCCCATCCTGGCGAGATGGCGAGGTTGTTAAATAAGACGGTGAAAGAAGTGGAAGAGGACCGAATAGGGATTGCGAAGACTTTTGCGAAAGATTACGGTGTTTATTTGTTGTTAAAGGGACACCGGTCGGTTATTGCTACCCCAGATGGAAATGTGTTTATTAATCCGCATGGCCATGATGCGCTTGGCAAGGGTGGGAGCGGTGATGTGTTGACGGGGATGATTACTTCGTTTTTAGCGCAGGGGGCTTCTCCAGTTGAGTCGATGGTTGTTGCGAGTTATCTGCATGCCAGAGCAGGGGAAGAGAAGTCCGTGATGCTTTCTAGTTACGGTGTAGGGCCTTTGGATTTAATTGATGGGATTAGGGAGCAGCTGCGGTTGTTGTGGAATTAAAATGAATCGGTCGCGTCATTACCCAAGAGAGACAGTTTTAGTTTAGGACAGTCAATGGAACGGTTCGTCATTGACCAAGACAACCAGTTTTTGCTTAGTACGGTCAATGAGGCATAACTTCATTAACCGACGGGGAGCCGATTCCGTCCTAACGGTCAATAAACTCTTATCTCATCAAGGAAAACCCACCGATTCATCGGACTCCGTATAATTGATCCACAGCCTTAGCAGGTCTCGAAGACTTATACCACTGATAGCAAAAGATAATAATCAAAACAAGCTCAATAACATCACCGCCATAATACATAACCATTCCGGCCATCTTAGCCTGTTCCGCACTCACTCCAGCTGGAGGATGGGCATATATAAATTTGGCTAAAATCCCATGCCCCGATAAAGCGGTCGCAAACACCAGCCCTCGATGCAAGAAGCTCAATCGATGCGGGGCAGGGTCAATATAGATGATCGACAAAGTAAAAACATTTCCTGCCAGAAAAATATGCATATGTATCAGCAAATGCAAAAAAACATTTTCCTGCATCACATTATACAGGCTGCTATAATAAAGCACCCATAGACCCCCGATATTCAAAACAGAAGCAATCATTGGGCTGCCTATAAATCGAAAAAATTTGTTTTTTAAAATCAAACAAAGCCGGCGAGCCAACACCACATTAACTGTTCGTAAAATCAACGTCATCGGTGCCGCTAGAACCATAAGTAGAGGGGCAAGCATACCTAGCAATAAATGTCCGATCATATGTACTGTAAAATCGGCATGGGCCCGTGCACCTATTGGTCCAGTTACGGCCCCAAGAGCACAGAATACACCTAGTACCCACCAGATCACACGGTAAAGGGGCCATGTTTTTCCTGAAAGAACAACTTTAACTACCGCCCCCAGATAAGCCAATAAGGAAAAAGTAAACGGCACCATTAAGAGGAGGTGGAAACTGAAGCTATACCCTAAATGATGACTATTGTGCATTTTCCGAAACAGCTCCTGTTTTCTTAGCAAAACGCACTAAAAGAACAATGCCGATCAGCACTATAAAAACAGAGGTAATATGCCAAACCATATCATAAGGGACAATATCCACATGATAGCGGATCTGATGGAGCCGCATCAATTTATGCTGAATTATCCCATCATATAATTGAAAACCACCTGCCCCAAGGAGGACCCCGGCGACCCATTTCATAGGCTGCCAGACCTTACGGCGCCGGATATCAGCCACCATAAATAATCCGCCAACAGTCAAGAACCAACTAAACGCATGAAAAAATCCGTCCGAAACCAAACCTATTGCCGTCGTAGCTGTATCATAGAAATGATGCCAATGAAGGAGCTGATGGAATACAGTCTCATCAATAAATGCGACTAGTCCGATTCCAAAAAATATCCCTGACCGGAGATTTTTCTTCAACTGAGTTGAAAGATCTTTACTGCTTCTAGATTGAACCAAACTCTTCACCTTCGAACATTTATTTTTCATCATTCACTCTACCCTTAAAGGACTATCATTAATCAAATAAATCTAAAAAAGACTGTCCCAGGGAGGACAGTCTTACCGATATTTAGAAATTAAAATTATCAGGATCAGCCCCAAAGCGTTGATTTTCATTAAGGGCATTAATTTTTTCCATATCACTTGAAGATAACGTAAAATCAAAGATATTGGAGTTTTCTTTAATGCGGCTTTCTCTAATCGATTTTGGAATCGTCACGATTTCATTTTGGATATCCCAGCGTAAAATCACTTGGGCAATTGATTTATGATGGCCCGACGCAATCTCTTGTAAGACAGGGTGATCAAGCAGTCTGCCTTGTCCAAGCGGTGCCCACGCCTCAATTTGAATCTGTTGTTTTTTACAGTAATCGCGCAGCTCGGGCTGCGAATGGAGAGGATGTAACTCGACCTGATTTACCATAGGCTTAATTTCGGCCACAGACATCAGGTCTTCAATGTGGTGGATGTTGAAATTGCTTACCCCGATTGACCGAACACGTTTCTCTTTATATAACTTTTCGAGAACCTTCCAAGCTTCTTTATATTTATCCTTTACTGGCCAGTGGATTAAGTACAAATCAACATAGTCAAGACCAAGCTTCCTCAGGCTTGTTTCAAATGCTTCCTCAACGGAATCATTGCGCAGGTCCTCATTCCACACTTTTGTTGTGATAAAGAGTTCCTCACGGGGGACACCAGACTCTTTAATTGCTTGACCAACACTTTCTTCATTTTCATAAAGTGCAGCCGTATCAATGCTTTTGTAACCGGCTTTGATCGCCATTTTCACAGAATCAAGGGCAACCTCACCCTCAGGTACTTTGTAGACACCAAGGCCAAACCATGGCATCTTAACACCATTATGTAGGGTAGTACTAGACTGTAAGCTGTTCAATGCATTCTCCTCCTTATCACTAATTCAACCATTAGTATAGTCTCTTTAATATGGAAGAATCAACCAAACAGATTTCATCCTATTCATTTTTAAGATTTAAGCCTTTTTAATACGGCTGTTTCAAGTAGTTTCCACGGCAGCGTCTTTTTAAGGAATAGATTCATTTTTACTCCTTTGCCAATCGGATAACGAAGGTCAGGTGTACCAAGATCAGAGGCAATTTGGGCTGCTAGTTTAGCTACATCACTAGGGTCGCCATAATTTGCTTTCCCATTATTTATTTCTTTTAAAAGGCTATCGATAAAAAATGCGTAAGGTGATTCCGGATTGTTTTCGAGTTGATCAACACTAGTCCAAATATTAGTTTGGTAAGATCCAGGTTCTATTAATGAAACATCAATCCCAAAAGGACGGAGCTCGAGCCTTAAGCTCTCGCTATATCCTTCAAGCGCATGCTTGGAGGCGGTATAAGCCGATAAGCCTGGAAACCCGAATCTACCACTTATACTGCTCATATTAATAATTCTGCCTTGCTTTCTAGCCCTCATGATCGGCAGAACAGCATTGGTCACGGCAATCACGCCAAAAAAGTTGGTCTCAAATTGCTGCCTATAGTCATCTATAGAGAGCTCTTCACTAAAACCACCTGCCGCAAACCCGGCATTGTTTACCAACACATCAATTTGAGAATAATTTTCTAGGAATATTTTAAAATCATGAATAGATTCAGTTGAGGTAACATCCAGTGAAGTGATATGAATAGAATTATCTATTTGCTTTTCTTTAGCCAGGTCTATAAGCTCATTCGCTCTGTTTGTGTTCCTCATGGTGGCAATCACTGTAAATCCTTTTAATGCCAGTTCAATTACACACAGTAAACCAAAGCCGCTCGACGAACCCGTCACTATTGCTGTTTTTCCATTCATTCTGCTTCTCCTTTCAAGGCCCATATCTATTATTAAAAATGCATAAAGGAAAGATATGTATAGAAATAACTAAAAAAATAAGGCTGACCTAAAAAGGCAGCCTTATTTTATTTAACTTACACTTACAAGTTTGTCAGTTGGCAGCAGCTTTTCCAACGTTGATATTTCTTCATCGGTTAATGGTACCAATGGTAATCGTACATTACCGACACGGATGCCCGTCATATTTAGAGCGGCCTTTACTGGCGTAGGGTTAGGAGCAGCAAATAAGCCCTTCATTAGCGGAAGGAGGTTGCGATGTGCAGCCGCTGCTTCCTCGAACTGTCCATTTTTAAATTTTGTGACCATGTCCTGCATTTCATTGCCGATAATGTGCGAAGCAACAGAAACCACTCCAGTCCCGCCAATGGCTAAAACTGGAAGAGTTAACCCATCATCCCCGCTATAAAGAGAGAAATGATCTGGGGTTTTACTGATAATTTCAGCCATCGCATCTAAGTTGCCGCCCGCTTCTTTAATAGCCACGATATTGTGAATCTTTGAGAGACGAACAACGGTTTCAACAGACATGTTTACACCACAGCGGCCAGGGATATTATACAGCATGACTGGTAGAACAGTTGCTTCGGCAATTGTTTTAAAATGTTGATAGATTCCTTCTTGCGATGGTTTGTTGTAATAGGGAACAACTAGTAAAATACCATCAACACCAGCTTCTGCAGCTAGTTTTGTTAAATGGATGGAGGCCCGTGTATTATTTGAGCCAGTACCAGCGATAACTGGAACTCGGCCTGCGGCTTCCTCCACAACTAACTTAAATAATGCAACTTTTTCTTCTGTTGTTAAGGTAGGGGACTCACCAGTTGTACCTGACACAACTAACGCTTCAGTGCCATTTTCAATTAAATAGTTAACTAACAATCTTGTGGCATTAAAATCAACATCACCATTTTGATCAAATGGTGTAACCATTGCGGTTAATACTTGGCCAAAATTCATTTTTTCTCACCCTTTGTAATTTTTTATAAATTAGAGGGGTAAGGCCATTCTGATGTCAACGCAAAAAAGCAGCAACGAGGGTCGCTACTGCTGTAGAAACATCAAAATATAAGTTCCTATGCGTGAGATAGCCCTCCATATAGTTTCCTATATGACAATTCTGTGCTTATTCAACACAGAACCAGCTTCAAGATCAATGAGACTCTATCCGCTTCGGCAAATTCCCCTTTCCACAATCATCATAGGACCTCATTTTCCTCAAATAGTGTACTGATGGTCTTTGCGCCTCTATCCTCACTTCAAAAGGTATTGAAGTAAGAGAATATGTAATTACTAGTAATATAGCAAATTTTCCGTTTCATTACAAGGGAAACCAACTGCAAATTTTTGAATAAATGAAAAAATCACAAAATGAATGGGACTAAAGTTCACCTTAACAAAAGAGACTCGCCGAAGCCAATGTTCAGCGAGTGTTAGTTCTTCTCACTTATTTTGCATAAAAATTTTCCGTATAATATGGCTGTGACTCATTATTAAAGGCAACGCCTACACCTAGAAACGTGTACCCCTTACGCAGGATATTTTCCCGGTGCCCTAGTGAATTCATCAATCCCTCATGGGCAAAAATACTACTGAATTGGCCGTAAGCCAGGTTTTCACCCGCCAGCTGATACACGATATCATCCGCTGCCATTCGGTCAAACGGTGATTGCCCCTTTAGATTGGTGTGGTCAAAATAATTATGAACGGCCATATCAGTACTATGCTTTCGGGCGGTTACTTGTACATGCTCATCCCACGTAAGGATCGGAAGCTGGTGTTCAACCCGGGCAGCGTTGGTTAAGTCAAATAACTGATACTCAAAGCCTTCTTTTAACTGCGAGCTTGGTTTTGTATAAAAGTCTACTTTCTTATTTTCTTGGTCTTTGCTGATTAATTGAACAGCTGTAACGGTATTGCCTTCATGTTTATCATAAAAAACAGTGACATAGGTATTATCTATCAAGAAAATATCATAGTCCTCCTGTTCAGGTAATTTGTAAAGGACAAGCCCTTTTTGAATACTGGTTAGGGGATTACCAAGCAGGTTACGAACTGTTCCTTTTGCTGTCCCTAATTTGATTCCTTTTTTGGAGGCAATTAAGTCTTGGTTGGAATATAAGCCAGCCACCTTATTTTCATTATTGTACATGACCATGAAGAAATTCTGGTAATTATCATGATAGGTATTCCAAGTGGTCCCATATTCATTAAGGGTGGAACGGTTAGGCGTCCCTAAGTTTTCGACAACGTCATCTTTACTATCGCCCAGTTCAATGTTAAAAATAGAGAAGTCCTGTTGTGCAGGTGTATTTAATTCTACCTTTGACTCGTTATTTGATTCAGTTGATTGTTGATTCTGTTTAGTACTATCATCTAATAGTACGCCAAGCTGTTTCAAGGCAGTTTGGATTTCATTGTATATGTTTTGAATGGTTGTTTTGACTTCAGGGTTGTCTTTTAAAGTATTCACTTCTGAAATACTATTGGTAAGGCTTGTATTGTCAAATTGTTTTTCTATAAAAGGCCAAGAAGAATGTATTAAAAAAATAGCAATTATAATCGTTAGAAAACGCAACATCGATTTTCCTCCATTTCTATTAGAATTTTAACCAAAAATCTTTAATAATATAAGTAATATGCTTGTAGTAGTCATTATTTACCATTGATATATTAATATAATAATTTAATTGAAAACGTTTACATTTATTTAAACTCAATAACAATTCTCTGTTATCGAAAAATGGATTATTAGTGCTATAGAACTAAAATTAGTAAAAGCAACCAATGTTCAAAGATTGTTCAATATTTCACAAACTATTATCGTTTTTCCGTGTTATGATGTAAACATAAAGAAACAAGGAGTGATAAGACATGATGATTTGTGAATGGCAAACCTTCTCAACAGATGCTGAAACTTATACCCAAGACCTCTTCGAAGAAATAGTCGGTGACCCATTTGAAGCCATGCTGATGAAAGAAAATGAGGAGATTCCAAGTTGTATTTGGACAGTAAATTATGTAGTCATTGTTAAAAAATACTCCAAAGTATTAACAGAAATTTTATTTGAAAAAATCCCGCGTAATCCAGTGTGTGAATAATCATTTCCTAATTTATTAAACTAGTTTGTGAAGCGATTCACAAACTAACAATTCAATTTATGCTAAATTCGTAATCTAATTTTTATAAAAATATGTGAAATAATTCACATAGACGATAATTGGAGGGAATATCATGGCAGTAGTAGAAAAGTCAGTAAAAGAAAAACAGAATGTAACAGACATGATTAATGGCTTAGTTGAAAAAGGTTTAAAAGCATTAGAGGTATTTAGAGGCTTTGACCAAGAAATGATTGATGAAATCGTTAAGCAAATGGCACTAGCAGGTCTTGATCAGCATATGCCGTTAGCAAAACTTGCTGTCGAAGAAACTGGAAGAGGCGTTTACGAGGATAAAATTATTAAAAACATGTTTGCAACCGAATACGTCTACCACAACATTAAATATAACAAAACAGTCGGCATCATTAATGAAAACGAACATGAAGGCATGATTGAAATTGCTGAGCCTGTGGGCGTCGTTGCAGGGGTAACACCAGTCACTAATCCAACATCAACAACGATGTTTAAAGCGCTCATTTCCATTAAAACACGTAATCCGATTATCTTTGCCTTCCATCCATCTGCCCAAAAATGCAGCAGTGAAGCAGCTAGAGTGTTAAGGGATGCAGCTATTAAAGCAGGAGCGCCAGAGAATTGCATCCAATGGATTGAAACACCTTCTTTAGAAGCGACACAAGCATTAATGAATCATAATAAAATTTCGATGATCCTTGCCACTGGCGGTGCGGGCATGGTGAAATCCGCTTATAGCTCAGGAAAACCAGCTTTAGGAGTTGGACCAGGTAACGTTCCATGCTACATTGAAAAAACAGCCAATCTTAAACAAGCGGTGAATGATTTAATTCTTTCAAAAACTTTCGATAATGGTATGATTTGTGCTTCCGAACAAGCCGTTATTATCGATAAAGAAATTTACAACGATGTTAAAAATGAGATGATCACTAATAACTGTTATTTCTTAAATGAAGAGGAAAAAGAAAAAGTAGAAAAGTTAGTCATTAATGAACATTCTTGTGCGGTTAATCCTGAAATTGTCGGTATGGCCGCCTATAAAATTGCTGCGAAGGCGGGAGTGACAGTTCCAGAAGGCACAAAAATCCTTGTAGCAGAATTGAAGGGCGTCGGTCCTAAGTATCCGCTATCTAGGGAAAAATTAAGCCCAGTCTTAGCCTGCTTTAAGGTGAACTCAACTGATGAAGGTATTAAGAGAGCGGAAGAAATGCTTGAATTTGGCGGGTTAGGACACTCTGCAGTCATCCATACAAACGACCAAACCGTTATTAACAAGTATGGCATCAGGATGAAGGCAGGAAGAATTATTGTTAATGCTCCATCATCACAAGGTGCGATAGGGGATATTTACAATGCCTATATGCCATCTTTAACACTTGGCTGCGGCACATATGGTGGTAACTCTGTTTCTACGAACGTAGGGGCTGTACATTTAATTAATATCAAAAAAGTAGCTAAAAGGAATGTGAATATGCAGTGGTTCAAGGTTCCGTCTAAAATCTATTTTGAGAAAAACTCAACTCAATATTTAGCAAAAATGCCGAAAATCTCTAAAGCCTTCATTGTTACTGACCCAGGCATGGTGAAATTAGGATATGTAGACAGAGTGCTATACTATCTTCGTAAACGTCCGGATTATGTGCATTGTGAAATTTTCTCTGATGTAGAACCAGATCCATCTATCGAAACCGTTATGAAAGGCGCGGAAATGATGGCTAAGTTCCAGCCAGATGTCATTATTGCGCTAGGCGGTGGGTCTGCGATGGATGCTGCAAAAGGAATGTGGCTGTTCTATGAATACCCAGACGCTGAATTCTTTGGCTTAAAACAAAAATTCCTTGATATTCGCAAACGGATTGTAAAATATCCTCATTTAGGTCAAAGAGCACAATTTGTTGCGATTCCAACTACATCCGGAACTGGCTCTGAAGTAACATCTTTCTCTGTTATTACAGATAAACAAGCCAATATTAAATATCCGTTAGCTGACTATGAATTAACACCTGATGTTGCCATTATTGATTCGCAGTTCGTTATGACTGTTCCAAAACATATTACGGCTGACACTGGTTTAGACGTGTTAACTCATGCAATTGAGGCTTATGTATCTTGTATGGCGAATGATTTTACAGATGGGTTAGCCATGAAAGCTATTCAGCTTGTATTTGAATTCCTACCTAGAGCTTATCGAAATGGAAATGATGAAGAAGCACGTGAGAAAGTTCATAACGCGTCTACAATTGCGGGTATGGCCTTTGCGAATGCATTCTTAGGAATTAACCACAGCCTTGCGCATAAACTAGGAGCTGAGTTCCATATAGCTCATGGACGTGCAAATGCTGTTCTATTACCGCATGTTATTCGATATAATGCAACAAAACCGAAGAAGTTTACTGCATTCCCTAAGTACAATCACTTCAAAGCTGACAAGCGCTATGCAGAGATTGCAAGAACTTTAGGATTACCTGCTGCTACTACTGAAGAAGGTGTAGAAAGCTTAGTTCAGGCGATTATCCGCTTAGCTCTAGAATTGGAAGTTCCGATGAGTCTTGCAGCAAACGGTATTGATCAAGCAGAATTTGAAAGTAAAGTAGACTTACTTGCTGATAGAGCATTTGAAGATCAATGTACAACAGCAAATCCTAAGCTTCCGTTGGTAACTGAATTAGCAGAAATCTATCACTTAGCATATAAAGGAATCTAATGAAATAACAACAAAAAACTCAAGCCACTAGGTTTGAGTTTTTTTGTTGTCTCAAATAAGCTCATTAGAAAAACGATTTGACAATTTCTTCATGTTTATTACATACCGTACAGGTATACTCTATTTCTAGGGTATCTTCACGTACCATGTGTTCGGTTTCCTTTTGGCATTGCTCACAATACAGGTTTCTTGGAATTTCAATCATCTTGTCAACATCCTTTATGTTTTATTCTAAAATCGTTCATTATAAGATTAATATCCCAGATATTAGTTGAAAAATTCTAAAAGGACATATAATATTTAAATCGTTTAAGTTAGATTTCTAGCAACTGTATGGGAGCCTTGGAAGGAGGAATTTTACATGGACAATAATACACTAGAAACATGCACCAAAATTTTGAAACATGCCAAGAACATTGTTGTGTTGACTGGTGCGGGTATAAGTACAGAGTCTGGAATCAAAGACTTTCGTTCGCAAACAGGGATTTATAAACATGCACCAGAATACATACTTTCGCTCGATTATTTTTATAAACACCCAAAGGAATTTTATCAATTTGCAATTGAAAATTTATACCACCCTGACGCTGTACCAAATAAAGGACATCAAATTCTTGCTAAGTGGGAGGAAGAAGGCAGGGTTGGATCTATTATTACGCAAAATATCGACGGGCTTCATCAAAAAGCAGGCAGCAAAAATGTGATAGAGTTCCATGGAACAATTAAAACAGCCACGTGTCAAAACTGCGGAAAGAGATATTCTACTAGTGAGATGATTAATCGTATCGAAACCCTGGAAGACTTTTATTTGTGTAATCATTGTGAGACAAAGCGGAAAGAGGACCGCTTTATTAAACCGGATGTGGTTTTGTTTGGGGATACCGGTGAATGGTTTTCGATGGAAGGTTTTAACCATATTCTTAACTTGATTCGCGGAGCAGACTGTTTATTGGTATTAGGGACCAGTTTAAAAGTAACGCCTTTCTCCACCTTCCCGCAATATAAAAGTGCCGGTGTCCCGATCATTATTATTAATAAGGGAGATACACCTTATGATTTCGCACCGAATACCTTTGTTATTCAAGAATCAATTGGGTCGACACTCACGAGGATCGTGTTTTAATTTAACTTTGTCTTTATTTATGTGCATGATATACTTTAGTTGCCAATATTTGGCGAGGAATGGACAAGATTAAAGAAGTCGGAGGGAAGTACATAATGTTTACTTCTATTAATGAATTTAGCCAGGAATGGAACCAAGAAGCGGTTTCTACCCAAAAGGTTTTGGATGCCTTAACGGACGCGTCACTCCAACAAACAGTTTCCTCGGAAGACAGGACATTAGGGAGAATTGCCTGGCATATCGTGGCAAGTACGCCAGGCATGATTAATGAGTTTGGGATTACGATGAACAATGTGGAAAACGCAGACAAAACCCCTGGAACTGCACAAGAGATTGCTGAGACTTTTAGAAAGGTCAGTGCGGATGTTGTGGAACAGGTAGAGAAGCAGTGGACAGATGAGTCATTAACGGAAATTCAAAATGTGTTTGGGATGAATATCCCTAAAGCGGCCACTCTTTCACTATTAATTAAGCATATTATTCATCATCGCGGCCAAATGACTGTTTTAATGCGTCAAGCAGGTTTAAAGGTTCCAGGGATATATGGTCCGGCAAGAGAAGAATGGGGCCAAATTGGCATGGAAGCTCCGGCCTTATAGAAATGAGTTATCACCAGTTTATAAATCAAAACGGTGATATAATAATATTATGTAAACTTAAAATGAACAAAAAAGATGCCTGGTTGATTACAAAACCGGGCATCTTTTTTTGAACGAATTATCTTTTAGCCTGTTTATATAATTCAATTGTTTTATAGCCTTCGCCTAAAACTGTCTCCATCTCAAGCTGGCGTTTTTCTTGTGTCTCTTTTCTTTTTGCACTATAAATATACCGGGCCCAATCCTTTTGGTAGCCTGGAGTTAAATCATTGTATTTTTTTAAAATTTCTTCATCTTTTTGCAAGTATTGCTTTATATCTTCAATATTGTTAATGTAGTCATCCACACATTGGCTACTTTTATTGGTAGAAGATTTTTGCGTCTTCTTTGGAGTAGATTTTAAACCAACCACCGTAAAGACATCATTTAAGCTCACCATTCTTGCAAACTTGATATTGCTGTTAAGTACATAACCATCCTCATCGGAAGGCAGGGCACTAATAAAACTGTCACGGTCTATGTATTCTTTATATACTTTATTATTCTTTTTGGGATAAGCAAAGTATAGATAGCCGTTGTCCTCTAGCAGTTGTTTCTCAATTACATTTTGAAGTTCATTTATGAATTCCTCTAAGCTAAAAATGAAACTCATGATAAGTTCATATTTGTCTCTTATTATAGACGAATCATATTCTAGTTCTTGAAATTCATCGACTTGTTCTGGTTTATGGAGGATAAGTTTGTTCTTGTATTTCTGCAAGTTTAATTTTTCAATTATACTCTTCGGGGCGGCCATAGTTTGTACTCCTTCACGCTCTTATTAATGTGATAATCTCTTTCATCTTAATTCAGCACTTCAGGATTAATCAAGTTTTTAGGGCGTTTTCCTGTTAAGCCTGCAAGTAAATTTTCGACGGCAAGTTTGGCCATTTTTAGTTCTGTTTCATAGGTGGACGAACCAATATGTGGTGTCGTGACTACATTTGGAAACTGCAGCAAGGGATTATCCAAATTAATCGGCTCAATTTGGTATACATCTAAAGCCGCGCCATGAATTTCCTTATTTCTTAGGGCTTGGATTAATGCTGTTTCATTTACCGTTCTACCACGTGAGCCATTGACAAATATAGCGGATTTTTTCATCAGTTTAAATTCTCGTTCGCCCATTATGTTTTCTGTCTCAGGTGTGAGCGGTGTCATGAGGCAGACAAAGTCTGATTCTTTTAGCAGGGTATCAAGGTCGCAATAACTGGCGTTATATTTTTCTTCTGCCTGTAAATTTCGGTTGCGATTATGGTACAAGATATTCATATCAAATCCTAGGTTAGCACGTTTTGCAATTGCAGCTCCGATTTTCCCCATCCCAATAATCCCCAGAGTTTTATGATGAACATCTATTGCATATTCTGCAGTAGTTAAATGGCCTTTCCAATTTCCAGATTTCACAAAGTGATCCAATTCAGCAATCCTGCGGGCTGAGGCTAAGAGGATTCCGAAAATAGCATCCGCTGTAGTATCTTCGAGGACGCCGGGCGTATTCGTTCCCATCACACCGCGTTTTGTCATCTCTTCAATGGAAAGGTTATTATAGCCGGTGGAATTATTCGATACAATTTTTAAATTTGGCGCCTGGTCAAGTAGTTCTTGATCGACCGGAAGAGCGAGTCCGACAATCCCTTCCACATTTTTTAGCGCCTGTTTAAAAACAGGATCTGTTTTAGGATTAATGCTATCAAATACGTGTACCTCAAACTGTTCGTTAAGTTTTTCAAGAGCTTCTGTTAATTCAAAGTTATAAGCAATGATTTTTCGTTTCATGGTCTTAATCTCCTCATAATAGGAAGTCATGTTTATACTTTTTAAAGTGACATAAAGTGATAAAACAGTCAATAACTCTTAAAACAATACTTAAATAAATAGATCTTAATAGATAGTGATTTGTTTAAGTAGTAGGCCCCGTTTAATTCGGAAAGAATGGAAGAATCTTTCGATAGAATGATAGTAAAACTAAAGCCATCTCTATAGAGAAGCGGTCCATTATCATAGTGCTAGCAAGGAGATTTACAATTGCTATCAGATAGATAGCGACCGTTCTTTTCCCACTAGCATTCATTTTTTATACATCCTATAATTCGACACAACTAGCCTTTCACCCGCCAATAGTCCAATATATCCAAATAGACCGTTGTATAAAAAAGTTCAAAATAGCTAGAAAATGCCCTCATTTTTGAGCTTTTTTAAAAATTTTTTGTTGAAATGAATACGTCGTACTATACAAACAAGCCTATTATTTTGCTAAAATATTAAGTAGAATAATTGGGAAAAAAGTACTTTTTGCATTAAAGTTAATTTTCTGAATTATAAAGTAATAGTGGTTTAGGAGGAGTAGCGAATGTGGGATCTTGACATGAATATAGATCAAATTGCTAGAATAAAAGTTATTGGTGTTGGCGGCGGCGGAAATAACGCTGTTAACCGTATGATTGAGGATGGAATCCAAGGTGTTGAATTTATTGCTGTCAATACAGACGCACAAGCTCTTAATCTTTCAAAAGCGGAGATTAAAATGCAAATTGGTGCCACATTGACAAGAGGACTCGGCGCAGGGGCAAACCCTGAAGTCGGTAGAAGAGCAGTAGAAGAGAGTAGAAAGCAGCTGCAAGAGGTACTAGAGGGAGCCGATATGGTATTTGTCACCGCTGGTATGGGTGGCGGCACCGGAACAGGGGCTGCACCTGCTATCGCGGAAATTGCCCGTGAACTTGGTGCGCTAACGATTGGGGTAGTTACACGACCGTTCGGATTTGAAGGAAAACGTCGTGCAGTTAATGCTGCCAGTGGAATTGACCTAATGAGAGAAGCGGTGGATACGTTAATTATTATCCCTAATGATCGCTTACTGCAAATTGTCGACAAAAAAACGCCAATGCTCGAAGCTTTCCGTGAAGCAGACAATGTTCTTCGTCAGGGTGTTCAAGGGATCTCTGACTTAATTGCTGTACCAGGATTAATTAACCTGGATTTTGCCGATGTCAAAACCATTATGACAAACCAAGGGACTGCTTTAATGGGAATCGGGGTAGCCAAAGGCCCAGACCGTGCTGTTGAAGCAGCAAAAAAAGCGATTTCAAGTCCTTTACTCGAAACATCGATTGATGGTGCTCAAGGTGTGTTAATGAATATCACAGGCGGAAGTAATTTAAGTCTTTTTGAAGTCCAAGAGGCCGCTGACCTAGTTGCATCAGCGTCTGACCATGAATTAAATATGATCTTTGGTTCCATTATTAATGATAATTTAAAAGATGAAATTATGATTACAGTTATTGCAACTGGTTTTACAGATGAATATAGTCCGTCCCAAAGACCGGCAGCATCTCCTATAAAGGAAACTGTATCACAGCAAAATCGATTAGAACGGTTTGAACCAACAATTCAGCAGGAGCATAGCGGACAAAGAAATTACCACGATGAGCCAAAACATGACTATGATGGTTCATATCAGGTACAAGAGGACTCACTCGACATTCCAACATTTTTACGTAATCGGAATAGAAGACGATAGTTTATAGCAAACACTCCCATTCATATTATTTGAATTGGGAGTGTTTTATTTTGTGAGTGATAATTTAATTCTTATGTCAGAGAGTCCTGATATGGATTATTTTAACCATTTTAAAAATAACGATTAATAATCCTGTTTTAGATGAAAAATAGTTATAAAAATAGGTCTTTGCTCAAGGGTAATGGATAAATGGTTGATGTCGAAATGTTGTACTCCCTGTATAAAAGTATGGGTTAGGGATGATTTGAATCATATAAAACTCCGGATTAATAAGTATTTTCCAATTGCAATAATTGAACTAAAGGTATAAGATAGACTTTATGCAAATTAATGTACAAAATGACAAACAAAGCGTCAAGGGGGAAACTAAATGGAACAAACCAAACAACAACATACAAATCGTCCACCTTACGGTATTATTGCTGTATTAATGGTCGGTGCTTTTATCTCATTTTTAAATAATACGTTACTAAACATTGCACTGCCTTCTATAATGAAAGATTTAAACATTGAGGCATCAACTGTTCAGTGGCTTACAACAGGCTTTATGCTTGTAAACGGAGTTTTAATCCCGATTAGTGCCTATTTAATTCAAAAGTTCTCCGTTCGCCATATTTTCTTAGCAGCTTTAGGGTTATTTACCGCCGGAACTGTTCTGGCTGGATTTGCTCATGTTTTTCCGGTGTTGTTAGGCGGAAGGATGCTTCAGGCTTCTGGTTCTGCTATTTTAATGCCGTTGTTAATGAACGTAATGCTCGTAAGCTTTCCAATTGAAAAAAGGGGAGCAGCAATGGGAGTTTTTGGTCTAATTCTAATGTTTGCTCCAGCGATCGGTCCTACTTTATCAGGCTGGATTGTCGAGAATTATGACTGGAGAATGCTTTTCCACTTTATTACACCAATTGCGATTATAGTTTTCTTGATCGGATTATTCTTGCTTAAAGATAAAAAGGAAAAGGTTAATCTTCGTTTAGATTTCTTATCCGTGATCCTCTCAAGTATAGGATTTGGCGGTATTCTTTACGGCTTTAGTTCTGCCGGAAGTAAAGGATGGGACAGCCCAGAAGTTTATGGAACAATTATGGTTGGGATTATCTCCTTGTTCATCTTTATTTGGCGACAAACAAAGCAAGAAGCACCACTGTTAAATTTCCGTATTTATAGGTATCCAATGTTTGCTTTATCATCAGTCATTTCTATGGTTGTAAACATGGCTTTGTTTTCCGGGATGATTCTTCTACCTATTTACACGCAAAACCTGCGGGGAATTTCTCCAATGGATGCAGGATTATTGCTAATGCCTGGGGCTATCTTGATGGCGTTCATGTCACCAATTACTGGGAAACTATTTGATAAAATAGGCGGGAGAATTTTAGCTGTCACTGGTCTAACCATTATTGTTGTGACGACCTATGCTTTTAGCAAATTAACCCTTCATACAACCTATACACATTTAATTATTATCTATTCTGTACGGATGGTAGGAATGTCGATGGTTATGATGCCAGTATCGACAAATGGTCTAAATCAGCTTCCAAAACGTCTTTATCCGCATGGAACGGCGATGAACAATACATTAAACCAGGTTGCTGGTGCCATCGGAACAGCTCTAATGGTTACAATTATGTCAAACCGTGCTGAATCAGAGGCTAAAGAACTAGGTAAGGCAGCCATGCAGCATTTAACTGCACCGCCATCAAAGGCAGCTTTAGCAGAAATGAAACAGCATATCATGATGCAATCGATGTTAAATGGCATTAACTTTTCATTCTTAATCGCAACGTTTATTGCAGCTATCGCACTTGTGTTATCCTTCTTTATCAAACGCTCTAAACAAGCCGAAGACCTTGAAGGAAAAAGCCAAGCAAAACCTAGCGATAAGAAAATATCGCCCAAACTTGCAGAAAACTAAGGTGGCTGACACCATTTGTGCTATAATTACGTTGTTAAAACTCATTTCTTTTAGGAGAAATGAGTTTTTTTATTTAGGAAGTTATCGAAAATTAAGGTTGAATTGAAATATTAAAGTTAAAAATGATAGCGTTTTATTTCGAAAAATTCACAAAATAAGTTTTAATGAAAGCGTATGCTATAATGAAAATAAAACTATCAGCAAGGGGAAATCGCAATGTTGAAGGATCTTTTCATTGGTTTATCACAAAATCAATTTTTAAATAGTGCCGCTAAAAAGTATGGATTAAAAATGGGGGCACAAAGTGTTGTCGCCGGGACTAATATACCGGAAGTTATCAAAAGTATTAAGGAACTTAATGCTCAAGGTATATCTTGTACCGTTGACAATTTAGGGGAATTTGTCTTTAAAGAAGAAGAGGCGACATCTGCAAAAGAACAAATTCTTAAAGTTATTGAGGCCATTCATGAAAATCAAGTGGATGCACATATTTCATTAAAACCAACACAAGTTGGATTAGATATTGATTATACCTTTTGTTTAAATAATATTAGAGATATTGTCCACCAAGCGAGCCGATATGATATGTTTGTCAACATTGATATGGAGGACTTCAAACATTTGGAGTTGACCTTTAATCTGTTGGACGAATTATCACTTGAATATGATAATGTGGGTACAGTGATTCAGGCCTATTTTCATAAAGCGTTAGAATACTTGGAAAGATATCAAAACTACAGAATCCGGATTGTAAAAGGTGCTTATAAAGAGTCAGAAGAAATCGCTTATCAAGATAAGAAGGATATTGATTCAAACTTTATTAAATTGATTGAATGGCATCTCTTGAATGGAAAATTTACTTCGATTGCGACGCATGACCATCGGATTATTAATCATGTAAAAGAGTTTGTTAACCAAAACAATATTCCACATAACCAGTTTGAATTCCAGATGCTGTATGGTTTTAGAAAAGAACTTCAATTAAGTTTAGCCAGTGAGGGATATAATTTCTGTACGTATGTTCCTTTTGGAAATGATTGGTATGGTTATTTTATGAGACGTTTAGCAGAAAGACCACAAAATTTAAATCTTGTAGCTAAACAAGTATTTAATAAGAAAACTAACACTATCATAGGTGTCGCCGCAGGGGCGTTCTTATTAGGAAGATTAACCAAATCTAACAAAAAAAATAACAACAAAAGAAAATAAAATTATTGATATACCAAGAGCCAGGTTGCAAAAGAACCTGGCTCTTGGTGTCAGGCACCATTTGTAACAGCGTTGTAGGAGTAATTGCTGTCGTCCCATTGGTAGATTCCTTCTTGGAGTTTGATGATGGTGTCAAAAGGGCGGTTGACATGGTTAGTGTTTTCTGCAGGATGAGCATCCTCGTCCAGTACTTCATTATGGCTCTTTTCGTAGATTAAATGTTGTTTTAAGGTGAGCATATCTGATTTGGATGCGATGCGGATGATCTTATCTAGTGTGATTTTCTTTTCGCTGATTCCATAGCTGTTACAGATGCTTGTCTGAAAGCTTTTGTTATATTGAAGCATCATGTGTAAATCATTGATACAAGCAACGCCAAAAACATCTTTAATAACATCCTCATAACGAAGCTGCGTGCCAGTCGCAAATTTAATAATGTTTTTCTCCGGATTTTCTAATCGATAAACCGTCTCAATTGTATTTTCCATGGTAACACATCCATTCAATTAATAATTACTATATCATGAAACCAAAGCAAATAGGATTAAGCGATGGTGATAAGTGTTTTACTAGTGAAATTTTACACCTGTATATATTATAACACATAATTAATCGCAAAATGTGACAGTAAAATCAGTCTGACGAAAAATTTGTCGAATGAAAACGCTTTATAATTATTAAAGAAATATTCACAGGTTTCTGGATGAAAATGCTATAAAATAATAATATGTTAAGTATTTCACAAATAAAAGAAATTGAAGGTGTAGAGATTATGGGGTTTAGTAAACCTGATCAAATCATGGCCATTACGGTCGAAAACGGAGTTAAAAAAACCAAGTATGCACCACTTCAATCCATCATATTAGGTTTTGAAGCAGGAGCATTTATAGCCCTTGGTTACTTGTTATTTATCCGTGTAACCGCTACGTTAACCGGTAATTTAGAAGGATTAGGCAGTTTGATTGGTGCGAGCGTATTCCCGATCGGTCTTATTCTGACGTTATTGGCAGGCGGGGAACTTTTGACTGGGAATATGATGGCGGTGCCTTTAGCAAGGATGGCAAATAGGATCAGTACGGGAAAGGTACTATATAACTGGTTCCTGGTAACCATCAGTAACTTTTTAGGAGCCATTTTTGTTGCCTATTTCTTTGGACATCTTGTCGGCTTAACCGAAGCAACTCCTTTTTTAGAAAAAACCATTAGTATCGCAGACCACAAGCTGGAAGCAACCTTTCTCCAGGCGTTCATTTCCGGGATTGGCTGTAACTGGCTGGTTGCATCTGCTGTTTGGCTTTCATATGGTGCTAATGACATGTCTGGAAAAATCTTAGGTATTTGGTTTCCAACGATGGCGTTTGTTGCCATCGGATTCCAACACGTTGTGGCTAATATGTTTGTCATTCCTGCGGCCATCTTTGCTGGACATTTTACATGGATAGAATATATTCGTAATTTTATCCCGGTCTTTTTAGGCAATGCCGTTGGCGGAACGATATTTATTGCTATGGCTTATTGGCATACCTATAAAAAATATCTGCCTGTCTTAATAGAGGCAAAGGTCGTTAAGCCAATGGCGAAAACTGGCACAAGATAAGAACAAAAGCGCAAGCGCCTTGAACAGCCCCGACAAGCATAAGACGCTTAGGGAAAGAAGGCGTTCTTTGCCTTCATTCCCTGAGTGGCTGTAGACCATCGAGGGGCTAGGTGCTGGAGCTGGACGTCAACAGTCCTTTTTTAACAGTTATCCACAAGCGATAATTTTATAATTTCCTAAAAGATAAATAATCCTCTAAGAAGCTTTGAACCATTGTTCGGGGCTTCTTTTTTAATAATCTTCTCTTTTACTAGCTTCTAACAAGTAATAATGCTTTCTTCAGGAGAATAAAATGGGTGAATGGAGGCAATCCGTTTGCGAATTTCACTGAATCACTTTAGAAAAAGAGGAGTAGTTGGGAAACATGGTAAAGAGAAGATGGGCCATATCAGTTTTATTAATTGGGAGTTTACTAGGTTTAGCAGGATGTACGGGGAAGGCAGCCACTAAAAAGCCAGACCATGAAAAAGAAAAAGTGACAGAATCACAAAAGCAGCCAGTTCAAAAGCCACAGGAGCAACCGCAAAAGGAAAAAGAAAAGAAACCAGTTGTCGTCAATGTTATGGATCCCAATACCAAAAGTATTGTTAAAACTTTTTTACCAGAAGAATTAGGGTATGCAAGTAATCCAGATTCATATAAACAGGAAATAAAACAGTGGGCCAAAGACCTAGCAAGAGGAACAGATAAAACAGCGGGATATGATCAACGGATGGTCCTTGATAAAATCGATGCAAATGGGCAAATCATTAAAGGAAAGCCTTTGATCATTTTAGATGAAGCGGAATTAGTGAATCGAGTGATGACCGCATCAGCTATGGGCGGTGATGTTGAACTTCCAATAACAATTACAGCAAGCGGCTATAAACCGGAAGACACTGCCCATTTAAATGAAGTGGTGGTTGGTTCCTTCACGACTTATTTTAACAGCGGGGTAGTGGGCCGTTCAAAAAATATCGAGCTGTCAGCAATGGCGATTAATAATGTTATTGTTGGCACAGGCGACATTTTTTCTTTTAATACAACAGTCGGACCAAGTGATGCTTCCCATGGTTACCAGCCGGCAAAAGAAATTGTTAATAAAAAAATGGTGATGGGTATCGGCGGCGGAATCTGTCAGACTTCGTCGACGTTGTTTAATGCGGTTAACCAGGTTGGGGTTAGTTATGTCGAAAAGCATCATCATTCCTTATCTGTTGGCTATGTTCCACAGGGAAGAGATGCAACGGTATCCTATGGTGGTCCGGATTTTCGTTTTAAAAACACAACCGGTGTTCCGTTTTTAATTAAAACGATATATGCCAAAGGTAAAGTAACGGTGGAAATTAGAACATCTGCAGCCTATCAAAGTCTTATAAAAAAATAAAAGTAAAGGATGCTGCTAGGAGATTTAGCAGCATCCTTATAAATTTTCATAAGTTATCAAACATGCTATAATTTTCTGGAAAAGGAGGTTTGACAATGGAGGAAAAGATAATAAAAGCAATTCAAGATGAATATCCAGATGATTTTGCCTGGTGTTATGGCTGTGGCCGCTTAAATGATGCAGGCCACCATTTCCGAACTGGCTGGGAAGAAGATAAAACCGTAACGGTTTATACACCGAAACCGGAACATACGGCTTTGCCTGGATTTGTTTATGGAGGACTTATTGCTTCGTTAATTGATTGTCATGGTACAGGATCTGCTTCCTTGGCCTTACATCGGAAAAATGGTTTTGAACCTGGTGAAGGAGAAGATCCGCCTCGTTTTGTAACCGCTTCCTTAAATGTAGAATTCTTGAAGCCGACTCCACATGGCGTCCAGTTAAAAGCAATAGGTAAGGTTGAGGAAATTCATCCAAAGAAATTTAAAGTAGTGGCTGAAGTATTTGCTAATGATAGTCTTTGTGCTCGTGGAGAAGTAGTTGCGGTCGTCATGCCAAGTAGTTTTTTAAGGAAGTGAAATTTAGTAGAATGATAGTGGATCCACTCTTTTAAAAAGAGCGGTTCAATTGTAATAAAAATGTAATACTTCCAAATGAAACCAATTGCACCCCTGGGTCGTCATATGTATTGAAGGTTTTTACAGGGGGGAAATGGATGAGCTGGCTGAAAAAAATGTTCATCACTTTGATATTTAGTTTGACACTCGCAGCTGGACTTTTTATCGGGTTCTTGGGTCCTGTCTTATTTCAGGAAGGAAACCCTGTACCCCTGTTAGTATCTATCCTTAAATTAAAAACCACCGATTCTAACTACGTTCAATTTCTTAATTCAGAAAAACAAAGCATGTATTTAGCCGCAAATCAAGGGAAGAACCCACTTTTCGAGGTTAAGGAATTTATGAAGTCAAAAGGGTGGAAATTTGAGGAGCAGATGGGTTCGGGATTAATCTTTCTAAAGGACAAGAATGAAGCAATTGTGTTGACAAGACAGTATTCTAAATACTTTGTTATTTGGGATGTTTCAAAAAGTGTTGTAAGATAATACTCATTATTAAAACTCCCTATTCCGCTAGGGGGTTCATTCATTTATATTATTAAAATGTCCTCCTTAAATTTGATGATTCTTTCGGTTTGCTTTTTTTGAAAAGTGATTTAATATTAACACATGTAGCTACATAGGAGGGTAAGTATGTTAAAAGAAAAGATCAAAAAGTACATATCGGAAAAAGAAAGCCAATCAACTACTGAAGGGGTTGTTCTCTTTAGAGAGGAAATAGAATTCGCAGAACAAAACCAACTTGCTGGTGAGAGTCATTTAGTCGAAAAGGATGCAAATACTCGTTTTGCCGATGCTTATATTGAACGTTGTGATAAAGAAACGGAAAATATGTTAAAGATTGAAACATCAGCGTTTTTGTCTGAACCACTTGATTATTTCAAGAAGCATAAAAATGAGTTTATATATTTCGAGTCGAAATGGTTCGATTTTGTCAATGTGGATGCGATTTCACTTGAAGTAGACGATGTATTCGGAACCTATGACGTCATGCTGGGGTTAAAGTTTCAGAAGAAATATGATAAACAGCTTAAGGAATATTTAAATGTGCATTTATCAGGTGAGGAGGCAAAATTTGATTTAATGTTTAGTAATGAAGACGGGTTGTGGAATTTAAACTTTGCCCTGAATTATGTAGAAGGTTTTCGAGAGGAAATGACAGTGGGAGAGGCCTTCCAGTTAATCTATCATTTCTTATTTAAATTGGTAGAAGCGGTAGAACCCGCGCAATAGGGAGGGAAACAAGAAATCCTAATCAGCTTTGTAGACTGATTAGGATTTCTTTGTGAAATGCCCTAGTGCATAGACGCCTAACTTAGTGACTGTTCTGTAATTGAAATGGCTGACCCCGTCGATGTATGTTCGTTCACCCAGCCTAGTGAGGTTTCAGATACAGCCTGCCAATTTGGGATTTCCTCTTTATGCTGTTCTACCCAGCTCATGCAATATTGCGGATCAATGTTATATTCCATACATTGAGTGAGAAACGATTGAATCGTATCCTGATTGCAATTTTCCCAGGACCTGCAGGTATAGCCCCATATATTTTCCATTTTTGCATGAATAGATACCTCATTAATAAAATCACTAAATTGACCTGACATTAACTCCACTCCTTCTGCCGATAAATTCTTCAACACTAATCAGTATGTCCAAGCTTATCAAGTCAAAATTCAGGGACAAGAGGAATATTTTAGAATCATTGGAGCAAATTATTAAAAGAAATCTTGGAAATTGAATGTCTAAAAAAATTTACCCAATCGGAGTTTTTCGATGAGAAAAATTAAAAAATTTCTTAAAGACGACAAGAAGTCATTACCTAGTGAAAAAACAGAAAAGGAAATCGAAGCTGATTTATCCATTAACATTCACCGATTAAAGCAGCTTTTTGAGGACTGCTCTGATATCGTCTTTCGGCAAATTATTGCTGGAGAGGTAGAAGCCTGCCTGTTATTTGTAGATGGGCTAATTGATACCAACAGTATCCAGCTTCACGGAATCAGCCAGATGTTGAGGGAAGTCGAGAGAGAGCGTGTAACGGCAGACTTTATAATTGAAAGGATTATTTCGGTTAGTTCTGTTACTGAAATCACTAAGCTTGATGATGCTGTCAAAAATATTCTGAAAGGGAATACCGTTCTTTTAGTCGATAAAGTGAGCACCGGCATTGTTATTGATGCAAAGGGCGGTCAACGAAGAGGAGTAACAGAACCTGAAACAGAGTCTGTTGTTCGTGGACCCCGTGAAGGTTTAACGGAAAGTCTCCGAGTAAATACAGCGCTTGTCAGACAAAAAATCCGCTCTAACCGTCTAAAAACGATTGCAAAAGATGTAGGCGAGGAAACGAAAACCGGAATCGCAATTATGTATATCGATGGTTTGGTTTCTCCCAATCTCTTAGAAGAAGTTCAAGCACGGCTTGACAGGATCAAGATAGACGGTGTGTTGGAAAGTGGTTATATTGAAGAATTAATTGAGGATAATCCTTGGAGTGTATTTCCGCAAATCCAAAATACAGAACGTCCGGACACGATTGCCGCTAATCTGTTAGAAGGAAGAGTGGCAATTATAATCGATGGGACCCCGCTCGCTCTCGTCATGCCAGCAACCTTTTGGCAGTTTCTTCAAGCAAGTGAGGATTATTATCATCGTTATCACATATCTATTTTTCTTCGTCTGCTTCGTATCATCTTTGTATTTATTGCTCTAACCTTACCAAGTATTTATGTAGCCGTGACTACCTATCATCAGGAAATGATTCCAACAAACCTGCTGTTTAGTATTGCATCAGCGAGGGAAGCCATCCCATTTCCAGCTTTTGTCGAGGCTATGATAATGGAGATTTCCTTTGAGGCGCTCCGGGAAGCCGGGGTACGGCTGCCTAAAATTGTTGGTCAAGCTGTAAGTATCCTTGGGGCACTTGTGATTGGGCAGGCCGCTGTTGAGGCAGGAATTGTTTCGGCTCCTATGGTCATTGTCGTTTCCTTAACGGGTATCGCTTCTTTTACTATCCCAAGATTCAATATGGCGATTTCTGTTCGGCTCCTTCGTTTTCCATTTATTGTTCTTGCAGGAATGTTCGGTTTATTTGGGATTGTCTTGGGTATCTTAATTATCCTAACACATTTATCCAAATTAAGATCCTTTGGTATTCCTTATTTATCTCCCGTATCTCCCATGTCGATGAAAGGACTTAAGGATGTATTTATACGGGTTCCATGGTGGTCGATGAATCAACGTCCGAATCAAACCGTTAAAGTGGATATGACACGAGAAGGGAAAGGTTTAAAACCAAGCCCCGGAAAAGGCAGTGAAGAAGGGAATGAGTCATGAAATTTATCCGTCTGCTGTTAACTTGCCTAATCGCCCTCATTTTATTGACAGGCTGTTGGGACCGCTCAGAGATTAACGATATTGCATTTGTTGTCGCAACTGGTGTAGATAAAGGGGAAAAGAACAAATTCCTTTATTCCGTACAGATTCCGCTCCCAAGCTCTATGGGCGGAGCAGGATCAAGCGGCGGCGGCGGGGGAACAAGCGGTGAAGGGCCCTTTTTAGTCGCTCAAGGACCTGGTGGTAATGAACGGCAAGGGATTGAGGAAATACAAACTAAGTTGTCCAGGAGGATCTACTTAGGACATAGAAGAGTCCATATTATAGGGGATTCCCTTGCTAAAGAGGGGATTAAGAAGTCCTTGAATGCCATTTTTACACAGCCCCGGTCAAGGATTTCAACCTTTTTGCTCATCTCTAGGGGTGATGCAGTGAAACTATTGAAGACACAGCCGAGAATGGAACAATATTCGGGTGAAGGAATGAGAGAAATGTCTAAAAACAGTATTAATATGACAGCCCGAGAAGCCCTTCAAGATTTGTATCGAGATGGGAAAGACATGATCATTCCAATCGTTAACGCTGCTGGTACAACGAAGGACGATAAAAACAAAAAAGAAGTTCAAATGGAGAGCTTTGCTGTTTTTAAAGATGACAAGCTTGCCTTTTCTTCTAATAGTAATGAAAGTGAAGGCATATTATGGTTATTCGAAAAAATGGAAAAAAAATCGGCATCTTTTCCGGCTGCTAAGGATGAGGAAATTTCGGTGCAGATATTTGAGAATCAGACGGAACCCACTTTGAAGATTGTCGATGGAAAACCCACATTCCTCCTGACAGTCAGGGCTGCAGGTGTATTATTTGAAAATGAGCCAAACTATCGAATTGAGGATCCCAAAACCTATCGATTGATCATTAGTAAAATGGAGAGCCAAATCAAAGAACAAATTCAAGCAGTTTTAAAGCATGCTCACTCACAGGGTATAGATGTTTATGGGTTTGGCTGGTACCTTTATAAAAATAAACATCAGGCGTGGGAACAAAATTGGAAGAATGACTGGCGAAAAACTCTGCCAAACTTAAAAGTAACTGTCAAAGTAGATGCGGATATCCAAAGAACAACGAATATAGGGATCATTGAAAAGGAATGACAGTATGAAAATAGGGATGATTGTTGTATGGTTATGTCTCATGCTCTATGTTTTATTTGTCTTTAAAAAAGAAATTATCAGTAAAAAAGAACGAAAATGGGTTTACTTATGGGTGGGGATAGCTTTTGCTATGTCCATCTTGGATTTATTTCACCTATCACTCAGTACCGTCACTACATTTTTAAATGTAACATTTGAAGGCATTTCGAGAATGGTTGTGAAATTATGAAACAAAAAATATCTGATGTCCAATTGGCCCTCTTGGTTGCCAATTTAATCTTTGCCGGGCCTGTCATAAGCCTGCCACAAATTATTTTACAACAAGGTGATCAAAATGCTTGGATAGTGCCGATTATCATGTATCCCATATTAATATCTTTGATTTTTATTGTTTTTGGGAAAAACAAAAATATCGAATGGTTACAAAACGTTCTTTTAATTGGTAGTAAAAGTAAATGGATTGAAAAGGTCTTTATCATGCTCTTCCTTCTGTTTGTTATTTTCACCATCGTCAGGGATTTAAGAGGAATGATAGACTTTGTTGCAACAGTCCTTTTACCAACGACACCAAATGATATCTTAATGGTTCTGTCCATGTTAGTAATTGTTTATATCGCAATTTCTGGGCTTGAGGTGGTAGCTAGAGTCACCGGGATCACTTTTTCAATATTATTTATCATTGTGGCCATGCTGCCGTTCTTACTATTGAATGAATGGAATTTCGGAAATCTGCAGCCCCTGTTCGGATGGGAATCTATTCCGGCGATTCTAAGGGCCTTTTATGTCACCTTCTCTTGGATGGGGGAGATTTTATTTTTTTTAATCATTATCTCCAACATCAATCCAGCTAAAAAAGCACGACGAGCTGTCATTATTGGAACAGGGCTTGGATTATTTCTTTTCTTTGTGGTACTGTTTTCGTCCTTGGCGGTTTTAGGTACAAGAATCATCCGCGAATCTACCTATCCAAGTCTTATGCTTATTCAACAAATTAATATTACCGATTTTCTTGATCGGCTCGATTTGGTAATCACGGTAGTGTGGCTCCCAACAATTTTTACAAAGGTTGCTTTTCTTCTTTATGCAATCAATCATTGCTTTAGCTATCTTTACAAGGGAAACACGAATAAGTTCTTATTCCCTATTGCCTTTATTATTGGGTATTTATCGATCTTAATGTTTAAGAATACCATGGATCTTTTACGTTTTTCTTTCTATACTTGGAATATTATCGGTCTTATCTTACAGCTGATGTTACTCTTTATCTTCCTTTTTGTTAAAAGAAATGTAAAAATGAGGGTAGAACATAATGAGGCTAAAACCTAGAAAATTAAAGTTGTAGAAATTTGATTACTAGTAAAAGAAAAAATGAGGGAGAGCCACTTCTCCTTCATTTTTTATGTTACATTATAATAAAAAAATTGTGAGGTACAGAAATGGAAAAGGGTCTCTCAGGAAAACGAATTGTGGTTGGCGGTACACGCAAGCTTGAAGAAATCAGTACATTAATTGAAAAACAAGGCGGAATACCTATTATACGTTCTCTGCAGGGGACCGTATTTTTAGCTGAAAAGGAAGTTGAGCCGGATGTGCTTGAATTTATCGAAAACGGTGCTGACTGGGTTATTTTTACAACAGGAATTGGGATAGACACCTTGGTTAATATTGCAGCGAAGCTGGGATTAGAAGAAGCTTTTATCGAAAAAATCCACAATGCAAAGGTTGCTTCTCGTGGGTATAAAACGCTGGCAGCTCTGAAAAAATTAGCAATCAAACCGCTTGCTGCATCTGATGACGGGACAACAAAAGGTTTAGTTCGTGCCTTTGAAGGAGTTGACTTTAGCGGAAAACGAGTCATGGTTCAGCTTCATGGAGAAACAGCACCTGTTCTAACTCAATTCCTTGAAGACCAAGGTGCAGTGGTTCAAAAAATACTGCCATATCAACATATTGAACCAGAAGTGGAAACAGTAAACACTTTATGCAAGGAACTTATCGCCAATGAGTGTGACGCAGTTTGTTTTACAACTGCTGTTCAGGTTCGTTCCCTATTCGATTATGCTAGGAAAATTAATAATTATAAAGAAATCGTTGGAGCTTTTAAGGATCAAACACTAGCCGTTGCTGTTGGAAAAGTAACTTTAGAAGCCCTTAAGGAAGAAGGAATTGACCGCGTTCTAGCACCAGAAAATGAACGAATGGGTGCGATGATCATTACTCTTGCGAATTATTATTTGAAGGCAGACATTTAACTTGTAATCTATCAAAGCATTCGTTTGGATTCGGATGCTTTTTTCTTTTTCAAACTAACATGCTATAGTATCTAAAGGAATTGTCCTTAAAGGAAGAGAAATAATGACAACAGTAGTTTCTTATCTAAAGGAGTGGCAGCAGGCCCTCCAGAATGAAATCAATTATTTAATAAAGTTCGGCAGCAACAAATACTTGGTTAGCAATGGCCGGCTGTTATCAACGGAAGGCTCTTTTTGTTATTATTTTGAAACATCGACATCATTACGGATACCAGTTGGTTCTACCATTAGACTCGAGTGGGGTGGGATGTCCCAAAATGGACGGATCCTGTCTTCAGAAGGAATAGGGGTCATCATAGCGCTGGAACAATCATTTGGCGACTTAATTTCAGAAGCCACTTTGTATCATGATCCGTGGGAATTGCTGGAGCAGTTGATAGAACGACTCGATGAAATCAAGAAAGATAAACAAAAGCGGCTGCGGGTCAGGAAATTAATGGATCCCTCGATGCCAGCCACCCATCCTGTTGAAAAAATAAAGAGCACTGTCCATGAGCTAGTTCTGCGTTCCAAATATAATCCGGTCACCTTTGTATGGGGGCCGCCTGGTACTGGCAAAACCTATACACTCGCGAGAACGGCTGCAAATAAATATTTTCAAGAAAAGCGGGTCCTTATCTTATCACACAGCAACCAGGCAGTGGATGTTCTGATTGGTGAACTTACCGATTTTATTAAAAAGAAAAATCGGTTTCGAGAAGGCGATGTCCTTCGCTATGGATTTGGTACAAGTGAACAGCTTGCCGATCGGGAAGCAGTTACGACAAGCGAATTACTTGAAAAGCAAGATCCGGGTCTTGCCGAAGAAAAGGTGATTTTACTCGAAGAGCGGAAGCATTTAAAGCAGGACATTGCTCGCTCATTCAGCAAAAGGGATACCAATCAACTATTAGAGCTTGAAACGAAGATTGCCAGAGTACTTGATAAGATACGTCAAAAGGAGATTCAATTTGTTGAAGATGCCTTTGTAGTCGGGACAACCCTTGCCAAAGCGGCCAGTGATCCGGTGATTTTTGAAAAAACGTTTGATGTGGTGATAGTTGATGAAGCGAGTATGGCCTATGTCCCACAAGCGGCATTTGCTGCAGCACTTGGAAAACGGGTAATTATCTGTGGTGATTTCAAACAGCTGCCGCCAATTGCAGCCTCAAGAGACCCTTTTGTGACGAAGTGGTTGAAAGAGGATATTTTTCACCGCGCCGGTATTGTGGATTGGGTAAAGGATGGTAAGCTGCACCCCCATCTATTCTTACTGAAAGAACAACGCCGGATGCATCCAGATATCTCCGCCTTCACAAATCAATATATCTATCAATCGCTAGTAGGCGATCACGAAAGTGTCTGGAAGAGCCGGAATAAAATTGTAGAAAGTGCACCATTTCCGAGCAGATCCTCGGTCCTCGTTGATACCAGCTATACAGGCGCACATTGTATAACGGAGCGGACCTCACAATCAAGGATGAATATTTGGCAAGTGCTGTTATCGTTTCAGCTAATTCATGAATCCTATGTGAGTGGGCTGCGGTCGATTGGTTATGTGACTCCTTATCGCGCTCAAGCCCAGTTAATGGAGTTGATTCTTGAAGATTTATATGAAAAAGAACGTAGACTCGCGGATATTATCGCTGCCACGGTGCATCGATTTCAGGGTAGCGAGCGGGATGTAATGATCTTTGATACAGTCGAGGGGGTGCCGCAAACTCGGGCAGGTATGCTCGTAACTGGTAAGGATAGTGAACGGTTAATAAACGTTGCTATTACTCGAACAAGAGGGAAGTTCATCCATGTCAGCAATCAAGCCTTTATCCGTAAGCATGTTTTTCAAGGAAAAACATTGAGACAGCTTGTGGACCATCAGGTTAAGAAACAGCAATTGGTGGAAACAAAAGATATTGGAACGTGGATTAGACATCAGCATCCTCAACTACAATGGATGCACGCTCGCAGGCTAGAAAAAGTATTCCAGGATTTTGATTCTGTAAGGGAATCAATCGTTCTATCGTTGCCAGCACAAACTAGACTTACCGCAGAATGGGAAGAGAAGCTAAAAAGTCGAAGCAAATCAGTAAAATTAACCGTGGTTTCAAACGAACAATGGCAAAACCTGCAGCCTGAGCAGAGAATGGCTGAGAGTTTGCCGTTTCCATTCATCATAATTGATGAGGCTCTTTTATGGCTGGGTTTGCCGTTAGAAGGAGCAAAGGAAATCCAGCCGCCCTACGTGGCAGCAAGACTTGAGTCGGTAAAGGTTTCTAATTATCTTTTAAGCCAAATTATAACAAAAGAGTAATGATGGACTTGCTATAGCAAATAGACAGACAAAAAAGGGGAAAGACGAAAATTGAAGCGAGAACAAGCAATTATTATCGGCGGGGGGATGGCAGGAAAATTGATTGCCGCGGCAATATCCCCCTTTTTTCATCATGTTCAAATCCTGGAGAAGGATCCTCAGCCTGAAAATAAGAACACTGTTAGAAAAGGTGTTCCTCAGGCCCACCACATCCATGCCCTCCTGCATGCAGGTGACCATGCATTAGAAAGGCTATTTCCTGGGTTTCAAAAAGATATGGTAAAACGAGGATCGATTAAAATAGATTCACTTCGGGATCTGGCGTGGTTTCATCATGGGGTTTGGAAACTGCGGTTTAAAAGCGGTGATACAACACTCTTACAGACAAGACCATTGCTCGAAGCATATGTCGAGGAAAGGGTTAAACAGATCCCAAATGTCTCCTATTCATATGGTATAAAGGTCCAATCGTATTTATTAATGAACAATGACAGCAAGGTCTGTGGTGTTGAAGTTCTCGAGGAAAATAAAATAAAAAAGATAAATGGAGATTTAGTGATTGACACTAGTGGCTCCGTTTCGTTTACAAAAGGATGGGTGGAGAAGCAAGGGCGAACGGTACCGGAGGAAAAAGTTGACATAGGACTTTGTTATGCCACACGAAAATTTACACTGCCGGAACCTCCAAATGATTTTAAAATTAAACTTATTTATCCAAATCCACCTGAGCAAACCTTAGGTGGTGCACTATCAATGGTGGAGGACAACCAGTTTATCGTGACACTCATCGGTTACTTGAATACTCTTATTCCAGGAGAAGTAAAGAATTTGGAAGGATTTAAAGAAATGGCTGCAAAGTTACCTCTTCCAGATATTTATCAAGCACTGCAAAAAGGAACATCGATAACAGAAACAGCGATTTATCAAGTTCCACAAATTAAGTGGCGTCATTTTGAGAAGATGGCATTACCTGACGGATTATTAGTAGCGGGAGATTCAATTTGCCGGATTGATCCAGTGTTTGGACAAGGGATGAGTATCGCGGCTTTAGAAGCGCTAGCAATCAGGGATTACTTTGCGTCATCTTCCCAAGTTGATCAATTAAAAAAACTACAAAAACAATTGGCTAAGATAATCGCTCCTGTTTGGTCAATGGTTCTTTGTGAGGATTTTCGCTATAGCGAGGTTAAAGGAAAAAAACCATTCGGACTGATTCTTCAACAATGGTATGTTAAGAAAATATTTTTGTTATCAGCTAGTAACAAAGAAATCTATCAAGATTTTGTTAAGGTGATGAATCTCGTTAGATCTGCTGCCATTCTATTTAAAACAAATACAGTAAAAGAAGTTTTAAAACATAAAAATGACGATGTCGAAAAGGTAGATTCATAATAGTTGGAAAAATAAAAAATATCTTGCTTTTTATTCGTTTTCCTTCTTGACAATTTGCTAATTTCTATAGATAATCAAATAAATAAAAATAGTAAATGGTATGGGATTAGTAAATCATTGGAATGTGTTAGAGAGTGAAACCCAAAGGCTGGAAGGTTTCTCACAGAAAGATGGTTGAACCTGCCCTTTGAAAGCTGCTTATGCAAACATAAGCCGTCCCCCTCGTTACGGGTTGAAGAGGATGCATATGCATCAATAAAGGTGGTACCGCGGAAACGATTTTTCCGTCCTTTTTTAAGGACAGAAGAATCGTTTTTTTATTTTTAAAAATGAAAGGTCGTACTAAAATGAAAAAACAGCTGGTGGTCGTAAAAATTGGAAGCAGTTCATTAACAAATGCTAAGGGAACCATTTCCAAAGAGAAAATGCGTGATCATGTCGAGGCACTTGCCTGCCTAAAAGCACAAGGACATGAAGTCATTTTGATTTCATCCGGTGCTGTTGCAGCAGGATTTGGCTCACTAGGCTATCCGACTAGACCCAAAACGACAGCTGGGAAACAGGCGGCCGCTGCAGTCGGGCAAGGGCTTTTAATGCAGCATTATATTGAACTTTTTAAAGAGTTTAAGCTGATGCCTGCTCAAATGTTATTAACAAGAGAAGATTTTTACAGCCAGACAAGATTTCAAAATTTATTTTCAACCATTCATGAGCTGCTCGGGCGAGGCGTTTTGCCAATTATCAATGAAAATGATTCCGTTTCGATTGAGGAATTGACCTTTGGTGACAACGATTTGCTATCTGCGCTCGTCAGCGGCTTTTTACATGCTAATGCCTTGATTATATTAACAGATATTAATGGGCTTTATGATGGGAATCCCAACGTATCAAAGGATGCTAAAAAGTTTAATTTCATCCCGGAGGTTTCGGATGAGCTGCTCAGTTTTGCTGGGGAAAGTGGTTCATCCGTCGGCACTGGCGGGATGAAATCAAAATTGCTGGCTGCGAAAAAGGCTCTATCCCTTGGGGTCAGCGTTTTTGTTGGTACCGGGAAAGGGAAGGAAAAGCTTGCTGATATACTTGCGGGTAAAGGGGATGGAACCTATATTGGCGGACCCTTCCATACACAAATGCAAATGAGGAAGCAGTGGATTGCTTATCATTCCCAAGTCGGCGGAGTGATTGAAATCGATGATGGGGCGGAAGATGCGATTCTTTTCCATGGGAAAAGTTTATTACCTGTCGGAGTAACCAACGTGAATGGGGACTTTAATGCCTTGGATGTCGTCGAAGTTAGAAATCAAAAAGGGAAATTAGTCGGTAAAGGACAGGTTTTTTATTCATCTGAGGATTTAGTGAGTGTTAAAGGCTTACCTAGTGAACAGGCGAAAAGTTTTTCTATCAATAAAAAAGCTGAAGTGATCCATCGAGATAATTGGGTCAAATTACCAAAGGAGTGATTGGGAAAATGGGCGAACTGTTGGAAAAAGCAAAGAAATTAAAAAAAGCGTCAAAACAATTAGGAATGATATCAACGGTTGAAAAGAATGATGCACTATTGAAAGTAGCGGATCATCTTTTAACGGAAAAAGATTTCATTTTGAGCGAAAACGCAAAGGATCTTGAAGCAGGAAAGGAAAGAGGACTTTCGACATCCCTTCTTGATCGTTTACTTTTAACAGGGGAAAGAATCGAACAGATTGTGGATGGTGTGAGACAATTAGTTCAGTTAGATGATCCGATTGGTGAAACAATTGAAGCCTGGGAGAGACCAAACGGGTTACAAATTGAAACGATTCGTGTCCCGCTCGGAGTGGTAGGTATGGTGTACGAGGCCCGTCCAAACGTAACGGTGGATGCCGGAAGTCTTTGTCTAAAAGCGGGTAATGCTGTGCTATTGCGGGGTAGTTCTTCAGCAATTCATTCCAATAAGGCCCTTGTTCAGGTAATGCGTGACGCCTTAAAAGGGACGGCTATTCCAGAGGATGCTGTTCAATTACTAGAAGATACGAGCCGCGAAACAGCTGCTGAAATGTTTACATTAAATGAATATCTTGATGTGCTCATTCCACGCGGCGGGGCGGGATTGATTCAAACAGTTGTTCAGAATGCGACTGTACCTGTATTGGAGACAGGTGTTGGAAACTGCCATGTTTTTATTGACGAAACCGCCGACAAAGAAATGGCGATTGAAATTGCAATCAATGCGAAATTACATCGTCCATCCGTTTGTAATGCGGCTGAAACGGTCTTAATTCATGAAAACTGGCCTTATACTTCAGAATTATTAAGTCGTTTGCAAGAAAAGCAAGTTGAACTGCGTGGTGGTGATTCGTTAGTTTCAGCTTATTCGTTTGTGAAACCAGCTACCGAGGAAGATTGGGCCAGTGAATTTTCAGCCCCTATTTTAGCAGTGAAACAAGTTACCGATGTAAGAGAAGCGATTAACCATATTGACCAATATGGAACAAAGCATTCGGAAGCGATCATAGGTGAAAATGCGGAAAATGTCCGTTTGTTCTTCCAAGCTGTCGATGCGGCCGTACTTTATCATAATGCCTCTACTCGTTTCACTGATGGTGAACAGTTCGGTTATGGAGCTGAAATCGGCATCAGCACACAAAAACTTCATGCCCGCGGCCCAATGGGTCTTAAGGCGTTAACAACGACGAAGGCTATTGTCCGGGGAACAGGACAAATCCGATCATAAATTTTAGCTAATAGCGCAGAAATGCGCTATTTTTATTTGACCTTTTGGTATAATTAAATACAAACGTATATTCTCATATAGTAAGTTGGTGAATTTTTGTCAGAAGACATTCAAATATCGGTAAGAGCACTTGTAGAACATGTTTTCAAGAGCGGCAGTATTGATGCTCGTTTCCGCTCGCAAACTGCAATGATTGATGGGACAAGGATCCATCAAAAAATTCAAAGGACCTATCAAGAGGGTGACCAAAAGGAAGTATATTTAAGCACCGAGATTCGGTATGAAGGTCTCACCTTCTTAATTGATGGAAGATGTGACGGGCTTTTATTTCACGATGACAAAGTAATCATAGACGAAATTAAATCCTTTTCCCAGCCGCTGGAGCAACTAGTGCCAGAAGGCTACCCTGTACACTGGGCCCAGGCTAAAATGTATGCGTATATAGTGTCAATAGACAGGGATCTGGAAGAAATCGATGTTCAGTTAACCTATGTCCACGTTGATACGGAAGAGAAAAAATCACTTATCCGGAACTATACATTTTCTGAGCTTGAGAGCTTTGTATGGGATGCTATCAAAGGCTATTTTCCCTACGCCAAACTACTTCACGATCATCGTAAGAAACGAGATGAAAGCTGTAAGGAACTAGTATTTCCGTTTAAATCGTACCGCGATGGGCAGCGGAAATTGGCTGGAGCTGTTTATAAGACGATCGTCGACAATAAAAACTTATTTGCGAAAGCCCCAACAGGGATTGGAAAGACCATCTCCACGCTCTTTCCTGCTATGAAGGCAATTGGTGAAGGGCAGTTAAACCGTGTTTTCTATCTCACTGCCAAAACCATTACCCGTACGTCAGCGGAAGAAGCGTTTGCCCGTATTGGTTCCTGCGGATTAATTGCCAAGACGGTTACCATTACAGCAAAGGACAAGGTTTGTTTTCAAGAGGAAACCAAATGTCAAAAAGAGTTTTGTGAGTTTGCGAATGGTTATTTTGATCGGATTAATGAAGCCATACTGGATATTTTATCAAATGAAAACAAGCTAACCCGTGAGGTGATCGAGAGCTATGCACGGAAACATAAAGTTTGCCCATTTGAATATTCCATCGATCTCGCCTATTCTGTGGATGCGATTATTTGTGACTATAATTATATCTTTGATCCGCGGGTCTCATTAAAACGGTTGTTAGAAGAGCAAAAGAAGTCAACTGCTTTATTAGTGGATGAAGCACACAATCTTGTCGACCGCGGCCGGGAGATGTTTTCTGCTTCCTTAAACAAGGAGCCGTTCCTTCAATTAAAAAAAGACTTTAAGGGAGTTAATCAGACCATTTATGATGCTGCCAGCAATATGAATGCCTGGTTTATTCAAATGAAGAAGATGAACGAGAACCAAAAGGAGTTTGTGTTGGAACAGCTGGAGGATGCTTTTTTAGAACAAACTCGCCAATTTGCTATAACTGCGGAACAAATTCTCCAATTAGAAACCTCACCATTATTACTAGAAACATATTTTATGGTCAATCAATTTTTAAAAATAACTGAACTGCTCAATGAACATTTTGTCATTTATGCAGAAAAAGATCGAAACGATCTAAAAATCAAGTTGTTTTGCATTGATCCATCGTCGCTCCTTCGTCAAATGATTAAAGGCTACCGCGCCAAGATCTTTTTTTCGGCCACTCTTTCCCCGATGCTCTATTATCAGGATATTCTTGGCGGTAGTGCAGGGGATTATTCGCTAAGCATACCCTCTCCGTTTAATGAAGAGCAGGTGGATGTCTTCGTCAAACCATTGTCAACACGGTACCGTGATCGGGAACGGACAAGGGATGAGATCATTTCGGTTATTCAATCCATGCTAAAGAAACGTCCAGGGAATCACCTGATTTTCTTTCCATCCTATCAATATTTACTGGCCGTTTACGAGCGGTTCAAACAGTTCGATGGTAACACGCTGACACTCATTCAAGAACCAGGTATGACGGAGGGTAAAAGAGAAGACTTTTTAGCCGCATTTAAACCGAACCAAACAGAGACATTGCTTGGATTTGCCGTTCTAGGTGGGGTTTTTTCAGAAGGTGTTGATTTAGTGGGTGATCGTTTAAATGGAGTAGTAGTGATTGGTGTTGGCTTACCACAGGTATGTTTTGAGAGAAATATCATCAAGGATCATTTTTCCTCCCAAGGGAAAAACGGGTATGACTATGCTTATGTCTATCCAGGGATCAATAAGGTATTACAAGCAGGCGGGAGATTGATTCGCTCTGAACAGGATCACGGGACGATTGTTTTAGTCGATGACCGTTTCTTGCAAAGGAAATATCAACAATTACTGCCGAGTGAATGGATACAATTTACGATTATATAATGAACTTTTTAAAGGCGGCCAAAAAAAGGCTGCTTTTTTTATATTTTACGTGACATTATTCTTAAAACTTTCATATAATTAAAGAAAAAGTTGCGCACGGGAAAAACTTTAGAAAAGGGGAAAGAGAGATGGATAAACCTAAAAAAATCAAATTAGTGAATGGGGAAAAAGGAAATGTAATTAAAATTACGTCTTTAAACTTAGAAGGTGTAATGAGAAGAAGATTATTAGATTTGGGATTTGTTTCAGGAGCATTAGTAGAAGTGGTCCGGAAAAGTCCATTGGGCGATCCGATTGCCTTCCGGGTCAGCCAAACGACGATTGCCCTCCGGAAAGAGGAAAGTTCACGAATTGAAGGGGAGCTGTTGTCAAATGGGGAATGAATACAGAATCGCCTTGGCAGGTAACCCGAATACAGGCAAAAGCACCTTATTTAATGCCTTAACAGGCCTTAGACAGCATACTGGAAACTGGGCAGGAAAGACGGTTACCCTCGCGGAAGGCAGTGTTCCGTTTAAGGATAAAACCTTCCATTTAATTGATTTGCCAGGGACCTATTCCCTGTTCTCAAATTCAACAGATGAAGAGGTTGCTAGAAATTATATTGTCTTCGAAAAACCGGATGTTACTCTTGTGGTTTTGGATGCAACCTCATTGGAGCGGAATTTCAATCTTGCCTTGCAGGTGTTAGAAATGACCAAAAATGTAGTGATTTGCATTAATCTCATTGATGTCGCAGAGCAGCAGGGAATTCACATCAATGAACGGCTGTTCACTAATCGGTTAGGGGTACCGGTTATAAAAATTTCGGCGAGAAATAAAAAGGGCTTTCCTATGCTACTTGATACGATTGATCGAATAGTAACAGGAAATATCGAATGCAATCCCGTACAGATGAAATATCCGGATGAAATTGAAGAAAAGATAAACATCATTGAACCAAAGGTCCGTGAATTGGTTGGTAATCACATATCTTCTCGCTGGGTTTCATTAAGATTACTAGATGGCGATGAGACACTTTTAAATGAACTCACTAAACGATTGGTGCCGGAGGTGGTATAGTCATGAGTATTCAGGAGCTTTATACAGAGGCACAGGCCTTATCGACGTCCAAATTGCGGGATGACATTGTCGAGCAGCTTTATGATCGCAGCCGCCAATTATGCAATGAAGGAATCTCCTATACAAAATCCAAACAGGATACCCGGACAGAAAAACTTGACAGCATTTTCACTTCGCCTATCTTTGGCTTCCCGATTATGATTACTATGTTGGGTGTATTATTTTACTTAACCATTGCTGGAGCGAATATTCCATCTTCTTTGATCGCAGAATTATTTGGCTGGATTGAAGGGCAAATAACAACCTTCTTCCATGCAATTCATGCACCAGATTGGCTCCACGGTGTCTTAGTGTTAGGTTTATACCGGGGGACAACATGGGTAATTAGTGTGATGCTGCCACCAATGGCGATCTTTTTCCCCGCCTTCGCATTATTGGAAAATTACGGCTATCTGCCAAGGGTTGCTTTTAATATGGACCGACTGTTTAAACGGGTCGGAGCTCACGGGAAGCAATCGTTAACCATGGCCATGGGGTTTGGCTGTAACGCCGCCGCCGTCATCTCGACCAGAATCATAGAATCACCAAGGGAAAGAATGCTTGCCATATTGACCAACAATTTCGTTCCTTGTAATGGACGCTGGGGGACCCTGATCGTATTAGCTTCCTTATTTATGGCTGCCAATTTTACAGGAGGATTAAAATCATTGGTTACCACAGCGGTGATCGTAGGGATTGTCTTATTTGGGATTATCGTGACCTTCTTTGTCTCTTGGACGCTGTCGAAAACAGCCCTTAAAGGAATACCTACTCATTATACGTTAGAGCTGCCGCCTTACCGAAAACCTAAAATCTTGGATACAGTGATCCGTTCTTCTTTAACAAAGTCCTGGTCCGTCTTGATGCGAGCGGTTAAAGTCGCTGCTCCAGCGGCTATTCTGACTTGGGTATTTGCTAACATTTATATTGGTGACACTAGTATCCTTATGTACGCCGTGAATTTTCTAGATCCGTTTGGAAAAATGCTCGGTCTTGATGGTTATATTATGATGGCGTTTATCTTAGGGCTTCCGGCCAATGAAATTGTTCTCCCGATCCTTTTAATGGGCTACCTATCAACCGGCTCGTTAACGGAAGTTGATAATTTAGTTGATTTAAAACAAATTTTCCTAGACCATGGCTGGACGTGGCTTACCGCACTTAACATGATGTTATTCTCCCTTCTTCATTATCCGTGCGGAACCACGCTATTAAATATCTATAAAGAAACGAAGAGTAAGAAATGGACATTCTTAGCCTTTCTGATTCCAACTGTCATTGCCATCTTAATCCCATTCATCATTACCCAGGCTGTTAGAATGTTTGACTTAGTATAAATGATAACAGGAATTTTAAAAAATACCCTCAAATTGAAATTTGAGGGTATTTTTGAGCATTATTTTCTCTTTTGTATTTCCTCTGTAACGACAAAGGCAAGATCATCGTTTCCGAATAAGGAGAGTACACCAAGCAGTGTTTGGTCAGCAATTTCCCCTGCTTCCTCTTTTGGCACAGTCAATTCTATCGCCTCCCTTAATGAGGGATTGGACGATTGGCTCGGATAAGCCCGTAAATATAATTCTTCAGGGTCTAGGTCATGATTTACACACCACTGGGCAAAGACGAGAATCATCATTTTTTCTTCACCTTGGTAATGCTGGATTATTTTTTCTTCTAATTCTTTTGAATTCATTTTAAAATTTCTCCTTCAAAGCTTTTATAAATTTAAAATCAATGCTCAATATCTTTTATACTAACATAAAAATGGGTACAATTTGGTATGGACATGCTTTTATGAGATACTGTCTTAAGGATTTATTTTTTAGTAAAGGGGAGTTTAAGGTGAGTAAAATTGAAGTAGGCGAAATCTTTACCATTAGTGATGAAAGTAACGAAGAGCAGGAAGTAGAAGTATTAGGTGTCATGACGATTGAAGGCAATGACTATGTTGCCGTTGCATTTGCCGATGACGTTAGACAGGAAGAAACGGAGGAAGATATCGATATCTTCTTTTTAAAGGTAGATGAAGATGGTGATTTCACGGCCATCGAAAGTGATGAGGAATTTGATAAAGTTTCCGCTGCCTTTGATGAAATGATGGATGAAGAAGAAGAGGAAGAATGATTTATTAAGAGAGGACTTCATGCCTCTCTTTTTTTTTGGAAAAATAATGTATGTATAAAAATAGGAATTGGCATACTAACATAGAGAATATATTAAAGGAGTTCGTACATGTTAATTGAAGAAGGAAATAAGTTTCAAATTTCGCAAAATGCAAAAGGGTTTTTCAACTCTGCCGAAACAATGACGGTGAAAAGCAATAATGGTGTCACAATCCAATTTATTCTTGGTGACAGTAAAGGTCATGGTTCAATGCCAGTTGAGCATATGCAGTACTTATTGAAGAAATCAAACTTAACGGTGATTCCTCATAAAAGATCTTTATTGAATCATGAGTTAAATGAAGAGCAAATAGGGTAAACATAGGGCATTGCTTCTATTGGAGAAGTAATGCTTTTTATTATTGATTTCATTTGGGATATTATAAGATAAATAAAAAGAGCGAAAGGGTGGATTTATTTTATGGAAACTAAAAGTGCTACTTTAAAAAATTCAACGATCACATATGTCTACGAAGGAGAGGGCGAGCCGATTGTGCTGCTTCATGGGTTCTGTGGAAGTTCAGCATATTGGACAGAAGTCATACCTGTGATTTCGAAAAATTATCGGGTTATCGCTCCGGACCTTCCGGGACATGGAGGGTCTACAACCGCTTTAAAGAACTATTCAATTTCAGATATAGCTGAAATGATCAAAGAGTTTTTAGATAAATTGAATTTAGATAAAGTAACGATGTTCGGCCACTCATTAGGCGGCTATATTACACTTGCTTTTGCGGAGAAGTACAGTGATACTTTAAACGGTTTTTCGCTTGTTCATTCCACTGCCTTTCCTGATTCAGAAGAGGCCAAAAAGGGTAGAAGTGCTAATATTGAGAAGGTTAAGCATGAGGGTATTAAGACGCTTATTGATGGACTTGTTCCTAAGCTTTTTTCACCGGATCACCTTGAAGAACAGTATGTAGAATCGGCAAAACAGATCGGCTATCGTACACCTCCAGAAGGAGCTATCCATACATTAAGTGCCATGAGGGACAGACCGGATCATAACAGTGTGCTCGAGTCAACTTCATTACCTGTGTTGTTAATTGCCGGGGATCAAGATCAAATTATCCCTGTAGAAAAAACCTTTTCTGTGAGTAAAGAAAACATTAAACAAACGGTCATCAAAGATTCCGGTCATATGAGCATGTATGAAAATTCAAGCGAACTTATTGCAGCGATTAAAGACTTTATGGAAAATATGTAAGAAGGTAAAAAGGAGGGACGTTTTTGGGTTCCTCCTTTTACAGTTAAAACAAGTCACTCAATTCGGTGTTGGAATAAACGGCAATCAGCACGACCGCTTTTTCCGTACCAATATTTTTAACCGTATGAGGTACACTCGCATTCCAGCTAAAGGAATCCCCTTTTTCCAAAACAAAGGAATCTTCCCCTTGTTCTGCAAGAACCTTTCCTTCCAATACTAAATGACATTCTATCCCTTCATGTGAATGGGCATCACCAATCGAGGCTCCGGGTGGAAACTCCACACTCCTTAGCCATAATCCTCCCTTTGAAGCGATTTGCTCGATTTTCAAACTATTCATAGTAGTATGGGTTCTTTCCTCTTTTCTGACAACCTGCATATGTTCTTTTTTTTCTAACAGCAGGTAAGGAAGCGGAACACCTAAATAGGTCGCAATGGTCTGCAGTGTGTTGATCGATGGGGAAGTATTATTATTTTCAACATTGCTGATAAACCCTTTGGATAATCCCGTTCCTTCACACATTTGGGCAATGGTGATTTTCTTTCTATTTCGTATCGCTCGAATCTTTGCGCCGATATCCAAATTATCCACCTCGATAGTTTCCTAATATAGAACATATTTATATATTAGCAAAAAAGCAATTGACAATCTACTTCGATAGTTGTTATCCTATAGACAACAAAGGTTCATATTTAAAAACAAATAAATAATTTATTTTTTTGCCTGCGTGTCTTCTTATATGAATCTTTTTATTCTATTTGAATATGTCTGATACCTTAAATTAAGGAAAGACTAAAATAATCAACCACATAAGAAAGGGATGTTAACTATGACGGCACCAATGATTTATGAGCTCCGCCGGCCAGCAAAAATGGAGATAGGTAAAACCTATCCAGCATTATTTCTCCTGCATGGTATTGGCAGCAATGAACAAAATATGCTGCCATTGGTGGACGGTTTAGAAAACCAATTTTTCATTTTCAGTATCCGCGGTCATTTACCACAGCCTCCTGGCTATGCCTTTTTTACAATAGAAGGGTATGGGAAACCACATCGGGAAGTCTTCGATGAGGGAGTGAAGAAACTGACCAGCTTCATTGACTATGCCTGCGGTCAATATCCGATTGACGAGCAACAATTATTTTTACTCGGATTCAGTCAAGGAGCGATTCTGTCGATGACTTTAGGATTAACATTAGGCAGCCGAATTAAAGGTATTGTAGCATTAAGCGGTTATATCCCTGCTTTTGTAAAGGAAGAGTACAACATTAAACCTGTTGACCGTCTATCCATCTTTATTTCACATGGGGAAATGGATCAAGTGCTTCCTTTTGAATGGGGAGTGGCTAATGACGAGTACTTCCGTAAGTTAGGCGCAAATGTTACCTTTCGGACCTATCCAGTGGGGCATACCGTATCAATAGAGAATCATCAGGACTTTATCAGATGGATATCTGAACAACTAGAAAAATAATATTTTTAAGGAGAGTTAGAAAATGTTAAAAAGATTTGAAGCAAGTACATTAATTTTACGTGTTATTTTGGGAATTACGTTCTTTGTTCATGGGGTTGTTAAATTCCAAGGGGGAATTGAAAATATTGTTGGCTGGTTTGGAGCGATCGGCTTACCAGGATTCTTAGCATATGTGGTCGCAACAATCGAAGTTGTCGGCGGAATTGCGTTAATCCTTGGTTTAGGGAGCAGAGTGGTTGCAGCCTTGCTTGCATTATTAATGGTCGGTGCAACCTTAAAGGTAAAGCTCGCTGTTGGCTTTTTAGGTAATGGAGAAATGGCCGGATATGAACTGGATTTAGCCTTACTAGCTATGGCTGTGTTTATTGCCATTAACGGCAGTAAAATGTTTGCTCTTGACCAGGTTATTTTTAAAGGACAAAAGACGGAAACTAAATCCTTTTAAACTATTACATTGAAAATAGGGGGTATATAAAATGATGCCATCTTTATTTATTGCGCATGGTGCACCGTTGTTAGCAATTGAAAATAATGAGTACACCCAATTTTTGAATGAGTTAGGTAAAAACATGCCGCGCCCGAAGGCGATTGTGTTATTTTCTGCCCATTGGGAATCACGGGCTCAAAAAGTGAGCAATGTTGATACTTATAATACGATTTATGATTTTGGCGGATTCCCTCCAGAGCTTTATCAGATTAAGTATCCTGCTCAAGGGAATCAACAAATTTCGGATGAAATCCAGGATTTGTTTAAGTCAAACGGTATACCGTTTGAGGTTGAAACCGAACGCGGGTTGGACCATGGTGCTTGGGTGGTTCTGCGGTTATTGTATCCGAATGCCGATATTCCAGTGATTGCGATGTCAGTAAATCCTAAGCTTTCAACTGAAGAACAATATAAGATTGGTAAGTCTTTATCTTCTTTAAGGGAAAAAGATGTTTTAGTGATTGGAAGCGGTGGAACGGTTCATAACTTGAGAGCAGTAAAATGGGCCGATCATGAAATCGATCAGTGGGCACAGGAATTTGATGATTGGTTGGCTGTCCATTTAACCAATTGGGATTTGGAGTCATTATTTAAGTATGAGTCAGTTGCTCCAAATGCAGAATATGCGGTTCCTCATTATGGAAATGAGCACTTTATTCCGATTTTCTATGCGATGGGGGCGGCTGATGATGCGAAAAAGGCAAGCTTGCTGCATCGCAGCTACCGTTATGGAAACCTAAGTCATAGTGTTTGGCAGTTTGGATGATAAATAAAGATCCCCAATTCTATTGTTGGGGATCTTTTAACTTACTCTCCTTCCAGTGGGTTATGTCCCATAAAATGTCCATTTATAAAAACGGCCATTTCGATGGATCCATCTTGATTATAAAAAGGTACACCAATCATAAGTGCATCTTCATGTGTATGGTTAACGATTACTTCAATATTTTTGACGCCTTTCCAACTAAACCCTTCATTCTTTATAGACTGCTTAGCTTCTTTAAACTCTAGACTGCTGATTAAATTAGCAACGATTTTATTTTTTTCTGCTCCTAATATGGGTGAAGTGTCACAACCACACTCTGAGGCTTTAGCCGTATTCCCAGATGTCACAAACAAGGATCCTGCAATGACTAATCCACCAATAATGGTTAATAATTTTTTCATTTTCTTCCTCCTCTTTTTAATTCTTCTTTAATTCATTCGCTTTCTTTCGACAATCTCCTTCAAAAAACTCGGGAAAATATTCGACAATTGCCAAATTCTGTGTCAAAAACGTGTCATTACTACTAATAGAAGTTGTATTTCTTTTTACCTAAGAATTAAAATGGAGATTCTCCCTAAGATACTAAATTTGATTGAAATATTTTCGAGTGCTATGCTTTTAGTAAACGAAATGAGGAGACGATTTTTTGGTAAATGAATTAATTTTAAATGATACAGCTATTAAACTTGATCATTACGACGAAGAAAAGATCAATAATTTATATAGAATAACGGTTACCTTCAAAGTAACAAGTGCGGATTATCATGATATCACCACCTTGCTTTATAAAGGTAGTTTTGATGTAAAAATTCCGGAAAGAAAACTAACGTTTAAGGGAGCGATTCAACAATATTCCACATCAGTCACTAACCTATATGAAAAAGACCAAGTTGGGGAATTTAAGCTTAGTTTGCTGGAAACAAGCCATTAAGAGAGGAGTGTTTTTTAGTGAGACTTAGCATTTTAGATCAAGCACCGATTTCATCCAATCAAACAGCTCATGAGGCACTAAACGAATCGATGAAACTGGCCCAAATGGGTGAAAAACTCGGATATACCCGCTATTGGATTGCAGAACATCATGATTTGCCTGGACTTGCTTGTCCGGCCCCGGAAGTGATGTTAAGTTATATTGGCGCCAACACCTCTACTATTCGTATCGGTTCAGGTGCGGTCTTGCTGCCACACTATAAACCTTACAAAGTAGCAGAAGTCTATAACATGCTTGCGACGTTATTTCCTGGCCGGATTGATATCGGGATTGGCAGGGCACCAGGCGGTTCAGCGGAGGCTTCTAATGCCTTGTCGGAGAACTTTTTACAACAAGTTTGGAATATGCCGAAATCGGTAACAGAATTGCTCCACTTTTTAGCAAATGACTTTCCTTCCGATCACGAATTTAAAAATTTATCAGCTTCTCCCATTCCACCAGTTCCGCCTGCCCCATGGCTGCTCGGAACAAGTAAAAAAAGTGCCTTACTGGCAGCAGAAAAGGGCATGAGTTACGCCTTTGGACAGTTTATGAGTGAGAACAACGGACCAGAAATTATTCAAAAGTATCTTGATACTTTTCAACTAAGAATGCAGGGGCAAAAGCCTGAAGTGATTTTAACAGTGAATGCTATTTGTGCGGAGATGGATGAAGAGGCCGAAGAGATTGCATTAAGTGCTATAATATGGTCCATACAGAAAAGTAAAGGTGAGGGAAATGGGGTTCCTTCCATTGCTGAAGCAAAGCAATATCCTTTAGATGACAAGGACCTGCAAACGATAGAAAAAATGAAGCAAAACATGATCATTGGCAACCCCAAGAAGGTAATTAAAAAGCTAAATGAGCTAGCCTCTTTATTTCATGCAAATGAAATCATGCTGGTAACGATTACCCACTCACCAGAAGATCGAGTGAAGTCCTATCAATTGATTGCTGAAGAAGCGTTCCATATATAAAAAGGCTGTACTCTCATCAACGAGTGTACAGCTTTTTATTATTGCGCATTTACAACGGCATAGTATTTTACAGGAGTGTTCATCGAATTTTCAATTGTTTCAGATATGGAGCTAGTTAAGCTATTTGACCCTTTTGCATCAAGTCCAAGCTCCCAAATCATCATTCCGCCGAAACCATGGTCTAAGGCTAGTTTAGTTTTCTTTTTCATGGTTGCTGCACCATTGTAATAGTAAGTGGTTCCATTCATATTAACGGTGTCACTATTGGCATTGGCAGGGTTTTGATTAATAATGGCTCCGTAGGATACCTGTTTAATCTTAGGATCCTTTGGCTGAGCATAAAATGGTACTCCAAGCACCAATTTTTCTTTTGAAATATTTTGATCTTCAAACAATCGGGTCCAATAATTGACGATTTTCTCTGTAAATGGATACGGTGATAAATTAGCCGCATTGTAACCGCCGTCCCATTGCCCGTCATATGCCATGATATTCACATGATCTACATCTTTAAACATGGACGGCTGATACTGAACAAAGCCAATTTCAGTTAAGGTAACAGCATGTATTTTTGAATAAACAGCGACAGACAGCTCTTTCTTTCTTGGATGAAGCTGTGCACTTAATTGCTTTGTAAAAGCGGCAAGATTTTCTGCATCCGCTTTTGAGTGGGGATGTTCAAAATCAATATCGATTCCATCTAGATTCTCACGGTCTGCTAAACTAGTAAGCTCGTTCACTAGCTTTGTCCGTGTGGCCGGATTTGAAATTGCAGCTTTAAAATAGGGATAGGATTCCCCGCCGTTTATATGAAACCATCCACCGACAGCTAATATTACTTTTGTATTCGATTTTTTTGCATTTACAACGGTGGTCCGCAGGTTTTTTAAAGCGGAATCGCCATTTAGTAAAATTCCACCGTCTTTTGTCGGATGGGCAAAAGAGAAGATGACGTGTGTTAATTGACTGTAGTCAACTTGGTTTGGATCACGGAAATCCTGTATATAACCGATCAGTACTTTTGATTTTGTTTTTTCAACTTTAGGTAATGCTTTCACCTGCGGCTTAATTGCCGACTGTGGCGCTTTTCCAGATTTAATTGGTTTTTCCTGTGGCTTATTCGAAGAGAATTGTATCCCTGTATAGATTCCTCCAAGGAAGGTAAGAACGATTACCATTGCAAGGAGGAGTTTACGTTTTTTCATGGAATGTTTCCTCCTTCTTTTTACTTTAAAATTGTAACAGATTAAACAGCTAAGATTGATTGGTAATATCCACCTTTTCAGCCGCTAATTATTTACCTGGGTAAATAGATTTGAAAGTAAATCCTGTTTCTGATATAATCATAAGGTTAATATTTAAAACAAAATTATTTTAGATAAAGATTTAAAGGTGGTTAACAATGAATCAAGAATATAGAGTATTACTTTATTATAAATATGTCTCGATTGAGAACCCTGAGGAATGCGCAAATGAACACCGTCAATTTTGTAACGACGTAGGCTTAAAAGGCCGCATTATCATAGCTGCAGAAGGGATCAATGGGACGGTGTCAGGCACCATTGAACAAACAGACGCTTATATAAAATATATGGACGAGCATCCATTGTTTGCGGGAACCATTTTTAAAATTGATGAAGCATCAGAACATGCTTTCAAAAAAATGAAAGTCCGTTACAGACCAGAGCTTGTCACACTTCGTTTAGAAGATGATGTTGATCCTAACGTATTAACCGGCAAGCATTTGAAGCCAAAGGAATTCTTTGAGGCAATGCAAAGGGAAGATACGGTTGTGATCGATGCTCGAAATGATTATGAATATGATCTTGGCCATTTCCGAGGAGCAGTCCGCCCAGATATATTGAACTTCCGCGATCTACCAGAGTGGATTAGAGAGAACAAAGAGGAATTTGAAGGCAAAAAAATCCTTACTTATTGTACCGGCGGGATTCGTTGTGAAAAGTTCTCCGGCTGGCTTCGCAAAGAAGGCTTTGAAGATGTATCACAGCTTGAAGGCGGAATTGTTACTTACGGGAAAGACCCTGAGGTTCAAGGCGACCTATGGGATGGACAGCTTTATGTATTTGATGAGCGCATTAGTGTACCAGTTAACCGCATAGAACATGTAGTTGTCGGCAAGGATTACTTTACCGGCGAGCCATGTGAACGTTATGTTAATTGCGCAAACCCTAAATGTAACAAAAAAATCCTTTGCTCAGAAGAAAACGAGCACAAGCACTTACGAAGCTGTTCACATGAGTGCCGAGTTCACCCAAGAAACCGCTATGTTGCTGAACATGGTTTAAGTGAAGAAGAAGTAAATAAAAGACTTATGGCGTTAAGTCATAACAAATAACAATGGAAGCAGGTCATCATCATGGCCTGCTTTTGCTTTATGGTACTTAATTTAACATAAAAAAGGATAATCGTTGATACATATGGAATATACTTGTGAAGGCTTTTCTATTTAAAAAACAAAATATAACTGAATACCTTGAAGGGAGTTTATCCATGAAGACATATAAAAATAGAAATGAAGTTCCCGTCCATGAAAAATGGAATTTATCCGATATCTATCCTACTATCAGTAAATGGGAAGAAGATTACCAATTAATTGAAAACATGGGAGCCAACCTTAAGCAATTTGATGGAAAAATAAACGATGGCCATTCCTTATATGAATATCTTAAACAAAGAGAAGAGCTGTCCTTCCATTTGAATAAAGTCTATGCTTATGCGATGCTAATGGTCGATGAAAATACGCGCGAGTCTCTCCCGCAGTCCTACTTAGACAAGGCGAAGCAGCTTAGTGTGAAAATCAGTGCTGCCACTTCGTTTTTTATGCCCTATTTACTTAGTTTAGACGAAGAAACTTTAAAGGGATATATCAATGAAGAGGAAAAGTTAACATACTTTGAAGAAGATTTACTTGATTCATTCCGCTACAAAAAGCATGTCTTAAGCAAGGAACAAGAAGAAATTCTGTCCCAATTAGGGGAAGCTTTGTCGGTTCCTGGTCATACCTTTGGAATGATCAATAACGCCGACATTAAATTCGGCGAAGTCACGAATGGAGATGGTGACCGGGTTGAATTAACACGAGGCATGTATTCCAAATTAATTGAAGATGAAGACCGCGAAAAGAGAAGAGAGGCTTATAAAGCCTATTATCAGCCGTATGTTCAATTAAAAAATTCCATTGCTTCAACCCTTTCAGCAGCAATCAAAAATAACGTAACATTGGCGAAAATTCGTCAATATCCATCCGCGCTTGAAAAAGCACTGTTTGGTGACCAAGTACCGCGCGAGGTTTACGAGAATCTTATCCAGACAACAAAAGACAATATTGCACCGCTTCACAAGTATACAAAAATTCGCAAAGAGAAATTAAAACTCGAAGAAATCCGTCAATACGATATGAGCGTCCCGCTTGTCAGTGGTGTAAAACAACTGATTTCTTATGAAGAAGCTTTTGAAACCATGCTGAAGGCTTTAGCTCCTTTAGGGGAAGATTATATTAACATCCTTAAAGAGTTTAAGGACTCAAGGTATATTGATGTCCGTGAAACACCTGGAAAACGATCTGGAGCTTATAATTTGGGCGTTTATGGTGTCCATCCATTTATACTTTTAAATCATCAAGATGATTTGGATAGTTTATTCACCTTGGTCCATGAATGCGGCCACGGAGTTCACAGTAAGTTAAGCTCACAGTACCAGCCGCAAATTACGGCCGGATACAGTATTTTTGTGGCGGAGGTAGCTTCAACTGTTAACGAGGTACTCTTAATTAACTATTTATTAAATAATGAAAAGGATCCTGAAGTCCGCAATCATTTGCTCAATCATTTTATAGACCAGTTCAAAGGAACCTTTTTCACGCAGGTCATGTTTGCGGAGTTTGAAATGAAAACACATGACATGGCCGAGAAGGGAATCCCATTAAATGTTGAAGTATTCAACAAGACCTATGAAACCTTGTTTAGGGAATACAATGGAGATGAGGTTGTCTTTGACGAGGAAGTGAAATTTGGCTGGTCAAGAATCCCGCACTTTTATCGTCCATTCTATGTGTATAAATACGCGACAGGCTTTGCCTCAGCGATCCATTTGGCGACAAAGATTTTAGAAGGAAACCAAGAAACAATCCATTCTTATCTAGAATTTCTGAAAAGCGGCAGCATTGATTACCCACTGGAATTATTGAAAAAGACTGGGGTGGACTTAACAACCCCAGAACCAATCCAAAATGCCCTGAAACGATTTGGAGAACTTGTTGAAGAATTTTCGCAAATTTAGACCAAAATCCGAGGCAAGGAGTCCTGATTTAGGAGTGAAGAGGGAGGAGAGCTTAACCGTAAAAAATGGCCTTACTCATACTAATCGAGTCTGGCCATTTTTTTGTATTTTTTTACAAGTTTTTACTCTAAAGATTTGTTAGAATATAGTTTATAAACCTATTTTAGGAGGATAATGATTTGGATTCTAAGTTTAAAAAACCAAAAGCGTTTGGAGAAATACTGGATCATACCTTTAGTTTGAGCAAGAATCGGTTTAAGGAATTTTTTATGATTTTAATCGTTTTTATGGGACCCGTCTATTTACTTCAAGCGATTATACAAATGGCAACCGGGACCAGCTTTTTTCGGGATACAGGGACAGGGGGACAATGGTATGAACAAATACTTTCAAACTTGGACAGTTCCGCCGGCTCGTTTGATTCTAGTAGTTTAGGTGCTGATATTGGTTTAATCGTCGTTGGGGTAGTGAGCTTCCTGCTTTTTCCGGTTGCTGAGGCCGCTATTTTATTTGCCATCCAGCATATTAAGAACGAAGAAGAGTATACGGTTAGCTCGGTCATCAAAGAAGCATTTCTCCGCTTCTGGCCAATGCTGGGCAGTTCGATTTTATTTGGAATTATACTGTTAGGAATAATCTTGATTCCTATTCTAATTGTCGCTTTTTCAGGCGCTACTATAGCAGCTGCTGTCCATCCTGTTTTAGGGATTTTGGTCGGAATTCTGTTGTTTATTGGGTTTGCGATCGGTGTGGGTCTTTTAATCACACGCTGGAGCTTTTATTTTGGATCGGTTGTACTTGATAAAGTTACACCGGGTTTTGCACGAAGCTGGCGGCTGTCGAAGAAGCGGACTTGGGTTTTGTTTGGTCTATATATTGTGTTTTACTTAATTGTTTCCATCATAAGCTTTGCCGTCCAGTTGACTTTTGGCGCGTTTTTAGGGGACAGTGTTTTATTGGGTCTTATTTCGAATCTGGCATCATTATTTACAACGATGATTTTCTCCGTCGGCTATGGGGTTATGTATCTTGATTTAAAAACAAGAAATGATGCGGAGGATTTAAAGGAATTGATTGAAGATTATCAGTCTATCTAAAAACCTAAATGTTAGGTGATGGTTATGTTAAATGCAAACAAAGCACGAGACGATATTGAAGAGATTTTACAAAAACAGGAGTATCAAGTTTATTATGATCATTCTAATGGGTTGCTCGAAACTTGGTGGGAAAAGGCCAAAGAGTGGATTGCCTCACAATTGGAGAAATTGTTCCCTTCCATTAAATCGGCAAGTGGCGCTTCCAGTTCCATTTTAATCACGATTATTGTTATAGTCATTTTATTGTTAGCTTTCGCAGCCTTTATTGTGATTCGAAATACAAGACGGAATCGATTGCTGCAAAACCAGAAGCCACTTCAATCATTAAAAGAGAGAAATTGGACGTACGTAAGGCATTTAGAAGAGGCGGAAAAACTGGAATCCCTTGAAGAATATACAGAATCAACAAGGCACCTCTTCTTAGCCATGCTTTTTTATTATCATGAAAAGGGATGGCTAGAGGCAAGGATATGGAAAACCAATTGGGATTACTACGATGAATTAAGAAAAGTGGGTCAGCAAAATGCTGAAGAATTTTACGAACTTGCCCACTTCTTTGAGGGTGCGGCCTATGGGGAACATGAGGTAAGTCCCGAAGAATATAGACCGTTTCGCACTAAAATCAGAGATATATTGGGAAGTAGGGGGGTGGAAAGTATTCGATGAATGCATCAAAAATACGTGGATGGATTTGGTTTGCCGTGCTTCTCCTTCTCTTTATAGGAGTTAGTTATTTCGCCTTTACACCCAAACCAAAAATTTATCCGGATTATGTCACCAACTCTCCTTCTCCAACTGGGATTAAGGCATTATATACATATTTAAAAAAGGAAAAAGACGTAAAAAGCTGGAACCATTCACCCGATCTACTCCCTAAGGGGGACAAAAACCAAATGCTTGTAATGGTCGGGCCTTCTTTTACACCTGAAAAAGAGTTGATGCAGGCATATGAAGATTATATGGATGCTGGAAATACGATCTTGTTATTACAAACAAACCCAAAAGGGATGTTTGATCTTGAAGCGGACTTTACTGAAAAGAGTACCTCTCAAAGCGAAAAATGGCAGACGGTAAAGGATCAGAACCATAAATCTTTCAAAGCAGAAGTGAATTCAGATGTTCGAATCCACACGATCAAGGGCGATGAACTGTTGCTGTCTGATCAGTATGGTCCGATCGCAGTAAAAAGAACCTATGGGAAGGGAAATTTAATCGTTGCCATTACCCCTGAGTGGTTGACCAATGATAAACTACTGAAAAGAGACCATCTGCCTCTTAGTTTTCAACTATTAAATCGAGGGAATCCTGACACCCTTTTGTTTGATGAATATACGCATGTTGGGGAAAACGAATCGTCCATTTTAGCGGTTTATCCAATGTGGTTTTTGGCCCTTATTTTTCAAGGGATTTTCTGGGGTTTTCTCTGGCTGTGGTACAAGGGGAAACGGTTTGGCCCATTGTTAAGCCCGCGGGAAGAGTGGGTCCGCTTTAGTGATGAAGGAATCCAGGCGATTGCCGCCTGGTATTTAAAAGGCAGACGTTATCAAGATTCTCTCCATATCCAAGCAGATTATGTAAAGGTTCTGCTGCAGGAACGCTGGCATATTCCTTATCATAAGGATTGGCAGGACCTTAGTCCTTATTTTGAAAGAAAATGGCTAAAAATGCCTGCCCGTGAAATAAAAACTTTCTTAAACGGCTTAGCCGCCATCTTAAACCAGGAAAAGATCAATAAGCAAGAATATCTATTGTGGTCGAGAAAACTAGAGGAATTACGAAACGAGGTTGAATCATGAAGACAGAATTAACATCTTTTTTAGAGAAATATGAAGAGCGGATCTTAGGTCAGAACCTTAATCTTAGACTCCTGCTTTCAGCCATTCTATCAGGCGGACATGTCCTTTTGGAAGGAGTTCCTGGCACCGGTAAAACGCAAATGGTTCGAACGCTCGCAGGTCTTCTGGGAGGCAGCTTTAACCGGATTCAGTTCACACCGGATTTATTGCCTAGTGATATTACGGGCAGCACGATTTATAACATGAAAGAAAGTACGTTTCAAACACTTAAGGGGCCGATTTTTACCAATATCCTATTAGCTGATGAAATTAACCGAACCCCTGCTAAGACACAAGCCGCCCTTTTAGAGGCGATGGAAGAAAAGCAGGTGACCATCCAAGGAGAAACCTATCTTTTACCGGATGTATTTTTTGTGGTCGCTACGCAAAATCCAATTGAATTTGAAGGTACATATCCACTTCCAGAAGCACAGCAGGATCGTTTCTTATTTAAACTTTACATCGATTTTCCTTCCTTTGATGAGGAGAAAGATGTATTGAAGATGGTGATTGAAAACACTATTGAAGAAAGCTCGTTAATATCCATCTTGGATATGGACACTTTTATTGCGATAAGAAAAGAAATTGAAAATGTAACCATTAGTGAGACGGTGTTAGGGTATATTCTACAGATCGTTCGTAAAACACGAGAAGCGGAATCAATTCGTTTTGGAGCCAGTACGAGAGCGGGGATTTCAATTGGGAAAGCGGCTCAAGCCTGGGCCTATCTTTCAGGGAGAGACTATGTGACGCCAGATGATATTAAGATGGTTGCCAAACCGGCATTAAGACATCGGATTCAGTTATCCCCACATATAGAATTGGAGGGAGCAACCGTTGACCAAATCATTGAAGAGCTTGTGGGCTCGGTTCCTGTTCCAAGATAGAGGGATTTTGCCTACCAAACGGTTATTGTTCGTTTACCTCATAATTTCTCTAGTTTTTATGATCGGAACGATTATTGGTCTCTCATGGGCCTATGTCATTACCTTTAATATATTGGCACTTTGTATTAGTTTATTGGACTTACTTTTTTCACCTAGTAAACAGCAGCTCTCCTTTAACCGGACATTGCCTAAAGAATTGGAAAGAGGTATCTCTTATTCAATCGAGATCGAGGTTAGCAATTCCTCACCTTATTTCCTTTCCTACCAATTGTTGGACGGCCTGCCACAATACTTCGAAAGGCCGTTTCCACTTATGGGACAAATTCAAAAGGATTCTGCCGTAGTGATTACCTATGATACCACTGCTACGATTAGAGGAGAATATGAAGTACAAAAGTTGTATTTTCGATATAGTAGCCGCTTTGGTTTATGGGAAAAACAAACAACCATTTCATTAAAGGAAACGGTGAAAGTTATTCCAGATTTAACCGAGACAAAACATTATTTAGAAAATGCTCAAAGCTATTTAAAGTATGAAGGATTAAACATCCGCAGACAAAGGAGCGGTGTTGGTGATTTTTCAAAAATCCGAGAGTTTGTAGTCGGTGATGATCCGCGTAAGATTAACTGGAGGCAAACGGCCAAACTGCGGGAAGTCATGACAAATGACTATGAGCCAGAGCATGGCAAATATATAACGATTTTAATTGATTGTGGGCGTATGATGGGAGCCGAGTTGAAAAGGGGGAATCGGCTAGAAAAGGCGTTAGAAGCAGCCCTGACTGTCACGGCAGCCGCATTAAAAAAAGGTGATTATGTTTCTGTTCTTGCTTTTTCAAAGGAAATCCATGTTTTTGTTCCCCTTGCTAAAGGAATGTCTCATTTAAAGACCATTTTGCATGCTATTTACAATCTAAAGGTAGACGCATCTGAGTCTAATTATGGAGCTGTTTTACGGTATTTAGAAACGGTTCAAAAGAAACGAAGTCTGCTGCTCTTATTTAGTGATGTTCGTACTTTTTTACATGAGGAAAGTGCGTTAGTCTATTTACTACGGCTTCGTCAGCGCCATTTATTTTTGATGATCGGCGTGGAAGACCAGACTCTATTAAAGAGTGTAAAGGAAGTGCCTGAAACGGTACAGCAAGCAATGGTGAAAAGTATTGCTCAGCAGCAAGTCATTATAAAAAAGCGAGAAAAGAGCAAATGGGAGAAACAAGGCCTCCAGATGATAGAGGCCCGAGAGGAAAAGTTGGCTGTAACGGCCGTGTCCAATTATATTGAAATTATGAATCAAAATCTTTTATAGGCTGGGATTTGGCTAGTTTAAGTTTGCCAATTAACACATATAGGATAAGGCCGGCAACGGTTAGGACCGCAACGATATATTTTGCTTCCAACGAAATCTTTGCCGGTGTAATGAACCCTTCGATGATTCCAGCAATTACAAACAATGGAATTGTACCAAGCAAAAGCTGAACGGATCGTTTTGCATGGCGCTTTAATTGCCAGACTCTTGTGTATTGCCCCGGAACAAAGAGCTTATAGCCCATTAAAAGCCCGGCACCGCCCGCGATAAAAATAGCTGTAAGCTCGATCATTCCGTGTGGAACAATAAAGGCCCAAAAATCATAGGATTTGCCGTGATGCCAAAAAAGGGCAGCAAGTGCTCCAATAATAACCCCGTTATAGACCATTAAATAAACGGTAACGAGCCCAAAAGCAATGCCACCAGCAAAGGCAAAGATGCCGACTTTTATATTGTTAGTCATAATACTCGCTGACATCAGGGAAGAATCAACGGCACCAGAGCCTTTTCCTAATTTATCAGGATCAACGCCTTGAGAAATTTCCGCAGGGAGAATCGAATAAATATGGAGCGGGTCGTTCATAACCGATAGAAAGCTTCCGATGGCTCCAATTAAAAATAAAATCATCGCGGCGACGACAAATTTCCATTGCTCAAGCAATAAACCAATAAATTTAGTGCTAAAGAAATAACGAATCTGTTTAAAGCTCGAAACCTGGTCTTTGTACAAAATGTTATGTGCTTTCGAGACAAGGCCGTTTAAATAGGGCGTTATTTCATCATTTGGAAAATAAGTTTGACTGTAAGAAAGATTTTGTGCTGCCTTTTGATATAATCGATGAAACTGTGTAATGGTTTCACCGGTAAAGTCCCTTTTTCGCTTGCTTAATAGGGTAACGAATTGTTCAAGTTGTTTCCAATCTTCACGGTGCATTTTGACAAATTGCTTGAGATTCATTTTGACACCTTCTTTTACAGAACTATGTAAATTTTATACTTTTCTCCTTATTATAGAAAATTGGTAGGAAAATAGAAACCATATCAGAGAAAATCAACGAGATTTAAGGGGGAAATTTGATGACAGAAGATCATTTAGATATCAAAACACCAGAATATGTAGCCATACAGTTTCATATTGCTGGATTGGGGAGCAGAGCCGCAGCCTTTATTATCGATCAGGCCCTGCTTATGATCATAAATATACTGACAATCGTGATACTTTTTTTTGTAATGGATGGGATGGAAACGTCACCTTTTTTTCTTACGGATAGTACCTTTCCGATTGCGGTTGTTGTGATAGGTTTGTTTGTTCTAAATTGGGGCTACTTCTTTTTCTTCGAGTTTTTTTCTGGGGGTCGAACCCTTGGTAAAAAAGTGGTCGGGATCCGAGTTATTCAGGAAAATGGGCACAGCATTACATTGCTGTCTAGTTTTATTCGAAATCTTGTTCGTCTGATCGATTCACTGCCAACTGCTTATTTTCTTGGTATTATCCTGATATTTTTCCATCCTAAACATAAACGGCTTGGTGACCTTGTTTCAGGTACGATTGTCGTTCATGAACGAAAGGCCAAAAAGAAAAAGAAGCTTACACCCATTGAAAAAGAAATTAATCTCAGAGGACTTACGGAGAACGACCTTGTATTGGATGACTGGACGTTAAAATCATTTACAGCTAAGGATTGGAAGTTGGTGAGTACCTATGCAAGCCGTTTTCATCAGTTGCCAGTGGAGGAGCGAAATCAGCTGACAAAACAGATTGCTGATTTGCTGCTGACTAAGAAAGGAATCGAAGTGGCCGGAAAAACGGATACGGAATTAGAAAATACTTTACTTGTTCTTTACTTAGTTCTTAAAGATGAATGGGAATTTGAGCTTTAGATTTTTTACCTATAAAATTCAGTATGAAATTCTACAAATAGCACATAATTCCTTTAGGTATTACCAATATTCAAAGGAGTATTTCCATGCATTGGTATGAAAAATTAAATCAATATTTCCCGATTGAGGAAATGAAATCAAAAGAACATATGGAGACTTTAATGAAAGAACGCTCTGAAATCTATCATAAGGATGAAGGGCCCAATCATGTTTTAATGTATGTAGAGCTTGATAATTTTATTTTCATCGATTATCTTTTTGTATCTAAAAATGCCCGTGGTCAGGGACTCGGTCATAAACTTATGGAAAAAATGAAGCACAGAGGGAAACCGATTATTCTAGAAGTGGAACCGGTGAACTATGGAGACAGTGATACAGCAAAACGGCTTCGTTTTTATAAGCGAGAAGGTTTTGAACATGCAGAGTCAATTGGATATGCACGGAGGTCTTTAGCCACAAATGAAATTAATAAAATGGAAATACTTTATTGGGCTCCAAATAATGAGTCAGAAGAAATGATATTTGATGCCATGAAAAAAACGTATAACTTAATTCACACCTATAAAGACAAACGCTTCTATGGCGAATCCTATCAACCGGTTGAAGAGGTACTGACTTTTAACGAAGAAACTGAAAATGGAAATATACTTGATAATTTATAGTATCCTTTGTTCTAGTCATTAGGAACAATAAACCTCTGCCTTTGTAATTATAAAAAGCCTGACCTCACTCTTCTGAAGGTCAGGCTTTTTATCTTACTTCATAAATAACTTGATTTTTTCCAGTCCGTTCTTAACATTTGGATAGCGGAACGGTATATCAAACTTTGTTGTTTGTTTAAGGACACTTTTTTGATGAGAGAACGTGTCAAAATTCCCTTTTCCATGATAAGCCCCAATCCCGCTGGTACCAACACCGCCAAACGGCAGATATGGAGAGACAAAATGATAAACAGTATCGTTAACACATCCGCCCCCGAAGGAGACTTTATTTAAGACTTCCTCTTGGATGCTGTTATTTTCCGAGAAGATATAGAGAGCGAGTGGTTTTGGATGACGATGAATGCCTTCGATCACCTCTGATAGATCATCATATTCCAGCACGGGAAGAAGAGGTCCGAAAATTTCATCCTGCATAATCGATTCTTCCCAAGTGATATCAGTTAAAACGGTAGGCTCGATGGTTAATCGTTCCTTATCCGTATTGCCACCCATAAATAATTGCCTCTTGTCTAAAAATGAAGAAAGTCGATTAAAATGCCTTTCACTGACAATCCGCGTAAAGTCAGGATTCTTTAAAGGCTCTTTTCCATACAATTCAAGTGTTGTTTCCTTAAATTGCTGGAGAAACACATCTTTAATACTTTTATGAACATAAAGATAATCCGGAGCGATACAGGTTTGTCCGGCATTCGTAAACTTCCCCCAGGCAATCCGTTTGGCAGCCAGTGTAAGATTGGCATCCTCATGAACAATACAAGGGCTCTTTCCACCCAGTTCTAATGTTACCGGGGTTAAATGTTTTGCAGCCGCCTCCATAATAATTTTTCCGACAGGAACACTTCCTGTGAAAAAGATGTAATCAAGTTGTTCATTTAACAGGGCTTGACTTGTTTCGACGCCGCCTTGGACGACCGTAATATATTCCTCTGGAAAAATTTCTTTTATAAGGGTCTTTAATACCTCGGATGTTTTAGGTGTCAATTCAGACGGTTTGATTATGGCACAGTTTCCAGCAGCAATCGCACCAATTAACGGCGCGACTGCCAATTGAAATGGATAGTTCCAAGGTGCAATAATCAATGCTACCCCATAAGGCTCAGGATAAATATAACTATTGGAACCAATATGGGTAACCGGTGTTTTAACCTTTTTGGGGGCTGCCCATGAACGCAGATGTTTCATCGTAAAACGCAATTCTTCCAAAACAAATCCGATTTCTGATGTGTATGCGTCAAATTCTGATTTATTTAAGTCTGTTCTTAAGGCCTCCATTAGTGTTTTTTCATTTTTTTTAATGGCATTTCGGAACTTTTGAAGGGCTCCAATACGGAAATCGACATTTTTAGTTTTTTCCGTTTTGAAATATAATTTTTGCTTGTTAATGAGAGAACTGTAGGTCTCCATTCTTTAGCCACCTTTAATTTATTCCTTCTTGAAAACAGGATGCTATTCCTTTATTAGCTGGTAAAGTTGAAACAGGTCATCCTTATGAAGAATTCGCGGAACAGGATAGAGAGGATTTGCTTCTGCGAGAGCCCGCTCGACCATAACGGGAATATCACTTTCAATAATCCCGCTTACTTTTTTAGGGATGTCCAACCTTTCATTCAAATTCTTAATTGCCGCTATGAATTTCTCGGCATTTTGTGCGATTGATTTCTCCGGGTCAGCAATGCCGATGACGTCTGCAAGTTCAGCTAACTGCTTTTGGACAGAATCACCGTAATACTCGAGGACATAGGGTAAGATGATCGCATTTGCAAGCCCATGGGAACCGAATAGAATCCACCCAAGGTATGGGCAATCGCATGTACATAACCAACATACGCTCTAGTAAAAGCCATTCCAGCCAGATAGGCCGCCTTTTGCATATTTGAACGTGCCGCAAGATTGGTCCCGTTTGCGTATGCTTCATCGAGATTATCAAAAATTAATTTTACAGCATCGATACTGTACTGTGCTGTATTCTTAGTATTACTCCTGCCAATATAGGCTTCAACAGCATGTGTCAAAGCATCAATCCCGGTTGCTGCTGTAATATGAGGGCGGAGTTTGACGGTTAACAAGGGATCCAAAACGGCAAAATGCGGAATGAGAGATGTATCCATTATGGCATATTTTTCATGGGTTTCGCTATTAGAGACTACGGCTGCAAGGGTTGCTTCACTGCCTGTACCAGCTGTGGTAGGAATCGCAAAGAGGGGAGGGAGCTTCCTTAATATCTTTAATACACCTTTCATTTGCGGGACGGTTTTTTGGGGCTTAGCAACCCGGGCGCCTACAACTTTCGCACAATCCATTGGGGAACCCCCGCCAAACGCGACTAAGCCTTGACAGTTATTATCCAAATACATTTGTAATGCTTCTTCAATATTTTCGATCGTGGGATTTGGGACTGTTTTGTCATAGATTACGTAGCTAATTTTTTCACTGTGAAGATCTTCTAGAAATTCATCGATCAGTCCAACCGAGACGTTTCCTTGATCGGATACGATTAAAACGTTTTCAATTCCTTGGTCTTTAATAAGTTTGGTCAGTTTCCTTAGACTATTTTCTCCTTCTAATGGGTACGGTTCCCGCCAGGGCAGGAGGGAGGAGGTCGTTTTCATGACCCCTTGAAACGTTCGGCAATAAGCTTTGTACATAGCATTACCTCACTTTACCTAAGATCTAGTGATCCTTCTTTCTAAAATAAAGGGAATTTTAAATCTACCAAAATGCAAGGTAGGATAAGGAATAGTTTAAAAACCAGTGGTGTATACAAATTTATAACGTACTTAATTTCGAAAAGTCAAGTTAGTTTTATGAATATAATTAAAATTCAAAAAATATTACTAATGTTATGAAAAATCTGTTGGAAAAGATTATTCTGCGATTTTTTTGGACTTGAACAGGGTGAGAGAGGGAAGAAAAGATGGGTAATATAAAAAAAGCCTAGAAAACTAGGCTTTCATCTTAGTATGGGAATTGTGAAGAATAGTTGTTAAATTGCTGATATGCCTGATCGATTTTTTGCTGTTCTTCCGCTTCTAGCTTATACCAGCCATGCTGGAACATTAAGTTATAAAGCTCACGGCTACTTTGGTGCGTCTCATTAAGTATTTGCTGTAATTCTTGATGCAGCTGTTCATGGCTGGCTTCGCGAACGGCAATATTTAAGCTGTCAGTTAAATATTTGCAGGTACTAAGCGCATCATTCACATAGTCACGATCGTTCATTTCCGGACTTTTTACCTTTGGCAGTTCACCAGTTTGCGGATTTGCTATTTGATTCTTGTTTTGGCTTTGTTGTGATTGTTGGTTTTGCATCACTTAACCTCCGTTTTTCTTTTTTGAGATTATTGTAGTTGTGTATTAGGTAAGCTTGCTAAAGCTGCATTATTATCGACTTGTAGGTGACCAAGGATTCTTTGAAAATGATTTTGGTGCATTTGGCCGACTTTATCGAGCGCTTGCTTAAATTGTGGATTTTGCACTTGCTGAGCCATAGAATGAAATTTCTTAAATGCAAGCAACTCCCATGACATAGCATCCTTTAAATATAAAAGATCCTTTGTGGTAATGGCACGTGGCGGGTTGGGAATAGGCGGTTGATTATTTTGCATCATTTGCATAATAAGACTCCTTTACTATTTTAGTGTTTAACAAATATAGAATTTGCAATAGTGAGTGATTTTATGAAAAATACCAGTTGGTTAAAAAATAAAGACGCCTTATTTGGATATATTAACGTTGGAGGTGAATGTGTATGGATAAGAATAAAAAACAAGGCAGTCGCACCGTTGAAGATAACCAAGCGGAGGCATCGCGCCATCAAGCTGGTTCATCAGGAAAATACGGAACTGAATTTGCTTCAACAGACAATAAAGTTACAAGAAAAATTGAGCCGTAATAAGGCGCCCATTAAGGGTGCCATCTATTTTCTTTGATGTCCTGATAATTGATAAGGAAGAAGGCATATTTTGTGGAAACAGACCAAATACATAAAGTGAATTTTAAAATGGAAGACATGGATGGAAAAATTGAGGTTAAAGGAGAAATATCTGGAGCAGCAAAAATACCGAATCATGATGATCTCAAATTTAAAGCAATTATTGCATTACTTAATTCTATAGATAAACAGAACTTTATCATAACAGATAATCTTCCATTATTTGATACGTTTGTAACTGAAATCGAGGAAACCATAATTGAAGTCTCAAAGTACGAATCATTTCAAGGAAAGAATACTAAAAGAGAATGAACATCCTAAATTTTAGCTTATACCACTAATTTAGAACTATATTGGACGACAAACTGCCTAAAAGCATGAAGTATATCCGTTGTCAATTTTATGGAAAGGCTCATCTTTTTCCTAAAGTGCATACCATATCGGCAGGTGGTGAGTATATGTATAATCGAATCGACAATGAGTTGTATGAAAATGAATATCAGGACGCTAATTTTAATGGCGTAAGGCAGCAAATGGGTCTGCCAAGCGAGGAAGAAGCAGGGCAACTAGCAAATCATCATGGAATTGACAATGATTGGCATGGAAATAAAAATCAAGACTCTGATTTTAATGACCGTAGGCAGCAAATGGGGCTGCCAAGCGGGGAAGAAGCAGGGCAACAAGGAATTCATCATGTAATTGACAATGATTGGTATGGGAATAAAAATCAAGACTCTGATTTTAATGACCGTAGGCAGCAAATGGGGCTGTTAAGTGGGGAAGAAACAGGGCAACATGTAATGCATTATGAAACCGAAAATGATTGGTATGGAAATGAAAATCAAGACTCTGACTTTAATGACGAAAGGCAGCAAATGAGTCTGCCAAGTGGGGCAGAAGCATGGCAACAAGCCACCCAACAGGCTCGATATCAATCAGGGTTCCAGGCTGGATTCCAGGCAGGGTTCCAAACCGGATTCCAAACCGGATTCCAAACCGGTTATCAAACTGGTAACCAACCTCGATTACAAACAGGGGCACAGGCAGGTGTTCAAATGAGGACCCAAGTTGGGACACAGGCAAGAACACAAGCAGGAACTCCTCAAGATGGGGTACAGGCTGAAGCACACCCAGAGCAACAACTATGGCATCCTCACGCTGGGCATCAGTTTGGTCCAAGGGATTTAAGTTATGAGTAGATTCAGATAACCATTGATTTTAAAACCATGAATTCTATTTTTTAGCAGTAGACAAACAAAAAAAGGCGGATGGGATAACCAAATCCCTATCTGCCTTTCTTTAATTTATCAATATTGTCTTTTATTTTTGTATTCAAATTTAATAGTAAACTATCATCCCTATTCCGTTTTGGTAAGGTTCCAGAGGGCTTATCGGTTAAAAAGGGGCTTTTCTTTTTTCTTACTCCCACATGATCATCTCCCATACAAATCCCTGTCCATATATATACTGTTTGTATGGTCAAATTATGAAGGTTTTAATCAAAAAAGACAGGAGTATCTCCTGTCTTATCGTCTTATTTTGCGTAACGGCTATCTTTTAAGCGATCTACAGCTTCGTCACTTCTCTTAAATAATTCCCGTGTATACAATGATGGAGAAGTTCGTGGAATTGTTCGAGTAGTCTTCTCTTGTAAAAAAGGAGACTTCACTCTACCGCTGCGTCTTCCAACAATAGTTACTACATTTGCTTCTGGTTTGTTCGTACGCTCTGGCATTTTATCCACTCCTTTCCTATCTTTACCCTCATTTTATCAAACCTGCACTTTTTTATCTACAATGTTTGCCAATTCGTTTGTTCATCTTGTGGTTTTTTTAACCAGCTATGGATCAAAGCCAGATTAATGATGTGATCTATGTCTATATCCAACACATGTTCTTTTTCCGATTCAATCGAAATGACTACTGGAAAAACTTTTTCGAGGTAGGGGATAAGAACTGTTTGTTTGTTGATATGGACTACAGTATTGTCATTGATGGATTTCATTTGTTCTTCTGTAAGATTGATTCCAAGTACTGTACCAACCTCTTGTTTAAAATGAATGTCATGATCCTTCTTGAATACGGTAATCTCTTGTCTGCAAGTCTCCCCATATGAAAATAAAAAATCCTCTAAACTCTCTCGATAACTTTCTACTTCAGCCCATTCCTGCGTTGCAAAAGAGGCTATTTGGATCATGTCCAATAAGTATGTAAATTGTAAACTTCTATTCTGCGTTTGTGCAATGACTTTCTTCATTTCTTCATTGACACTTTCAACCTCATTGATTTGTTCCATTTCAGCCCCGCCGATTTTCTTGATAGATGGAGTAAGAAACAAGGCTAAATCAATAAAAATGAACATTCCTGCTAACAATGTATAACGTTGCCACTCTGTCACATCAAAACCAGTTTGATTGAGGAGCAGAACCACCCCAACAATAAACAAGAAATACCATGTTCTGCGAAGATTTTGTTTATGGCTGGTAAAAAAGTCTTTAAAGGCCCAGCTTATGTAAAGAATGACAGCTGAAAATACAGTAAGTATAAACCACTTGTTTTCCTGGGTGTAGGAGAGGATGGTATCTTTCCAGATCATCTTTACAAAAAGTAGAATAATTACAAGAATGATAGGGATTACTATTTTTAAAATGATTATGCAGTGGGGTTTCTTATACCATTTTTCAGGCACCTCTTGATTCCCTTCCATAATTCACCTCCTCTATGATTATATCATATTCTGGCAGGCGTACCTCTCAAGGAATTTTATCATAAATAATCGAATACTTTATGTTGAACACAATGAACGTAGGTAGTTTTTATAGTATTCAAGATGTTTTCATAGATAGAGATGGAACGATTAGTGGAAGTATGGAAGCAATTGAAAGACCAAAAGGGGAACTGATAATGAAGGAACTAAAATATTTTAAAGATTATAAGCATGATGAGGGCCTTAGAAAAAGCTTCAATGAACTTGCTGCGAAGGTATTTGGCATTAATTTTGAAAGTTGGTACCAAGTAGGATTTTGGAATAACCGATATATCCCGTTTTCTTATATTGATGATAGTAAAGTTGTCGCAAATGTTTCGGTTAATGATCTAAATTTAGTTATTAATGGTGAGAAAAAAAATGCATTACAGATTGGCACAGTTATGACCCATCCTGATTATCGAAAGAGAGGCCTTTCTGCAAGTTTAATGAACAAAATATTAGATAAGTATGAGAATGAGTACGATTATATGTACTTATTTGCTAACCAAACTGTTTTAGATTTTTACCCAAAGTTTGGGTTTAAGCCAGTTAATGAATATCAATATTCCATGCAATTTACACCGAGTCAAGCAGATGTTTCTGCTATTCGGAAACTTAATGGTCACAATCCCGAGGATCTTCATTTTATTTATGGATTCGCGGCCGAAAGATTACCTGTATCTAAACTGTTTGGAACGGAAAATACACAAGGGGTTTTAATGTTTTACTGTATGCACGTATTTAACAACGATGTTTACTATTTAGAGCGTGAGGATGTTATCGTAATCTACAAAAAGGATGAAAATAAAATTGATATTTTTGATATTATTTTTAAAAAGGAAATTAATATTCAAGATATTCTTTCTAAAATTACGGATCGACAAATCAATAAAATTGTTTTTCATTATACCCCCGATTATGAAGGAATAAATACAGATAGTAATCTATTTAATGGAAAGGAAGTATTGTTTGTAAGAGCAAGTAGTAACAATCGTTTACCATTACAAATTAAACATCCCCTTACAGCACAAGCTTAAAAAAACTACATTATTTAAATTAGTGTCAACTTATTTTTTATCAAAAAGTATGTTAGGAGTGAAAATAATTCTTAACGAGAAATCCATTAAATTTATGGGAATGGGGATTCACAGTCTTCAATTAGCTGGATTCATCCCAACTACCAATTCTCAAAGCATTCCAAGTATAGAATTTTTTGCACTTTATCCATCATGGGAAAGCACTATACCACAGATAATCCTAGTACTCATCGCAGCTTTTATTCTCTTGTTCAAAAATATAAAAAGCAAAAAACTTAAAACTTCTACAAACATTAATATTTAAAAAAGGTGGGAAATTTATTATGAAAAAGTTAACATCATTGGTCTTATCTATTGGTCTTGGAGGTTCTTTAATTTTAGCAGGATGTAGTTCTGATAACAGTAAAGTATCAGAAGGAGTCGCTCAAATGTTGGATACAACGGAACAGCTTTCAAACGCGATTGATAGTGGAGACCAAGCAAAAGTAAAAGAGGTTGGACCAAAATTAGAAGATCAATGGTCTTCATTCGAAGATGATGTCAAGAAGGACAACAAAGATCTTTATGAAAAAATTGAAAAATACCTAGATCCACCCATTGCTGGTTCGGAAGCAGCAACTATTGATAATGAAGCTTTAGGTACTCTAAATGACCAGCTAACGGTTTCATTAAAGGAATTGGATGAGAAAATAAAATAATGCTTGTAAAAAAAGAGACTTTCCTAAGGTCTCTTTTTTTTGGCTCCATTTAACAGGTTCGGTTCAGAGGGAGAACACAAGAACTAATCCTACAATTGGAGTTCAGGATTCGCAAGGCGATTAGCTTCAGTACATAGTGGTTTACAAAGCTAGTTTAACAACATATCAAACTTAATATTTCCTTAAAAAAATAGTAAATAATAAATTTTTACAATGAGTTCATAATAGATTTACAATTTTCGTTTATAGTAAAAAAGTCAGAAAGATTAAAAAATGATTAAAATCTCATTAGATTTTAATTAAAAAAGGGAGAGGAGAAAAATATTATGAAAACTGGCTTTAAGAAGAAGGCGATTCCTTTCATCGCCACGACAGTTCTCGCGACCACGGCTCTTACAACGCAAACTTTATTTAATGACGGTGGTAAACCAAACGCTAAAGCACAATCATTGTCAAAAGAAGAGGTGAAAAAGAATGGTGCATCATGGCTAGCAGGTGACCACCATGTACATAGTGAATGGAGTGTAGGTTGGGACAATTCTACAACCCCTCCTACTGCAATACGAGGCGGAGATGCCATTTATCCAATTGTTAAAAATGCAGAAAATGGTAAGAAGTATGGACTTGATTGGATGATGACAACCGATCATGGAGGTCCTAACCATTCCAAGGTTAACTTAGAACAAGCATATCCTGAATTATTAAAATCCCGTGAAGCTGTTCCTGACGTTCTTCAATTCTACGGAATGGAGCTTGATACACCAGGAGCTGACCACAGCACGCTAATGATTCCAAAAGGGGAAAATGAATCACAAGTGCTTTATGATCTTGAAAGCAAGTTTAATTCTCGTGAAGCTTATCCAAATGACCCAAGCCGTAACACTGAATCAAAAATGATTGAAGCTCTTAACTATATGAAACAAATGGACGAACTTCCAATCTCTATCGCACATCATCCATCCCGTTCAGCGACAGGTGTTGGTGTATGGGGACAAGATACTCCGCAAGAGTTCCGTAATTGGAATGATACAGCACCAAATATCTCTATCGGTATGGAAGGAGCTCCTGGTCACCAAGCAGGTGCTATTAATCCAGATGGATCTCTTGACCCTAAAGGGTCACGTGGCAGCTACTCAAACGTAAACGCTCCAACAATGGGTGGTTTCGATCAGATGAGTGCTATCGTTGGTGGTTTATGGGATTCGATGCTAGGTGAAGGAAGACACTGGTGGATTACGGCTACCTCTGACTCACATGTTAACTGGCGTGATGGAGGAAGTGACTTCTGGCCTGGTGAATATTCTAAAACATATGTAAAAGCAGAGAAAAATTATGAGGATGTAATGGAAAACCTTCGTAAAGGGAATGTATTTGTAACAACGGGTGACCTAATCTCAGAACTTGATGTTAAAGTACAAGCAGGAGGCAAATCACCATTGCATGCAGAGGCAAAAGGAAATTCAGCATCTATCGGTGAAACACTTACACTTCCAAGTAAGAAGTCTGATGTAACAGTAACAGTCCGCATCAAAGATCCAAACGCTGCGAACTCTCATGGAGATAAGCCAAATGTTCAACGTGTTGACTTAATCATGGGAGAAGTGAATGGAAAAGTGGAAGACCGCTCAACAGCTTCTAATCCTACAACAAAAGTAGTAAAGCGTTTCACAGAAAGTGACTGGAAAAAAGATGGTGAATACATCACCATTACTTATACTTTAAAAGACGTGGACAAAGATAGCTATATTCGTTTACGTGGTACTAACACGAATCAATTAGAACCGGTGCAGGATCCAAAAGGAGAGAATCCATGGAATGACCTTTGGTTCTACTCAAATCCGATTTTCATCCAAGCAGATAAGTAATTGGGGAAATGGAAAGACGAGGGGGGATTTAACACTCCTCGTCTTTCTATTATCTTATGTCACAACAACCTTGAATTGAAAACAAAAGGAAATGGACGTGGATCTTATGAAAAAGGTATGGTACTCGATTTTTCTCCTCTTACTCACATTTAGTTCAATTCTTCCTTCCCCAGCATCTGCTCATACCAATAATAGTGAGGGGTTTTCTAACATTGTAGTCAAAAATAAATCGTTAGATTACGAGTTGAAGCTCGATCTTGAAGAACTGGGGCACGCCCTTAATAAGGCAACAAATGAAAGGGAGTTAATTAACAATAAGATTGTGCAGCGTTATATCAATTCCCATATCAAGATATATGGTGATAGTGAATTACTTGAGGGCAGTGTACTGAAAACGGATATAGAAATGCTTAAGGAGCGTCCGTTTGCCGTAATAAAAATGGAATACAATACAAACCATAAACCCAAAAAACTAGTGGTTCAATATAATATGTTTATGGATGATTCCGATCCAAGTCATGCCAATTTTGCAACAGTAAAAATGGACGGGAAGCAACAAGAAAAGATTTTGACATTCGAATCTAGGGAATTTGAAATTGGCAACATAAGTTTCATGCAGAACGCTATACAATTTTTAACGCTGGGATTAAAACATATTTTCACTGGTTATGATCATATTCTTTTTGTCATTAGTTTGCTGTTTGGCGCGAAAACCATTCGTCATATTCTTTCCTTAGTAACAGCCTTTACAATTGCACACAGTATTACTTTGGCTCTGGCAACTTTAGATATCGTTCACCTGCCAACTAGATTTGTAGAGTCGGCTATTGCATTAAGTATTATTTATGTAGCACTTATGAATATTTTTAATCAAGACTCAAAACACCAGCCATGGCTTGCTTTTGCTTTTGGGTTAATCCATGGATTCGGATTTGCAGGAATTCTTTCTGAAATGAGATTAGATACGAACCATATGGCCGCATCACTTTTATCTTTTAATATCGGGATCGAAATAGGTCAACTATTAATTGTTTCGCTCGTTTTCCCGATTATTTTATGGGTTAAGAAGTTAACCGTGAAGCCAGTTAGATGGGTCATTCCTGGAACCTCAGCGGCAATATTAGCATTTGGTCTTGTTTGGTTTATTCAGAGAGCTTTTTAAGGATAGGGATAAAATGCAAAGTTTAAAGAGTATAGAGATAAAAAACGATACCCAGTCAATGTTAGCTGGGTATCGTTTTTTATTTTGGTTTGATTAATACTAACTTTTAACAGTCAAAACCATAAATTAATCAAAAATCGTTTTTTCAAGGAAATCCATGTCATTGGACAGGGGACAGTTCCAAATGTTAATGGTATCTCGTTAGACATTAATTAAATGACATTTAAAGGGAATAGGCGTTGAAATCCCACTTTCACATAATTACGTAAAATATAAATTTGACGTAATTATGACTATTAGGTAAAATATAGAAGTGAGGTGTTATTATGGTAAATCAGGATAAACAAACTAATTTCAAGAAATTACAAACCTTGCTGAACGAACTTCCTTGGTATGTTGAAGAATACATTAATCACAAGCTGCGGAAACTTTCGACCGCATCCTTATTTAATTACTGTCATGACTACAAGATCTTTTTCAACTGGATCATAATGGAGCAACTGTATCAAGGTCCTGTTAAGGATATCCCATTAGAACGTCTCGAACACATGACAGTTTTAGAGGTTGAAAACTTCTTAAACTATCTCCATTACCAATTAGATAACAAGGAATTGACCGTTAATCGTAAATTATCAGCCTTAAAGTCGTTATTCAACTACTTGCAAAATATTGCTGAAACGCCTGATTTAAAGCCATATATTAACCGTAATGTCATGGCTAAAATCGAATTTAATGAAGTAAAAGACAGCATGGAAACGAAAGCAAATAAAATGGAAGGTAAAATCCTTCTTGGCGATGAATATGAAAAGTTTCGTTTGTTTGTAGCGAATGATTATGGTGAATTAAATAAGGAAAATAAAAAGCTTTATAACTTTTATTTGTTAAATAAAGAACGCGATACAGCGATTGTTTCTTTAATTTTAGGATCAGGCCTGCGGCTTTCCGAGTTAGTCGGTATCGAATTAGACGATATCGATTTCAGTAAATACTGCGTAAGAGTGATTAGAAAAGGAAATAAAGAACAATTCGTATACTTTAGCCAGGTGGCCATGGCTGATCTCCAGGAATATCTTTCGGTGAGAGTTTCAAAGTATAAAGTCGATAAAACAAATAAAGCATTGTTTATTTCTGCACCGGTAGGTCCAAAAGGAAAATCACGAAGGCTAACAGCAAGATCTGTTGAAAAACTAATTGAAAAATATGCAGAGGCATTTGGTAAACCATCATTATCGGTACATAAACTGAGACATTCGTTCGCAACGAGATATCATGCTGAGATAAATGATGTGCCAAAATTAAGACGACAATTAGGTCATTCGTCTATACAAACAACGATGATTTATACACATATTAAGAATGACGATTTAAAAATAGCTGTAGATAAAATGGATATGCCTAAAGAACAAATTGAATAAAATAATGGAAAAGCTGCCCCTTCTCGGCAGTTTTTTCTAATTATATCAGTTTACATAATATTATTATGTAAACAAATGCATAAATTGTCTCATATCCTAAGTATACTTAAGAAAATGAGACGAGATTAAATTTTACATTAATGCTCCAGAGAAAAAAACGCCTAGGATCACCCTAAGCGCCATACATTAACCTACATTTGTCCGACCGGCAAACTGACTATTATATAGATCAGCATAAAAACCGCCTTTTTCCAATAATTCCTGATGTGTACCTTTCTCAAACACCGTACCATTATTCATGACAAGGATTAAATCAGCATCCCGGATGGTCGATAAACGGTGCGCAATCACAAAACTAGTGCGTCCCTTCATCAAATAATCCATTGCCTTCTGAATCTGTACTTCCGTTCGAGTATCGACACTGCTAGTTGCCTCATCAAGAATAAGAATCGCCGGATCCGCTAAGATAGCCCTAGCGATCGTGAGTAATTGTTTCTGGCCTTGAGATATATTCGATGCTTCTTCATTTAAAATCGTATCATAGCCTTCCGGAAGTGTTCTGATAAAATGGTCAGCATTTGCAGCCTTAGCAGCTGCTACAATTTCCATTTCCGACGCACCTTCTCTTCCATAAGCTATATTATCACGGATCGTGCTGTTAAACAGCCATGTATCCTGAAGAACCATTCCAAATAGACTTCTAAGTTTCTCTCTTTTTAAATCCCTTGTATCGATTCCATCGATTAATATTCGACCGGAATTAAGTTCATAGAACCTCATCAATAAGTTAATTAGAGTAGTTTTCCCAGCTCCAGTTGGACCTACAATCGCAACCTTTTGACCTGATTTAACATCGATGTTCATATCTTCAATCAACAATTCATCTTTCTTATAACCAAAGGAAACATGTTCAAAACTTACATTACCTTGTGGTAATTGAATTTCTTTTGGCTGAACCGCTTCTGGAACCTCTTCTGTTTCATCTAAGATTTCGAATACACGCTCTGCACTAGCAATAGTTGATTGGATGACGTTGGCAATTTGAGCTGTTTGTGCAATTGGCTGCGAGAATTGACGGGCATACTGGATAAAGGCCTGGATATCCCCGATTTCAATCGCCTTTTTAGTAACTAATAGGCCGCCCGCAACAGATACAAGCACATAGCCGATATTATTGATAAAAGACATAAGCGGCATAATCATTCCAGAAACAAACTGGGCCTTCCACCCTGATTGATAAAGTTTGTCGTTAATTTCTTCAAATTGTTCGATTGATTTCTTTTCATGCCCAAACACTTTTACCACTTTATGGCCCGTATACATTTCTTCCACATGCCCGTTCAACTGACCAAGTGATTTTTGCTGTCCTTTAAAATACTGCTGTGATTTTTTCGCAATGTTAGCCGTAGTAATAAAGCTCAGCGGCAGTGTAACGATGACAATCAAAGTCATTAATGGACTGATTGAAAGCATCATCACGATGACACCAATTAAAGTAACAACAGAAGTAATCAGCTGTGTTAAGCTTTGCTGCAGCGTAGTACTGATATTATCTACATCATTGACGGCCCTGCTTAGTATTTCACCATGGGTCTTAGAGTCAAAATACTTTAACGGCAGGCGATTCAGTTTTTCTTCCACTTCTTTTCTCAAATGATAGACGGTTTTTTGGGCTACCCCTGCCATGATATATCCCTGTAAATAGGCAAAAATCGCACTCAATATATAGAGCCCTATTAAAAGTAATATGATTTGACCGATATAATCAAAATCAATTTTAGCGCCGGGAACACCCTTTAACTTCATCATTAACCCTTCAAAGAGCTTGGTTGTGGCCTTACCCATTATTTTCGGGCTGACAATTGAAAAGATAGTACTAATGATTGCTGTGATAAGGACAGAAACAAGCTGCAATTTATATGGCTTTAAGTAGACTACGAGTCTTTTAAGAGTTCCTTTAAAATCTTTTGCCTTTTGGACAGGCATCCCCATTCCACGAGGTCCGAATCCTCCTCCTGGACCTAGTTTTTGTGGAGCTCCACCGTGTTCTGGACGCTGATTTTTTGAATCCGTACTCATGCAATTTCCTCCTCTGACAGCTGTGACATTACAATTTCACGATAAACTGAACAAGATCCCATGAGATCTTTATGTGTGCCAATCCCGGAAACTTTTCCATCATCTAATACAATAATTCGATCGGAATCCATAATCGTACTTACCCTTTGCGCCACAATCAAGACTGCAGAATCAACGGTTTCTTTTTTTAAGGCTGCACGGAGCTTTGCATCAGTCTTAAAGTCCAATGCTGAGAAACTATCATCAAAAATATAAATTTCCGGTTTTCTTACAAGGGCCCGCGCAATTGATAGGCGCTGTTTTTGACCGCCCGAAACATTCGTTCCCCCTTGGGCAATAATCGAATCGAAACCCTCAGGCATCGATGAAATAAATTCGTTTGCCTGAGCAATGTCTGCCGCATGATGGACTTCTTCATCTGAGGCATCCTCTTTCCCATAGCGGATATTTTCAGAGATCGTTCCAGTAAAGAGAACAGCCTGCTGGGGAATAAAACCAATTTTTTGTCGCAGCTGTTCTTGTGTCATCTCGCGAACATCTACTCCGTCTACCAGCACATGACCACTATCAACATCATAAAAACGTGGAATTAAATTAATAAGGGTTGATTTTCCTGAACCGGTACCTCCAATAATTGCCGTCACTTCGCCAGGATGCATCGAAAAAGAAATGTTTGAAATAGCTGGCATTTCAGCACCCGGATAGCTGAAAGTAACATCCCGAAATTCTACATGGCCTTTTTCTCCTTCAATGGATGCAGCAGATGCTGGGTCCTTAATATCGGCCACTGTCTCAAGTACTTCATTAATCCTTACAGCTGAAACAGAAGCTCGCGGGATCATAACAAACATCATTGATAGCATAATGAACGAGAACATGATCTGCATCGCATATTGGATAAATGCCATCATATCCCCTACTTCCATATGTCCATTGCTGATCCGGTGACTGCCGAACCAAATAATCGCTACCGTGGTAAGGTTCAGGACCACCATCATAATGGGCATCATCGCCGCCATAATTTTATTAACCTTAATGGCGGTTTGTGTTAAATCCCAATTCGCTTCATCAAAGCGTTTTTTCTCATGCTCTACCCGGTTAAAGGAACGAATGACCCGAATGCCAGTTAAATTCTCCCGTAAAACACGATTAAGTTTATCCAATTTAACTTGCATGGCTTTAAACAAAGGAATTCCTTTTCTAGCAATCACCACGATCGCTGCAATCAGAAAGGGAATCGCAACCGCAAGGACCAGAGTGAGTTTGGCATCTTTTGAATACGCCATGATAATGCCGCCAATACACATCATTGGTGCAGCGGCCATCATTCTTAGCATCATAATCATCACTTGCTGTATTTGCGTAATATCGTTCGTTGTTCTTGTAATAAGTGATGCTGTCCCTAGTTTATCAAACTCACTTAAGGAAAAATTCCCTACATGCGAGAAGACCTTGCTCCGTAATAATCTTCCGAAGCCGGATGCTGCCTTTGCTGAGAAAAAACTGGCGGCTATCGAACAAATCATACCGCCCGCGGCTACCAGCAGCATAAAACCGCCGATTTTCCAAATATAGTGGGAATCACCAGTCACGACCCCTTTGTCCACGATATCAGACATGAGTGTCGGTAAGTATAATTCTGATAGGGATTGTAAAAGGACAAGCACAAGGACGAGGTATATCGGAATCTGATATGGTTTAAGATATTTGATTAATTTTAACAAGAAGAACCCTCTCCATTTTCATGTTAAATTTTATTGGTTGTCTAATTGATTGAAATAATCGTGTACCTTAAAGAGTAGTTCCGCTAGCTGCTCGCTATCCTTTTCTCCTAGGTAATCGATTAAACCTAAAAAGGTTTCATTAAATTTCTTTCTGGCTTGTTCTGTTGCTTTTAGCCCGGCCTCCGTCAGGCTAATCTTTACAGCCCGGCGATCTTCAGGATTTACGGTCCGTTCAATATAACCATCCTTTTCTAGACCATTGATGATTTGTGTTACGGTTGGCGGGGTCACTCTCAATTTCTGACTAATTTCTGAAACCTTCATCTCATTATTGTTCTCATTTGCACGTTGAATTAGGAACAATACCCTGAATTCACTTGGGTTAAAACCGGCTATTTTCTTTTCATTCCTTCCAGTTTTACGGAATTGCTGAAAAGCTTTAATTAGTTTTTGTGCCGTCTCATTTTCATTACCAGCTTCATTACCAGCCATTTATATCACCTCTTTTATTTACCAGACTAATAGTTAGGCAACTTAATTATTTATAGACCTAAGTATATTACGCTTAAGGATGTTCGTCAATTTTTAATTAAAAGAAAAAACACAGAAGATATCTCCTGTGTTTTGAATGCGATTCACACCAAAATTTGCCAATTACGATGGTTTAACATCTGCTTTAAAAAGCTTCCATTGTCCATGATCATAATACCAAATTGATTCAACTAAAGCGATTGTATCGGCATTTGCGATCCCTGTCACCTTCTGCTGTCCCTTTAATCCGATTCTTTGTTTGTCGATGTGAATCGGTTCCACATTGTTATAAGTGTTTACTGTAAGTTCAGTTGGCTCATTTAATTTTCCTCTATAATAAAATCCGAGTTTTTTGTAATATTCTTTGCGCTCTTTTAAATCAAACAGATAGGATTTTCCAGAGTCGGATAATTTAATTTCTGCTTTGTATCCATTTTTAAATTTTGCATCCATCTCGAGAGGTTCAGGAACAGTTAACTCGGTTCGGACAAAATCCTTTAAGGTATACAAATAGCTTTTGACAGTGCCCTCGGTTCCACTTGATAATACGTTTGCAAATAAATCTTTCAATCCATCATGGTTTAAATCTACCATCTTCAGTGATGCCTTAGTACCACTTTCTAATGGGAGGCTGTATGTTCTGCCATTTGACGCCGATATTTCAATATAAATATTTTGTAAATTGGCCTCTTCGTCTTGATCAGGTACCCCTTTTAGGAAGATGGTCTCGTTCTGTCTATCGCCAGTCAAATCTGCCTCCAGTTTGGAAATGGTGACCGTTTTGTTTTTTTCTTCAATCGCATAAACCCCTGTTATGGTAGATAGCGATATAAGAAAAAACGAAATGATTACTAGCAGCATCTCTTTTTTCATCCAGTTCCCCTCCAAATCCTTTTGTTTTACTTAGCATGTCCAATTTTGGGAAAAAAATGAAAAGAACCTCCCAATTTCCTGGGAGGTTCTCTAATCTTTTTATTCGGTTACTGCTGCTGGTACGGATACCTTCCAAACGTTTGTTACTTTGCCGTTCTCATCCTCATCAAGGATAAATGAGCCGTTAGAATAACGGTCACTAAAGCTAATATCCGCTGTTTTTAGCGTTTCGGAATAGCCTTTTTCTGTCTCGATAATAATTAAGTCTTGTTCATTTGCGATGACAAAGCCAGTAATTCGATGCGGTTTTGCTTTAAGCTCCCTTAGAATGACGACACCACGCTTCGCACGAGTTGCTTTTTCAAACTCTTTTAACTTCATGCGTTTTAAGGCGCCGCGCTGGGTAGCTACGACAATCGATTCACTGCTGTCTGGAGTAATCAGCTTTCCACCAATGACAACATCGCTTTCTTTTAAGTTAATGCCTTTTACACCCGCAGCCCGCTGTCCGACGATACTGATCTCTTCCTCATGGAACCATAAAGCATATCCCAAGGTAGTGACTAAGAAAAGTTCTTTAGAACCATCAGTTAGATGAACATCAACCACCTGGTCGTCATCCTTAAGATTTACGGCAACAAGTGGTTTAGAGTAGCGCTGCGCTTTGTAGGCTTTCAACTCAGTCTTCTTAACCATGCCATTTTTCGTTACAAAAACAAGATAAGCATCGATCTCAAAGTCTTTAACGGAAATGGCGTGAATAATCTCCTCGTCACGGTCAATTGGAATAATGTTGGCTACATGCTGGCCAAGATCCTTCCAACGTATATCTGGCAGCTCATGAACAGGGCAGAACAGGTAGTTCCCCTTATTGGTAAAGAGCAATAATACATCTTTTGTATTCATATCTAATTGGGCAAGGAGACGGTCAATTTCCTTCATTGCCAAATCTTGTCCGCCGGATGCTGCAAAAGAACGCTGACTTGTTCGTTTGACGTAACCTTCTTTTGTCACTGTGACAATGACATCTTCACTTGGTACGGTGACATCAAGGTTGATTTTAATTTCTTCAATTTCCGCTTCAATCTTAGAACGGCGCTCATCAACAAAACGTTTTTTCACGTCTTTGAGCTCTTTTTTAATAACGGATAATAATTTTTTCTCGCTAGCTAAGATGCTAGTAAGCTCTTCCACTTTTTTTGCTAACTCTTCTGCTTCCTGTCGTAAAGCTGTGATGTCAGTATTTGTTAAACGATAGAGCTGCAAAGAAACAATCGCTTCTGCCTGTATTTCTGTAAAGGCAAATTTTGCAATTAAGTTATCTTTTGCATCCCGCTTGTCCTTAGATGCGCGGATGGTGGCAATGACTTCATCAAGAATCGATAAAGCCTTCATTAAACCCTCAACAATATGCTGGCGTTCCTTCGCTTTATTGAGGTCATATTGAGTACGTCTAGTCACAACTTCTTTTTGATGCCCAATATAGGCATCGAGTAACTCACGAATTCCCATAAGTTTCGGGCGCTTATTATAGATCGCAACCATATTAAAGTTATAGGTTACTTGAAGATCACTATTTTTATATAAGTAATTCAAGACACCTTCTGCGTGGGCGTCCTTTTTTAATTCAATCACGATTCTTAAACCGGTTCGGTCCGTTTCATCACGAACCTCTGACATTCCCTCAACTTTTCGATCGATTCGAAACTCATCCATCCTCTTGACGAGATTGGCTTTATTAATTTCGTAAGGAATCTCCGTAATCACGATTTGCTGCTTACCGCCGCGAACCTCTTCAATTTCGGCTTTTCCACGGACAATGATTTTCCCTTTACCAGTTTCATAGGCTTTTTTAATGCCTTCTATCCCTTGAATGATCCCGCCAGTAGGGAAATCTGGTCCTTTAATCACGGTCATGAGTTCATCTACGGTTGAATCTGGTTGATCCATTCTCATGATCACGCCATCAATGATTTCACCCAAATGATGTGGAGGAATATCAGTGGCATAACCGGCTGAGATTCCTGTTGACCCATTTACAAGTAAGTTTGGGAACATAGCTGGTAAAACAGTCGGTTCCTTTGAAGTATCATCAAAGTTTGGAATAAATTCTACTGTATTTTTTTCAATATCCCTTAAAAGTTCAGCGGCGATTGCCGAAAGTCTTGCTTCTGTGTAACGCATCGCAGCGGGCGGGTCACCATCGACACTACCGTTGTTACCGTGCATTTGAACAAGCACATTCCGAACCTTCCAATCCTGACTCAAACGCACCATGGCTTCATATACAGAAGAATCACCATGTGGGTGATAGTTACCAATAACATTACCGACTGTCTTCGCCGATTTACGAAACCCTTTATCAAATGTGTTGCCTTCCACATGCATAGCATATAAAATACGCCGCTGTACAGGCTTTAAACCGTCCCGTGCATCCGGCAGTGCACGTTCTTGGATAATATACTTACTATACCTTCCAAAACGATCACCAATTACATCTTCTAGAGGTAAGTCCCGAAATTTTTCAAGTGCACTCATCCTTCAGTAACCTCCTCGGAGACGGTAATATTTTCATTTTCTAAAATCGTATCATCTTCTTCTAAACCAAATGCTACATTACTTTCAATCCATTTACGGCGCGGTTCAACCTTATCACCCATTAGCGTAGTAACACGTCGCTCCGCTCTGGCGATATCATCAATCTTAACGCGGATTAATGTCCGTGTCTCTGGGTCCATTGTGGTATCCCATAGCTGGTCTGCATTCATTTCGCCAAGACCTTTGTAGCGTTGGATGATATATCCTCTACCGACTTTTTTAATAGCTCCTTGAAGCTCATCCTCGTTCCATGCATATTCGATGATTTCTTTTTTTCCTGAGCCTTTACTTACTTTATATAAAGGCGGAAGAGCAATAAATACTTTACCAGCTTCAACAAGCGGCTTCATATAACGATAAAAGAAGGTAAGCAATAGAACTTGGATATGGGCACCATCTGTATCAGCATCTGTCATAATGACAATTTTGTCATAATTGATGTCTTCGACCGCAAAATCGGCACCAACGCCGCCGCCAATTGCATGGATAATCGTGTTAATTTCTTCGTTTTTGAAGATATCAGAGAGTTTCGCTTTTTCTGTGTTGATGACTTTACCGCGGAGTGGAAGGACAGCTTGAAAACGGCGGTCACGGCCCTGCTTGGCAGAACCTCCCGCAGAATCACCCTCTACTAAGTAGAGTTCATTCTTTTGCGGATTTCGTGATTGTGCTGGTGTCAGCTTTCCAGAAAGGACGGTTTCTCCTCTTTTCTTCTTTTTGCCGCTTCGTGCATCCTCGCGGGCTTTTCTTGCTGCTTCCCGGGCCTGATACGCTTTAATCGATTTTTTGATTAATAAGGAACTAATATCAGGATTTTCTTCCAAGAAGTAGGAAAGATGTTCAGAAACAACGGAATCTACTGATGATCTCGCTTCACTCGTACCGAGTTTTCCCTTTGTTTGTCCTTCAAATTGTAGAAGCTCTTCTGGGATTCTTACGGAAATAATCGCCGATAATCCTTCACGAATATCGTTACCGTCTAAATTTTTGTCTTTTTCCTTAAGAAAAGCAACTTTACGGGAATAGTCATTGAATACCCTTGTCATGGCGGTTTTGGCGCCGGCCTCATGTGTACCGCCATCTCTTGTCCTTACATTGTTAACAAACGACAAGACATTTTCGGAATAGCCATCATTGAATTGAAATGAAAATTCTACTTCAATCCCGTTTTGAGTCCCTTCAAAGCTGACAACAGGATGGAGTGTCTCTTTATCTTCGTTTAAGTATTCAACAAAAGCCTCAATACCATTTTCATAATGAAAAACTTCGTGAATATCATTACGCTCATCAATAATTTCAATTTTTAATCCTTTTAACAAGAAAGCTGATTCTCTCAGCCGTTCAGATAAAGTTTCAAGGTTATAGGTCGTGGTCGAGAAAATGGTCGGATCCGGTTTAAAATGAATCGTTGTCCCCGTTTGATTAGTTTTGCCGAGTTTTTCGAGTGTTGTGACCGGTTTACCGCCATCCTCGAAACGTTGTTCATATACGAAGCCATCTCGTTTAATTGTTACGATTAACCATTCAGATAATGCATTTACGACCGATGCACCCACACCGTGCAAACCACCGCTGGTTTTGTAGCCGCCTTGGCCAAATTTACCGCCGGCATGGAGCACAGTTAAAATAACCTCAGGTGTTGGTTTTCCCATTTTATGCATACCTGTAGGCATTCCTCTACCCTTATCCATAACACTTATGGAATTATCTTTGTGTATTCTTACAATGATTTGATCACCAAATCCGCCTAGTGCTTCATCGACAGAGTTGTCAACGATCTCATACACAAGATGATGAAGACCGCGTGAATCAGTGCTGCCAATGTACATACCTGGGCGCTTTCTAACTGCCTCAAGACCTTCTAGTACCTGGATGGCATCATCATTGTAATCAAAAGCTTGCTGATTTCTTGCCACTAAAATACCCCTTTCATACCTAAAAAACATAAATGGCGTTCTCCGCCATTTTCACAATTAATTAGTAAAACATTCGTTTAAAAGAGTTCATTATCCTTTAAATTTATCCAATAGAACTAATGTTTGCCACATTTATTTTAACACATCTTCTTGCGGCGTCTATGCTTAATTGTAGCGATTAATTTCGATTTGGCAAATATGTATTTAAAAACAACATATTTTTGTAATACAATTTTAGCTGTTTTTAGGGGGCAAAAAAGAAAAAAACTGCTAAAAAATAGCAGCTTTTTATCTTGTCATTGCATATTCAATTTTAATACAGCGATCCATAATCACGGTATAGCCCTTTTCTTTTAAAAATTGATAGGCTTCTTCATTTGCAAGACCGAGCTGGGCCCAATATACGTCGGCATCAATCTCGTCAAATTCTTTCGCGACATCGAACAATTGTTCGGAACGTCGGAAAACATTAACAATATCTACATGCCCCTGGATATCTTTTAAAGAGGCGACTGCCTTGACACCTAGGACAGTGTCGACAGCTGGATTCACAGGTATGATTTCATAGCCTGCATCTTGCATAACTTGTGATACTTGGTAGGAAGCCTTTGCAGGATTGTCGCTTAAGCCCACAACAGCGATTCTCTTTGCCTTATTCAAAATTGAACCAATTTCCTCACGGCTTGGATTTTCAATTGCCATCATTACCACTCCTTGGAATTATTATCTTTATTCTACCCTTTTTGATAATAAAAGCCAAAATAAAACGCTTGCAAAATCGAAAAGCGAAAGTGCTTTGACCTGGGGCGCAAGGCTACAGTCGAGCCGGCGAGAAGGCTCGACTGTAGCCTTCTTGACGGATTGGCTTATGACCCCGAGCCCCTAGGCGCTGTAGCTAGCCCTTTAATTAGGAGCTTACCTTAAGAAACAGAGATTAGTTCTGGTTTAGCTGCTTCATTTACTTTTGGTACTGAAAGACAAAAACGGGCACCATGTTTATGGTTTTCTACCATAACCAATCCGTTCATATTTTCTAGTATCATCTTGGTCATATAAAGGCCCAAACCTGTACCGCGTGGCCTCGTTGTAAAATAGGGATCAAAAATTTTATCTAGGAGCTCAGGATCTATTCCACCTGCATTATCCGTAAATTCCGCTGTAATAAATTTTGATGTTTCACTTAATTTTATCGTTATTTTTCGATCCTTAATATCCCTTTGAATAAAGGCATCTCGGGCATTGGTTAAAATGTTCAACACCACTTGACTATATTCGTTCGGAAAGCCGTATGCCATCAGCTCACCCCGATATTCAAATTCCATCTCAATCCCATAATATTTTAGACTGGAAGAAAAAATCGACAAAGCATCCTCGATTGAACTTCCAATCGAAAAAGGGGCCCTTTCGTTATTAGGTTTATAGAATTTCCGAAAATCATTAATAGTACGGGACATGTGTTTGATCTGAATCATGCTTTCCTTCGTGAATTTATCAATATAGATTTCATCAAGCTGACCAAACTCATATTCCTCCCGTACATCTTGAATGATTAGGGATAAGCTATTTAAGGGCTGGCGCCATTGATGGCCAATACTGGCTATCATTTCCCCCATCGCAGCAAGACGAGAATGCTGAATTAGAAGATGATCTTTATGTCTGTTTTTTTCTACTTCATCTTGAATCTTTTTTTCTAGGTTTCGATTAATAGCTTCGTACTTTTTCGCTAAATCTCGATAACATCGTTCACTATCTTTCAGCTTCTTCAGCAGGACACGTCTCTTAAAAACATATAGACAAATAGTCAAAATGATATAACCAATCACCAAGGATAAGCTAATATATATAAATATCATAATTGCCGCCCCCTTAATGTTCTTTGGTGTATAATGTTACACAGTTTCGTCCATTATTTTTTGAAGAGGTTAAGGCGTGTTCGGCCTCTGCCAGTAATTCACTTTTTGTTTTTCCCGGAGCAAATTCAGCAACTCCAAAGCTGCAGGTAACCTTTCCGATTTTAAGAAAATGATATTCTTCAATTATTGAACGGATTGATTCGGCTAAAACAACAGCATTTTGTCCAACTGTCTCAGGAATAAGCAGGATAAATTCCTCTCCTCCCCAGCGGGCTAAAATATCGCACTCACGAATCCGCTGTTGAACAATGGTCGACACTGTGATTAACACCTTATCTCCTGCTGTATGACCTATTTGATCATTGAGTGTATGAAAGAAATCAATATCCATTAAAATAAGTGAGAAAGCCCGATTAAATTGTTCAGAACGCCTCATTTCGCTAGCCAAAATTTCCTTGAATTTCTGACGGGTATAACTCCTCGTCAATGGGTCCAGCTTAGCTAAATGATCTTTTTCTCGGCTTTCTTTCTCAATATCTGTTATATCTGTAAGCACGAATAAGGTTTGATTTGTACCTGGGATCGCTCCTGCTTTCATCACATAGTTATAATCGTTTCCAAGTGGTCCTTTCCAACGAACTTTTGCCATGTTTTTTCCGTTGGAAGAAAACTCCTCCATCCAACTGCCTTTATCCTTAGGATAAAAATAATGAGGATCCTCGACAAAAAAACTTGCCAGAAATTCACTTTGATAACATGTAGGATTATTTTTGTGAATACCCTTACCAGTTACATTGGTAAAGGCTTGATTCCATTCCACAAGCTCTCCGTTTTCAATTACGAAAATGAGATTATCCTGGAAATCAAGAATAGTACGGGTAAGATTCTTTTGTTTTTCAAGCTCTTTTTCGAGCTGGATCTGATAAACAGATTTTTGGATCGCTTGTAACAGTAAATCCAAATCAATCGGTTTTAAAATAAAATGGTTGACATTATTTTCAATCGATTGGACAAAAAAATCATTATCATCATGTGCGGTGGTTACTATGACTTGGACCTTTTCGTTTTGTGCACGGATGTTTTTTATCATCTCTAATCCGCTCATTTGATTCATTTTTATATCGGCAATTATTAAATCCGGTTTATATTTTTGATAGAGTTGTAGCCCTTCGACACCATCAATTGCAAAATGAATATTGGCAAACCTCCGATTCAAAACCCGTAGGAGTTTTTCACGGGAAAACCTTTCATCTTCTACATATAAAACTCTTATATCCGGGTATTGGTATTTAAGATATTGCAGAACACTTCTTGCCATGGGTTCATTCACCTCCTTCATAGATCAGTTATAAAAATTATGTAAAAAACCGATCTTTTACCCTCAGGATAAGGCCGGTTCTTTTGATGATCATTCGATTTTTCTTTATTATAGATTCCCATTTCCCGGCATTCAATCGATTTATCAACCGTTCCTAAATTCTCCATTGATTTGTAATAAATTTGACTTTTTTTGTCCTAACTTTTGACTTAATAATAATTTCCTTTATGAAAAGCGGGTTTAAAGAACCATTTTCACTAACTTTTTTACTTCTCTTTTAAACTTATCTTGGAAAGGAATAGTGCTTTTTCACAAATCCATGGTAAAATAGAAGAACTGGATCTTTTATTGAAGGAGAAATTTTGAATGGTTCAAATAATCTTGGTCTTGATCCTAGCCTATTTACTTGGCTCCATTCCATCTGGGCTAATAGTTGGAAAGGTATTTTACAAAACCGATATTCGGGAGCATGGAAGTGGGAATTTAGGAGGTACGAACACGTTTCGGACGCTCGGAGTTAAAGCGGGATTAGCGGTAACACTTGCTGATATTCTGAAAGGCACGTTAGCAGCTGCTCTTCCATTGATCTTCCATCTAAATATAAATCCATTGTTGGCTGGGATTTTTGCGGTTCTGGGACATACCTATCCAATTTTTGCAGGATTTCGTGGTGGAAAAGCAGTTGCAACATCTGGCGGGGTCGTATTGTTAGCAGCACCTTATATGTTTTTGACGGTAATTGTGGTATTTTTTATTAGCTTATACATAACCAAATATGTATCCTTATCATCCATGGTTGCAGGTATTACAGCTGTCTTGTATGCCGTCGTTTCAGGAATTGTCCGAAATTGGGACATCCCTTTATTAGTTGTGGTACTATTGATGGCATCATTTGTTATTTACCGCCACAGGGCTAATATTAAACGAATTGTTAATAAAACAGAACCAAAAATTAAATGGCTATAAAGGGACAATGTGTCTCTTTATAGCCATTTTTCACATACGAAACAGTTGAAAACGTTTGTTCCCTAATACATCTGCTACATAATCCAGTTTCGTATGATTAAAGTAAATCATATCTTTTTCATGAATAAGCACAGTAAGATCGTCAAATTGGTAAATACGATCTCCCTCAATCTTCCGCTCTTCCAGAGACAGATTTAATTTAGATCCGCCTCAGCCAATCCCCATGGTTAGTCGCAGGAAAAGCTGCTCATCATCTGTTATCTTTTCTTGGATAACAATTTCGGATAATTTCAGGTAAGCACTCTCTGTTATTTTAAACATGTCCTATTCCTTTCAAAACTTTTTTTAGAAAATTGCAAGAATAAATGTAAAATTATACTTAAATATAATATAGTATCATCAAGGAGTACAAAAGTAATTTGCTTTTAGTTTATTGATTAAAGGAGACTTTATGAGGAAAAGGGCCATTTTACCTTCAATGTTCATTATTATAGGTTGTATTACGACAGCGGCAGTTCTGATCATACAGCAAAAGCAATCTGCAAATCAGGAAAATAAAATTTATAGTGTACAAAAACATTCGATACGGCCATTATTTAATGTTAATCGAGATGTAACTCTGACTGAAAAAATATCCGTAGGGGCGGTTGGTGACATTCTTATTCATAACCCTGTCTATCAAGATGCCTTTAACGGTGCTGATTATAGTTTTGATCCCATGTTCGATCCAGTAAAATCAATCCTTGAAAAACCCGATATTCTAACTGCCAATCAAGAAAGTATGTTAGGAGGACTAGAACTGGGCCTTTCCGGATATCCGAGGTTTAATAGTCCACATCAGGTTGCTAATGCCCTGATCCATTCAGGCGTGGATATTGTTTCAACCGCCAATAATCACTCCTTGGATAAAGGAGAAAAGGGAATCCGATCAGAATCTGCCTACTTAGATCAAATTGGTTTACCCCATGTTGGAAGCTTTATTGATCCAATGGACCGTCAAAGATTACGGATTATCAATAAAAATGGGATTAAAGTTGCCTTCTTATCTTATACATACGGAACGAATGGCATTCCGATTCCAAAAGGGAAAGACTATCTTGTTAATTTAATTGATAAAAATGCCATGAAAGCAGAAATTAGACGGGCAAAAAGTAATGCCGACGTGGTAGTAATGAGTATTCACTGGGGGAACGAATACCAACGAATCCCCTCAAAAGAACAAAAGGATTTAGCACAATTTCTGGCAAATGAAGGAGTGGATATTATCTTTGGCTCCCATCCGCATGTACTCCAGCCAATGGAATGGATTAAAACAACAGATGGCAGAAAATCGTTTGTTATCTATTCATTAGGAAATTTTATTTCTGGACAGCACGGTAAGTATAGGGATATTGGTGGTTTAGCCACGATTGATATCACAAAAAAGATTGCCGCCGAGGGCAGCAAAATTGAGATTTCCAATCCAGTTTTTACACCCTCCTATGTTGCAAGTCAGAAAAACAAAAGCTTTCGTGTCGTTCCCCTTGAAATGGCTGAGACCTATGGGCTGAAAAATGCCCAAGCCAAATATGATGAAATTAAAAAACATATGTACCAGTGGATTCAATAAGAAAAGCGTAAGGCGCTTAGACTTCGGCGACAAGCACAAGTCGAGCCGGCGAAAGGTTGTTCTTTAACCTTTTGGACGGATTGGCTTGTGACCTCGAGCCGATGGCGCCTGGAGCTGGACAATTCTCGAAGGCAAAATTTATATCTTCTTATCTGATAAGAAAAAACCGGCACACTTGATCACCTACTCCTCAAGTGTGCCGGTTTTTTTGCCAAATATGTTCAATTAAGCCCTCTTTTTCTAAAATTTCGGTTTGCCGCTCACCTAATAAATCAAAATGGGAGTAACCATCCTTGCGATGATGAATCCATTCTTTTATTAATCCGTACTTTTTACCCCATTCAGCTAATTTATCAAGATCAAGACATCCAACTTTTGTGACAGTCTTGCAATCAGGAAAGCGATCATCCAGCCAATAATGAGTCAAAAATGCAATTTCGCTCTGGTCAATTTTCCTTTTCCATTCGTTTAGTTCTTGTCGGTTTATTCCAAAAGCCACATCAACACCTCATTTCTTGTTGGAAGGTTAACCTTAAAATGAGATTATTTTTTCTTTATTTCTTCATATTTCAAATACCATTCCGGAAAAGCTCTTTTAAAGGAGGTCGGTTTAAAGGTATCCTTTTTCACAATAATGTGGGTCGAAGTCCCTTCTGCACAGACCTCCTCCTCCCCGTTTACAATGGTATAAGCATAAATGGTCTTGATTCCATCATTTAATGTTACCCATGTTTTTACAAAGGCCTTGTCTCCATATCTTAATGGTTTTTTATAGGTAATGTTAATATCATAGACAGGAGCATAGTAACCCGAATCCTCCATTCCAAGATAGCTATAGCCGATGTCCTCGATAAAACCTGTCCGGCCTAGCTCGAAAAATTTTAAATAATTAGCATGATAAATGACACCCATCATATCTGTATCCGCATAATACAGTTGGATTTCCCTTGTTGAGACAAAATAATTTTCCACTATAAACCTCCTTTTCATTGTTAGTATGCTGAAGTTTTATCAAGTGCTTTTTCGATATCTTCTACTTCAAGTAATAGCGCTTTTTCTAATAGCCCTTCATCCTCTACTTCATCCATTAACCGTAATGCTTGTGCCTGAATCATTTCATCCACTAAATTGGTAGCAAATCGGCCATTCCCTTTAAAACTTTCAGCTTCCATTGTTTGAAGCAGTAAGTTTTTAGCGTCTTCTGTAAGCAGATATTGAAACTTACCCGCGTAGTTGATCATTATTTCAAGTAATTCTTCATTTGTATAGTCAGGGAAAAGGAAGAACTTTTTAAAACGGGAACGAAGGCCTGGATTACTCTCAAGCAGTTGGTTCATTTCATTAGGGTAGCCAGCTAAAACGACCACCAAATTTTCATTTTGTTTTGTCATTTCATCCACAAGAGTATCGATAACCTCTTTTCCAAAGTCACCTGCTGTTTGACTAATTAATGAATAGGCCTCATCAATGAATAGAACTCCGCCCAAGGCTTCCTTAATTTTTTGCTTTGTTTTTCCGGCTGTTTGTCCGACATAACCAGCAACAAAATCAGCTCGGCTCGCCACAATGAGATGACCTCTTTTTAAAATACCGCATTCCTTTAAAAACTCCGCGTAAATTTTAGCTACTGTTGTTTTCCCTGTACCTGGGTTTCCCGTAAAAACAGCATGCAGCTGTATCGGTACAATAGGGAGGCCCTTCGATCTTCTAAATTGCTGCATCTTGACGAATGAAATAAGTGATTTTAACTCTTTCTTTAAGGAAGTCAAACCGGTTAATTGGTTCAGCTGTTCCTGCGGTGATTCCGTAATAATCTCATTGTCAGTTTGAAAGTCTTCTTGGTCAAGCAGCATCATATCTAAAATGTCGCTGTCGGCTGCGTTGTTATGTGACCCTTTTTTAAAAATGGCATCCAAAACAATATTGTGGACCGTTCTGGCGTTACCAAAGGTATCATCTACCCGTTCCTTTTCAAGACGGTGATGAATTTCAATTTTAGATTCCTCTGTTAATAGATAATCATTTTCAGATGCAACTAACTCGGCAATATGAATTAGTTCATCGTTGGAGTAATTAGGCAAATGAATAAAGTTCGACTGAGGGAACCGGCTTCGCAGACCAGGATTCGCATTTAAGAAGGAACGCATCTCATCCGGATAGCCAGCTAAAATGACGGCGAACTTACCGCCATATTCACTGCTTGTCATTAGCGAAACAAGCGTATCAATGGCAGCTTGCCCATAATCATTTCCCGTTTGACCCTCACGTTTTAAGCTATAGGCTTCATCAATAAATAAAACGCCGCCAATCGAGCGTTCAACAATGGAACGAACATTTTCTTCCGTTTGCCCGACAAAAGAACCAACGAGCTGCGAGCGATTCGTTTCAATGACTTCCTCCCTTGGCAATGCCCCGAGTTCATGATAAATCTTCGCTAATAATCTAGCTAAGGTTGTCTTTCCTGTCCCAGGATTCCCGGTTAGAATCATATTAAGACTAAGCTCATCTTTAATCTGAAAGCCCAGTTCCTTCCGTTGTTTTTGGTACTTAAGAAACCGATAAAAATCGTTAATCCGTTTCTTTACTAAATCCATTCCTACCATATTTTGCAGCTGATCTAATGCATTCTCTGATTTTGCTGCAGGTGTCTCTTCCTCTACAAATTGCTGCAGCCATGTCTGTTTGATTTCATCTAAATTAGACATATGTAATTTTAAATCATCATAATAGGTCGAAGTATGGAAAACACCTGTTATCGATTGATTGTATTCCTCAGCCGCTTTTAACAAGCTTCCTGTTTCCTCAATCGCAGATGAAAGCAGTTCGGAAAGTTTTTCATATCTTTGTAAAAGCTCTTTCAAATCGATTCTTGAGACAGTATCAATCATTTTCTGCAATTCCTGAAGGTGTTCATCCGCTTCGGCTAAAAATCGCTGACATACTTCGATATACTCTTCTGCTGTTTTCTTTTTAGCTGTACGATTATCCGTTTCCCGCATGGACGGAAACGTCAATGGTGTCAATAAATGGTGCATCTTCTTCCAATCGGATTGAACAGTATGTTCCTTTGCTTTTTGGTTTAGAGGATTTAGCTTTAGTGCTTTTTCTAACCAAACCGCTGCGATGGAGTCATCTTTATGATCATGGAGTCTTGATAAAGCCCCAAACGTTAACAGTTTTGATAATGTTACAGGATTAGTTTCCTGACGGATAGCAGCTAGTAAGTTTGCCTCTTCAGTAATAAAACCTGTTTCATTCAGTTCTTGTTCCCACTTTTGGATTTGCTCGTTGGAATAGGAACGGTTGTTTTCTAATTGATTCAAAATCATCACTCTTCTATTTAAAATTCTTGTACTAAGTTTTACTCACTATCTTACCATAACAGGTTATCCTAGATAAAATGAGAGGTCTCAAAAAGGACCTGTTCGGATATGAACAGGTCCTCAGAAGGAGAAATTAACCTTGGTTGTTTGCCTCATCTTTAATTTCAGAGCGGAAAGAATCGATGCTTTCACGTCTACGTTCATTCTTAGCTTGAATTTGTTGCTTTTGCGTTTCACTGTCTGTAAGAGCAAGTGATTCTTCGGCAGCTTCCATATTTTCAATAGTATTTGTAATCATCGCTTGAAGTTTTTCAACGTTATCGCTACGGTCATCAGGATTTGGTTTATTGTTATAAGTCATTGTCAAAATCCTCCTAAAGGTGTATTTGGTACAGATATAGTTTGTTACCGATAGCAAAATTTATCACAGGAGAATCAATGGAAACTTAAAACAAAAAGACCCGCAAGGCTTGTGCCTGACGGGTCTTATTTATACATAGTATTATTCGCCTTTAGTTTGAATGACCTGAGCATGCTTCCCAGAAGTATCATTCATTTTTTTTCCATTATTGCCACTAAACCCCCTTGGTTGAGTACCTAAATGGCTAGGTGAGAAATGCTTAAAATCTTTTTTCGGATTACCCATGTTTCAATCCCTCCTTATTATCATTTTACCCATAAGGAGGGGAAGCATGATTGGAAACAAATGTGATTACTCAGCTTTGCCGAGCCGCTTTTCCTCTAATCGCTGTTCAATTTTTTCCATAGCAGCACTGTCTTTCATTAATTGTGATTTATTTTCTAATACTAGTTCTGCAAATGAGCGTTTTCTAGGTTTTCTCATTGTTATCACCTTCCTTATTACCTATTCTAACAGTTATTATTACCGGAAACGGTTGCAATTATTACAACTTTTTGAAAATTTGTTCGAAAAGCGAAAGCGCCTTGACAGAGGCTTATAACCTCGAGACCCTAGGCACTGAAACTGGACAATTTTCAAAGTACAAAAAAAGACATTGGCATATGCCAACATCTCTTGTTTAATTTAATTCTTGGGTATATTTTTTCATGATATCAAGCTTCATCGAGCCTGTATATTTGTTTTGGATAATCCCTTTACTATTAATAAAATAAGTCGTCGGGATAGAAAGAATTTGATACGCTTCATTAACTTTGTCTTCTGCATCTAGAAGGATTGGAAACGTTATTTTATTTTCATTAACAAATCCTTGCACATCTAATTGAGGATCGATATTAACTGCTAAAATAACGGTATCATCACCAATTTGTTTAGAAAACTGCTCCATTTCTGGCATTTCGGCTTTACAAGGCGGACACCATGTCGCCCAAAAGTTCAGCATGACTTTTTTCCCTTTTAGTTGTGATAACTTTACGGTGTCTCCGGTTAACGTTTTAAGCTCAAAATCAGGCGCTGAAGCCCCAATCGAAAGACCTTCTTTTGCTGCCGATGCTTCTGTCGCTGTTTTAGGAGTATCAGTCTTTTTTTCCATCGCTTGAACAATCGCTACTGTCAGTAAACTAACGAGTACGACAGCAGCAATCACTTTTTTAATCATCCCGGAACCTCCTTTGTCTCATCTTCTGCTATAATGATTTTACACTATAAACTCAGTTGAAACAAAATAACTGTATGCCAATGTTGTGACAACTTTAAAAATTTATTTTTTTATATTCCGTTTTTGTTGAAGAAGAAGGTTAAATTCTTGATCTAAAACTGGATACTTTGGATCTTTTTGATCCAGCATCGATAATTGTCCTAAAATTAGCGCAATCTTGTTTTCAATAATCAATAAATCATCTTCTCCATTATTCACATTATCTTTCTCAGGGTTTAAATATTCGTCCGGTGTCTTTTCCACTCGTTTAACCCGTTGATCCTCAAAGACAAGCAAACGATCACATAATTTATTAAGAAAATAATAATCATGGGATACGGTGAGGATGGTTCCCGTGAAATCAGCTAAGGTCTTTTCAAGCTGTTCCCTGCTCGCTAAGTCAAGATGATTGGTTGGCTCATCGAGAATGAGAACATCGTATTCTTTCATTAGTAAATCAGTTAGTTTAACTCTCGTTCGTTCCCCAAGACTTAATGTCTTAATCGGATTCAAGATATGTTGTTCCGTAAGACCTAAATTAGCTAATAAGGTTCTGGCTCTATGGATGTCTTGTCTGTCAGTAAACCCAAGTGCTTCTAGCGCATTTTTATCAGCAGGCAGATCGTCTACATCTTGACTCAAATAAGCAATTTTTAGCGAATCACTTTTCCAAATTTCACCCTCAAAGCGAGTCTCTTCACCTAAAATCATCTTGATTAAGGTTGTTTTCCCACTGCCGTTATCGCCTAAAAGACCGATTCGCTCCCCGTGATTAATATAGAACTGTGAACCTTGGAATAGGGTGTGGTCACCAAACCTTATTCCAAGGTTCTTTGCCTCGATAATACGCTTTCCTCTTTTCCCGCTTGCATCAAACTGGAATCTAACGGTAGTTTCTTCTGAAGGCTTTTCGATTCTATTTTTGGTCAATTCACTTTCCAATCGTTTCATTTTTGATTTAATTTGGCTGTCGCGCTTTTTAGCCTTCGCCCGATGAAATTCTTTAATACCAAATTGCCTTTTGGAAGGGCCTGAGCCTTTCTTAGTTGAATCACGGTGGGCCTTTTCAGACCACGACTTTAATTGCTCCATTTGTGATTCAACTAGTTCAATCTGACGCTGCTGGACGTGATAAGCATGCTGCTGGTTTTCGAACCTTTTTTGTTTTTCGATCAGAAAATCACTGTAGTTTCCGTTGTAAAAATGCAGTTTGCTATTTGCTAATTCAAATATTTGAGTAACAGATTGATCCAGGAAGTGGCGATCATGAGAGATGACCAGGACTGGTCCATTAAAGTTTGCTAATTCAGATACCAGCCAGTTTATTCCTTTAAAATCTAGATGGTTAGTTGGTTCATCTAGGATTAAAAAATCAGGTTTCGAGGCCCAGATGTCCGACAGCGCAAGTTTTAGTTTTTCTCCGCCGCTTAAATGCAACAGGCGTTCTCCGTTCCAGTCATAAACCTTATTGAGACCTAACTCCTTTGTATATTGGTATAAGTCTTCCCCATTATTTGAGTGATGCTGTCCGAATTCACTAACCTCAAAATCTATAGACTGTGATAAGTATCCTATTTTAATGTGTTCAGACTTTTCAATGGTTCCTTTATCAGGACGAAGTTTGCCAAGCAGGAGTTTGGCAAGGGTTGTTTTACCGGAGCCATTACCTCCCACAAGCCCGATTCGATCGCCACTTTTTATATCAAATTGAATATTTTCAAGTATCTTTCTTAGTTGAAAACTTTTATCTAGTCCACTGACTTTTAGAACGACTTTTTGATTTGTAAACATAAAAAAACTCCCTTCATTTGAACCTGAAAGTGAGTATTATGTCATTTAATGTTATATATCCATGAAAATCCAGCACAAATAAACCTATGAAGGATTCTTTGCAGTGATAAGATATAAACGATCAGGACATAAAAAAGGACAGACTCATCCTATTCTTCAGGTTCAACATTTTCGTAAATTTCGAATAATGTACTGAAAAATAAGATTAAAATTTCATGGGCCCTTTGTTCATTCCTTTACGTTTGATACTTCTATTTTATTTAAAATGAGCTAATTTTGTCAATCATTACATGAAAAAACACCATGCCTATTTAGACATGGTGTTAAAAATAGTTTAGCTACAGCGCCTAGGGGCTAAGAGGTCTACAGCCAATCCTTCAAGAAGGTTAAAAAGCAACCTTCTTAAAGGATTGGCTCATGCCTGTCGCCCCCTAGGAAAAAATGAACTACTTTTTTCCCTGGTAAAGGCGCTTTCGCTTTCTAATTAAGCTTGTAATTTTTCACGAAGAACCATTTGAAGAATTCCACCATGACGGTAGTAATCAATTTCCACTTCGGAATCAAAGCGTACAAGAACTTCAAATTCTTTCTTGTTGCCAGCTTCGTCAGTAGCTGTTACTTTTACAAGATCACGTGGTTTTACATTTTCGTCTACTTGTACTTCGAAAGTTTCTTTACCACTTAAACCAAGTGATTCAGCGCTGTCGCCATCTTTGAATTGTAGTGGAAGCACGCCCATTAACACTAGGTTAGAACGGTGGATACGTTCAAAGCTTTCGGCAAGAACTGTTTTAATGCCAAGAAGGTTTGTACCTTTAGCAGCCCAGTCACGTGAAGAACCCATTCCGTAGTCCTTACCAGCAAGAACCATTAATCCAGTGCCATCTGCTTTGTACTGCATGCATGCATCATAGATAGATGTAACTTCGCCAGTTGGCCAGTAAGTTGTGAAGCCGCCTTCTGTACCTGGTGCGATTTGGTTACGGATACGAATGTTTGCAAACGTTCCACGCATCATAACTTCATGGTTACCACGGCGGGAACCATAGGAGTTAAAGTCACGAGGCTCAACGCCTTTTTCTAATAAATACTTACCAGCTGGAGTGTTTTTGCCAATAGCTCCTGCAGGTGAGATATGGTCAGTTGTAACAGAATCACCGAACTTGCCGACAACACGAAGTCCTGCTAAAGGTTCAACTGTACCTGGTTCAGGTGATAAGCCTTCAAAGAATGGCGGGTTAGCAATGTAAGTTGAATTTTCATCCCAAGTATATAATGGCTCATTGCTAGTTTTGATTTGGTTCCAGCGCTCGTTGTCACCGAACACATTCTCGTATTCTCTACGGAATAATTCTGGTGTAACAGTGCGTTTTACAACATCATTTACTTCAGCAGTTGATGGCCAAATATCCTTGAAGAATACATCGTTACCATCTTTATCTTTACCGATTGCTTCATTAGCAAAGTCGATGTTTACAGTACCTGCAAGGGCGTATGCAACAACTAATGGTGGTGAAGCAAGGTAGTTAGCTTTTACAAGCGGGTGAATACGTCCTTCGAAGTTACGGTTACCTGAAAGAACAGACGTAACTAAAAGATCGTTTTCCGCGATTGTTTTTTCAATTTCTTCTTTTAATGGACCGGAGTTACCGATACATGTTGTACAACCATAACCTACAAGGTTAAAGCCGATTTGCTCTAGGTATGGTAGTAAGCCAGAATCACGAAGGTAACCTGTTACAACCTTTGAACCTGGGGCTAAAGAAGTTTTAACGAATTTAGGAACTTCCATTCCGAGTTCTACAGCCTTTTTCGCAACAAGTCCTGCACCAACTAGAACATATGGGTTAGATGTGTTTGTACAGCTAGTAATGGAAGCAATTGCAACTGCACCTGTTTTAATATTAGCTTCATCGCCATTATTAAATTTAACCACAGCAGACTTTTCAAGCTCATCTGCTTGTAAGCCGAAGCCTTGGTTTCCTTGTGGAGCAGAAACAGCCTTCACGAATTCTTCTTTCATTTTTGAAAGAGGTATTAAATCTTGAGGGCGCTTAGGTCCAGAAAGATTTGCTTCGATTTCAGCAAGGTCAATTTCGATGACATCTGTGTAAACAGGCTCAAATGAAGGATCAAAGAATAAACCGTTTGCTTTGCAATATTCTTCTACAACTTTCACTTGCTCTTCGTCACGTCCAGTTAGGCGCATGTAAGCAAGTGACTCGTCATCAATGGCGAAGAATCCGCATGTTGCACCGTATTCAGGAGCCATGTTTGCAATTGTTGCACGGTCAGCTAGTGGTAATGATGACACACCAGGTCCGAAATACTCAACGAATTTGCCAACTACACCATGTTTACGTAATACTTGAGTTACTTTAAGTGCAAGGTCAGTAGCTGTTGCACCGTTTGGAAGCACTCCAGTTAATTTTACACCGACAACTTCTGGTACTGGGAAGTAAGAAGGTTGTCCTAGCATGCCAGCTTCTGCTTCGATACCGCCAACGCCCCAGCCAAGTACGCCAAGGCCGTTGATCATTGTCGTATGGGAGTCAGTTCCTACTAATGTATCAGGATATGTTTCAAGTTCGCCATCAACTTCAGCCACATGTACAACATCTGCTAAATATTCAAGGTTTACTTGGTGAACAATCCCTGTTGCAGGTGGAACCGCACGATAGTTGTTAAATGATTTTTGTGCCCAGCTTAAGAATTGGTAACGTTCAGCGTTACGTTCGAATTCGTAATCCATGTTGATTCTTAATGAATCAGATGAGCCATAGGCATCAACTTGTACTGAGTGGTCAATAACAAGATCAACCGTTTTTTCTGGATTAATTTTGTCAGGGTCCCCGCCAAGGTCAGCCATTGCTTTTCTTAATGAAGCAAGGTCAACAACTGCTGGAACACCAGTGAAGTCTTGAAGGATAACACGAGCTGGTTTAAATGGAACGTCTACCTCTTTTAGCTCTGCTGTTCCCCATTTTGCTAAGTTTTCAACATGCTCTTTTGCGATTACACGGCCATCATATTGGCGAAGTACAGATTCAAGTAAAACTTTTACGGAATAAGGCAATTTAGATACATTGCCAATACCTGCTTCTTCCAATGCGTTTAAACGGTAGTAGTGGTAACGTTTACCGTTAGCTTCGAAGGAAGAACGAGCGTTAAATACATCGTTTTTTACCATGTGTAATTCCCCCTGTTCGTTTTTATACCTAAAATTAACGAAAAGTCTTGAAAGTTTGAATTTTCCCATTCATTTTCACTTTTCTCACAATTCTTATCTTAATACAACCTATAATATAAGTAAATAACAAGAAAGTTATTGTGATTGATAAGTTTTTCTTATTGCTTTTTATGTATTTTGTTCAGAATATTTTGTAAATCTCAACGATACACAAGTGAATTTAGAATTTTAGGAAAATACCCTTTCGATAATATTATCGCAAAAAACTTTTATTTTGTCATTATTTATGTGTAGGAGGAAATATTAAATTACAGGAGGTGATTGGAATGGTAAAACGAAAGTCTAATCATGTAATTCCAGGGATGAATGCAGCAAAAGGTCAAGGAAAAGGCGCCGGTTTCAATGAGGAATTTGCCAGTGAACCAGAATTAACTGCAAAAGAAAGAATGAACAACAAAAAACGTAAAAAGAATCAGTAGCTTAAATAGTAAAGCAGGAGGATCTCCCTCCTGCTTTTTTAGTCTTCTTGATTGACTTCTGACACCATTGTTTGAAGATCTTGCTGAAAACGTTGTAATTGTGCTCTCTGATGTTCTGAAGCAACCTCGAGAGCATTTTCGATTTGCTGGTAGGCCTCATTTACTTCATCTTTTAAATGCTTCAGCTGATGACCGTAGCTGGCGCTGTCACTAACAATCGTCTCATACAGGCCTTGAGCATTTTCGTATCCTTGCTGTGCTGCTTGAAAAGCTTGTTGTTTGTCTTTATTATAAGGATATTTTTGCATTTTCTAATCCACTCCTTCATTTTATATACCGTTAAATTGCACAGAAAAATACAATTTATTCAGCATAAAAACACTTATTGACTGCATCCTAACAGATAGGAGGGATGAAATATGGTAAACAAAAATGATGGAAATGATATGCGTAAAAATGCACCAAAACAATCAGGCCAGCCAGAACCCATGAGTGGCTCTAAGAAAGTAAAAAATCGCAACCATTCACGTAATAACCATAATGCAGGACATGATATGTAGATAAAAGTGGAAGCGCCAGTTTATGGTAACTTGGCGCTTCCCGTTTTTATGAATTATTCAGGATTAATATTTACTATTGCATCTAGCAATAGGTTTTCTTCCTCAACAGAAACGGTTCTTAAATCAATAAATAATTCATCCTTTTGAATACGGGCAATAATGGCAGGTTTCGTTTCCGTTCGTAATTTTCTGCCGATCTGCTCTGCTGAAAGCTTTTCATGCTTTAAGGCAATAACCATGGTTGGCAGTAAAACATCCGGCATTGTTCCCCCGCCGACTTGGCTTGAGTCTTGGAAAATAGTAGCTTGAAAATGACTCGTTTTTTGTAATAATTTTGTAACGAATAATTGTGCTCTTTCGTCTAATTGATGAATAGAAACTAATAAATCACGAATTGTTGGGATATTTCTCATTGCGGTTTCCCCTCGGGCATAATCAATAAGTGTTCCCTCTAGAGCTGCCAATGTCATCTTATCAACCCGAACTACTCTGGCTAATTGATGTTTTTTCAATTGGTCAATAATAGCTTTCTTTCCGGCAATAATCCCTGCCTGTGGTCCGCCAAGGAGTTTATCTCCACTAAACGTAACAACATCCGCCCCCATTTCGATGACCTCTTTAACGACAGGTTCATCGCCTATACCATGCTTCTTAAAGTCATACAGCGCGCCGCTGCCAAGATCCTCATAGAAGATTACATTTTCTTGCCTTTTAGTTAGCTGTACGAGTTCTTCTGTTTCAACTGATTTTGTAAAGCCGATCACTTTAAAATTGCTGGTATGTACTTTCATGATGACAGCGGTATCTGGTGACAATGCATTTTCATAGTCATACAGGTGGGTTTTATTTGTCGTGCCGATCTCTTTTAGGATGGCACCGCTTTCCTCCATGATGGATGAAATGCGAAAGGATCCGCCAATCTCAACAAGCTGTCCACGGGAAACAATGACCTCTTTTTGTTTAGCTAATGACCTTAATACAAGATAAACAGCCGACGCGTTGTTATTGACGACCATTGCTGCTTCAGCGCCTGTAATTTCTCTAATGAGTGATTCTACATGACTATGGCGTGAGCCCCGTTCCCCTTCCTTCAACCTATATTCTAGATTGGAGTAATTTCTTGCCGTTTCGACCACATGCGTAATCGCATTTTCACTTAGTCTTGCCCTGCCAAGGTTTGTATGTAAAATCGTCCCTGTTGCATTGATGACTTTTTCTATCGTATAGGAGTATTGCTTTTGAATATTTTCTTCAAGTGTTTGAAACAATTCTTCCATAAAAGTATTGGTTCCAGGTGTGGCTCCTTGCCATTGCTCTTTTAGTATTAAATTCCTTATTTGATCGAGCACGTCTTTTAGTTGTTTTGTAAGCTGCGGGTTATCAAGTTGATTTTCGTTATAAAGTTTGAGAAAATTCTCGTGGTTTTGTAGCTCATGGATGGCCGGTAGTGAACGTAACCATTCTTTCACAATAAAAAACTCCTTCTATAAACTAGCTGCGGGTGTTTGACTTTTCGTATGGTAGAAGGGCAATTTAGCCGCCTGCCTTCGAATTTTTGCAGCTCGTCCGTTGGCAAAATTTCTTTTCCTATTATATCATAACCGGTTCACATTTTAAGTTCGGATAGAATAAAATGAACGAGCAAGGGGGATTAAAATGAGGAAAAAACATCTGCAAAATCAAACCTTTGATTTTGCCTTAGTGGAAAAGTGGCTGGAAAACTATTTTCTGGATCCGCTCACAGCTTATTACGACCAAACACAATTTCAAATTGACTTGTTCGAGACCGATCAAGAGTGGATTGTTGAAGCGATTTTAAGTGATTTTGAGGCATCAGATATACGAGTATATATAGAAGAAAAAAAATTAACCATCTTGGCAGCGAAACACCCCCCTTACACAACCCATTATAAACGGTCACGTTCAATTGATTTTCCATTTTATATCAAAGAACAGGATATATCTGCGGCTTTTACAAATGGTAGATTAGAGATTTTTATCTCTAAAACGAAAAAAGGATCAGGGAAAAATAGATATATTACTTTACCTTAAACCTGTGTTTAAGGATGATTTTTTCAGTCTGGGTTAACATAATATGATTATGCATATAAAAATAAGCCCTCGTTTTTTTGAGGGCTTTTGTCATTTAGTCTTAATAATTTCAATCATTTCTTCTGTATCTGGGAACACTCCGGTTTCAAGCTTGGAATAAATCTTTTCCCCATTAACGGTCACTTCGAAAGCGCCGCCTGAACTAGGAATCAGTTCTAATTTTTGTATGTCCCGATAAAAATGGTTAAATAGCTCTTCCGCGAAACTCGCGGCTTTTGGTGCGTAGTTTCATTGCATACAAAATTCTACAATAACATGGTAGTTTTTCACACGTTCACTCCCTATATTTAGGTTTTCCTATATCAACATAGTAAAAATATTTTACCGTATCCCCTCACCTTCTGCAAATGTTCTGCATGATTGGTGCGGATTTACACGGAAAGAGGTATACTATGAAAATGGAGGTGGACATGTTGAGTGAACAAGAGAAAATTCGCCTAACCTCTTTTTCGACAAAAGCTGGTTGAGGCTGCAAAATTGGTCCTGAGGACCTGGCGCAAGTTTTGCGTAAATTACCTAAACAAGAACCTGTCCCTGAATTGATTGTGGGGCTTGATACATCAGATGATGCTGGGGTTTATAAATTAACTGACTCCATTGCTCTCATACAAACGGTTGACTACTTTACGCCGATTGTCGACGACCCTTATATGTTCGGTCAAATTACGGCAGCAAATGCTTTAAGTGATGTCTATGCAATGGGTGGTCAGCCGAAAACGGTAATGAATATTGTGGGCTTTCCAATTAAAAAGCTTGGAGCTGAAATGCTTTCCGATATCCTTCGCGGTGCGGCTGATAAAGTAAAAGAAGCAGGCGCGATTACGGTTGGCGGTCACTCCATAGATGACCAAGAACCTAAGTTTGGTTTATCTGTAACGGGTATCGTTCACCCTGACAAGGTATGGAAAAATGTCGGCGCCAAACCCGGTGATTTTCTTGTGTTAACTAAACCGATTGGCGTTGGGATCATAACCACTGGTATTAAAAGAAGTGTCGTAACACTTGCACAAGAGCAGTTGGTTACAGAAACAATGGCAATGCTCAATAAGACGGCAGCTGAAGTATTGACCAATTATCAGCCGCATTCTGTAACAGATGTAACGGGATTTGGTTTGCTTGGTCATGGCAGTGAGATGGCACGCGGCAGTGATGTGAGCTTTGAAGTTTACTGGAGTCAGGTGCCAATTTTAGAAGGTGCGGTTGAGTTAGCGAAAAACGGTGTTGTTCCTGGAGGTTCTAAGTCCAATCATAAATGGATCAGTGATGATACATTTTATGAGGATATTGCTTCAGAGGAGCAGCTTGTCCTTTGTGATGCGATTACATCAGGGGGCTTGCTGGTTTCCATGGATGAAGTGGAAGCAAGAAGTTATGTGGAGCAACTGCATGCAAGCGGCGTTGTCCAAGCGGCGATCGTTGGCCGTGTCATTGAGAAACAAGAGAAACTTATTTATGTAAAAAGATAAACAGCGAAGCTGATCAGGCTCGCTGTTTCTTTTTCGAGAGATAAGTTTCCTATTATTAGAAAAACAGCCGTAAAATTATGAAAATGAGCCGTACACGATAACACAATAAAAAACCTGGGCCATTTTGGCTCAGGTTTCGATAATCTACAATTTATACCGCAGCTTCTCGATCATATCCTGCGTCATTTTATCCAAATCATACTCATATTTGAAGCCCCACTCTTCTCTTGCCGCACTAGCATCAATCGAATCTGGCCAGCTCTCGGCAATACTCTGCCGAGCGGGATCTACCTTATAGTTAATCTCAAACCCTGGTATAAACTTAGCGATACTTGCAGCAATATCCTCGGGTGCAAAACTCATCGCTGTGACATTAAAAGAATTACGGTGCTTGAGGTTAGATGCATCCGCTTCCATTAAGTCAATAATGGCGTTCAATGCATCCGGCATGTACATCATGTCCATTAAGGTACCTTTATTAATATAGGAAGTATATTTTCCTTTTTTAACTGCTTCGTAATAAATTTCAACAGCATAGTCCGTTGTTCCCCCTCCAGGAAGGGTAACATGTGAGATTAGGCCGGGGAAACGCAATCCGCGTGAATCGACGTCAAATTTGTGATAATAGTAATCGGCTAGCAATTCTCCGGCAACCTTATTGACCCCATACATCGTAGTCGGCCGCATAATGGTATCCTGTGGAGTATTATTTTTAGGTGTGGATGGTCCAAACACTCCAATTGAACTAGGTGTGAAAAATTGGGCTTTCAGCTCCCTCGCCGTTTCAAGAGCATTCATCAATCCGCCCATATTCAAACTCCAAGCAAATACAGGTTTTGCTTCGGCTGTTGCTGAAAGGAGCGCAGCTAAATGCATAATTGTATCAACTTTGTATTTTTTTGCCGTCTCCATCATTTTGTTTAAATCAGTTACATCTACTGTTTCAAAGGGGCCACTTTGGGCAGCTATACTATCGTTCTTCCTAATATCAGTAGCAATGACATGATCTGCTCCATAGATCTCCCTTAATCTTAATGTTAATTCTGATCCAATCTGTCCTAATGCGCCTGTGATTAAAATCCGCTTCATTGTTTCTCCGTCCTCTTTACTTTTGCTGAAAAATTCTTTAATGTAAGGATACGTTACTTAATTGTGTAAAGTGTCTCTGTTTTCATTTAAATAACGCCCATTTCCTTACCGACTTTTTCATAAATGGCAATTGCTTGATCAAGCATTTTCTTAGAATGAGCGGCAGTTGGCATATTACGGACGCGGCCAGTACCCTTTTGTACAGTTGGGAACACGATCGCTTTAGCGTAAACTCCTTCTTCATTAAGTCGTTTACTAAATTGTTGTGTGAGCGACTCGTCGCCGATGATGCAAGGTGTGATTGGAGTTTCGCTATTTCCAATATTAAACCCTAATTCTTTTAATCCCGTTTTCAAGTAATGGCCATTATCCCATAACTTCTTATTAAGATCGGTGCTTTCCATTAAAATTTCAATCGACTTTTTGCATGCTGACACATCCGCAGGGGTCAAGGATGTGGAAAATAGGAATGGACGGCTGCGAACCTTCAACCAGTCAATCAGATTTTTCTTGCCAGCTACATATCCTCCAACAACACCAATCGCTTTTGATAAGGTCCCGATCTGAAAATCAATCTTATCGGAAAGTCCGAAATGCTTAACGGTCCCTGCCCCTTCCCCAAGGACGCCGGACCCATGGGCATCATCGACGTACGTAATTAAATCAAACTCCTCTGCAATCTTTACTATTACTGGTAATAAGGCAATATCACCATCCATTGAAAATACGCCATCGGTAATCACCATAATCTTGTTATATTGACCTGATTCCTTTGCTTCTTTGGCTTTAGCACGTAAATCCTCCATATCGGAATGTTTGAATCGGATAATTTTTGCCTTAGAAAGTCTGCAGCCATCAATAATCGAGGCATGGTTTAATTCATCTGAAAGGATCGCATCGTTCGCATCCATAACAGCTGAGATAGCGGCCATATTACAATTGAAGCCTGATTGGTAAGCAATCGCAGCTTCCGTATGTTTAAACTCAGCCAATTTTTCCTCTAACTCTACATGAAGTTTAAGCGTTCCATTGATGGTTCGAACAGCCCCTGCACCGACACCGTATTTCTTAATGGCATCATTTGCTGCATCTTTAAGTCTCTTATCTGTTGCTAAACCTAAGTAATTGTTAGAGGAAAGGTTAATTAATTCCTTGCCATTAATCGTAATGACTGGTCCATTTGGACTTTCCAGTGGATCGATGACATTATACAAACCTTTGCCCTTTAAGTCTTCAATATTTTCATTTAAAAAGGTTTCTAAAATATGGCTGGACACAAAAAATTCCCCCTTAGTATTGAAGTTGGATGTGTAAAAAGGAAAAACACAATTGTCCTCCTGGGATGGATATAGGTAAGCGCTTTAAATATTGATGTGTAAGTGTTTGTATTGCGTATTTTATCGTATTTTCGGACGTTTGTTCACCATATATGGACAATTATTTTTTAAAAATATTAATGTACACAGGTTAAAATAGTTTATTTCTCCCTATATCTTATTCAAGCAGCCAAACAAATCATTTCTAAATTTCTCCTTTTTCGTTATAATACACTTTGTACAATTTACACCTGCTTCTTAGAAAGGATGTCTATCATGACAGTCATAACTTCCGCCCTATATTACGTTGTCATCGGTGCTGTGTTTATCTATCTTTTTATTTATGCTTATGATATCTTTTACGGTGAAAAACCGGAGAAGCAAATAAAAAAGATCCATAAACATTTCCGTAAAGAGACGATTAAAAACATTGATCGGTTGGAAATTGAACCGCGTAAATATACCCTCTACCAAGTCACCACAGACAACGGCAAAAAAAAGGTGAAATTAAAACCTGGTTATAAAGTGGTCAATATTGTTGCAAAAAAGGAAAATAACAGGAAACAGAAAAAAGGAACCGTTTAATGATTCGGTTCCTTTTTTCTGTTAATATCCTAGTTTTCCATCACCGCTTTAGTTGACACCCACACTTGTTAATTTTCCAGCAAAGCTATTAATCTTTTGAAGTGCTTCCCTATATTCAAGTTCCAATCGACCAATAATATCCGCAGCGGATTCAATTCGGTCAATTGCCCCTACTCCATGGCCGGCAGACCAGATATCCTTCCAGGCCTTGGCATTTGTTTCTTTTTGCATATCATCAAAGTTCACTTGGTCTTTTTTGACTAATTGTTTGGGGTCAAGCCCTGCATTCTTAATACTCGGGATCAGCATGTTTGCTTTCACACCAGAAAACGCATCGGTTAATATCAAATCTTCTTGAGTGGCCTCTACAAGCATCTTCCGGTAATCATCGTTAGCCATACTTTCCGTTGCTACGATAAAACGTGTACCCATATAGGCAAGATCAGCACCAGCCGTTTGAGCTGCTAAGATTCCCTTACCAGTGGAAATAGAACCGGCAAGAATGATGATTCCGTCCCAAAATGACCGGACCATATCAACAAACGCAAAGCTGTTAATTTGCCCAGCATGACCGCCGGCGCCGCTTGCTACGAGGATGAGGCCATCAACACCTGCTTCGGCCGCTTTTTTGGCGAACTTTAAATCGCTGACATCTGAGAAAACAAGTCCGCCGTATTCATGAACAATCTCCACTACATGTTTTGGACTTCCCAAAGAAGTAATCACTAATTGCGGCTTATGTTTCTTAATTAAGTCAAGTTCATCCTGCAGGCGGCTATAAGAGCTATGTACCACCATGTTCATGGCCCACGGAGCAATTTTTCGATCTGGTTCATTTGCTCGTGCCTCTGTAAGCTCTTGATTTAACTGTCCCATCCACTGATCTAGCACCTCAATTGGTCTTGCGTTTGGAGCAGGAAATGATCCAATCACACCGTTCAAACAGCATGATTTAACGAGTTCGGTGCCTGACACCAAGAACATCGGTGCAGAAATAACGGGCAGCCTCAGTTGGTTCCACCAGCTTTCAGGTATTGTTTTTTGCAAAATAAACCCCTCCTCGATTTGGAATATTCTGACTAAACATCTGTATTTTAATAGTACTCGAAACTGAATCGCTATTCAATATTTGTTTTTTGAACAGTAATAAATGATTGAAAGTGCTTTCTAAGGCGAATGATAGCCTATTTTTTTTCGTTAATGTTCGTTTTTTGATGAAAAAGTGATTGATTTCCCCTTTTTGCATGTTATAATGTGATTACATAAAAGATAAGTTTCTCTCATATAATCGCGGGAATATGGCCCGCAAGTTTCTACCAGATTGCCGTTAACAATCTGACTATGAGTGGGTAATGTGATTAAGTTATTGTGCTTATTTCTACTATTTTTCGATGGAAATTAGAGCCCAATGGTCATTGCCTCACTCTATTACAGTGTGAGCAATGACCATTGGGCTCTTTTTATTTTTCAAGGGGGATTTAACATTATGAGATTACTAGAGGAAAAAATTAAATCGGAAGGAAGGGTATTGTCAGATCAGGTCTTGAAGGTGGATTCATTTCTTAACCATCAAATTGACCCTTTCCTAATGAATGAGATTGGAAAAGAATTTGCCTCACGGTTCGCTAATGAAGGAATTACGAAAATCGTGACACTTGAATCTTCTGGTATCGCACCAGCTGTAATGGCTGGATTATATATGAATGCACCTGTTGTTTTCGCTAGAAAAAGAAAATCATTGACACTTACAGATGATTTACTTTCCGCTTCGGTCCATTCATTTACTAAAAATGAAACAAACGAAATCTCTATCTCCAAAAAGTATTTAGATGAAGATGACCGTGTTCTAGTAATTGATGACTTTCTTGCTAATGGACAAGCGGCGCTTGGATTAGTAGAGATTGTCAAACAAAGCGGAGCCAAGGTAAATGGGATTGGCATTGTAATTGAAAAGTCTTTTCAGCAAGGAGCAGAAAAACTGAAAGAATTAGGGTTCAGGGTGGAATCATTAGCAAGGATCGCTTCCCTATCAAACGGAGAAGTTCAGTTTATCAATGAAAAAGTGGAGGAATTAGTCTAATGAAACAAGGTCCATGGAAAACTGCATCTTTAGGAATTCAACATGTTTTAGCAATGTACGCTGGGGCTGTTATCGTCCCGCTAATAATCGGCGGTGCACTTCATTTATCTGGTAAACAATTAGCTTACTTAGTTTCTTTAGATATCTTAACGAGCGGAATCGCTACTCTCTTGCAGGTATGGCAAAATCGTTATTTTGGAATCGGACTTCCAATCGTCCTGGGCTGTACATTTACGGCAGTTGGTCCAATCATTGCGATCGGCGGGCAATATGGTATGTCTGCGATCTATGGATCGATACTGGTTTCCGGAATCATTGTAATCCTTATTGCTTCTTTTTTTGGAAAGCTTGTCCGCTTCTTCCCTCCTGTTGTAACTGGTTCAGTTGTAACAATCATCGGAATTACCCTTATTCCTGTTGCAATGAATAACGTGGCCGGGGGTCAAGGAAGCCCAGACTTTGGATCAGTAACAAATCTATGTCTTGCATTTGGTACATTATTATTTATCATTGTTCTTTATCGCTTTTTTAAAGGTTTCATTCGTTCAATATCTATTTTGCTTGGTTTGATTGCCGGTACGATTGCGGCAACACTTTTAGGCAAAGTTGATTTTTCTGCTGTTGGAGCGGCATCATGGTTCCACATGGTTGCTCCCCTGCACTTCGCTGTACCAACGTTTGAACTAGCTCCAATCATTACGATGACCCTAGTTGCGATTGTAAGTCTTGTTGAATCAACAGGTGTATATTTTGCATTAAGTGATATTACTGGAAGAAAATTAACCGAACAGGATTTGGTAAAAGGATATCGTGCAGAAGGCCTTGCAAGTATCGTAGGTGCACTATTTAACTCCTTCCCTTATACGACTTATTCGCAAAATGTTGGACTTGTTCAATTTTCCGGTGTGAAGTCGAAAAATGTGATCTATACAATGGCTGGTATTCTGATTTTCCTTGGATTTGTTCCTAAAATTGCTGCGTTAACAACGGTAGTGCCTACCTCCGTACTAGGGGGTGCCATGGTAGCCATGTTTGGAATGGTTATTGCTTCCGGGATTAAAATGCTAAGCAAAGTCGATTTTTCATCTCAGGAAAACCTATTAATTATTGCCTGCTCTGTTGGTGTAGGTCTAGGGGTTACAGCGGTTCCTAATTTATTTGATGCCCTGCCAGAAAGTGTGAAAATATTAACTAACAGTGGAATTGTTGCAGGTAGTTTAACGGCGATTTTACTCAATCTCATTTTTAATGTGGCGAAACCTAAGCAGCAAAGTCAAGCGATAAACAATAACAATCAAAGTGTTGCATAAAGATTCTATAAACACAACTTATATCCAACATATTACTGACTAAAATATGTCGATACGTTGCCTACATTTTCTTAGCAAAAATGTATTTATGAGGTGACGTTTATGAAAAGAAAACGAATAACAAGTAGGACCGTAAACGAAGAATCAAGAACTGCATATTTTACTTTTGAACAGGCTTATAATTATTTCTTGTCTTCAAAAAAATTTGAAGGATTAAGACAACCTACCTTAACCAGTTATCATGAACATTTTAATTTTTATTTTAACTGTTAAAGGAATTTCAATCTGACATTACTACTATTGATCAACTAACTGTTCCACTCGTAAGGCAATATGTTAATTATTTGAGGGAATCTCATTAATAAGTTGTAAGTAGTCAAAATTATCTGTTAATATTAATTAAGTTGATAATATGTAATGTGGCTAAATATTTTCACACATTAATGCTTTAAACCGTTGAAACAATATTCCGAAAATGCTAATATTTATTTATGTTTAAATTCTTCAGAATTTAGACCTCCTAATTAGGCTTAGCCTAGACAACTAAGCCCCCAATTTTACCTTTGATCATTAGGTCAAAGGTCTTTTTTATGCTGAACAAAAAAGCGAACATTAAATGATGACCTAAAAAGCACGTTATGAACATTCAAAATTTCAGTAAGACAAAATTAATTTCTAATACTCCATGTTTGTCCATGACTATTTAAGACAACCTTTCATAATTTAAAAGTATCCTTTAAAAAATGTAAGCATTTACAAACTACTTTTTAACGAAGCGTCTAAATGGCGCTTTTTTTCTTTGGAATGTAGATTAATGCTTCATATTATACGTTCTCTTAAGAGACTATTTTATAAAAAAAAAAGCACCCATAACCATGAACGCTAATTAGATTTTATAATTAATTTAGTTTTTAATGAGACTGCAATAGGATCTTTTTCAATACAAAATTTCAACAATGATATTTTTCCTTCACGTTCTAATTGATGTGCCAAAAAAACCAAATTTTCTGCTTCATCTTTAGATGAAATGGGAGATAATCGTACATTACCATTATTTAGTACAATTTGATTAAATAAATCATACTTATTCAAATTATCAGCCCCTCATTAAAGTAATTACTTTTTGATTACCCAATGTACCAATGAATTAAACAATCAACTTAATCTCTGAAAAACATTTCCACTAATAATAATTAGAATCAATATCCACCATAAGTAAAAAAGGGGGTTACTTATGTTTAATCAAAAGGTTTTGCGACTATTGTTAGGAAGTACAATTTTATCGAGTATTTTTAGTGTTGCTATGATTGCACTAACTATTTTCCATCATCTGAAAATGCAAGAAATGATTAGGGAACATAGCCAGCAATAGCAATTTCCATAAACCTTCATTTAAAGTTGATATGTCTCATTTGGCTATCAGCTTTTTTTATGCATTTAAATAAGAAAAGAGTGAGCTAAATTAGCCACCTATTAAACATTTGTATCCTTATTTAAGATGGAGTTATATATATATGCTTTCCCTTTAACCTTACTTTCATTTAAAGAGATATATTCATTCCCATTAATTTATATATATATACCTTGCAGCAAATAAATAATTTCTGAAAATCCTAAAAAGGTCATTCCTGAGACAAATTCAATTGTTGACCAAAGAAGAAATACTGCCCAATTCGTACCAGAGTCAAATAAACTATGGGTATTTCCTAAAATAAATCCTACAATGACTCCTGCTATCATATTTAATATTCCTATTTTTCGTAAAATGTTTCCAACAGCATTATCCATTATAGCTCCCCCCTTATTCTACATAGGTCAATTTTACCTAGATAGAAGTTGGGTTAATTAGAAGTTATCGACAAGTTTTTTAAATCGTACTTGAATTTATTGTTCTCTTATTATGCTAACGACAGTTTAGTTAAGAAGAAAAATTAAAATAGAATTAATAAATTTGGAAATAATAACCTTTAATAACAACCATAAGGGAAAGATTTATCTATGATTAAGGTTATTTAGTATGAATTGAAATTACAAAAAACAAAAATCAAACAGAAAGTCGTTTGGGATAATTTTTCCCTTTTAGAAATGACAGTGAGGCGAGTAATGGAAACAATAAAAATATCATCTTTTCAATTGTTTTCCCTTATTTATTTGTTTGAATTAGGAAGTGCTATTCTAATTGGTATCGGATCGAGTGTTAAACAAGACGCATGGATAGTGATGCTTATCGGACTAATGAGTGGCTTATTATTGTTTCTTATTTATCACCGTTTGTTCTTATATTATCCAGACCTCCCCTTAACAAGCTATGTTCAACAATTAACAGGTAAATTTTTAGGTCGTATCCTTGGTTTTATTTATATTATTTACTTTATTTATGATGCATCAAGGGTATTACGTGATTTCGGCGAATTATTAACGACAACTATTTATACAAATACACCCCTTTTTGTTATTAATACATTAATGATTCTAACCAGTATCTATGCAATCCATAAAGGTCTTGAAGTATTGGGTAGAGTGGGTGAGCTTTATTTTATAGCAGTTTTTTTTATGTCCATACTCGGTTTTTTCTTAATATTATTTTCGGGAATAATCCATTTAGAAAATCTAAAGCCAATTCTGGAAAACGGCTATATACCAGTGTTAAAAACATCTTTATATGAATCGGTCCTATATCCATTTGGTGAAATGATTGTATTTTCTATGATACTTCCACAGATAAATGAGTTCAAAAAAGCAAAAAATGTTTGCCTTTTAGCGATACTTTTGAGTGGGATCGATTTAGCCATTGCCACAATCATAAATATTGCTTCTCTTGGGGTGGATGCTTATGTTCGCTCACCATTCCCTTTATTTTCCACAATTAGGAAAATTCATTTTTTAAGACCTGATGTACTATTTATGCTCCAACTTGTCATTGGAGGTTTTTTTAAAATTACCCTCTTCTTTTATGCTGCCGTAACCGGCGTTACAGATATATTTCGATTTAAAAATCCTCGAGCACTTAGTTTTCCTATTGGATTCATTATTTTATTTGCCTCCATGGGTATAGCATCAAGTACTGCCGAGCACTTTAAAGAAGGGAATAAAACAAGTTATTTATATTGGCCAGTAGAAATTATTATTCCTATGCTTTTGTTTCTCATTGCATATTTTAAAAATAAAAAAAAGCAGTTACAAGCTAATAAATAAAAAAAGTGAGCCTAATAAGCCCACTCCTAACACATTATAAATCGTATCATTATTTAAGATGAGTTATTTACGTTTGATGCTTTAAAAAGTAATTTAAATCCTAACCATTCAAGAATAGAAATTTTAAAAAAGGCATTCTAAGTAAAAATGTAAAGGAACTTTAGATATGTCAATGAAAAATAAGTGGTTATTTAATATTTCAATGATAGTACTCTCATGGATACCAATGCCCTTTTTGGGATGGAAAAGTATAAAGAGATTTTTCCCTGCCTTTATCTTCGTTTATTTACTCAATTGTATCGATGTTCCTATTGGAAAGAAACGTAGATGGTGGTGGTTCTATAATAAACCAAATTCCTTTTTTTATAACGAATTTCCGTTTTTAATAGGTCCAATGTTGTTGGTGGCTTTATGGTCATTAAAATGGACTTTCGGAAATTTCAAAAAGTTTCTGATGCTAAGTGCCTTTATTCATTTTATTTTCACTATCCTAGCTAAAAGTTTTTTTCCGAAGATTAAACTATTTAGATTGGATCGACTAAATGCATTTCAATTCTTCCTATATTTCTTTTACAAGGCTTTATTCTTGTATGGATTTCAATTCATTTTTGAAAATAAAAAGAGATTATTCAACCGAAGGATGTTTTAATGGATAAAGAAAACAACGAAAAATAGAGTGAAACTAATTAGCCCACTCCACAAAACTAGGGATTCTAAGGAGTCCCTTTTTAGTTAGGTTCCGATATTTCACTTTCAACTTCAACTTAGGATCAAGATAAATGAACTTGTCATTTTCCTCGACAATATAATCCCTATATTGCTTATAAAATTCCTTCCGGTTTGCTGGTGAAACAAACTCCATTAAGGCTGCATAATTACCATTCTCAAAGATTAGCAGTAACCCGAATTCATCTTTCCTTAAACCAGATATATAGACATCCTCATATTGATAATTAATGACCTTTAACCAATTTCCCTCTAGTTCATGTTGCTTAATTAGCTCCAAGTACTGTTCAGCATTGCCTTCAATCCACTGGACTTAATTTAATAAGGCTGTATCTTCAGATATGATTTGGTTCAATTTTTCTTTACGTTCTAATAATGGTAAATTTGCAATCTTTTCACCATAGTAATAAATATCGAAGACACTATTTGATATTTGATGTTCCGACCTATTTGACAGGAAACGTTCCATTGTCGCTTCAAAGTCTGGTCTACCTAGATTATCAGTAACAATAAACTCACCGTCTAGAATAGTTCCATTAGTGATAGGCAGGTTGACTAATTCGGGGAACTTAGAGGTTATTTCGTTTTTTATCAAGACCTAAAATAAAAAAATATTAATAAATCAAAGTCAATACATATTTAATATGATTAATATGTTATTTTTCTTATTCCACTAAAGCACCCGTTGAAAAAGAAGCTATTTTTGATATCACTAAATTTTTAATAGTGGTCGTATAAAACTAAATATCCCACCACAAATACTTATCAATGCTCCAAGTCCTAATATTGTTTGGATAAGATAAAAATTAAAAATTGGTGGTAATGGTGTGAACTTTTTAAAGCCTTCAAATTTATCAGTATTTAAAAAAATATCTTTTGTAATTCCTCTCATTCCCCATAAGAATACAAAACCAAAAAGTATTAAAATAACTTCCCCAAAAGCCTGAGACTTAAAAAAGTTTACCACCACTAGCTCCTCCAAAGTTCAGTATTTAAGATAAATCAGCGTTTAAAGCCAGAGTATAACTTCCCAATAATTGCTTCATTTTATCATAACTTTTTAAAGTAACCTGCCAGCTACTTAAAGAAGAAAAAAAGCACTACCGTTGTTCCAGTAATGCACCCGTTTGTTTAAGTATATAGTTTCACAAACTCTTCTACATTTTTTTAGAAGGATAAATGTAGGTACCCTGAATTAAGCAACCTAACTAAGAGGTGAATTTTCCATTATTTCGGTATCGTTCTCCGTTAGTTCAATTTCTTTTTTCTCCGTCGTATAATAAATTATCGCAATGGCCGGTAAAGCTATTCCAATCAACAATGCAGCTTTCCAGCCACCCATCGCGTATGCCCAACCTCCTGTTGCAGAGCCTATGGCACCGCCGGCAAAAAAGATTGCCATGTATAAACCATTAAGCCGGCTTCGAAATTCTGCCCCCAATGAGAAAATAGCCCGTTGACCAAGGACCATATTTGCAGAAACTCCAATGTCTAAAAGAATGGCCGAAACTACCAAGATTACTAATGCGGAAGTTGAACCGCTTTGGCTTACAAGGGGTAGAATGCCAGAAATGGTTACTAAAGCTAATGCTATTCCCGTGGCTGGTCGAATCCAACCTCTATCGGCAAGACGGCCTGCCACTGGTGCAGCTACCGCCCCAGATACTCCAACCAATGCGAACAGTGCAACTTCTTTTTGAGAAAAGTGGAAAATAGGACTAGTTAGTAGCAAAGGAACAGTTGTCCAGAACAAACTAAAAGTTCCAAACACACAAGAATGATAGATTGCTCTACGTTGCAGGACAGGTGTCGTTTTGAGTAAAAGGAACATAGAACTCAGCAGCGTTGGATATTGTGTCGTTGTCATCGGCTGCCTTATAGGAAGCAACTTTACTAATACCAGGGCAAGAACAAAAATCATTGCAGCGGATAAAGCAAATATAGTCCGCCAGCCCATAAACTCCGCCACAATACTTGATACTGGACGAGCGAGCATGATACCGAGTAACAAACCACTCATGACATTACCAACATTGCGGCCGCGTGTGGCATCCGGCGAAAGATGAGCTGCGTACGGTACGAGTACCTGAGCTGCTACTGAGCCTAGCCCGATAAACAATGAAACTGCAAGAAATAGCGATGCGCTTTTGACTACTGTAGCAATAGCCAACACGATTGCAGTGAGGAACAATAACGCAGCAACAAGTTTTCGGTTTTCAAGGATATCTCCCAAAGGAACGATAAATAACAATCCGATTCCGTAACCAATTTGAGTCAGCGTGACGATGAGGCCCGCTGCCACGGAGGATAGTCCGAGTGAAGAGCTGATGAGGCCTACTAAAGGTTGTGCATAATAGAGATTAGCAGCGATCACACCGCAAGCGATGGCCAGAATGAGTGTAACCCACGACGATACAGGTTTCTCCATTTTTTGTTTTGCGATTGAATTCATAGAACACTCTCCCTAACCTGTTATATAAGTAATATTATTGGAATGGTCGGTCCAATAATATTAAAAAAAAATTGTTTATCGCATCTCAATTACTGTATTCATCTTGTCATAAATAATTTTTTTTGTCGGTTTTCACCTTGGATACTACGTTGATGCATGATTAAGATTAAGCAATAGGTGTGATAGAGCCTTAATATCTTTCTTGTGGTCAATTTCTCCCGTCTGCTGTCCTTTACTGAGAAGCTCATAAAAAGCCTGTTCAATTCCTCGAAACCGTCTCGGATCAATTTACATAGATGTTCACCTGGTAAATACAAGCCAATGCTAGCATTAGTCCCCTTTCTTAACAAATCATTTCAATCACGAGAGCAGCAAACTGATGTGTAATGTAAACCGGTTATTCCATATGGAATAACCTATCTCTTTCGAGAATGGTCGGTCCATAAATGTCACAACTTAATGACTGTGACTACATAACTGGATTAAAACATTCAAGCTATAACTCTTCAAACTTTATTGAATCGAACAGTCCGAAATATGCACACAGTTACAAATTAAGCTAAAAGGTTGACAATGCTCTCTGAAATGTCCTCAAGGAGACTCTTATCTCGTTTGACGCGCGCAACAACGTTTATGCCATGATTTATGGATAACAATAAACGAGCGATTTTCCGACTATTCAAGGTCGGTCTAAGCTCGCCAGTTTCCTTACCTTTCTCCAGGAGATTATAAAATGCCTCTTCCAGTGTTTCCGACCTATCTTGTATGAGGGCCTTCGTTTCATCATCCAGATAATCTTGGTAAATAGACAAATTAGTAATCAAACAGCCACCTGGCCAGTTTTCGTCTAAAGCCATTTCCATATGATAACGAAAATAGACCGTTAACCCTTGCTTCACCGTCATCGCATTCGCCAAGATGCTTCGTTTTCTCTCACCCACCAATCGAGAATAATATTTCACCGCTTCATTAAGCAAAGATTGCTTGTCACCGAAGGTTTCATAAAGGCTGGAACGGCTAATCCCCATATTGTGCATTAAGTCGGGAATGCTCGTTCCCTCGTACCCTTTACTCCAAAAGGTTTCCATAGCAGCCCTGAGTGCCTCTTCACGAATAAATTCCTTTTGACGTCCCAATGCCATCCCTCCATTAAGAAGATTTTACCATTTTCGAACCGAACAGTCCAGTATTATTTTAAGAATACTAACGGGTGCAATACTTCAAGAAGAAAGTCGTCCTTTTTCTTTTTCCCCAAGAAAGATTGTGAATTTTTGTACTTAAACTGCCATGTTAGTTCAATAAAAAAAGACCACCAAAATGGCAGCTGGAGTCGCACGAACACTATAAGGGCTTTCTTTTTTATTATCAGCAGTTACTTCAATTCCTACATATCCTCGATTACCATAAAAAAAAATCTCATAGATAGAAAATGACTTATATATTCTACATCTTCCCTAGTAGTCCATAAAAATTCCTTATGTTTAAAGTTCGAAAAATCCACTACTCCTTTTCACAATTTTTCTAATTCTTCATTATCTGTATAGATGTTAATGTTTAAGTTGCAATTACCAGTAGAAAAATCTACATTCAATTCAAAGAAAATATCATCATCGTCATACAATAATTTTTTTATTTTCATGCTAGATTCAGACATATTTTATTCCCCTTGGTCGTTTTTATTTATATTTATTTTGTCACAGGGGATTATTTAACTATCCTGCCAGTTAGTTCAAGAAAGTGCTATAAATTAACCCTCATCATATCTACAACTTTCTATAGACGTCTGCATAAGCAAATTTCAATTGTTCGCGCAGTTCCTTATTTTCATTTTGGAGTTTTTTTATCTTCCTTTTTAAAGATTCAATTAAAGCATCCTTGTTACTATCATCCATATTTCGCTTAAATTGTTTATCTGTTGGTGCTTGTGCCTGTTGTTCCCGAAGGGAATTAATGCGCTCACGCAATTCCTGGTTATTGTACAAAGTTGCCTTTGTAATACCAGCTTCTTTGGATACACTATTGAAATTAATGCTTTCATTGGCTTTTAAAAGCCTCTTTATGGCTTCATCCACTTTCAGAGCTGTTTTTGCTTTACGGCTTTTCAATCATTATTAGGCATTTTCTGAAGGATTTATCCCACTATAGTGAAAAGCAAACCGCCAATCATAGTGACTGGTGGTTTGCTTATTTTCTTGAAATGTATTTACTTTTTAATAAACTTATTATTAATTTTATATCGAATTCCCCAGTATATGGTAGACTTCCTCCATCCTTACATTCAGTCCTCGATGTGCTAAAACGGATAAATTGCATTCTCAAACATTAGGGAACAAAAAGCACTAATAAATTCTATTTTTCATCGTATAGACAACCATTCAGATAAAAGATGTTATGCATACACTGTTTTAAAGTTGTTTTAATAATGCTTGAGTATATATCCATAAATCAATTTACTGAAATAAGGATACTGTAGAATATTAAAATTTTAGGAAGGGAGATGGGACAACATCTACGATCATCAAGATGAGAAAAATAATAAAACGAAAAATGAGTTTAATTCCTTAAAATCTAGTTACTTATCTAAACAAGAAAGTAAATCAATAAATTCATGGATTTTAAAAATAAAAAATAAAAGCAATATTAAAGAAACCAAAGAATTGAATGTACATGTAGAAAGAGCTATTAAATCTCTTCAGTTAAAATATACAATAATTGGAAATGGTAAGAATAGAATTGTGTTTGACCTTGAAAATGGATATGTATTAAAGGTTGCCCTTAATAATTGGGGTATGAAGAGCAATAAAAAAGAATATAAGTTATTTTTTAATTCACCATCCCACATACAAAAACATTTATGTCCAGTAATAGAGTCTGGTTACGGATGGATCATAATGAAAAAAATGACACAAAAGATACCGTCAGATAAAGAATATGATAAAAAAATATCACAATTGATTAAGATATTTAAGGAAAATGGAATTGAACCAAAAGATATCAAAGAGAAGAATCTAGCACTTTCTGAAAATGGAGAATTTATAGTAATTGATTATGGTAATTTTATTGTAACTGGTGATTGACATACTTTATTATTTTTGTCAATTATTTCAATAGAACAAGAAGAAGCATGTTTTCTAAAGATAATATAAATATATTTACAAAAAATTCAGACGGGTTTATGCTAAACCCGTCTGATGATTTCAAGTATTCCTGATAAACTGGTGTCAGTAAACAAACTCCCCCCACTATTACCTGAACCTGTTCTGGAAGAAGAACTCCTGCCATTGCTTGCTGTATTTGATCTGGAAGAAGAACTCCTGCCACTAGTTGTTGTCATTGTTCCCCCCTGATTATCTGAACTTGAACCAGAAGATGTCTTTGTAATCGAAATTGGAGCAATTGTAACAGCTCCACCAAAGTTAACAATCCCCCCTGATATAGTACCAATAGATATTCCATCTTGATTGTACGCCGCCATTCAAACACTCCTTCCCTTTCCCTATTATATGTACAAGGTATAACGCTTGTTTAAACTTCTTCATCAATCTTAAGAAAAATAGAGCAGGACTTCGGAGCAAGACTTTGTCTCAGTACCTCGGCTTCTCATAACTACTTCCTGCACGGCGTTCCAACTTACAAATCCATTTATAAAATCCCAATAAAATTAACAAAAGTATAGGATCAAGTATGACTGCGTGCCACAAACGCCACCAGCCATAATGGAAATATCCAAAAGGCTCTGGAAGTAATGCAATCTTTTCATATGCTAAAATCACAATAACAAAGATAAAGAGATAAGTGATTTGTTTCTGGTTTTGCTTTTAAAGGGAAAAAGGTTTAAAAAGATGATAATTACCGGTGGGACAATTAAGAGGTGTGGGATCAAGCCTGGCCAATCAATTTCTTTATCAAAGTACCAATAGCCATGAAATTTAAATTCGACAAAAATATCAAAGCAGCTTTGCAAGGCAATCGAAAAAGTCCAAATGTGAACGATTTGGTTGAGTGTTAGTCGCTTATTTGTTTTATATGCAATAAAATTAAAGATTACAACCGCAATAAGCAATCCGATCATACAATTTTTCCTTTTTTATATAACCTACCCATATAGATAGACTTGTTATACATCGGAAATCGAAGGATGATAAAAAATACATTCATTGGATTCATCAATGGGATGTGAACACTCTTTTGATTTCCAAGTAATTTACAATTTTTTCTGCTAAAAAATCTAGTCGAATTCTAAAAAATCTAGTATGATGTATTTTTGTATGAATTCTTGAACAAAGCGAGGATAACGAATAAAAATGAGCTTATTAACTGTTGAAAATTTATCCCATACATTTGGAGATCGCACATTATTTAAGGATGTATCTTTTCGTTTATTAGCAGAAGATCATGTTGGATTAGTCGGCGCGAATGGTGTTGGTAAATCCACTTTAATGAATATTATTACGGGACAATTGATTCACGACGGAGGCCGTGTTGAATGGACACCAGGCGTTCATTATGGCTATTTGGATCAACATACCGTGTTAACACCAGGCAAAACAATGAGAGATGTTCTTCGGGATGCCTTCCTTCCTCTTTTTGAAAAAGAAAAGGAATTGAATGAAGTTATCGCACAAATGGGTGATGCCTCACCTGAAGAGTTAGAGGTTTTATTGGAAAAAATGGGTGAAATCCAAGATGCCCTGGATGCAGGTGGTTTTTACTCACTAGATATTAAGATTGAAGAAGCAGCACGAGGATTAGGTTTGGATGCGATTGGCTTAGACCGCGATGTCAGCGCACTAAGTGGCGGACAGCGTACAAAGGTCCTGTTAGCCAAACTACTATTAGAACAGCCCAAGGTACTATTATTAGACGAGCCAACCAACTATCTAGATGTTGAACATATTCGCTGGTTAACTTCTTATCTGAAAGAATACCCATATGCGTTTATTTTAATTTCCCATGATACAGAATTTATGAACCCTGTATCCAATGTTATTTTTCAATTAGAATTCTCTAAGCTTACCCGCTACACAGCAAGCTATGAAAAATTCCTAGAACTAGCGGAAATCAATAAAAATCAGCATATCAATGCCTATGAAAAACAGCAAGAATTTATCAAAAAACAAGAGGACTTTATTGCGAAAAACAAAGCCCGTTATTCGACTACCGGCCGGGCTAAAAGCCGTCAAAAACAGCTGGATAGAATCGAGAGGATTGACCGTCCTGAAACTGCCGTAAAGGCTACCTTTGGCTTCAAAGAGTCACGTTCAAGCAGCCGCTATGTGTTTGAAGCAAAAGATTTAGAGATTGGTTATACAACTCCATTGCTGCCGAAAATGAGTATGACGCTTGAACGCGGTGAAAAAGTGGCAATTATTGGCTGCAACGGTGTTGGTAAATCCACACTTCTAAAAACCATGCTTGGAAAAATTGACCCGTTAAATGGTAAGGTTGAACGCGGTGACTTCCTCTTCCCTTCTTATTTTGAACAAGAGGTAAAAGCGGGCAATATTACACCAATTGATGATGTATGGAATGCCTTCCCTTCAATGGATCAGCATCAGGTTAGGGCTGCTCTTGCCCGCTGCGGTTTAAAAAATGAGCATATCTCACGCCCAATGAATCAGCTAAGCGGTGGAGAGCAAGCAAAAGTCCGCCTTTGCAAGCTGATGATGAATGAAAGCAACTGGATTTTATTCGATGAGCCGACAAACCACTTGGATATTGATGCCAAGGCAGAATTGAAACGTGCTTTAAAAGAATATAAAGGTACTGTAGTACTAGTTTGTCACGAACCTGATTTTTATGAAGATTGGGTAACCAAAGTGTGGAATGTTGAAGAATGGTCACAAATGACAGTTTAAGAACGTGTACCTGACCCCTGCCATTTATTAGGGGTTTTTCTTATTGACTCTGGGCATTTAAATGAATTTCTGATATTTACCTATATAAATAATCGATTGATTTGGATAGAACAAATAGATTAAATGAATTTATTCGACAAATTTCTTTCTTTATAATGAGAAAGGAAATAGGAATTAACTATACTAAGAGGTGCGGAAATTTATGAAGAAATGGCTTTCTATGTTATTATTAGCTATGCTTGTCTTTTCACTTGCTGCATGTGGCAGCCAAAAGGATGAAAAAGCAAGTGAAGGCAAAAAGGAAACAACTACGAATACAAAAGAAGTTTTAAAGATCGGTGCGATTCCTGACCAGAATGCTGCCGAGCTTGATAAAGGAATGACGGCAGTAGCTAAATACCTTAGTGAAAAAACAGGAATGAAAGTAGAATTTGTTCCGTCAGTTGATTACGCTGCACTTGTAACAGGCTTTCAACGCGGTGAAATTCATATGGCTTGGTTTGGTGGTTTAACAAGTGTTCAAGCGATTAATCTTGTACCAGGTGCTAAATCTTTTGCGCAAAGACCAAGAGATGCTGAATTCCACTCTGTATTCATTACTCAACCCAATTCAGGTATTACAAAGCTTGAAGATTTAAAAGGTAAATCGTTCACATTCGGCAGCGAAAGCTCAACTTCTGGGCATTTAATGCCACGTTATTTCTTAACAGAAGCTGGAATTGACGCGAACAAAGATTTTGATGGAAAACCAAACTTCTCTGGCTCTCATGATACAACTTATAAATTAGTAGAATCAGGTGCATTCAAAGCGGGTGCACTAAACGAAGCTGTTTGGCAAGCAGCCGTTAAAGATAAAAAAGTTGATACAAACAAAGTTAAGGTATTCTATACAACCCCTTCTTTTTATGACTATAACTGGACAATCAATAGCAATGTTGACGATGTCTTTGGAAAAGGCGCTTCGAAAAAGGTAGAAGATGCGATTCTTTCCATTACAACAGATCAAAAAGAAATTACGGACTTTTTCCAAACCGATAAATTTATCGAAACTAAAAATAGTAATTATGAAAAGATTCAAAAGGTAGCAAAAGAATTAAACATCATTAAGTAGTAGGTGTCAGAGAAATGTCTTCAAAAAATATGGTTGAAGCCAACAATTTAACAAAACATTTTGAGCGGAAGATAGCCTTATCTTCCCTTTCTTTTACCATAAAACAAGGTGAATTAGTCGCATTAATTGGACCAAGCGGAGCGGGTAAAACCACTCTGCTTAATTCCATTACTGGACTTGTGCCTATTTCAGGAGGCGACCTTCTCATCGATGGCAAGCCCCTTTCTGCTTATAAAAAAGGAAAAACATTTGCCAAAAAGGTTGGCGTCATCCGCCAGCAATTCGATTTGATTGGGCCGCTTGCGGTTATCCATAATGTTCTAGCCGGAAAACTTTCTGAATGGGGAACCTTTAAGTCCCTTTTTTCATTATTAGTCCCACAGGAGAAACAGTTAGCGCTTAAAGCATTAGAACGTGTCGGACTTCATGATAAAGCCTATGAAATTACCTCCACTTTATCAGGCGGTGAGCAGCAGCGTGTCGCCATGGCTCGGCTGATGGTACAAAAACCGGAAGTCATTTTAGCCGACGAACCTGTGGCTTCACTAGACCCAGCCAGAGCCGATGACATTTTATCCATGCTGACAAAAATTGTCACAGAGGAAAACCAGACGTTAATTACCAGCCTCCACTCTGTTGAATACGCTAGAAAATATTTTACTAGAATTATTTCGATGAAAAATGGCGAGTTATTTTTTGACTTGCCAACCGACCAAGTTACAGATGACCACTTAGCTGAGTTATATCAAATAAAAAGCGGTGGTACCATATGAGGTTAACCCGCTTATTTCGATTGCATAATCGCTTTCTCCTTTCTCTCCTCTTGGCAGCTATTTTTGTCTGGAGTCTTTTTTCGATACGGTGGAATGCCGATTTATTTCATTCCGGCGGGATTCCAACATTAGTGCAAATATTTGAAGGACTTTTTCATCCTGACCTATCCCCTGAAGTTCTCGTTCTTGGACTTGAATCAACGTGGATTACATTGGCGTATGCTGTTGCAGGTATGTCGCTCGCCATCCTGTATGCCTTTGTCGTAGGGATTCTCGCATCTGGTGTATTAACTTCTACAAAAACATCGAAATGGGTTTCGAAGGTGTTTTTTAGGGGGATTTTAGGATTTACACGTTCGATACATGAACTCATTTGGGCATGGCTGTTTGTGGCAGCAGTTGGACTTTCCCCTTATGCTGCAATATTTGCCCTAGCTATCCCTTACGGTGGAATCTTGGGCAGAATCTTCGCGGATATGCTAAATGATGTCTCGGAAGAACCTATAAAAGCATTAAAAACATCGGGTGCGTCTAAACTTCAAACACTCATATATGGCTACCTTCCATTGATTTGGGCGGATATGATTAGTTACACGATGTACCGCTTTGAATGTGCAATCCGTTCTTCTGCCATTATGAGTTTTATTGGTCTAGGCGGCCTAGGGTATCAAATTCAGCTTTCCCTTCAGGATTTAAGGTATGATCGGGTTTGGGCCTTTGTGTTCTTTCTTATTGGACTCGTCATTTTAGTGGATTTATGGAGTAATTTTGTTCGCAGGGCCTTAATAGAGCGAAAAAAACAGCGCGGTTTCAGCTCTGGCTGGAGATCTGTCTGTTTCACCTTATTGCTTATAATCGGCTCATGGGTATTTATCAATATTAGTGAGAACGCACAATTTTTTGAGCTGCTTTCTGATAAGAACATCGAAGCGGCCAAAAGATTTTTTGGAGGGCTAATGGGAATCGGTGTCGAACATCCTGCATTCCTAGATGGAGAAAGCTGGTCTGCAGCGTTAAAGCTTACAATAGAAACACTTGAAATGAGTATTATGGCGATTGGTTTCGCCACCATTGCCGCACTTCTTACAGTGGTTCCGGCAGCTAGAAACATCGCCAATGGAAAGTTAAGCGGATCTAAAAAATGGTACAATTGGCTCCTTTATGGTGTGGTCCGCCTCGCTTATATTTTTTCCAGGGCAGTTCCTGAGCTAGTTTGGGCGATGATGATTATCTTTATCTTTAAACCGGGTTTATTACCAGGCGCGATTGCCCTTGCCCTCCATAATTTTGGAATATTGGGGAAACTTTGGGCTGAAGTAATTGAAGACATGGACTCCCGTCCCATTCGGAATTTGGCAGTTGCGGGTGCATCTAAAACAGAATCGTTCTTTTATGGGATCCTACCGATTGTCATGCCTAGATTTCTTACCTATATCCTCTATCGCTGGGAAGTGATTATGAGGACAACCATCGTTGTTGGGTTTGTCGGAGCAGGCGGTTTAGGAATGGACTTTAAGCTTGCGATGAGCTTTTTCAATTACACACAAATAACCTTGCTTCTCTTGTGTTATATGATTCTTGTTATAATTGCGGACTTTGCCTCAGAAAGCACGAGAAAAGCAGTGCAATAGGTAAAAAAACACATCTTCCTGTTAAGATGTGTTTTTTTTGTATGATCTATCATTAACTAGATTGATGCTATCATGTTGATAGCATATTAATAGTAATCAACTATCCAAGATTAGCTTGGCTTTTTATCAATTTCTTTCGGCTGTTGTGCTTCTCGAACCAACATACCTCCATCAAAATACAGTCCAAAAGTGGTGACAATTTCGGCTGCCTCCTCATAATTGGGAATTCGTCCATTTGCCTTCTATTTCAAAAAATAGGATTCATTGTAAGCTATTAACGCATTTGTCTGCATACTATTTCCAGTCAAGGAAATAATGGGATTTATATGCTTGTTTTAACACGTCTATATCCTTTATCCTTATAGAGAATGTACTGTTTTTTTACAGCGGGGGTGAGAATAGTTGGAAACAAAAAAGGCTTTACCTATATTATTTCTTGTTATGTTCTTGGTAATGGTTGGTTTCGGAATCATTATTCCAGTTTTGCCGTTTTATGCTGAGGAAATTGGGGCAAATCCAACTGAACTCGGACTATTAATGGCGGTTTATTCGCTTATGCAGCTTATTTTTGCTCCCATTTGGGGTCAAGTCTCCGATCGAATCGGGAGAAAGCCGGTGATGATGCTTGGAATAGCCGGTTTAGCTATCTCCTTTTTCATCCAAGCCGTATCAACACAATTGTGGATGCTGTTTGCGGCAAGAATACTTGGAGGAATTCTGTCCTCAGCAAATATGCCAACCGCCATGGCCTATGTTGCGGATATTACTACAGAGGAAAATAGAGGCAAAGGTATGGGGGTTATAGGAGCTGCGACAGGACTTGGCTTTGTCTTTGGTCCAGCAATAGGCGGTATTTTTTCAAAAATCAGCTTAAATATGCCCTTTTATCTTGCAAGCGGGTCATCGTTGATCACCTTATTTCTTGTATTGATTTTACTTAAGGAATCAAAACAGACCGGCAGTGAAACGATACATAAAAAACCATCTTTTTGGAAAGTACTCAACGGTCATACTTCTATTCTGTTTTTTGTACAGTTTCTGATTTCTTTATCACTATCCGGTCTCGAAGCAACATTTGCTTATTTTGCTGCTAAAAGAGCGGGCCTTGATTCCATTCAGCTTGGCTATATTTTCATGATCATGGGATTCGGGAGTGCCCTTGTTCAAGGTGGGTTAGTCGGCAGACTAACGAAAAAATACGGCGAGAGTACAGTCATTCAAGGCGGAATGATTGTTTCTGCGATCGGGTTTGGTCTTATCCTACTTGTTCATAGTTTTTCTACTGCTGCCATTTTTCTAACAATATTTGGGTTAGGTAATGGTGTCATTCGACCAAGTGTTTCTTCCCTCTTGACGAAGATATCGACGACAGGTCATGGCCGGGCGACAGGTTTATTATCTTCCTTTGATTCATTGGGCAGAATCATTGGACCGCCCCTTGGCGGTTGGTTATTTTCTTTAACCATCGGACTACCTTACATTTCAGGAGTTATTATTACATTCGTTGCCTTAGTATTATTTCTTATCTTTCGGCCTCGGGTGAATCCTGTAAAAGTGAAGAACCTTTAATTAAATAGGTATATGTTGAATGGACATGCATAAAATGGGTTTGAGGATTCAATCGAAGTGAGGAGCATAAACATGAAAAGAAAAACCTTTATTAGTGTTTTTTTTGCTGTGATTCTCTTGGGCTTTTCGGCTTATCTTGATTCACCATATTCATTCCTGAATAAAAACTATGCCTATTCGAACGACCAGCCCGCCGCCGCTGTGCCAGCAGCGTTGGAACCATCAACGGACGTTCCTGATACAGAGGAACGGCTGGTGAAACGTGAAAAGAAGAATGGCTACATCTTTGAAACATACGAGGAATATGAAGTCTATAAAGACAAAGACGGACATATTCTAAAAAGTGAACCGACTGGACAAACGGATACCCTTAAATATTGGGATTATAGCAAAAGCAAAGGAATCAGTAAGAAAGACCGCTAAAGGGCTTAGCGGTCTTTTTTGTTAATTAGTTGCAAAGATTCTAATTTATGATATAAAATCATTTTTTATTTCTTTTCGAATCGTTTTCTAATAACTTTTGAATTAATTTGGAAAGTTGTTTATTTTCTTTTTTTAGGTATACGAGTCTTTTTTTTGTTTTAGTATAATTTATATCATAATTTTTAATTTGTTCATTTAGGTGATTAATTTGATTTTTTATATCGGAAAGTTCCTTAGTGGTTTTCTCAAGTTGTTCAGAAAGTGAGGCCACTGCTGTATTTTCCTTTTTATCTGATAAGTTCAGTAGATTTAAAACCGGGCTTTGCGTATTATTACCAAGTTCCTTTGCAGAATTCTTTAATGAATCATCTTTTAGAAGATTTAAAATAGGACTTTGCGTATTATTACCAAGTTCCTTTGTAGAATTCTTTAATGAATCATCTTTCAGAAGATTTGTTGCCATATTCATTAATGAGTTCATATCTACATTGTTCAATAAATAACCCATATCAACATTCTTCATTAATGAATTTATATCTAGATTGTTAGATGAGTTCATATCCACATTGTTCATTAAAGAACCCATATCAACATTCTTCATTAAAGAACTCATATCTATGCTTTTCATTAAAGAAGCCATATCTAAGGAATTCAAAATTTCATCCTGATCTTCCTTGTTATCCCGATTGTTCATTTTTTTCCACTCCACCCTTATTTAGTTAAACATAGGACTCTAAATTGTCTAATACATTTTATGAAGTATAAGTACATTTGTATAGTGATAATTCATCAACTATGGGAAACATTATTTATGATAAAATTAAAGTAAATCAAATGAATTTAACTAATTTTATGGAAGAACCTAGAAGATTATTTAATATTACAATAATCTTCTAGAGTTCAGTTCTAATTAAATAGATTTTTAGCCTACATTATGGGATCTTTCAACTATGGGTCCTGAAGGATTGCAATAATCGCTGCATTGATTGGATTTGTATTTAGGCCGAATAAGCTAGCAACAAGCAAAGCAAGCAATAACAAAATAATCACAAGAACTTTGCCTAATGTTGTGATAAAACTAGTCATTTAATTTCCCCCTTTCTGTACATATGACTTATAAGGGGCCCCTTACATTAAATATATTATGTTAGTATAATGGACAAGCATAAACGAATATCATTTTAGAATAAAAAATGGGCTGTCTATTTTTTTATTATAAGAACTTGTCCTTTTCATTATTAAAACAGTGAGTAATTCCCCCAAATTAAATATGAACGGTAATAAAAAAAACGCTGAGATTTCAGCGTTTTTTTACTTTTTAATGTTTAGTTACTCTGTTTAAGAGGCTATTAATAACAGGAGGAATTTTTAATTTCTATCTTGGATGTTGTTGTTGCTCAGCATGTTGATTGTGTAGCCATTGTCTCTACATCACCTTTTGTGTAGAAGAACTCCCACTCGTTCCCGTCTGGGTCGGTTACCCAAAATTTATCTTGAGTAGCATAGCAGCAGGTAACATCCACCCCAACATGTCCCGTAGGTGCCGTATCAAAGATAATATGCTCGTAAGCATCAACGACATTAGGATCTGCCAGTAAATTTGTAAACTCATCGAATGCTGCAATTTCAACTGTACAAGCCCCTGATAATTGTTCTTCCATAGTAGTCACTACTGCATCAGGAAGTTTCCCACGATAAGGCCCAATAATTCTATCTCGATAGGCTCTTGCAGCTTCTTCAGGATCAAGATTACAAGCGTAAAGGTTTGGCACATTAAAATTGCAACCGGTGTATTCGTTAACCCAACTTCTAATACATCCTGTAAGTTAGAGGCAGGGTCCGTACTGACAATTAAGACTTTTTTTCCATCATCAGCTAATGCTACAGCGGTTGCACACGCAGTCGATGTCTTCCCTACTCCACCTTTTCCTGTGAAAAATAAAAACTTGGTGTTCACAATGATTTTCGGTTGGAAAGATTGAAACATAATTTTCACTTCTTTCTTATTTCGATGGTTTTAAATCAATTGTAAGACGTGGTTTTGGTTTTTCGCTAAGTTCCTCAGTCTGAACTCCAAACCATTCAGCAAATTCATCGTTGGTTGGATAGGCTCCAATTTTTGCAATTTCACCTTCAACTAAGGTTATAGGGAGTGAATTTGGCCCCTTTTCGTGAAGAACTTTGCTTACCTCTTTGTTCTCAACAAAAATGGCTGGTTCAAATCCAAGGTTATATCGTTTGATGTCGTATCCTTTTTTTTCTAAAAGAAAGATAGCCGTTGCTACTCTTGTTAACTCTGGATCTACACTTGACCACATACACCTGTAGCACAGCATAATGCTGGATCGAAAATTTCAACTTTATTCATTAATGAAACCTCCTAAAGGGTCTTAGTATAAGTATTTACTTATATGATTCCTAAAGTTAAAGCCAAGAGTATTTTTACTCTTGGCTATATAATTCATTTCTCATTCACCAGTTTCAGCAAAATGCTTAATGCGTTCTCCGATTTCGTCACGGACACGTTGGAAGAATGCCCACTTTTCTTCGTCATTTCCTTGAGCTTTTGCTGGGTCATCAAAACCCCAGTGAACTCGTTTTACTTTTGGTGGAGTAACAGGACACTTATCCGCAGCGTCACCACATAATGTTACAACTAAATCAGCATTGTTTAGATATTCAGGATCGATAATATCAGAAGTATGATTTGAAATGTCGATACCAGCTTCTTTCATCGCTTTTACGGCATTTGGGTTTAATCCGTGTGCTTCAATCCCAGCACTGCGTACTTCCCAATCTTCGCCTAAATGGTTCTTTGCCCAACCTTCCGCCATTTGGCTTCGGCATGAATTTCCTGTACATAAGAAGTAAAGTTTCTTTTTAGACATAAAGTATTCTCCTTTATTTTTCGTGTAGTATTTTATAAATAATTGCCGCACAACTTGCTCCTATAATAGGAGCAACAATATACACCCATAAATGTTGAGTTGTTCCTGATACAAGTGCCGGGCCAATGGATCTTGCGGGATTCATCGATGCACCGCTGATAGGACCCGCAAACATGGCTTCTAATCCGACTGTTGCACCAATAGCAATTCCTGCAAATGATTTTAAAGCTCGCCCATGGACAGCAGAACCTAGAATCACCATCATTAAGAAAAATGTAAGAATAAATTCCAACACAAACGATTGTGGCCATGAACCTCTTGGTATGGTTGTCCCTAATGAAGCGATGTTTCCCAATAAACCTAATAGAGTTAAACTTGCTGCCATTCCTGCAATGATTTGAATAATAATATAATAAATTGCTTCTCTCTTCTTTATATCTCCATGGATGAAAAATCCAACCGTTACCGCTGGATTAAAGTGTGCCCCCGATAGGTGACCAAAAGTGAAAATTAGTGCCATTACGACCAGTCCAAATGTAAGAGCTACGCCTACATGAGTTAAACTTCTAGTAATCGTATCTATTACTACTGCACCCGTCCCAGCAAAAATCAGAAAATAAGTTCCTAAAAATTCGCTTATTAACTTTTTTTTCATATTTATCTAATCCCCTTGATGATTCAATTGCTTAACAACCACAACGAAGTGTAGGATTGCTTTTTTCTATCTGTTTAATTTTTTCTGTCTGGACTGGCACATGTTCTAAAATATCTTCTATCAATTCGTACAAGTCACATTGTGAATTCAATGAATAATAAATCCACTGTCCCCTGCGGTCCTCTTTAACTAACCCTAAGTCCTTCAGTTTTCGTAGATGTTGACTGATAGAAGGCTGACTCATATCAAATACTTCGAGGAATTCACACACACAGCATTCTCTTTGTTTAAGAATGGCCACAATGGTTAACCGTGTTTTATCCCCTAATAATTTTAAAACGCTTGCCGCTTTTTCTATTTCGACTATTGATTTCAACAATACGGAAACCTCCTTAAATATATAATCAAATAATTCTTCTTATTTAAAATCCGTGGATTTAAAACAAATTTTCTGTAGTCTTGTCGAAATTTATGTATTTGTCATGGATTTCTAATCGCAATAAATCAATATATAATTATTTGCTTATATATTAAAACAAAATGTAACTAGATTCAAGTAATCTATTGTTAAGTTAGTGTAAATAAAAATAATTGATATTCTTAGCTATCAATCTCTCGGTTTAAACCTACAGATCAGGTAATAATTAGCTTAATCCTTAGTATTAAAGTACTATACCTACGATTAAAACTTGATGCCGATAATGCTCCCAACCCACGCAAAAATAATACCAAAAAACACTGAAATACTACCATAAAGCACTGCGTATTTAGTTTCCCTCTTCTGCAGCATTTGAATGGTTTCGTATCCGAATGTGGAGAAGGTCGTATAGGCTCCAAGAAAACCAGTTCCACACAATAGCCAAAACCATTCCGGAATTTCCTTCTCTAGATGTAAAACAGCTAGGAGACCAAGTACAAACGAGCCAGTAATATTAATGATAAAAGTTCCAATTGGGAATGCACCAGATGTTTTGGCAGTGATCCATTTCCCTAGCTGAAATCGCATGATAGCACCAAATATACCTCCAATACCTACAAATAACATTATTTCTCTACTCCTCTCCTTTGATTCTCAGACTGATATTCAGCCAATTTAGCACCAAACAATGCGAGTGTAATTCCTCCTAAAATGCTTAAAACCACATAGATAAAAGCCATTGTAATTTGATGATTTTTAAACAAATTCAGTGTTTCAACAGAAAAGGTTGAAAAGGTAGTAAAGGCACCTGTAAAACCTGTTCCAATAGCTAATTTTAAATTCGGATTAATATTCGTTCGTTTTACCGTAATAGTGAAAAACCATGATAAAAATAGACAACCCAACAGGTTAATGACCAAGGTTCCTAATGGAAATCCCGATGGTAGAGGAATCACTTTTCCGATCAAATAACGCAAAATGGCCCCAAAAAAGCCACCTATTCCAACAGCTAATAAATTCATTCATACAACCTCTTATATCATATTGGTGTAAAAAAACAGACTCCTATCAGTAATAAGTAAATCACTGGTGGGAGTCATCAGTCACTTCGACGGTTTAAGGCGACTCCATCGCCTATTGAATATGTATAATCATATAAGATAATTCTTTTGCAGACAACTTAAACCAATTGATTTGTTATTGATGTGTTTGACTTCCCTCTTTCTTAACGTTTCGGAAACATGATCAGCGCGCCGTAAGTGTTTGCATATAATCGAATGAATAGTTTGCCATTGTTTGAATATCACTATATTTTGACCTTTTATCCGACTTCATGACCACAGAGATGACTTCCTTATTGCCCTTTTTTAAATATTCAACTAATGTGTGCTGTGCTGCATCGGTAAATCCAGGTTTACCAGCAATAGCGTTCGGCATGGTGTGAAGTAGATTATGGATCGTTTTTTCTTGCATGCTTGTTTTAATTTGTGTTGTTTGTGTAGACAAGACCTTCAGAACGTTAGGATGCTCAATCGCTTCTCTTGTGATGAGGGCCATGTCATATGGAGTGGTGTAATGATTTGGATCATGAAGACCATTTGGTGTAACAAAATGGGTGTTTTTTAGACTCAATTGTTTCACTTTGTGATTCATCAGTTCAGCAAACCCTTCTTCACTGCCGGCCACGTTTTCAGCAATCGTAACCGCCACATCATTTGCACTTAATAACAATAATGCTTTCATTGCGTCTAGTTTAGAAATCTTCTCTCCCGGTGTAAGCCCCAAACAAAGGCACTCTTGAGCTGCGGCATTTCGGCTAACCATTAACATTTCTCCATCTTCCATTCGTTCGTCTAAAATAGTGGCTGTTAGCACTTTAGTCATACTTGCAGGATACGCTTTTGAATGGGCATTTTTGTTATAAAGAATCTCGCCTGTTGAGGCATCTATGGCTACTCCAAACGCTCCCACAATTTGTGGAGGTTCTGTCTCCGCCCTACTGACCTTAACTGATGACATTCCTGACATTAATAAAAGGACTAAGATTGTTGCTGTAATGAGCTTGCTGATCTTTGTCATGATGTACCTCCAGTTTGACGAACCTTTACTTCAAGTATTTAACTAATATTATCCGTTTTAATTTATGCCATTATTACCAAATAAATAAAAAGAGCCCATTTAGGCTCTAATTTTTTTACCATATAAACAAACCAACGAACATGGCACTTAAAAGAGATACGGCAATTCCGCTCACTAAAAGCTTCCAAACGTTTTTTCCGATTATACGAGACTTGTCATCACCCATAATAGAAGCGATGGCTCCGTAAATCATACCAACCGTACTAAAATTGGCAAATGAAGTTAAAAATGTAGTTGCCACGGCTACGGTATGCCGTGGTAACGAATCTAAATGTTTCTTAAGATCCATCATTGCTACAAATTCGTTTGTGGCAAGCTTTGTTCCCATCAACTGGGCAACGTACATGGCATCATGGCCATACAAGCCAAGAAGAAAAGCAAACGGGCTAAAAATCACTGAGAAAATCTTTTGGACTGTTAGCCCGTGGACAAAGAAACCCAAAAAGCCATTTACACAGGCAGTTAACGCTACATAACCTACGACCATGGCCATGATGACGATGACCATACGAATTCCGACAAGCATGCTATTTGAAATGGTAGAGAAGAAATCTTTTCGTTCTTCTTTTGAAGGAACATAGACCACATCATCTTCTTTACTGACCTCTATAGGATTTAAAATACTTGCAAGCAGTAAAGCATTTAAGCAGTTTAAAGGAATAGCTGCAAATACATATGTCCCAGGTACCATGCTAAGATAGGCACCGATAATAGAACCGCTAATACTGCTCATACTCATAATTCCAAACGTAAGTAGGCGGTTTTCTCTTAACACTAAGAGCTGTTGACGAATAACGGCTAATGCCTCTGTATTTCCAAGGAACATCATTTGTAATGAAAAGAAGCTTTCCAGCTTTGGTAAGCCTGAAATCTTGGAAATCACCCAGCCTACTTTATCGATAATCCAAATTAAGATCCCAAAATAAGTGAGGATATCAAAAAAGGTAATGATAAAGATAATCGGCATTAAGGCGCTAAAGAAAAAATCAATGGAGGGATTCGCCATTGCAGATGGGAAGACAAAAGAGATTCCCTCGTTTGCACAGGAAATAAGAAACGTAAAAAACGAAGCAATTTGATTGATGATCCATGTCCCGATTTTAGTTGCTAGCATAAACCAGGTAATAAGCAGTTCAATTACAATTAAACTAAGGACAGATCGCCACTTTACCTTTTTCTTATTAGGAGAGCAAAGGAATACCAGACCAAAAACAACCAAAATGCCAAGAATATTTAATAAAAAAAACATGCAAACAACTCCCTATCTTCTGTTTCCCTGTATATGAAAGCCCTCATTTCACCCTCAGCTACAAACCTGAGCATGAAAAATATGTACTTTGGAAACCGAGCTTAACACAAAATAACAAGTATCTAAAAAAATAGTCTGCATGTTAATTACCTAGTTTATTCAAAATACACAGCATTCCGACGTTTTGATTGCTCCGGTAAAAATTGAACTGAACCTCTATTGGGGGTGCCACCAGCAAAATGCGAATTTACAACGTTAAGGAAATCAATATTAAAAAGCCCAATTTTAATGCTGAGAAATTGGGCTTTTTCGTTACTCAAGAAAAGCGCTCGATTGTGGAAGATTGATCGATACCTTATTAGCGCATAAAATCGTCGTTTTTTTTCAACAAAGTCTCCATTACTGCAATATATTTACTACCAATTACGTAACAAAAGATGGGGAGATAAAAGGACGAAGAGGGTAACTGCCCTTTTATCCATGACAGGTTGCGTTCCATGCCGTCCATTATGACAGAGGCTCTTACTTGACGTATTAAGCCATTTACAATATTTCTATATACCCTTCTGTTCCATGCACGCGAATACGCTGCCCGTCTTTTATCATTTTGGTAGCATTCTCCACTCCGACAACTGCTGGTAAGCCGTATTCACGTGCAATAACTGCTCCATGGGTCATCAGTCCACCAACTTCGGTGACTAAGCCTTTTATGGATACAAACAATGGTGTCCAGCTGGGGTCAGTAAAGGTGGTGACTAATATATCTCCATCTTCTAGTTCAGCATCTTCCATGCTTAAAATGACACGTGCTCGTCCCTCGATCACTCCGGAAGAAACAGGAAGACCTATAATAGCTTCGGCGGGGAGATGTTCTCGTTTGTATTTCCCTGCAATTATTTCTCCATCAGACGTGATAACACGAGGTGGAGTTAGTTTTTCATATAATTTGTACTCGTCTTTTCGTTTGCTGATGATCCGGTCATCCAGTTTCTTTGTGCGTATGGTTTCCTGCAACTCTTCAAAAGTGAGATAGTAAATATCTTCCTTTTTATTAAGAACGTTGGCCTGTACGAGTCGTTCCGCTTCCTTTAGTAAAGCCTTTTTATAAATGAAGTAGCGACTTACAATGTCGTATTTCGGATATTCACGATAACCGATGAAATTCCGGATCAGGTCGATCATTTGTTTTGTCTCTTCGGCTTTTTGTTCACCACCCGGTAATTTTTTTAATAGGGCTAATAAGTCCTGTTCTTTGTCCAAAGCTTCCTGTCGCCCTTGCTCAAATTTTCGTTTGCTGGCTCCAGGCTCAAGGTTTTTGATGTTACTGAGGATCATAGGTACCAGTATGCTTGGTTTTTCACTCCAGCGTGTTCTTGAAATATCGATCTCACCGGCACATCGCATTCCATATTTGTCGAGATAAGCAGCAATAGCAACACGCACCTGCTGCCCACCTTCGAATTGAACCAGTTCATCCAAAAAGTTATCATCCTTTACCTGTTGTAAATACTCAATTATTTCCGGATAGGGACGTATCACATCTGCAACATCCAGTAGCTTCATACCCATTTCGGAAGTGACGTTGTTAGGTACAGATAAGGAAAGTGTGTCTGCTACGTTTTTTTCACCTAACCATTCATTCATTTTTTCATTGATCCATGCTGAAGCATGGATGGCGGCCATAATCACACTCAAATTTTTCATATCTGACGCACGCTGCCGCCGTTGCCGCATATCTTCCAGGATACAATCAAATACATCCAATCCTAATTTAGTTTCGATGTTATGTTTTAACGCTGATAGCGATGTCTCACTACTCTTAATCAACTTAGCAACAATTTCAGGATCGTTTCCTGCTTCTGCCAGAATATCCGCAGACGACATACCCTTATGACTTTTAACAGGCCCTAGTTCGCTTTTGTCATTTGGGTCCAATTTTATAAAATCCCGCTCTATGATCGTCATAAGCGCGTCTTTTATGAGCGGATCGGAGTGCCCTAAAACACCCAATAAATTTTGCCTGCCAGCATGAGATGCCAAGCCCATCGTGATATCCACAAACAGCCTTCCCCCACCAGTTTTAAACATGGGTGTGGCACCTGTTAACATCCAGACAGATATCCCCAGTGGTTTCATAGGATCAGTCATCATTTGCTGATGGCCGACAGATACATACACGTGATTCTCCTGGTCATTTGCTTCAGGAATGGGATATAAAGTGGTGATCGGCCGGCTCTGGACAATATAAAATGTATCATCAGCCAAACACCATTCAATGTCTTGGGGGCAGCCGAAATGTTCTTCGATCTGTCTTCCAATGTGTTCCAGTTGTAAAATTTGTTGATCCGTAAGGGTTTGCGTCTTTTGCTGATCAGGATTGAGCAGCTTATTCTCTGTTCCCCCTTCTTTTCGTCCATAAATAGCCATTTTTTTGATTTCTATCCTCTTGCTGACGATTACCCCATCCTGTACTTGATAACAATCGGCAGAGACCAAGCCAGAGACTAATGCTTCGCCAAGTCCAAAACTGGCATCGATGGATAGCAGCTTTCGATTAGAGGTAATCGGATCAGCAGTAAATAAAACCCCTGAGGTCTGCGGGAATACCATTTTTTGAACGACAACGGAAATAAAAACTTGGCTATGGTTAAATCCGTTTTGCATCCGGTACATGACCGCGCGATCCGTAAACAGAGAGGCCCAACATTTGCTAATATGCTGCAAAATATCATCGACGCCGATGATATTTAAATAGGTGTCTTGTTGACCGGCAAAGGAGGCATATGGTAAATCTTCAGCAGTCGCACTAGAACGCACCGCATAAGTATGTTCCTTGCCAAACCGGGAGAGATAGCGAATAACTGCTTTCACAACATCAGAAGGAATTTCTGCTTCCATAATGATTTGTCGAATTTTCCTGCTGATTTCACTAATCTGATCTCGATCCTCTACTGTTAGCATCGTTAGCCGATCCAACAATGCATGATACGTTTCGTTTTGCTCAATGGCTTTTTGATATCCGACTGTTGTTACACAAAATCCTTCCGGTACTTGTAATCCTTGAATTTTAGATAATTGTCCTAAATTCAATCCTTTTCCGCCAACGAGCAACAGCTGCGATTTTTCCATTTCCTGAAAACCGAGAACCAAAGAACTCATTCAATATCTCTCCTTCGAAAAAAATTTGACAAGAGCTTTCAGGAGTGGTAAAATATAAATATATTATGGGATATATATAACATTCAACCGGAAAGCAGATGTGATTTGATTATATCATCGTGTCTGTTTTTGTGCAATATAAAAAGAACCTGGTAAACTATCCAGGTTCTTTTTGGATTTCCCGCTACCATTAGTCACATCAAAAACCATGGTTCGAGCCGAACTCCGTCACTGCATAGTGTCCCTAGTGGTTCTATGCAGCCTATGGAAATCCTGAAGTTGCGTCGGGTTCTTATTGGGGTACCGTCAGGAAAATGCGGATTTACAACGTTAAGCCCATTTTCCTGACGATTCCCCTGTTTTTATCAACGTTAAGAAAGTTTCAGTGGTCTTAAAGAATCTAACGAGACCATTTTCTCCGAATTAAAATGGTATTCTCCTAGTAAATTAATATGTTCCCAACCTAGAGGTGACATATGGTGCAATAATTCTTCATTAAAACTACCTATCCGTTTTTGATATTCAACTGCTTTTGTTAGATGTAGAGTATTCCAGATACTGATTGCATTGATAATTATGTTTAAAGCACTGGCTCTTTGCAATTGATGCTGTATGATCCGTTCCCTAAGCTCTCCTTGTTTTCCTAAGAAAATAGCTCTTGCCAGTCCATTCATAGCTTCTCCTTTATTCAATCCTTTTTGTATTTTTCTTCTTAATGATTCATCCGAAATGTAATTTAAAATAAAGATCGTCTTTTCTATTCGGCCCATCTCACGTAAGGCTGTGGCTAAGCTGTTTTGTCTTGAATAAGAACCTAGTTTCCCCATAATAAGGGATGCTGAAACTGTTCCTTCCCTTATAGAATGAGCTAATCGCAATACATCCTCATAATTTTCTTTAATGACCTTTGTATTTATTTGTCCACGTAAAATGGCTTCTAGTTTTGGATACTCACTTGCTTTATCTATTGTAAATAATTTTGAGTCCGATAAATCTCTTATTCTTGGAGCAAATTTAAATCCTAATAAATGGGTCAATCCGAAAATTTGGTCTGTGTAACCGGCCGTGTCTGTATAATGCTCTTCTATGGTTAGATCCGTCTCATGATGCAACAAACCATCCAAAACATGAATCGCATACCTTGAATTAGTATGAATAATCTTTGTGTAGTAAGAAGAACATTGATCACTCGTAAATCGATAGATGGTGGCTCCTTATCCAGTTCTGTAATGTGGATTTGCATCTGCATGTAGAGATGAAACCCCTAACTGCATTCTCATTCCATCCGACGAAGATGTTGTGCCATCTCCCCAATAATAAGATAATTGTAATCTGTGATGAAAATTCACTAATACTGCTTGGGCTTTATTCATTGCGTCTTCATACATGCGCCATTGAGACACATTGGCTAGTTGCTTATATGTAAAACAGTTACTTTTTCATTTAGTAGTAAAAAATATGAAGGTATAGAGGCGACAGAGACATTCCCTTTTGAAAAATTAGGTATTGACGAGGATATGGATGAAAAAGCATTAAAAAAAGTAATAGATGAAATTTTCCAGGCATGGGTTTGGGATAAACTTAATATTTCTCATAGTATAGTTATAGACGAGGGCAAACGCACATAGTACAGATGATATTCAGTAACAAAAGAGAAATTACCTATTTTGATTAACGGATGTCCATTACTTGAACAAAACATCAAAAAATGATCATACCTTTGGAAAATCAATATTTACATTGAATACATGTAAATATTGTGAGAACCATTTTGCGGGTGGTGTCAGCTACGCTGGTACTACCCCATATAGGATGGATTGTTATTCAATTAACAGTCTTCAACACTCAGGCGCTTTTCTTGATTAACGAAAAAAGCCCAATTTCTCAATTTTTTCTGAGAAACTGGGCTTATTAATATTGTAACTTCCTTAACGTTGTAAATCCGCATTTTCCTGACGCTACCCCTATTGGAGAGATGATTTAAAAAAAGAAAGTAGGAAAACCCCACTTCAGCTATAATATAAATTTTTATTTAAGTTATAATAATATTTGTGTGAAATCAGAAAAATCTTCGGTAGATAAACCACAAGATAGTTTCTGTAAATCCCACAAAAAAGGGATACTGATTTTTCAGTATCCCCTTTTTACCCAATCCAAAATGAATTAGCGAAATAAATTCATTTATTCAACTAAACAGCCACTTGGTTTAATTTTACAATTTCTAATGACTTGATTTGATAGCTATCCACTTCAATTACTTTAAACTCATAGTTATCATGACAAATTTTTTCACCTTCAGCAATATCCATTTTCTGTGATAATATCCAACCACCAATGGTATCCATATCAGTATCGTCTAAGTCTAAACCAAATAAATCATTTATTTCTTCAATAAGAACTTTGCCATCTACGATGGTTTTATTTTCACTAATTTTATTAATATCTGGTACCTCATCCGCATCAAATTCATCACGGATTTCACCGACAATTTCCTCAAGAATATCCTCGACTGTTACTAAACCTGCAGTCCCTCCATACTCATCCATTAAAATTGCCATATGAATGCGGTCTTTCTGCATTTTAAGTAACAAATCGTGAATGGCAATGGACTCAAAAACTTGAATCACAGGACGTACATAATGTTTAATGGGCGTATCTAAATTCTTATTGATGATATAATCCGTCAAGACCTCTTTCATATTCAACATTCCCACAATGTTATCTTTTTCACCATCAATAATTGGGTATCTTGTATAATTTTCCTCTTTTACGATTTCAAGACATTCCGCTAACGTTTGAGTTCGATCAAAAGCAACAATCTCAGTACGTGGTACCATAATTTCTTTTGCAATTCGATCATCAAATTCAAAAATATTGTTAACGTATTTAAACTCAGATTGATTAATTTCTCCACTCATATAACTTTCATTAATAATTAATTGAAGCTCTTCTTCAGAGTGTGCTGTTTCATGTTCTGATGCGGGTTTCAATCCAAATATCCCTACAACTAATCGAGCCGAACCATTTAACATTTTTATAAAAGGATACATAATTTTATAGAATAGTATCATTGGTCTAGCGAAAAGCAATGTGACTGTCTCAGCTTTTTGGATTGCAAACGTTTTTGGTGCGAGTTCCCCAACGACCACGTGAATAAATGTAACAGAGGCAAAGGCAATAATAAAGGATGTTACACTTGAAACAGTTTCTGATAAGTTTAAGGTAACCAACAGCGGATGAAGTATATGCTCGACCGTTGGTTCCCCCAACCATCCTAAACCTAATGCAGTAACAGTAATACCCAACTGACAGGCAGATAAATACTCATCAAGGTTTGAAACGATTTTTTTTGCTGCCAGTGCATTTTTGTTACCTTCCCCAACGAGTTGGTCAATTCGGGAACTGCGGATTTTAACAATAGCAAATTCATATGCTACGAAAAAAGCAGTAAATCCAATTAGAATTGCTATGATCAGCAAATTAATTAATATCAATGGTCACCTCACTTTTACTTAAAAGTAAGGAATACACCTCCTGGTTTATTAAAAAATAATATAAATGTTATGATTAGGAATCTAATGACCTGTCATTAACCAAATAATAATAACAATGTTTGCGCCAACGTTACTCCCTGTAAGGAAAGTTTATTTACAAGTATTTCTTTTTCACTATTATTTAATCTTTGAAGTATTGGCTCCATTACCTTTATTTCCTCTTTTAAATGATCCATTAAATTAGCAATCTGTTCACAATGTTTCTCTATTTTCTCTTTATCTATCTCAGTATCTGTATTAATCATACGAATAGCAGATTTAATTTCTTCAAGCGGCATATTAAGAGTTTTATAATGTTCAATTAATTCAAGAATTTTAATAGATTCTTCTCCGTACATTCGATAATTTGAATCCGTCCTAACAGGGTTCAGTAAGCCTATATGGGTGTAATAATCAATAGTTCTTCTCGACAGGTTCATCAAACTGGCTATTTCTCCAATACGATACAACTTCCCAACTTACTCACCCCTTTCTAGTTATGTTACTATAACACGATATAAACCGTACAGTCAACGTGATGGTTAAAAAAGTGGCATAACGATCGTCATTGGCCGCCAAAAACAGGAAGTGACGGTAGTAGCAGTTGTTCCCATTTCATTATGAAATCTTCTCTCTTACGTAAAGGAAGCAGTTTTGCATCTTCCATTAGCGGTTATAGTCTCCGTTTTCAAAAGAATTTCCTTCAAAAAGATTTCTTTTTAATGATTTGATTTGAATATTACAATTCTAGGCATAAGAATTAGCTTTACGGTTAAAATGATGAAGAAAAAATCTTATGGAGGCATGATCATGAATGACAAACTAACGGAGAAAGAGTTAAATAAGATTATTGAAAGAAGAAGCACAGGAAAGACAAGTTTTGCTGAATTTTTGGTTGAATTATCTGAAATTGGGATTATGCAATACCAAATAAATGTTGCCACAGGGCAAGCCTCTTACATGGGCGAGCATTCGGAGTTACAAACAGAACCTCAAGTAAACTTTGTGATTGCAAATCACTTTAATAGAGATCAGGCATTACAATCAATTGCAAACATTACCCTTCCCTTTCTGGACTTTTTAAGAGAGATGGCAAACGCAGGAATTATGACCTATACAGTCCATATTTCCGAAAAAAAAGCTATTTATCAGGGGAAGAATGGTGAACAAATAGAAGAACAGATTCAACTTTAAAATCCAATATCATTATTCTCCAAGTAATCCCCTCGATAGTTATCGGCTATCCTGCTGCCTCATTTTTTGATTTAAGATCGTTTATAAGAGGTATTGACTACCTTGTATGGTAAAACTATCAGATCACTTAACAGATCCATTAAACAAGAATTAATTTTAATACTATAGAAGTATGTGCGTATCCACTATCCGCTTCCTAATTATTCAATTTTAAAAAAAGACCAGTGCAGGTACAGCTAATTAATTCCTAAAGCGACCTCTTTTTTATTAAATTAGTAACTTATGGTTAAAATAAGAAAAAATAAAAACTAGGAGGGGTTTAAATGACGAGTGGTGTTCCAATTACCTCATCAGAATTAGCCAATTTATGGATGACTTATCAAGAAAAAACCATGATTATAAGAATATTGGAGCATTTTATAGAGCACGCCGATAATGAAGAAAAACTATTGTTACAAACTCATTATAATAATGCATCCATAACAATAGATACTATTAAGGAAATTTTCAAACAAGAAGGAGCCGTAATTCCAATTGGTTTTACAGAAGAGGATGTATTTAAGGGAGCTCCAAAGTTGTATGATTACATTTTCGATATCATGTATTTGCATATGATGACGAAAGTGGAAATGAGCCTATATTCCCTTTTTTGTGGCATGTCCTATCGGAAAGATATTAATGATTTTTTTATCAATTTGACTGCAGAATCCCAAGAGATGAACAGCCAATCCACTCAGTTCCTTTTAGAAAAGGGAGTTTTGGTACGTCCACCTTTTGTATCGATGCCTAAAGAAGTACATTTTGTACAGGATACCCATTATAGGAGTGGTTTCAATTTGTTGGGAGAACTGAGATCTTTAAATACGATTGAAGTTTCTCTTATCCATCATGCCATTGAAACAAACCTAGTAGGAATGCAATTAATGATTGGATTTGCCCAAGTAGCTTCAAATAAGGATGTGCAAGACTATCTCGTCAGAGGAATGAAATTGTCAAAAAAGATTGAAATGGATTTAGGTGAATTTTTACGCAAAAGTTTTATTGAACCCCCTGCTACTCATGCAGGTAAAGCAACTGCGTCGAAAATTGCACCATTTTCAGACAAATTGATGATGTACAACACCAGTTTATTAACGTCATTTGGGCTCGGAAGTAATGCATTAGGCAGCGCATTTAGTTTACGAAATGACTTACCAGCAAAAATGGCATTTCTGGCAAAAGATATTTCCACTTTTGCCTCTGATGGAGGAAGGATTATGATCAAAAATGGATGGATAGAGGAACCTCCACAGATTGAGGACCGTAATGAACTAACTAAATAACTTTTTATAGAAGGACCACAAAGTAGATTGTTACCTTGTGGTCAATTTTCATACTTAAATAAAAGCTTTGACATGTTTTCTATGTTACTATTTCTGCTTTATTTAACTTCTATTAAATACTATTCGACCAGCTACGACTGTTTTCAAGGCTTTTGCCGCAAGCATATCCTCGGATGAGCCCTCAAATAAATCACGATCAAAGATGGAAAAATCCGCGACATATCCAGCTTTAATAAGCCCGCGTTCATGTTCTTTACAAATGGCTTTTGCACTGCCAATTGTATAGAGCTGGATTGCTTGGAAGCGAGACAGCTTTTGTTCCGGAATGTATCCATCATGCTTTGCATAAGGTTTTTTTCTCTCAACTGCCGCATAAATAGAATACAATGGATTAATCTCTTCTACAGGTGCATCTGTCCCAGCTGAGCACATTAATCCTCGGTCGACTAATTTTTTCCACGCGTAGGCCCATTCCAGCCGGTCTTTACCTAGTCGATTGAGGACCCAGGGGAAATCTGAAGGTACAAATGCGGGTTGAAGGTCTAAAACTACTGGTAATTTTTCCATTCGGTCTATTAAGTCTTCACGTAACACACAGCAGTGGATCAGGCGGTCTCTTTTACCGTTTGTTAATGGATATTTTTCTATTACAGTAAGTATCTGTTCTGCGCCTGCATCTCCAATCATATGCACGGCGACAGCTTCATTATAATGCCGGGCTAGTTTCACTAATGCTTCTAATTGTTCATTCGTTTGAATCAATAGACCACGATTGTTTGGTTGATCTGAGTACGGTTTTGATAAGGCAGCAGTAGCTCCTCCTAATGCACCATCAACAAAGATTTTCATGGCACCTGGTTCAATAAATGGCTCGTCAAAAGTCACATTGGCCTTCATCATTTTTTCAAAAACAGCATTATGTCGAAGCAGTGTTACTCTAAAATGATGTTTTTCCCCTACAACCCGATGGAAAGCGGTTAACGGATTTGAAAACTTTCCAAAGTAGCTCATATCTTCAGTGTGTCCTCCCGTTAAACCATAGGACAGCATCTCATCAATGGCAAGATTAAGCGAATGGGTTAGAGACTCGATGTACGCTTCACCTTCTCGTGGAATCGCTTCTGTTACGGAATTAGTTGCTAGGTCATATAACAAACCATTTAACGTACCTTGTTCATCTCTTCCAATCTCTCCGCCTGCTGGGGATTTACTATCTCCAAAGATTCTGCCTGCCTCAAGGGCTGCTGTATTTCCCAAAATAACATGATGACAGATTCTAGTTAGTACGATTGGTTCTTTGCGAATGGCATCGAGCTCCTGGATTGTCGGAATCCGTTGATCTGCAAAGTTATTTTCATTCCATCCTTCTCCAAATAACCATTGGTCCGGAGGTGTAGTCTTTGCTGCTGCTTTTACCATATCTAACATTTCCTCAGCTGATGCAGCTTTCGATAAATCTAGCCGTGTTAACTTTTCACCTTGAAAAATCATATGCAGGTGACTATCCACGAAACCAGGATACATGGCGGCACCGTCCAAATTGATAAACTCATCTGCTAAATTACTAAGTTCATTAAATGTCCCTGTTGCAATAATTCTGTCATCTTCAACAAGGATTGCCTCTACTGTTTCTTTTTCCTTTTCCATTGTGTAAATTTTTCCGCCATACCATAGTCGTTTCATTAACTGCCCTCTCTTTCCTTATTTAATTTTGTTGATAGTATAATTATCTGTATAACTGTACCGAAACTATACTTTTACTGTGGTTATGTCAATTATTTTTCAGATATTAATTAAAAAGCAGAGAATTTTATA